>JAJXWB010000037.1 GCA_021781815.1 Pseudomonadota bacterium | reverse complement strand
GCGCCAGCGCCTCCACCCTGACCATGGCGCCCTTCGATTCCGGCTGCCCGGCGATCGGATCGAGATTGGGCGCGACAAGTGCGCCCACGCGCGCATCGCTGGCGAATTGATCGGTCCAGTGGATCGGTGCAAACACGCTGCCGCCGCGCTGGCGGTCCGTGATCCTGGCGCGGGCCGTCATGGCGCCGAAGCGATTGGAGACGCGCACGAGATGATCGGGCGCGACGCCGAGCTTTGCCGCATCCTCCGGATTGATCTCGACGAACGGCTCCGAAATGTGCTGCGACAGGCGCGGCGCGACGCCGGTGCGCGTCATCGTGTGCCACTGGTCGCGCACGCGCCCGGTATTCAGCACGAAGGCGTGCTTCATGCTTCGTTTGGACGCGAGTCCGCGGAAAGGCGTCGCGACGAACCGCGCCCGTCCGTTCGGCGTGAAGAACCTGCCATCGGCGAAGAACCGCTTTGGCGCCGAGCCTTGCTCTTCGCCCGCCCGCCACGGCCATTGGAATGGCGTGAGATTGCGATAATCCGCGTCCGACAGCGTGGCCGCAGCCGAAATGTCGAAGTCCCGCGCGCCGTCGTTTTCGAAGCCCGACAGCGCCGCATGTTCGCGGAAAATCGCCGCCGGCCCTGCGTAGTCGAAAGCCTCAGCGAACCCGAGCCGGCGCGCGACTGCGCACAGAGCCCACCAATCCGGCATGGCTTCGCCTGCGGCCGCCTTGAACGCGCGCTGCCGCGAGATGCGCCGTTCGGAATTGGTCGTCGTTCCATCCTTCTCGCCCCATGCCTGCGCCGGCAGCAGCACATGCGCAAACCTGGTCGTGTCGGTCTTCGCGACAACGTCGGAGACGACAACGAACGGGCACCGCGCCAGCGCGTCGCGCACGCTGTCGGCGTCGGGCAGGCTGTCGATGGGATTGGTGCCCATGATCCACACGGCCTTGATCTGGCCCGCGCCGATCGCCCTGAACATGTCGACCGCCCTTGTTCCGCTGGTCGTCGGCATGTGCGGCGCCGACCAGAAAGTCTGCACGACCTGACGGTGCCGGGGATTGTCGATCTCCATATGCGCCGCAAGCTGGTTGGCGAGCCCGCCGACTTCGCGCCCACCCATTGCATTGGGCTGTCCCGTCACGGAGAAAGGCCCGCAACCCGGCTTGCCGATCCGCCCGGTCAGCAGATGGCAATTGACGATCGCGTTGACCTTGTCGGCGCCGGAGGTCGACTGATTGACGCCCTGCGAATAGACGGTGACAACCTTGTCGGTCTGCGCGAACAGATCGTAGAATCGCTCGATGTCTGCGAGCCGCAGTCCTGTCTTGCGCGCGACGGTCGCAATCGTCCAGCGCGCGGCGGCCTTCAGCGCGCAGTCGGCGCTCTCGGTATGTTCAGCGACGAAATCTGTTGCGGTCCTGCCCGATTTCGACAGTGCGCGCAGCAAGCCGGCGAACAGCGCTACGTCGGCGCCGGGATCGATTGCCAGATGCAGGTCGGCGATTTCGCTCGTTGCGGTTCGGCGCGGGTCGATGTTGACGACGACGGGGAGGCCGCCTCGCCGCTGTTTCGCCGCGGCGAGGCGTTGGAACAGGATCGGATGGCACCAGGCGAGATTGGAGCCGACCAGCACGACGAGATCGGCGATCTCCAGATCCTCGTAGATCCCCGGAACCGTGTCTGCGCCGAATGCGCGTTTGTGGCCGGCGACCGAGGCCGACATGCACAGCCGGGAATTGGTGTCGATATTGGCCGAGCCGAGGAATCCCTTCATCAGCTTGTTGGCGACGTAATAATCTTCGGTGAGGATTTGTCCCGAGACGTAGAGCGCCACCGCGTCCGGACCATGCGCCGCGATCGTTTCGCGAAATCGCTCGGCCACGTGATCGAGCGCCGACGACCACGCGACGCCCACGCCGCCGACCTGCGGGTGCAGGAGCCGACCGTCTTCGACTAGCGTCTGTGCGAGCGCCGCGCCCTTGACGCAAAGGCGACCGAAATTGGCTGGGTGAGTCTCGTCGCCCGCGACGTGCGCGCGGCCGTCCGCATCGATCGATGCGCGCACGCCGCAGCCGACGCCGCAATAAGGGCAGGTCGTGACGACACTGGTTTGCGATTGCGTCATGGTCATCATGGAAGCCGGGCGCCGGGGGCGGGCTGACAGGAATTGCCGAAGATCAGCGAGTCGCGCATCGGGGCTATGTCGGCGCCTCTTCTCAGCAGATCGAAATAGAAGCCGCCATCGGCCGCGTCGCCATAAAGCACGGCGCCGACGATGCGGTCGTCGCGCAGCACGACGCGCTTGTAAACTCCGCGCGCCGGGTTGCGCAGCACGATGTCCTGATGGTCGGGGCGATCGGAAAAGTCGCCCGCTGAAAACAGGTCGATGCCCGTGACCTTCAGTCTGGTCGAGGCGAGCGCGCCGCTAAAGCCGTCACTCCCCGCGCCGGCGAGCCGGGCCGCGAGCGTGTCCGCCATGTCGTAGAGCGGCGCGACGAGGCCATAGCACGCGCCGCGATGTTCGACGCACTCGCCGACCGCGTGGATGGCCGGGTCGCTCGTGCGCATGAAGTCGTCCACGGTGACGCCGCGCTTGACATCGAGGCCGGCGCTCTTGGCCAGCGCCGCATTGGGCCGGATGCCGACCGCCATGACGACGAGATCTGCGGGCAGCATGCGACCGTCCGCAAGCTGCACGCCCGAGACGCGCGCCTCGCCGACGATCGCCCTGGTATTGGCGCGCGTCAGCACTTCGATGCCGCGCTCCTCCACCGCCGCGCGCAGCAATTCGCCCGCGTCGGGATCGAGTTGCCGCTCCATCAGCGTCGCCATCAGGTGGACGATGGCGACCCGCATACCCCTGGCGGCCAGTCCGGCTGCGGCCTCCAGCCCGAGCAGCCCGCCGCCGATCACGACGGCGTCGCCGCCGGTCTTCGCCGCCGTCAGCATGGCGTCGACGTCGTCCAGATCGCGGAATGTCACGACGCCCGGCAGATCGGCGCCGGGTACGGGAATGACGATCGGCTGCGATCCCGTCGCGATCACCAGCTCGTCGTAGGCGAAGATGTCGCCGCCCTCGGTCCGGACGCTCTTGCGGATGCGATCGATCTCGACGACTTTCTCGCCGCGGCGAAGCTTGACGCCGTGGCGCGCGTACCAGTCCTCGTCATGAATGACTATTTCGGAAAAGCTCTTCTCGCCGGCGAGCAGCGGCGAGAGCATGATCCGGTTATAGTTGACCCGTGCTTCCGCGCCGAAGACCGTGATCGCGTAAGCGCTCGGCGCCCTGGCGAGAAGCTGTTCGATCGTGCGGCCAGCGGCCATGCCGTTGCCGATGACGACCAGTTTTTTGCGCATGCGGAAATCTCCGACCCCTGACTTCCGGGATCGCAAGCGCCATGCCAAAACGAATTGGTCGGAACGGATAATTAGATAATTGATAGTTGATATTTCAAAGTCAGGCGCTCGTTATTTCTGGAATTCCTGCGCCTGCTTTCAGGCCGAAATGGCTTTGTTCAAACCAGATTGCCCGCGCCTTGCGCGTCGCGCAATCAATGGGCAGGCGCCCGGCTCTTCGGCGGCGCAGCACAATTTGACGCCGGCGTCGCCGGTTGCACGGCGCGCGTCCGGCGCGTCAGGCCGAATTGCGCGATGGATCGACGCGGCGGGAGCGCGATGAGCCGTCCCGGTCGACCGCCGCGACCGCCCTATTTGGTCAATTTCGCCTGGGCCAGCGACATCGCGAACATCGCCTGCAACGAGTTGTTGATGTCGGTGGGCGTCGACGCGGTGAAAAAGAAACCCGGCGACGCGCAGGCCTGCAACGACGCTGGAATGGCCGGAATGTTGGCGTTGGCGAAGCCGTCCTCGTTGTTCCAGATCGTCGTCGGGTTCGGGATCG
Source organism: Pseudomonadota bacterium (assembly GCA_021781815.1). Classification (GTDB taxonomy): domain Bacteria; phylum Pseudomonadota; class Alphaproteobacteria; order Rhizobiales; family Beijerinckiaceae; genus JAJXWB01. The sequence continues at coordinate 22,578 of JAJXWB010000037.1, read as the reverse complement.
GAACATAGGGAACATAGAGCACGGCGACTGTAACGCCCCGGCTCTTCATGGCGGCGCAATTGCTCGTGTCCAGGGTGGTGGCGTGATTGCTGCCGGTCCAGCTTCCGTTTCCGAGCTGGTATTGCGGATCCTGCGCGCCATCGGTGATCAGGAACACGAACGGCTTCGGCGACGCCGTGCCGGAGCCATCGCCGATGTTGGTGATCAGGTCGTTGAGCGTTGGCAGCGCATTGTCGAAATGCGTGCCGCCCGAGCCCAGTCCGCCGCCATTCGCCGGATCGCCGTTGTCGAGCAGCGAAGGCAGGTCTGCGGCCGCTTTGCTCACGGCGTTCATGTTCTTCGTCAAAGGCTGGTAGGCGGTGAGATAAGCGATGAAGGGATAGATGCCGACCCTGAATTCATTGGGGACGCCGTTCCGCGATTCAGTCAACTGCACCGTCGATAAGAGTTGCTGAAGCGCGTAGATCACCGCGTCGAGACGCAGTTGAATGCAGTTGGACAGGCCGGGCTGCGCGCAAAAATTCACTGGCGCGCCCGATCCGCCGCCGGTGCGCGTGAGATTGTACCCCTGACACCAGGACGTGTTTCCGCTGGCGTCGGTGCAGGCTTGGTAGGCCGTGAAATGGCACGCGATCGTGCAGCCGCCCGGATAGATCGTGCGGTAATCCGGGTTGATAGCGGCCAGACGGTTGATTTCCGACGGGGTCGAGGGGATGCCCATCGAGGCCGACATATCCAGGGCCAGATAGAAATCGAGGTAGGTGGCCATTGTCAGCGTCGCCGTCGCGCCGCCATTGAAGGCGATCGTCGGCGCGCCCAACAAGCTTCCCAGGCTGGTTCCTCGCGACGCCTGATAGGAAACGGTCGCAGTCAGGGTCTGACCCGAGCGTGTGACATCGACGGTTGGCGCCGCCTTCAGGTTTCCGATCGCAGCGCCGACCTGCGCGGAAAATGTGCTCTGGCCGAACTGAGCGCCGTCCGCAATCGCCTTTTTGGAAGGAATTCCGGCGATGAGGTCTGTCTTGGTCTTGGTGATGGCCGCCAGCGCGGCGGCGTCTGCGGCGGAGTTGAAACGAACTTCGGCGCTGGTCGTGCCAGTGTAATCGATTGCAACGGCAATCGCCGCGGCCATGACGACCACGGAGAGAGCGAACAGTACGGCGGTGCTTCCCGAGTGGTTGCGTGCGAACCGCCGCAGGCTATGCGCGAGCAATGGCGTTCCCTATTCACTGGTGGTCCGGTGATCGTGCGCCACAAATGTTTAAAGATTCTTTCACCAGTCAGTCGAATTTGGCCGGCTGCCGCCTCGGGACGGCCTCGACCGCCCGGAGCGCCGCCTCCCTTCGATCACGACAGGACAATCAATGCGCCGAGCGAAAGAATGAGCGCGGGCGGCATGACGACCATGCCGATCTTCAGGAAATCGAGCGCGCTGACGGTTTGACCTTCCCGGCGCAGCGCCGTGAGCCACAGGATGGTCGCCAGCGACCCGGTGACGGAAAGATTTGGCCCGAGGTCCACGCCGATCAGCAGGGCGCTCGACATCGTCGCCGCAGGGGCCGCTTGCTGAATCGCGCCTGCGGCGACAAGGCCTGCCGGCAGATTGTTGACGAGATTGCTCGCGAGCGCGATCGTCGCGCCTGCCAGAATCGCACCCGGACCCGGCGAGGATGCGAGGATGCGAAGCTCGGCGGCGAGGGCCGCAAGAACGCCCGTCCGGTTGAGCGCCTCCACCAGAATGAACAGGCCGGCGACCAGCGGCAGCACGCCCCAGGAGATATTGCGCACGAGTGTGATCGGGTTCTTGTAGTCGACAGCCAGAACCAGCGCCGTCGTCAGCAGGCCTGCAACGAGAGTTGGCGCGCCGAGGTCGAGACCGAGCGCGGATGCGCCGATCAGGCCTGCGCCGGTGAGCCCGATGCCGGCAGCGGCGATCATGCCGCATTTCGACAGCGCGTCAGGCTGTTCCGCGGTGGCGATTTTACCAATCAGATCGTGACGTACGCAAAAGCGGAGCGCCGCATAGGTGACGACGGTCGCCACGATTGACGGCGCAAGGAACAGCTTCAGCCAGGAGAGCAGCGACGGCATGTGGCCGCCGCCGAAGACGACGAGATTTGCGGGGTTCGAAATGGGCAGCGCGAAACTCGCTGCATTCGCGATGAAGGCGCAGATCAGCAGATACGGCAGCGGGCGCTCTATTCCGGCCGCCTGCGTCGCCGCATAGACCGCCGGCGTCAGGACGACCGCCGTCGCGTCATTGGACAGAACGACCGTGACGACTGTCCCGACTGTATAGACGAGCAGGAACAGGCGCGTGGCCGAACCTTTCGCATGGCGCGTCGCATAGGCGGCGATCCAGTCAAACAGACCTTCCCGGCGAGCGACTTCGGACAACAGCATCATGCCCGTGAGGAACATGTAGACGTCGAGGCCCTTGAGCGCGCCGCTCCAGGCGGTCGACGCCGGCATAAGGCCGAGCAGGATCAGAAGGGCCGCGCCGGCGAGCGCCCACACGGCTTCGGGCCAGCCGAACGGACGCACGACGACGCCGCCGGCGGCTATGGCGGCAATGCTCCAGGTCAGGGCGTGTTCCGGCATTCTTCCTCCTGCGTGGCGCCATTTGCCGAGGCGGCGCGCGCCCCGGGCGAAAGATGGCGTGAGAAATGGCGCCGCCCTTGTATCTGGAAACGCCGTCGATCGCGTCGTTTGATTTCTTGCAGATTACGTTTGTCGCCGCCGCAATGAATATTGATGCGGAGTCTACGGATGGCGTCGCCAAACCGAACGCCGCTTTTGAGCGGATTGCCCGCGAACCGCTGCGGACGCCTTCAAAATCGCCGCATCCGCGAAATCCTTGATCCGATGCGCCGCGATCACATTGCAGTTTGCACGCTCGGGATGCGGCGTCCGCAGCCGGCTCCCGCGGCCAACCGCTTTGAGAACAGCATTGACAATAGCAAGCCAAGGATGTTCGATAATTGGTATAAAAAATACCAGATATAAGATCGAACCCTCAAGGAGCCACGAGCATGAGCGCGACCGCCCGATCCAACTTCGTCAACCGCACGCTCGCCGATATCGCCTCGACCCTGCCCGGCGCGACCGCGCTGTTTCGTGCGGAGAAGCTCGATTTCTGCTGCGGCGGGCGCGTGTCGCTGGCCGACGCCATGGCGCAGAAACAGAAAGACCCGGCGCCGCTGGCCGCCAGGCTCGAAGCTCTGGCGGCGTCAGCGGCGCCCAGCGACGACCCGGAGGATACGGACGGCTTGATCGACATGATCCTCGAACGTTTTCACGAAACGCATCGACGCGAGATTCCCGAACTGGTGAAACTGGCGCGGCGGGTCGAGGCTGTGCATCGCGACAATGTCGCCGTTCCGGTCGGACTCGCCGACATGCTTCAGCGCCTGGGCGACGAACTGGACTCCCATATGCGAAAGGAGGAGCAAATTCTCTTTCCGATGATGCGCGGCGGCGGGCATCCAATGATTGGCGGCCCGATTTCAGTGATGCTCGCCGAGCACGAAGACCACGGCGAGAACCTGCGCAAGCTGGAAGCGATGACCAACGACTTCTCGCCGCCGGACGATGCGTGCACGACCTGGCGCGCACTGTATGCCGGCGCGCGCAAGCTGACGGACGATGTGATGGAGCATATCCATACCGAGAACAACAAGCTGTTCCCGCGTTTCGCCTGAGCGACGCGGCCCGGCCGGCGCGTGGGAGCCGGGCCGGGCGCGGCGTCGTCAGATCGTGGCGTGATAGAGCGCCTGCGCCAGATCCTCGATCAGGTCGGCCTCCGCCTCCAGGCCGACAGACAGCCTGATGAGCGTGTCATTGATGCCTGCGTCCTGCCGCGCCTGCGGGCTCATGCCCGAATGAGTCATGGTCGCTGGATGCGCGATCAGACTTTCGACGCCGCCGAGCGATTCAGCAAGTGTGAATACATTCAGTGATTCAAGGAAACCTGCGACGGTTTCCATGCTCCCCGTGATTTCAAAACTGAGCATCGCTCCGAATCCGCGCTGCTGGCGCGTTGCGATCTCATGGCCGGGGTCGGTGGCCAGTCCGGGATAGTGGACGGCGGCGACCTGCGACTGACACGAGAGAAAGCTCGCGATTGCGGCGGCGTTCTGTTGCTGTCGTTCGACGCGCGGGAACAGCGTGCGCAAGCCGCGCAAGGTCTGGTAGGCGTCGAACGGGGATCCGGTTACGCCCGTGGCGTTGGCCCAGGCGGAAAGTTCCGCGACATCCTCGGCCTTCGCGGCTATCACCGCGCCGCCGACGACATCCGAGTGGCCGTTGAGGTACTTGGTGGTGGAGTGAATGACGAAATCCGCGCCGAGCGCGATCGGGTTCTGCAGGGCCGGTGAGAGAAAGGTGTTGTCGACTGCGACTTCGGCGCCCGCGTGTTTCGCGCGCTCAGCGATCGCTGCTATGTCGACGACCCGCAGCAGCGGATTGCTCGGCGTTTCGATCAGCACGAGTTTCGTCCGCGCCGCGAGCGCCTCCCCCAGCGCCTCGGTATCCGCCTCGTCCACGAATGAAAGGTCGAATTGCCCTTTCGCGGCGCGCAGTTCGAGCAGACGTCGCGTCCCGCTGTAGCAGTCATGCGGCGCGACGACCCTCTCGCCGGGAGACAGGCGGGAGAGAACCAGGTCGATCGCCGCCATGCCGGACGCGACGACCACGGCGCCGGCGCCGCCTTCGAGCAGCGCCAGCGTCCGGGCGAGTTGATCGCGCGTCGGATTGCTTGTGCGCGAATATTCGTGCGCTCGCGGCAGATCGAAGCCGTCGAAGGCATAGCTGCTCGTCAGATAGACGGGCGGCGCGACGGCGCCGAACGCGGCGTCCCGCGCGACGCCATGCGCCGCCGCGATCGTCTGCGGCCGCTTGATTTCGGGCATGAAACTCCTCTCGATTTTCCGGGGGTCAAAACAGCCCGTGCGCGCCCGCCGTCGCGCCCATGACGGTGATGGCGGCAAGAATGCTGAGAACTCGATGGCCGCGCAGCGCCACGCGAAATGTCCCGTCCGGATCAAGCGCCGCACGCCGGCCAAACCAAGCGTGCAGGAACAGGGGTTCGGCCACGAACAGCATGATGGTGAAGATGGCCCACAACGCGATCATCGCGCCGAGCCACCAGAAGCGCGGATCTGCGATGCGGCTCCAGTGACCGAACGCATCGAGCATGTAGAAGCCGGAGACGCCGGCGAGCAGAACGGACACGCGCGCCTGGATCGCGAATCGTCGTTCCAGTTTCTCGAACATCTCGACGCGCAGGCGCGGTTCAAGTTCACGCAGGCTCGGCAGGATGACGAAGGTGACGAACAAAAGCCCGCCGATCCAGTGCACGATTGAAAGGACATGAATCGCGCGGGCGACGGCGAGCCAATCGATCATCCTACAGACTCCGGCAAAGGCAGGCGCAGGATATCGAACTCGGACGCCTGCAGTTCGCCCTTCAGGAAGGCCGCGGCCATTCCGTCCATCGTCGTCACGTGCGATTGAATCAATTGCGGGATGATCGACTCCATCTGGCGTCGGAGAGCGGCGCCTCGACCGGCGCCCGCGCGCGTCAGATCCGCGAGCAGAACCTTATGCTGCGCCACATGGCAGAACAGTCCCGGAAACGAGCGGTCGCGCAGAAAATCTTCCTCCCGCTTGAAATGTTCCCTCACTTCCATCGTCACCGCCGCGCACAGCGCCGGCAAATCTTCGTCCGGCATGCAACGCGCAGCGTCGAGCAGTTCGTCGATGCGCGCATGATCCTCATCCATCAGCGGCACGCCGAGATCGATTTTTCCGTGCGCAGCCATATCAGCCGGTGCTCCAGATGCGGGGACGGCGCATCCCAGCGATTTTGCAGGCCTGCTGCACGTAACCGTATGGAAAAAGTTCAAAAAGGCGATTGCGGCCTGCGCCGTGCGCTTTGGTCAGTTCCCAGATGGCAAAGCGGGCGTCCGGAGAGATCTGGTGCTGTTCCTGATAGGCGCGCATGAAACGGATCACCGTCCAATGCTCCGCTGTGAGGTCGATGTTTTCACGGTGCGCCATATCCCGCGCCAAATCCTCCGTCCAGTCGGATGGATTGACGAGATACCCCTCCTTGTCGAGTTCAGGCATGCGTGCTCCTCCCTGTCGTATTGTCTGTGAACCGACCTAGGTAGCCTCTTCCACGACGGATTTCGCTCTCTTTCTCGACGCCGTTTTCTCGATGGCGTTGAACCAGCGGCCCGCCGAGCAATCGGCGAGCGTGTGCTGGTCGAGGTTTTGGTAAAACGCCTCGCGCGCCGCGCGCAGCATTCCGCGCAGCCGGCAGCCGGCGTCGATCGCGCAGCACCCGCCCCCTTCACGAAAACACTCGACCAGCGGCTGATCCGATTCCAGCGACCGCACCAGCCAGCCAAGCCGTACATCTACGAGCGGTTTCGCCAACGACACGCCGCCGCCGGCGCCGCGCACGGTGCGCAGCACGCCGAGCCCGGCCAGATCCTGAACGATCTTGTGCAGATGATTGCGCGACAAGCCTCCCAACAGGTTCGCCATTGTTTCGACGCTCAGATTCTGGCCGGGCTCCTGACGACCAAGCAGCATCAGAATTCTCAAGGCGAAATCGGTCGAGGCGAGAAGGCGCATAGGGCTCCCTTAATTCGTATTGACAATACCACAATTATCGCGAAAATGAAATGGTATTATAAATACCACAAACGTCGTTTCCGCCGCTGCGCCGCTGCGACGCCCGAGCGCGAAAGACGCAAATCACGAGCGCCGCCAATGTTGCACACGCCTGTCAAGGACGGCCTGCCTGCCCAGCCGGCGGAGAGGCGCGGCGCCGGGACGGTCGCGCTCGACATCAGCCATGTCCGCGCCCGAGCACGGGGCATTGGCGCCGATGGCGGCCCGGTCACGCCGCAGTCCGTGAAAGGGCGCATCCGCCGCATAAAATGGGTGACGCTCGTCCTGTGCCTGACGCTTTACTACCTGCTGCCGTTCCTGCGCTGGGACCGGGGCGCGGGCGAGCCGAACCAGGCCGTCCTTCTCGACTTCGCACACGGCCGGCTCTACGTCTTTTTCGTCGAGATCTGGCCGCAGGAGCTCTACTATCTCACGGGCCTGCTCGTTCTGGCGGCGACCGTCCTCATCCTCGTCAATGCCGTCGGCGGACGCCTGTGGTGTGGATTTGCCTGCCCGCAGACGGTATGGACCGACCTCTTTCTTCTGGTCGAACGCCGGATCGAGGGCGACCGTCGCGAGCGTCTGAAGAAGCGCGGCGCGCGACTCTCGGTTCGGCGCGTAGCCGAAATCGCCGCCAAGCACGCCGCTTGGCTGGCGATCGCCGTGGCCACGGGCGGGTCGCTCGTCTTCTATTTCACCGACGCCCCCACGCTCGCACGGCAGTTCTTTGACGGGCAAGCCTCGCTGTCCGCCTGGGTCTGGGTCGCGATCTTTGCAGGAACGACCTACGGTCTCGCCGGCTTCGCCCGCGATCAGGTCTGCACGTTCATGTGTCCCTGGCCCCGGCTGCAGGGCGCAATCTGGGATCCCGAAGCGTTCACCGTCAATTATCGCGATTATCGCGGCGAGCGGCGCATGTCGGTGAAAAAGTCGGCGGAGCTGCGCGCACGGGGAGAGCCTGTCGGCGATTGTGTCGATTGCAATCAATGCGTGGCTGTCTGCCCGATCGGCGTCGATATCCGTCAGGGCCCCAATTTCGCTTGCATCAACTGCGGCCTGTGCGTCGACGCCTGCGATGGCGTGATGGCCAGGCTGGACCGCCCGCGCGGCCTTATCGATTACGAGACCTGGCGCAATATCGAGCGCGGGCGGCGAGGCGAGGCGCGCGTCTCGCGACTCGTCCGGCCCAAGACAGTCGCGCTTCTCCTGGCCAGTCTGGGCCTGTCCGGTATTATGGCGACTGTCTTCGCGCTGCGCGCGGACGGATCGATTTCAGTCGAGCATGATCGCAATCCTCGCGTCGTTTCGCTGTCCAACGGTTCCGTGCGCAACGCCTACACGGTCAAGCTGTTCAACAAATCGTCGGCGCCGCGCTCGTTCATGCTGAAAGCGGAAGGCGTTGACGCGACAATGGAGATCATCGGCGCCGATGCGAACAGGCCCGTTTCCATTCCGCCCGACGGTTCCGAATCCCTGCGTGTCACGCTGACGATGGCGAATCCGCATGCAGGACCGGTCCGTTTTGTCGCGAAAGACAGTTCAGACAAGGATAGGTTCGCCGTCACTGACAGGTTTGTCTTAAACTGAGGAAAATTGCATGGCGCCGATCCCACGCCTGAAGACCTACGATGGACCCGTTATTTTGAGTTATGGGTTCCGGCCTTTTTTTCTCGCCGGCGCGATTGCCGCCATTCTCGGGATCGCAGCCTGGATCCCGCAATATTTCGGTCAAATCGTCCTTCCCAATATTCTTCCGCCGCCAGCCTGGCACGCGCACGAAATGCTGTTCGGGTTTATCCCGGCCGTAATAACCGGCTTTCTGCTGACCGCTATTCCAAATTGGACCGGTCGCTTGCCATTGCAGGGCAGGCCTCTCCTCTTTCTGCTCCTGGTGTGGTTGGCCGGGCGTCTGGCGATCGGTCTCTCCGCCATGATCGGATGGCTGCCCTCGATGCTGATCGATTGCTCGTATCTCCTGCTGCTCGGCCTCGTCATCGCCCGCGAAATCATCGCCGGAAAGAACTGGCGCAACCTCAAGGTGCTGGCGATCGTGGGACTTCTGTTCGTCGCCGATGTCGCCTTTCATCTGGAGGCGCATTACACGGGCGCTGCGCAATATTCCGAACGCGCTGGCGTCGCAGCAATCGTCATGCTGGTCATTCTGATCGGCGGACGGGTTGTGCCGAGTTTTACGCGCAACTGGCTTTCGCGAGAAAATCCCGGACGCCTGCCGGCGCCGGCTGATCGGTTCGACGAGGCGCTGGTGACGTCGGCTGCCATCGCCGCGACGAGTTGGATTCTGAGTCCGGATTCGATCCTGTCGGCGGCGCTGCTGTTGATCGCAGCCGGAGCGCAGGTCATTCGACTGGCGCGATGGGTGGGCTGGCGCGCGTGGCGCGATCCGCTGGTCCTCGTCATGCATGGGGCTTACGTATTCGTCCCCATCGGCTTCGCGCTCAATGCGTGCGCCGCATTGCGTCCGGAATTCGCGCAGCCGAGCGCTGGTATCCACGCCTGGACGATCGGCGCGACGAGCGGGATGATCCTGGCGATCATGACGCGCGCCACGCTCGGACATACGGGCCGCGCATTGAAGGCTACGCGAGCGACCGTTGTTATTTATGTCGCTGTCGCAATCTCCGCGGTCGCACGCGTCGGCGCCGCGCTGGAGGCCCAACGCTCCACCGAGCTGCTGTATCTGGCTGCGGCGGGCTGGATCGTCGCATTTGCGGGATTTGCCGCAATTTACGGGCCTTTTCTGACAAGCGGGCGCCGCAAGAGTCCTTGAAGCCGGCGGCGGGGCCGGGCGCCGCTAACGCGCAGGCTCCCCGCCCTCGGCCGAATTGGGTTCTGCGCCGGCCGGCGCCCTTATGCGAACCTTGTCGCCTTCGCTCAACGTGTCGAGCGGGTTGTCGATGATGCGGTCATGCGGCGACAGCCCGGAATCGACGTCGACCTCCGATCCGTAATCGGTGTGGACCTCGATTTTCTTGAAACGAACGCGATCGCTATCGTCGACCGTGGCGACGGTCACGCCATGACGCCCGATTACGAGCGCGCTGGATGGAACATGCAGGCGCTGATCCGTTTGCGGCGCCGAAAAACGAACATTGGCGTAGGCCCCGGGCTGCAGCGCCCCGTCGGGGTTTTCCGCAAGCAGTTCGACCAGCAAGGTCAGGGAGCTTTTTGATATGGCGTTCGAGGTGGCGACGATCTTCGCCTTGAATTGCCGGCCAGGATATTGTTCGAGCGACATCGTCGCAACCATGCCCTCATGCAGGCTCGCTGCATAAGTCTGCGGCGCGTTGACATAAACGCGCATGGCGTGAATGTCGGCGATCTTGAAGAGCGGAAGCCCCCCTTCCGTCGGCGTGACAAGCGAGCCAATATCAATGTTGCGCGTGGTGACGAGCCCATCGAAAGGGGCGACGACGCTCGCGAAAGCCTTCTTCGCCTTCAGACGGGCGATCTTGGCGTTGACGGCGCCGACATCGGCGCGTTTGACCTCTGCGTCGCTGAATTTCTCGTCGCTCGCCTGTTTCGACACCGCCGCAGTGGATCGCAGCGAGCCCCACCGTTGCGCCGTGGTCTCCGCCAGGGTCTGCGCGTCTTTGGCTCTCGTCAGTTCCTGTTCCGCCTGGGTGATTTGCTCGTCGAGTTCCGGGGTATCGATTTCCGCCAGAACCTCGCCCTTTTTCACGATCGCGCCGATATCCCGGTTCCAGATCCTCACATATCCCGAGACCTGGGAATGAATCTCGGCATCGTAAAAAGCCAGCACATCGCCAGGCAAAGTGAAAAGTCTCGGCTCATCGCCTGTGTGCGGCGATAGAACGACAACCGTCGGTATGGCCCGTGCGTCCGTCCAGAGCGCGAGGTCGGCCTCCGCCGCGCGTCGTTGCAGGACGCCATGAGCGACAAGTCCAAGCAGGACGATTGTCGCTACCGCCATGATGACTTTGCCGCCCTTCGTTTTGCGCGGGCTGGTCTCCGGCTGGAAAGCCATAGCGTCAGAAGCGTTCATGCCTTGATCCTGAATGGGCTCGAAATCGCGGAATCATTCAGCCTTCCGCCGAGAATGGACGATACTGAAAACGACCGGAACGAAGATGAGGGTGGCGACGGTCGAGAACATCAACCCCCCGATCACGGCGCGGCCCAGCGGCGCATTCTGCTCGGCGCTGAGCGCCATGGGCAGCATTCCGATGATCATGGCGAGCGCGGTCATGAGCACCGGACGGAAGCGGCCATATCCGGCTTCCAGCGCGGCGCTGACCGGGTCCAGTCCCGATGCGAGTTTTTCTCGGGCGAAGGTGATGACGAGCAGGGAATTTGCCGTGGCGACGCCGACGCACATGATCGCTCCCGTCAAAGCTGGCACGGACAAGGTCGTGTTCGACAGAAACAGCATCCAGACAATGCCGGCCTGTGCGGAGGGCAGTGCGCTGACGATGACGAAAGGATCGAGCCATGACTGAAAATTGACGACGATCAGCAGGTAGATCAGCACGATCGCCAACGCCAGGCCGGCGAACAATTGTGTATATGCGGTGTTCATGGTGGCGGTCTGACCGCGCAGGATCACCTGTGTGCCACGCGGTCGCTCGGCATCCATATCGCTTATGATTTTTTGAACGTCAGCCGATACGCCGCCAAGATCGCGCGCATTGTTCGATGCGAAAATGTCGATGACGGGCTGAACCGAATAATGTGATACGACCGCGCTGCTGACCGTCCGGCTGACAGTCGCAAGCCCGCCGAGGATCTGTTTTGAATCGACGTGCGATGCAGGAACCCTGGCCAGAGCGTCGAGCGAATCCATCCAGTATTGGGGCATCTGTGCGACCACCGGATAGGAGACGCCGGTTTTCGGATTGAGCCAGAACACGGGATTGGTCTGGATCGATCCCGCCAGGGTCACCTGCAGTGAAGTGGCGATATCGCTCTCGGTCACACCCACCTGGCTGGCGGCGACGCGGTCCACATCGACCTTGAGGGTAGGGACATTGAACACCTGCTGAATACGGGCGTCGGCGACGCCGTTCACCTTCGCGATGCGCTTCAGCATTTTGTTGGCGTATTCCTTGTTGGCCTCCTGGTCTGCGCCGACCACCTGGACGTCGATTGAGGCGGGCAGACCGAAGTTGAGAATCTGCGTTACGATATCGGCGGGCAGGAATGAAAATGTCACGCCTGGGAAAGCTTCCGGTAATTTTTCGCGAAGCTTCTCGATCAATCCCTCGGTGTTTTTTTCCTGGCCGTCCTTCAATGTGATGAGAACGTCAGCGTCCGCGGCGCTGATCGTGCCGGAATTGCCATAGGCGGCGTTGATGCCGCTGATAGGCAGGCCGATGTTATCGACGATCGAGGAAATATTTTCAGGCCTGGCGATACCCTTGATCGTGTGCTCGATCTGATTGGCGAGGCGGGTCGCTTCCTCGATCCTCAGGCCGGCTTGCGCGCGGAAATGCAGCTTGATCTGTGTGCTCTCCACGTTGGGAAAGAAATTTCTTCCCAGGAACGGAAACATGCCGAAGGAAAGTCCGACGAAACACAGGAAAGCGAAGACAAAACGATACCGAAGTTGCAGCGCCCGCGCCAATTGTCGCGTATAGAACTTCCGCAAGTCCTCGAATTTGTGCTCGAATCCGCGCTGAAACCGCACCAGCGGGTTTTTCGACGGCGCCGTGTCGTGCGAGTGGCCACCGTGATTGGCGAGCAGATAGTGCGCCATGGTTGGAACCAGCGTCAACGACAGCAGATAGGAGGCGGTCAGCGCGAACACCACGGCCTTGGCCAACGGCCTGAACAGATAACCCGAGACGCCGGTGAGGCCGAACATCGAGACAAAGACGATGCTCATACACATCAAGGAGACCGTCACCGGCGCGATGATCTGACGCGCGCAATCCATGATCGCGCTTTCGATGTCCTTGTCCTGCTCGATCTGGGAATTGATGTTCTCGATCCAAACCGTCGCGTCGTCCACCAATATGCCGACCGCCAGCGCAAGTCCGCCAAGCGTCATGACATTGATTGTTTCTCCGGTTGCGGCCAGCGCGGCGATCGCCGACAGAATTGCAAGGGGAATGGAGATGCTGACGATCAGGGTCGAGCGCCAGCTTCCCAGAAACAGCAGGATCATCAGGCCGGTCAACGCCGCGGCGGTCATGCCCTCCTGGATAACCGAATGCACAGCCGCCTTCACGAAGATCGACTGATCGCCGACCGCCTTCAGGTCCAGCGATTCCGGTAAGGTTTCACGCAGCCGCGGCAGCAGCGACTTGATTCCATCAATCACGTCGATTGTCGAAGCCGAACCCGCCTTGACGATGGTCATCAGCACCGCGTTGGAGCCGTCGACCCGCACCACGTTGGTTTGTGGCGGATTGCTATCGTGCACATAGGCGACGTCGCGAATGAAGACGGTGGCGTTGTTCGTCGTTCGGATCGGAAGATCGTTGAGCTGGTGGATCTGTTCGGGCGAATCGTTCAACGCCACGACATATTCGAACTCTCCAATTTTCTCCGTTCCTACCGGTATGATCAGGTCCTGCCGGGCGATGGCTTCGATGATGTTCTGGGCGGAAAGTCCATACGATTGCATCTTGCCCTGATCGATGTCGATCTGGACCTGACGCACCTTGCCGCCATAAGGCGAGGGAACCGCAGCGCCGGCGACGGTGGCCAGGGCCGGCCGGATCGTGTTTTGCGCGGCGTCGAAAATTTTCGCTTGGGAAAGGCTATCGCTCGACAGCGCGAGTTGCAGAATTGGCACGCTCGATGCGTTGAAGCTCAGCACGTAGGGTGGGGTGATGCCCGGCGGCAGAAGCTTGAGAACGGTCTGGGAAGCCGCGGTGATCTGCGCCAGCGCCGCATTGATGTTGACGCTGGGCTGGAAGAATATCTTGACGATCCCGTATCCAGCCAGCGATTGCGACTCGATATGTTCTATGTCGTTGACCTGTGTGCTGAGCGCGCGTTCATAATAATAGACCACTCGGCCCGACATGTCGTCCGGAGGCAGGCCGTTATAAGTCCAGACGACAGCAACCACGGGGATCTTGATGTCCGGGAAAATATCGACCGGCGTGCGCACCCAGGAAATTACGCCGAATATGACGATGAGCATCGCCATGACCACGAATGTGTAAGGACGCCGTAGCGCAATGCGCACCAGTGGGAGCATTATCCATTCTCGATAGTTCAGCGGACAGAATGGATCGGCGCGATCGCGGCCGATCCAAAGACGGATCGATATGCCTCTATTAGAGAGGCCGGAAAAGCCGTGAAACGAAATGTTTCTTTAGTGCTTCATCGTCTTGCGTCTCGCAAATGTCCCGATCTCGGCCAATTTCCAGCCAAACGATCCGGCAGGTCGGTCGATTTCAACCCGGCGCACGCCGGGCCGCCGCGCGGCTGGCCCTCTGCTTGCAGGTCTGGCGCGGATGCAAGAAATAAATTATGGTTTATAATATCGAGGTAAATCTTCATATAACCGATGGCTGGGGGCTGATAAAATAAATTTCAGTTAGATTTCGTGATGGGTCCACCGACCTCAATCGCGAAACGAAGGCTTGCGGACATGCTGGATGATAAGCACGTTTTTGTGGTTGAGGGCGACCGCGATCTGGCCGGAGAGATTTCGCACGAACTGCGCTCCCGCGGCTATTCGGTGAGCGCAACGGCGATTGGCGACGAAGCGGTCCGCGCCGCCCGATCGGACCGGGTCAGCGCCCTGATCGTGGACCGGGCGCTCGGCGCTCATTCCGATGGCCTGACCCTGGTCGAGAAACTGCGCGACGAGGGTATCAAGACGCCGGTTCTGGTCATCGGCGGCCTGTCCTCTGTAGATGAACGCATCAAGGGCCTGACCGCCGGCGCCGACGATTGTTTGTCCCCGCCATTCGAAATGCGCGAGCTGGGCGCCCGCGTCGATTCATTGGTGCGCCGTCTGGGCGATATCCGCGCAACCAGCCTGCGCGCCGGCGACGTGACCCTCAATCTCGTCGACCGCACGGTCACCCGCGCCAGCCGCTTGATCGAGCTTTTGCCGAGGGAATTCAAGCTCCTGGAATATTTCGTGCGCAGGCCAAACCAGATTATCACACGCACGATGCTGCTCGAGCAGGTTTGGAACTACAGCCTGCACACGCAGACGAACGTCGTGGACGTTCATATCGGGCAACTGCGGCGCAAGATGGAGGCGCCGGGCGAAGGCCGTATCATTATAAATGTGCGAGGCGAGGGGTTCATGTTCCATGTCGAGCCCTGATTTTATATGGTCCGTCGCGCGCAGGACCGTGCATCGAGACCTTGGGACGCCGGGAGGTCGTCCCGGAGGATCAAAATGCGTCGGGATGCGCTGAAAACGCGTCTTGGCTGCACGTTTTCAACACAAATCAAGGAGTTGCTGGGGATTAAAGAAATATTTATTTAGTACAATCGTCTCAATAGACCGCATATCTTTCCGGCACTGCATCGCCCGCGCTGGCTATCCTTTCCATGCGAGCGGCGCATGCTATCCCAAGCAAGTGGATCATGCTCGCACTCGTACGAATTGCGCTAAGTAGACCATACACATTTGTGGTCATGGCGATGCTCATCGTCATTTTCGGCGCGATTGCGTGGCTTCGGACGCCAACCGACATTTTCCCGGACATCAAGATCCCCGTTGTGGCGGCTGTCTGGACATACAATGGCCTGCCGCCGGACGACATGTCCGGGCGCGTCGTCTACTATTACGAGCGGGCGCTCAGCGCTCAGGTCAACGACATAGAGCACATCGAGTCGCAGTCGCTCGCGGGCTATGGAGTCGTGAAGATCTTCTTTCAGCCCGGCGTGGACATCAATATGGCGCTGTCGCAGATCACGGCGGCGTCGCAGACGGTTCTCAAGCAGCTCCCCCCCGGCATCACGCCGCCATATGTGCTGAGCTTCAACGCATCGAGCGTTCCGATTCTGCAATTGGCGCTGTCCAGCAGCAGCCTGTCTCAGGCGAAGATCTTTGACGCTGGTCAGAACGTCATCCGGCCGCAGCTCGCCACGGTCGCCGGCGCAGCGGTGCCTTCGCCCTATGGCGGCAAGATTCGCCAGGTGCAGATCGATCTCGATCAGGCGAAGCTGAAATCGGTCGCCCTCTCTGCGCAGGACATAGTCGCAGCGCTGGCGCGGCAGGACGTGATCACGCCGGTCGGCACGCAGAAAATCGGTGAATTCGAATATGTGGTGGTGCTCAACGGATCGCCCGAGGAAATTGCCCCCCTGAACGACCTCCCGGTCCGAACGCAGAATGGCGTTACGACCTTCGTTCGCGACGTGGCGTATGTGCATGACGGAAACCCGCCGCAAACCAATATCGTTCGCGTCAATGGCGAGAACGCCGTCCTGATGACGATCGTCAAGGCCGGTTCCGCTTCGACGCTCGACGTTATCGACGGCGTCAAGAAACTCCTGCCGCGCTTGCGCGAGATTTTGCCGGAATCGCTCAATCTCAGGACGGTTGGCGATCAGTCGGTCTTCGTCAAGGCGGCCGTCTCCTCGGTTATCTCGGAAGGCGTGATCGCGGCGACGTTGACCGGCCTCATGATCCTGATCTTCCTCGGGAGCTGGCGATCGACCCTGATCATCATGATCTCGATCCCGCTGGCGATCTTCGGCTCTATTGCCGCGCTTGCGGCGACTGGCGAGACGATCAACGTCATGACCCTCGGCGGACTTGCGCTCGCCGTCGGCATTCTTGTCGACGATGCGACCGTCACGATCGAGAACATCAACTGGCAACTGGAGCAGAAGAAGGACATCGAGACGGCGATCATGGACGGCGCGCGCCAGATCGTCATACCCGCGACCGTCTCGCTGCTTTGCATCAGTATCGTCTTCGTTCCGATGTTCAGTCTCGGCGGCGTGTCCGGCTTTCTTTTCCGGCCGATGGCGAAGGCGGTCGTGTTCGCGCTCGTGGCCTCCTACGTGCTCTCGCGCACACTCGTTCCGACCATGGCGAACTACCTGCTCGCAAATTACGAGTCGCATGATTCGCATGACGCTGCGCCGAGCCGAAATCCCCTGGTCCGGTTTCAGCGCGCATTCGAGCGCAGGTTCGAAACGGTGCGGAGAGGATACCGCAGACTGCTCACCGGTTTCCTGCAGATGCGAATTATATTCATTGTCGCCTTTATGGGTTTCGTGATTCTGTCCTTCGGTCTCACGCCATTCCTCGGCCGAAATTTCTTTCCGCCAGTCGAAAGCGCACAGCTCAAGCTGCATTTCCGGGCGCAGACCGGATTGAGAATCGAGGAAACGGCGCGACTGGCCGAGCGGATCGAGGATGCGATCCGGGGTGTCACGGGATCGGACGCCCTGTCGTCGATCGTTGACAATATCGGGCTTCCGATCAGCGGCATCAACGCAGCCTACGGCAACTCCGGCACGATCGGCTCGGCGGAAGGCGACATTCTGGTCGACCTGAGGAGAAGCGAGGCGGCGAATTCCGAAAAATATGTCGAGAAGCTGAGGGAAGTCCTGCCGGAGAAGTTCCCCGGCGTCGCCTTTTCCTTTCTGCCGGCCGACATCGTCACCCAAATCCTGAACTTCGGACTGCCGGCCCCGATCGATGTGCAGATCGTCGGCCCGGATCTCAGGGCGAACAAGGCCTTCGCCAATCGGATGTTCAAGCGCATAACCGCAGTGAACGGCATTGCCGATGCGCGTATCCAGCAGGCGTTCAACGCGCCGACGCTGAATGTCGATGTCGACAGGGCGCGCGCCAACCAGATTGGCGTCAACGAGAGCGATGTGGCGACATCGCTGCAAACGACGCTGGCGGGCAGCATCCAGACCGCGCCGGTGTTCTGGCTCAATCCGGTGACCGGCGTTTCTTATCCGGTGGTGGCTCAGACCCCGCAATATTGGGTCACCTCGCTGGACGATCTGAATCGCGTCCCGGCGTCCCAGTCGATCACGTCGCAATTGCTGGGCGGCCTGGCGAGCATCGGACGAGGAGCGAGCAGCGCAGTCGTGTCTCATTACTCGGTCCAGCCGGTGATCGACATCTTCGCGTCCAACAACGGACGCGACCTCGGCGCCGTGTCGGCTGACGTCCAGAGCGTCGTCTCGGCCATGGAAAAAGAGGCGCCGCGCGGCGCCCGGGTCGTCATCCGCGGACAGACAACGACCATGAACTACGCCTATACGCAGCTCTATGAGGGGCTCGCGCTGGCAATCATCCTGATCTATCTGTTGATCGTCGTCAATTTCCAGTCGTGGCTCGATCCGTTCGTGATCATCAGCGCGCTGCCCGCCGCGCTCGCCGGCGTGGTCTGGATTTTGTTCGGGACGCGCACCACTCTGTCGGTGCCTGCGCTGACCGGCGCGATCATGTGTATGGGGGTCGCGACCGCCAACAGCATTCTTGTCATCAGCTTTGCGCGCGAGCGCCTCGCTGATGGAGCTGACGCCTTCGAGGCCGCGCGCGATGCAGGGTTCACGCGGTTCAGGCCCGTGTTGATGACCGCGCTCGCAATGGTGATCGGCATGGCGCCGATGGCGCTCAGCGCCGAGCAGAACGCGCCGCTCGGGCGGGCCGTCATTGGCGGCTTGATGTTCTCGACGATCGCGACCTTGTTCTTCGTCCCCGTTGTCTTCAGTCTGGTGCACACTAGGAATCCGGCGGCCATGCATATCGTCGAAAATAGGGTTGAGTCATGAGCGTCGATGAAACGGCGGGGTCGGAGGATCTGCGCGCGCCGTCCCGGAGCGGTTACCTGAAGGCGGCGATCGTGTTCGGCGTCGTCGCGGCGGCTGTGGTCGCGTATGGCATCGTCCGGCGCAGCGCAGACGATGCGAGACTGGCGAACTGGACGTCGGAGCGCGCGATGCCGGTCGTGACCCTCATCGCGCCGACCACGGGCGGCCAGGACAGGATCATCACGCTGCCGGGCGATGTCGAGGCTTTCTTCGATGCATCGATTCACGCGCAGGTCAGCGGCTATGTCAGGGACTGGCACAAGGACATTGGCGCCATCGTCAAGAAGGACGACATCCTCGCGGAAATCGACACGCCGGAACTCGATGCAAAGATCGACCAGGCCCGGCAGGAACTCATCAGGGCCAAGGCGGCGGAGGATCTCGCGAAGGTGACGGCGCAACGCTGGCGCGCGCTGCAATCCTCGTCCGCCGTCTCCAGACAGGCGACCGACGAGAAGGAGAGCGACGAGCTGGTCAAGCGGGCGGACGTCGGGGCGGCGCAAGCCAATCTTGAGCGCCTGAAAGCGCAAAAGGCGTTCGCAAACCTGATCGCGCCATTCGATGGAGTGGTGACGGCGCGCAACATCGACGTAGGCGCCTATGTCAGTCCGTCGATTTCGACCAAGCCGCTGTACAAGGTCGCCGATGTTCATGCTGTGCGCATCTATGTGAATGCGCCGCAGACCTATGCCGCCGATCTGACCACCGGAATGACGGCGACGTTCAAGCTGCCGCAGATGCCGAACCGGGTCTTCAAGGCCACGATCGACACGACATCGAACTCCATTTCCAAGCAGGCGCGCACCCTGCTGGTCGAACTTCTGGCGGATAATAAAGAAGGTGTCCTGCTGCCAGGATCCTACACCGATGTCCGGTTCCAGATTCCCGACAGCGGACGATTGCACGTCCCGGCCAGCGCGCTGATCACCCAGAACGACGGCATGCAGGTCGCGGTTCTGGATGCGAACGACAAGGTTCATTTCAAGACAGTACATATAGCCGTCGACCTCGGCGCCGAGGTGGAGATCAGCTCGGGACTGTCACAGACGGATCGTATCATTGACAATCCGCCGGATTCGCTTAGCGAGGGCGAAGCAGTGAAGATCGCCGGCGCGAAAGACGCTGGCGCCGCGAACGAGCGCCGGAAATGATGTTTCTGAGAGTTGCGGCCGTCGCCGCCGTCCTGTGTGTCGCCGGCTGCGATCTGGCGCCGCAATACGATCCTCCGTCGTTCACGACGCCGCCACAATACAAGGCCGGGGCGAATCTCCTGTCGGGGGCGAGCGCGCCCGAATGGTGGCGGGCGTTCCGGGACCGCGAACTCGACGAGCTGGAGGACAAGCTCGAAAGCTCCAACCCGGATCTCGCGTCGGCGGTTGCGCGCTACGATCGTTCGCGCGCCTTCCTCGCGGTCGCCGAAACCGGATTATATCCGATGCTCGACTTCCAGGGCTCGCTCAGCGAGAACAGACAGTCGGACCACCGGCCGCTGCGCGGCAAGGATCTTCCCAATCATTACGGCTCGAACCAGGCGTTCGGCGTGGTGAGCTATGAATTCGATATCTGGGGCCGCATTCGTGACCGCATTGCGATTGCGCGCGCGCTGTCGCAGGCCGACCAGGACCTTCTGGATCAGACGCGGCTCGTGCTTCGCGCCGAGCTGGCGCGCGACTACGTGCTCCTGCGCGGGTTCGATCAGGACACGCAGCTTCTGACGCGCACGCTCAAGCTTTACCGCGATGCGCTCACGCTCACCCGGTCGCGGGTCGAGGGGCATATCGCGCCGCCGATCGACACCGAGCGCGCCATCGTCCAGGTCGCCAATGTGGAGGCGCAGATCGCGGCGGTCGCGCAGAGTCGGGCCAAGACCGAAAACGCCATCGCCGCCCTCATCGGCGAGCCGGCGTCGGGTTTCAAGATCGCGGTGAGGCAGGCGCCGCTGGCGTCGCCAAAACTTCCGCGCAGCGCCCCGTCCGACCTTGTTGAGCGCCGTCCGGATGTCGCCGCCAGCGAACGCGGCCTCTACGCGGCCAGCGAGGCGATCGGCGTGGCGCGGTCCGCCTTTTTCCCGCGCTTCTCGATTCTGCTCACGGGCGGGACGCAGGACACGCACATTCGGCTGACCGATCTCGCCAATTCCGCCTGGAGCGTCGGCCCGGAAGTCTCCATGCCGATCTTCGACGCGGGCCTGCGCATGGCCGAGCTGGACGCCGCCCACGCCGATTACCGCGATGCGGATGGCAAATATCGCTCGACCGTGCTGGCGGCCTTCCAGGAGGTCGAGGATTCGCTTGCGGCCATGTACTGGCTGGCCCGCGAGTTGCGCGCCCTGTCCACATCCGCGACCGCGGCCGGCAATGCGTCCACCATGGCGCTCAGCCTCTATCGTGACGGCGCGGCCTCCTTTCTGGATGTCGTGACCGCGCAGGATGCGGCGCTCAGCGCGGAGCGCGCCGAAATCAGCGCACGCACCCGCGTGCTCGAGGCCAATGTGCAGTTGATGCTCGCCCTGGGCGGCGGGTGGCGGCCGCAGGCCGACCCGACCCGGCAGGCGAGCGCGATGGAGACCTCCAATGGAAAGTGAACGGTCGCCCTCCTGCTCCCGGTGCGCCTATTGGGCGATGGTGCGCCCGAACGAGGGCTCGTGCCGCCGGCATGGGCCGTGCAGCGGCACGGCGGCTGACCCCATCGCGCACTGGCCCCATTCGCGCGGCGACCAATGGTGCGGCGAATTCGTCGCCGCCGGCGGGGCGCCGCTGCTGACCGGCTGCGCGGAATGTCGGTTCTGGCGCCACACCGAGGACGGCCTCCAGCCGGTCGACCGGGGCGACCGGGTCGCCGCCTGGTGGGGGCTGGCGGGGCTGTGCTGCCGCTGCGCGCCCGTGCCGACCGAAGACCCCGGCCCCCGCGTCTACTGGCCCGCGACTCACATCACCGACCGGTGCGGCGACGGCGACCGAATCGCGCGCCGGACCACCATGGACTGACGGTCCGCCCGGACCGAATCGATCGCCCGCAGGCCGCCCGGCCAGGACGAGTCGTCCCTTCAATCCGCAGGCGTGAGCTATTCTGCAGCGCGGCGCCGGCGGCGCCGGCCTGGATTCAGCCTGTATATCCTCGATTCCGCCCTTGCCAACCTTGAGCGAAGGGGTGGGATGTGGCTGGAAAGACACAGCAATGAGCAGATGTAGTCGGCTGGCGTGAATGATCTTGCCGCCGATAGACTCCACACGTACACATCAATGTCACGGTGGGTGCGAAGGTTTCGGGCTGACCGGATGTGTATCGTGTGTGGCATAAACCTGCGTCTGGCTACCCAGTCCGAAAGCAGGACGCCGCCCGCGATATCGGGCCGTCTCCCCCGTCGACGCTCAGGGCGCCAGCCCGGCGCGGCGACAAATGAGACCGAAGCGCAGGCGTCTCGACAGCGTCTGCGGAGCTCAACGAGAACGGCCCGGGTGGGCTAACTGTTCTGGAGGTAACAATGAACAATAGGGTACGAATTCTTCTGGGGTCCGCGGCCGTGCTCGCGACCGCCGTCAGCGCGCAGGCTGCTGACCTTCCGACGCGCAAGTCCGCGCCGGTCCAGTACGTGAAGGTGTGCGACGCCTATGGCGCCGGCTTCTTCTACATCCCCGGCACCGACACCTGCCTGCGCGTCGGCGGCGTGGTTCTCGCGGCTGCCGCTGTCACCAACACCCCCTACGCTGCCGCTCCCGGCGGCATCGCAACCGCCAATTCGACTCTTGCTGGGGCGGCCTTCCCGGGCAGTGGCGCTGCGCTCTACACCCCGCCGAACAATCGTGACGCCACCTCCTATCTGACGGCCGGCATCATCGAGGCGGACGCCCGCACCCAGACGCAATGGGGCACGCTGCGCACCTTCATCAAGGTTCTGAGCTTCTTCGGCTCCGGCCAGGTGTTCGCGACCGGTGGCGGCTCGCCGTTCAACAATATCAATCTCCCTGGCGCTCCGCTGTGGTCGGGCATGCCCTATGCGGCGCGTGAAACCACCACGATCGACAAGGCCTTCGTCCAGTTCGCCGGCCTCACCGCCGGCCGCATCCAGTCGATGTTCGACTTCTATGCGGACCAGATCGGCTTCACGCCGCTGCGCGGCTCGAACCAGACGGTCGCGGCCTTCGCCTATAC
>JAJXWB010000012.1 GCA_021781815.1 Pseudomonadota bacterium | reverse complement strand
GCGTAGGGGCCGCCCGAACCGACCTCAGGTGGCCGGCTTCATCTCGGAATGGTGGCCGGAATCAAATCGGAACGCCGGCCGGCATCAAATCGGAATCCCCGGCCGGAATGCGTCGGAATTCGCAGTCTCGTCCGGATTTTGCTCCGATGGCGACCGAGTCTTAGCCAGATCGCACGTCCAGTGTCCGAGATACCCTTTACGAGCGGCAACGGCGCTCAGGAGCGCGTCGCGCTCGTGCTCATTCGCCCAATTGTCCTGCTTCAAGCCGAAGCGATCTGCAATTTCGCAGTCGCTCAGTTCAAGCGTTTTTTGCAGAGCCTTCGGATGCGCTTCCGTTATTTGTATAGCGGGAAAGCGTTTTCGCAGCCAACCGGCCAACATGATCCCCTGCACGAGAACAGCGCCTCGAAGACTGTTTGCGGCTTGCACCGTCCCGGAGCTGAGCTTGAAGGTTTCCCTCAAAAAGCGATCTGCCTTGCGGTCGCCGCTTTGTCCGGACGACCACCAGAGCGGCGCATCTATCCCCGCGGCGGAAGGTTCGCATTTCAACCTCTTGACCGCTTCGTCCGCGTAGTTGGCCGCTTCGTCCGCGTGGTTGACCGTTTTGGTAGCAAACGAGCCGTCCTCATGGAGGATAGCGACGCCGAACGCCTCTTTGCCGCCTGGATCGGCGCCGAACCAATACACCAGCGCCTCCTAACGTCCTGCACCGACTCAAATTACCGCGAAAATTTCTTGTACTTCATCCGGTGCGGCGTCAGGCTTTCCACCCCCAGCCTTCGCTTCTTGTCTTCTTCGTAATCCGCGAAATTCCCCTCGAACCATTCGACGTGCGAATCTCCTTCGAACGCCAGCATGTGCGTGGCGATGCGGTCGAGGAAGAAGCGGTCGTGCGAGATGATGACGGCGCAGCCGGCGTAGGCGGTCAGCGCATCCTCCAGCGCGCGCAGCGTTTCGACGTCGAGATCGTTGGTCGGTTCGTCGAGCAGCAGGACATTGGCGCCCTTCTTGAGCATTTTGGCGAGATGCACGCGGTTGCGCTCGCCGCCCGAGAGCTGGCCGACCTTCTTCTGCTGGTCCGGGCCCTTGAAGTTGAAGGCGCCGGTATAGGCGCGTGAATTGATCTCGCGCTTGCCGAGATAGATGACTTCCGCGCCCTCGGAGATTTCCTCCCACACGTTGTGATCGGGGTCGAGCGCGTCGCGGCTCTGGTCGACATAGCCGAGTTGCACGCTCTCGCCGATCTCGATCGTTCCGGCGTCGGGCTTCTCGGTCCCGGTGATCATGCGGAACAGGGTCGTCTTGCCCGCGCCGTTCGGCCCGATCACGCCGACGATGCCGCCCGGCGGCAGCTTGAAGCTGAGATCGTCGATCAGCAGCTTGTCGCCGAACGCCTTTGAAAGGCCCTTGAACTCGATGACGTTCTGTCCGAGACGCTCGGCCACGGGAATGACGATCTGCGCCACCGTCGGCGCCCGTTCGTCCTGCTGGGCGACCAGTTCCTCGTAACGCTGGATGCGCGCCTTGCTCTTGGCCTGGCGCGCCTTGGGCGAGGCCGCGATCCACTCGCTTTCGGCTTCGAGCGCGCGCACGCGCGCCTTGTCTTCGCTGGCTTCCTGCTGCAGGCGCTTCTGCTTCTGCTGCAGCCACTTGGTGTAATTGCCCTCGTAGGGAATGCCGCGGCCGCGATCCAGTTCGAGAATCCAGCCCGTCACATTGTCCAGAAAGTAGCGATCGTGGGTCACGATCAGGATCGCGCCGGGATAATTGCGCAAATGGCCTTCCAGCCAGTTCACCGTTTCCGCGTCGAGATGGTTGGTCGGTTCGTCCAGCAGCAGCAGTTCCGGCTGTTCCAGCAGCAGCCGGCACAGGGCGACGCGGCGGCGCTCGCCGCCGGACAGCTTCGTCACGTCGGATTCGTCGGGCGGGCAACCCAGCGCATCCATCGACTGATCGACCTGGCTGTCGAGATCCCACAGGCCCTTGGCCTCGATCTCGTCCTGCAGATTGGTCATCTCGTCCGCCGTCTCGTCCGAATAATTCGCCGCGATCTCGTTGTAGCGGTCGAGGATCGCCTGCTTGTCGGCGACGCCGAGCATGACATTCTGGCGCACGGTGAGCGCGGGATCGAGTTCGGGCTCCTGCGGCAGATAGCCGACGCGCGCGCCTTCGGCGACCCAGCCCTCGCCCTGATATTCGGTGTCGATGCCCGCCATGATGCGCAGCAGCGTCGACTTGCCGGAGCCGTTGACGCCGAGCACGCCGATCTTTGCGTCGGGGTAGAAGGACAGATGGACATTGTCCAATACCTTCTTG
Organism: Pseudomonadota bacterium; assembly: GCA_021781815.1. Lineage (GTDB taxonomy): Bacteria > Pseudomonadota > Alphaproteobacteria > Rhizobiales > Beijerinckiaceae > JAJXWB01. The sequence goes on along the minus strand of JAJXWB010000012.1, from coordinate 95,229 downwards.
CCAGTGGGATAGGTCTTGGTCAGACCCTGCATGTGATAAACGAACTGGCGCGCCATGGGCTGGTGGTTCTCGCTTGGAAATGGGAAGTCGCGCCGCTTTTAGAACAGGTCTGCGGCCGGTGGGAAGCGGTTTCGCGCCGCGGACGGTTCGACCTCCGCCGTCTCATGCCCCGTCTTCAATTCGACGCATATGCTATTCAAGCCGGATCGACAGATTCGACGCGAACGCGGGAGACGATCTTGAGCGGCGAGCCGACGGACGACCGGAAAGAGCCAATCGCGCCGGGTTTCGATGGCCCGGTATATCCGCCGGCCCGCGGCGCGGCGAAAACGCCCCGGACGACGGCAAATCCGACGCCGCCCTCTCCCGCCGGGCCGCCCGCGACCGCCATCGGCGCGCCGCAGGTCCGCCCGATTTTCATTTCCGACGTCGTCGCCGGACCAGACGCGCTCGGGCGCGCCGCGCCGCTCTCCCGTCTGTCTGAACTCCTCGCCCATCGCGGCGCGCAGGGCCCGCTTTCCATCGCGCTGCTCGGCGGCCCCGGCAGTGGCAAGACGCACGCGCTCGCTGATGTGGTGGAGGGGGCGGGCCTGCTCGCCACGGCCGCGCTGTCGGCGCCGGGCGGTCCCTTTCTGCCGCGCATTGTCGTGCTGAGGCTCGAAGCAGCCGAACTCGGCGACGAGCCTGAAGTCGTCGTCGCTGAGCGCCTGCACGCCCGTCTTTCCCGCGAATATCCGCACGTCGCCCAGGTCGCCGCCGAGGAGGCCGCGCACGCCTCCGCCGATCCGCGCCAGACCGCGCGCGCGCTCGCCGATTCTCTCGACGTGACGCGCAAGCGGCTCGTCGCCGAGCGCGAGGCCCGCGATGAGGCCATGACGCGCCGCGCGCGCCTGACGGAGACTGTGCTTTACCAAACGCCCGGCTCGCGGATCGATTCCTACGCCCGCAACAACCGCGCCCGCATCGAGCCGCCGCTGCGCGGCTTCGGCTTTACGAGCGCGGACTCGACGGCCGACTACAAGGGGCTGGTGCATGATCTGGTCGAGAGCGGCGGACCAGCCAGCCGCGCGCTCGCCCTCCTGCGGTCGCTCTGGGCCTACAAGGGCCAGAAGAAGCTGATCTTTTTCGCGATCCTGTTGTTGTGCGTCTCCTGGGGGCTTAGCCTGCTGACCCAGGACCGGTCCGTTTTCGCCCCGCTCGAAAGCGGCGGCGAAAGCCTCAGGTCGGTCGCCGCCTGGTTCGCGACCCATCTGTCGTGGTTTGCGGCTGGAAGTCGACTGGCGGAATTCGGCGCGCTGCTCTGCCTTCTACTGCTGGTCTGGCGCGCCTGGCGTTTCGTCCAGCCGCTCTGGCGCGGCGCCAGCCTGCTCGAATTCGACATCGCCGCGCGCAAAGGCGACCTCGAGCGCCAGATCGCCCATCACACGCAGCGCGTCGACGTTCTCGCGCGTGAGGCCAACGCGCTGGGGGAACGCGCCGCGGAAGCGGAACGGCGCGCGGGCGGGCCCGACAGCATCCACCAGCTCGCGCCGGACTTTCTGCGCGCCGGCCCCTCGCGCGCCGCGCAGGCGCGGGCCTATTTCGCCGCGCTGGACGCGATCGTCGCTGCAGATGGCGCGCGGCCGGCAGGCGCCTTGCCGTCGCGCTTCGTCATCGCGCTCGACTCGCTTGACCGTGCGGCGCCCGCAAAGGGGCTGGCCATCCTGACCGCAGTGTCGTCTGCGCTGGCAAGGCCCGCCTTTGCTCTCGTTTCGGCCTTCGACCCGCATCATTTCGACGGCGTCGAGAACGCGGGCGTCGCCCTTGCCCGGATCGTGCAGACGCCGTTCACTCTTTCAGCCGCCGACACGCCGGGATGGACGGCCTTGGTCGAACATCTCGCCGGCCGCGCAGCGCCTGCCCGCGCCGCGCGCGCGCCGCAGAACGCCTCGACGCTCGACATGCCGCTGACGGAGCCTGAGACGAAGTTGCTCGCCGCTCTTGCGCAACTCGCCGGGCCAACGCCGCGCGGGATCAACCGCCTCGTCAATCTATACCGCCTCGCCCGGCGCGATGCGCCGGATGATCTGGCGGCGGTCTGCTGCATGCTGGCGCTCCGCATCGGCGGAACCGAAGCCGAAAAGCAGGCGGTCGCTCGCGCCATGTCATCGCCTGATTCCTTCGCGCCCTTCGCCGCCCCCGACGCCGGCCCGCGGGTCGCAGCCGGTCTCGCCGCCGCCACCGCCGCACAGGGCGGCCCGATCAACAACGCCTCGGCCCGCCGCGCCAGCGCTGTCGCGCGCATGTGGACGATGTAAATACGCGGCCGGGCAGGAACAACATGGACCAGTCGCGCATCGCCCTCCCCCGCGCCATCTGGGCCCTCGGCTTTACCTCCATGTTCATGGACTTCTCGTCCGAGACGATCCACGCGCTGTTGCCGATCTACCTCACGAGCGTTCTCGGCCTGTCGGCGGCGATGCTGGGGGTCGTCGAGGGCGCGGCGGAAGCGACGACATTGGCGATAAAAATCTTTTCCGGCGCTCTTTCCGACTGGCTCGGTCGACGCAAGCTGCCGACGCTCATCGGCTACGGCCTCGCCGCCGCAACCAAGCCCGTCTTCCCGATCGCGACGACCGCCTACGAGGTCATCGCAGCCCACATTTTCGACCGCTTGGGCAAGGGGGTGCGCGGCGCGCCGCGCGATGCGCTGATCGCCGATCTGGCGGCGCCGGCCCAGCGCGGCGCGGCTTTCGGCCTTAGACAGGCGCTCGACACGATCGGCGGCATCGTCGGTCCGCTCGCCGCGGTCGGGTTGATGCTGGCGAGCGCCGACAATTATCGGCTGGTTTTCGCTCTGGCCTGCATCCCAGCCATTCTTTCCGTGCTCACACTCGCCATTTTCGTGCCCACCGACAGCGCTACCCCGCGCAGCGCCGTCTTTCCGCTGTCACAAGCCGCGGCCAGGCAGATGACGTGCGGTTTCTGGGTCGTCGTTGCGCTTGGCGCAGGCCTGTCCATTGCGCGCGTCGCTGAGGCATTTCTGGTGCTGCGTGCGGCGAGTTTCGGCCTGGACCCCGCCTATGCGCCATTCGTTCTGATCGGAATGAGCGTTGTCTACGCGATTGTCGCCTATCCCGCCGGCGCGCTGGCCGACGTTGCGCAGTCCCACATTCTTGTGGTCGCTGCAATCGTCGTGCTCGCGCTTGCGGAGGCTACTCTGGCGGCGGCGCAATCGGTCGCCATAGTCTTCGCCGGCGTCGCGCTTTGGGGACTGCACATGGCCCTGTCGCAGGGACTGTTCGCAAAACTCGTCGCAGATTCCGCGCCGCAAAACCTGCGCGGCACCGCCTTTGGCCTTTTCAACCTGACCAGCGCGGTTGCGATCCTCGTCGGCAACGCCGCGTTCGGCGCGATCTGGTCGGCGCGCGGCGCGTCTTTCGCTTATGCCTGCGCCGCAGGGCTCGCGCTGCTGGTGGCCCTCGCCGCCGCGGCGGCGCTGAGACCGAATTCTCCACGCAACCTGCCGCAACGACGGCAATGATTTCTTATCCGCCGGTCCTTACGCTTGCGCCTTCATGCCTCAGCCGAGCGTCCGATGCCGGATTTTCTGACCATACTTGCGGAGTTCGAGCAAAAGGCGCCGACAGCAGGATCGGCGCCTCGCCGAACCGCTTTCGCGCCGCCAGAACCGCTCATCCGAAGCGTCGCGTCGCGCCGCGAAGCCATAGAAGCCTATGGGGCGGACCGTCCTGCGCGGGTTTTGCCGGACCAGGCGGCGTTTCGTCGCGAAATCGAACAGACCGGCAATTCGCCGCGTCGATTGCGCCGTCTGCGACGACGCATCGCCTGGTCGTTGCATCCCGATCGCACGCATAGTCCGGGCGATGCGGCGCTGCTCGCCGAACTCAACGCGGCCATGGACGCCGCATTACGCAAGCCTTGACCGTCCTACGCCGCCATCGAGCCTTTCCAGCAGGGCGTCTAACTCCTCCGCATGCGCCAGCACGAGATCGGCGGCGGCGCATATGTCATCGATCGCCGCATGCGGCAGACGCGGCGGCGGAGCGTCCAGATCGCTGATGAGCCCCACGATATGCGGATCGTCCGGGTAGAGTGCGCTCTTGCCGTTCGCCATGCGAAAGATTTCGACCTTGGCGTGCGCCTCGCGTTTGAAGCCCTCGATCAGGACGAGATCGACGGGAGCGAGCAGACGCAAGATCTCGGCGAGCGAAGGCTCCGGCGCGCCGCGAAATTCACGCATCAGCGCGAGGCGATTGGCGGAGACAACAAGCGTCTCGCGCGCGCCCGCAGCGCGGTGCTCGTAGGAATCCTTACCGGGTGTATCGATATCGAAGGCGTGATGCGCATGTTTCAGCGTCGAGACGGACAGTCCGCGCCGGTTGAGTTCGGGAATGAGGCGCGTCGCCAGCGTCGTCTTGCCGGCGCCGCTCCACCCGGCCAGGCCTATCACCCGCATCGCATCCGCCGCTTGCTTTGCTGCATCTGCATCTTGCTATATTTATCAAACCGGGACGGAAATGTGAAAGCCATGCAAGCGAAGGCGCTGACCGGAATGGTTCTGGACCTGCGCGGACTCAAATGTCCGCTGCCAGTTCTGCGCGCCCGAAAGGCGCTGGAGCGAATCGCCCCGGATGCGTTGCTGGTCGTCGAATGCACGGATCCGATGGCCGCCATCGACATCCCGCATTTCGTCGCCGAGAACGGCCACCGCCTTGAAGGCCAGAGTGCGGACGGCGCCGTTCTCAGTTTCCGCATCCGGCGCAGGGCGGCTTGATGGCGTCGCAGATCGTCAGTCGCCTCGCCGCGATCATGTTCGACCGTGATGAGGATCCGGACGCTCCTCTGCGCGAGTTCGTCGCGGCGGCGCGCGCCGGCGGCGTTCGCATCGCCGGCTTCATGCAGGAACACGCCAATGACGAAAATTGCATGGCGCACGACGTGCGCCTGCGCGATCTCGATACCGATGCGACCTTGCAAATCATGCAGGATCTCGGCGCGCAGTCGGAGGGCTGCCGCGTCGACCCCGCAGCCATCGCCGCCGCCGCACGCATGCTGGAGACGGCGCGCGAAAGAAGCCCGGACCTCATCCTCGTCAATCGGTTCGGACGCCTTGAATCGGAGGGCGGCGGCATGCTTGGAGAAATCGGCCGCGCGGTCGCCGATGGCGATGCGCTGATCATCTGTGTGCCGCTGCGCTATCGTGAGGCGTGGAACGCCTTTGCCGAAGGGCTCGATTCCCAGTTGCCGCCGCAACGCGCGGCGATCGAGACATGGTGGGCGCGCGTCACATCCTCAACCATCGACGTCTGACGCCGCGCGCAACGCCGCATTTGCCGCCACAACATCGTCAGGCGCATTCACGTTGAGGAAAGGGTCGAATGGCGCGGTCGGCCATTCCACGGTCGCGGTATTGTAGCGCGCGGTAAAGCGCGCGACGCCGCGCTCGCCGGACTGGATCAGCGAGCGCCTCATGTCCCCGGCCATCGATACAGGCCAAAGCGCGATGGCGTAATGGCGCCGGCCGCCCGAGCTGGCGACCGAAACATCCGCCGTTGTGACGGAACGCGCCTCTTCGAGCCGCGCGACCAGATCATGTGGCGCAAACGGCGTATCGACGGGCAGCGTGACGACGAGGTGGAAACCGGATCGTCCGGCATGGTCGAGGCCCGCCAGGACGCCGGCGAGCGGGCCGGCGAAGCCCGGGATATCATCGGCGACGACCGGGAGGCCGAAAGAGGCGAAGCGCGCCGCATCGCCATTGGCGCTGAGCGCGAGCGCGCCGCATTGCGTCGAAAGTCGCGCAATCGCATGCGCCAGCAGCGGCCTGCCGCCGAGACGCACCAACGCCTTGTCGACGCCGCCCATGCGCGTCGCCCGCCCTCCGGCGAGTATCAGGCCCAGAATCCTTAAGTCTGTCATCGCCCGGCATTCTGCGGGGCGCGCGCCTTGCGGTCCATCCTAAAACCGCCACCACGCCCCGCTGACGAGGCCTCGCTCCGCCCCGCAATTTACGCCACGGAGCGCGACGAGCGCGCCGAGCTGGACCGCGAGAGTGTCCGTCACATCGAACAGTACGCTTGCCTGCGCTTTTTGCGACATCGCGAACCGGGCGCCGAGCGGGCCGGGCGTGACCGCCGTGAATGACTGCAGCATCAGGGTTGTCTGCTCAAACGGCTTCAGCGCTATCGTCATGTCGACGCGCGCCTGATCGCCGAACGGGCCGTCCGTACGGAACGCCGCCTGCACGTCGACATACCCGGGCATACCCATCAATTCGATGCTGCGGCCGTACAGCACGCGCAGGTCGGCCTGCAAGCGTCGGCCCATCTCGACGTAATTCAGGGCGTCCGGGCCGCCCGCCGAATAGCGGCCGACCGCCTGGACTGAGAGGACATTGTCGCCCCATTCGTAGAGCAGGACGCGCGCGCCCGCCATCGTTGCGCCCAGCCTGTCGATGGTCCGGGCCGGTTGCGGCGGCAGGACATACTTTGGCGGCGAGACATGGAAATTGAACCACGATGGCTCGCCGATCAGCGTCAGCCAGTCGGCGAGGCCATATTCCCCATAGGCCGACAATTCCAGTTTGCGCCAGGCGGGAATGGCGACCGGACGCCCGTAGGCGTCGTAGCTCCGCCCGGCTTCTGCGAACGAAAGCTGCGCAATGACCTGCCCCTGCTCCGGCGCCTGCATGAACGCGCCCGCCAAGGCTGGTGTAGCGGCCAAACACGCCGCAAGGAAAAAAACACGAATAATCATTCTGGACAAAAAGCAGAGACAATCGCCCTAACTTATTTGTCCCCCGGAAATTGTCGAGTGGCTCGCCGTCCCGCGGTCATCAACCGCGCGAGCGGCTCTGGACGCGAGGCCTCGCGTGTTCACGCGTCCGCCGTCTCCTTCACGGGCTCGAATATTTGCCCGTGATAGACGACTTTCCGCAGCACCAGGTCGCCTTTGGGCGCGAAGGCGTCGGCGCGCAAGGCAAAATCGCCCTTTTCCAGCTTGAGGCCGAGCATGGCGTAGGCGGCCACCAGCATGCGCGCAGCCGACCCGGTGTACCAGGCCCAGCCGCCGCGCCCCTCATAGCCCGGCCCCTCATACACATCCGCCGGTTGCTGATGCGGCGGCATGCCATACCTGTCGGCGGCTTCCGGCGTCGAATATTTCGACAGAGGCGAAATCGCGCGCCACGTCTCAAAAGCGCGCGCATAGAGCTGCGCCGATTTCTGGTCGTCTCCGCCGTCCGCCGCCGCCTCGGCGAGTTGGGCCAGCGCATCCACGAACCAGGACGACCCATGCGAATATTGCCCGCCGTTCTCGCGCACCCCCGGCGGATATTCCGCCGAACGCCCGGGAAACGGGTCTGAATTTTCGTCATAGGGCGGCGTCACCAGCAGCACGCGATCAGGACGCGCAAGCACGGCCAGCGCCTTCTCGACCGCTTCGACGCCGCGATCGAAATCGACGGCGCGCGACAGAACCGGCCACGACGCCGTCATCGCGCTCATCGGGGCGACCTCGCGCCCGTTGTCGGCGAAGGCGCGCAGATAACGGTCGCCCCGCCAGCATTTGTCGAGCGCCGCGCGCAACTTCTCGGCTTGCTGGAGATAGCGCGCCGAATAGGCGCGGCGGCCGCGCTTGTCGCACAGCCTGGCGAAGTCGACGAGAATGCCATGCAGGAAGAAACCGACCCAGACGCTTTCGCCACGGCCTTCGAAACCGACGAGGTTCATACCGTCGTCCCAGTCGCCGGAGCCCATCAGCGGCAGGCCGTTGCGCCCCATGCGGTCAAGGGTCCATTCGATCGCGAGCCGGCAGTGATCGAACAGCTTCGCTCTTTCCCGCGACGGCAGCGGCACATTCGCCGCTCCCTCCTGCCCGTGCGGCACGAGATCGCTTTCGATGAACGCGATCTCGGCGTCGAGCACCGCCTCATCGCCTGTCGCCTCGACATAGCGCAACGTCACATGCGGCAACCATAGATGCGGATCAGAGGAATGTGTGCGGTCGGCCAGCCCCGTGCCGCCGCCGGGCGCAGTGTGCCACCACTTGACGGCGTCCCCTTCGATGAACTGGCGACCGGCGTGCAGCAGCAATTGCCGGCGCGCGAGATCGGGCGCGAGGAAGACCAGCGGCAGCACATCCTGCAACTGGTCGCGAAACCCCGTCGCGCCCGAGCGCTGCGCCGGGCCCGTGCGGCCCCAAAGGCGCGACGCCAGCAATTGATAGGGCAGCCAGTCGTTGATCAGCCGGTCGAACTCCGGCTTGTTGGTCTCGATCCGCAGAACGCCGAGAATTGCGTCCCATGAGGCCTTCGTGTCCTCCAGCGCGTCTTGGCACCAGGCGACATCTCCCGCCTCTTCGGCCTGGCGCCGCGCATCCTCCAGTTCGCCAGTCTGGCCGATCACGAAGCTGATGACGGTCTCGCTCTTCGCTTTCACCTCAACTGCGCCGGAGAAAGCTGCGACGCAGCGTTGGCGGCGATTTGAGGTTGCATCCGGATGCCCGTGCTCGACCATGTAGGGCAATTCCGTCGCGCGGTTGCGCGCGCCGAAGGCGCGACGCCGCGACGTCTCGCAGAATTCGGCGGCGAGCGAGGTGGACGCATACGCCCAGCCTTTGACGAACACATTCTTGGGATTGCGGAAATAGAGCGCGCGGCCTGACGGATCGACCTTGGTCTCGATCGCGTTCTGGCTTTCGACGAGCGTCTCATCCAGCACGATTTCCGCCATTGGCGCGACCGTGAACATGCGATCGGCGCCGGTCGGATTGACGATGCGCAGCAGCTTGACCTCACAGGTGCGCCCCGGTGGCGTGAACACGGTCATTTCGAGTTCGAGATCAGCGCGCTTGCGTCGATAGACGACATGACCGAGCCCGAACGTGGAGTCATAATTCCCATCCCTGCGTCGCAACGGCAGGAATGTCGCGCAATCCGCATCGCCAGTCGACATCTCGCGCACGTAGATCGCCTGCCCGGCTGGCCCCGCGCGGCCTTCGCCCATACGGAACGGCGTCAACGAGTTCTGCCGCGCATTGCCGGCGAATGAGAAGATGTCGCCGTCGTTGGTCAGGACCGCGCCCTGCCCGAACGAATTAGCGATCACATGCGCGAACGGGCGCGGCGTGCCGGGGCTGACCTCGAGCGCGCGGCCATCGTCGGAGAAGGCAAAGCCGGCGTTCGGCGCGCCCGGTGCGGGCAGAAGCTTGCGCTGGCGCTCCTGCACATGCGCGATCGCCGCCGCATCGGGCGCGGGCAGGTCGAGATGACGCGCAATGGCGGCGACTGCGCCGGCGAAATTCGTCGCCCATCCGTCGACCAGCACGATCTCGGTCGTGCTCTCCGGCGCAATGCGCACTTCGTAGCGCAGGCTGGCGCATGGCTCGAATCCGTAGAGCAGCCCTTCATCGTCGACGCCGCGCGGCGGCGTACACTCCATCAACGACCCCGGATCGGCGACCGATCCAAGACCAAAGAAGCGCGATTTCATATCCTCGTAGCCGAGCAGCCGGATATCGCCGGTCGCTCCGGCGCCGGCGGCATGGAACGCCACTTCCGACGACATGCGACGCTGCGACTGTCTGGCGCGCTCGGTCTTCAACAGCCTGTTCTGCGCGATGATCGCCGACGGCTCGCGCAGGAACCATGTGCCGACGTGAATGGCGTTATAGGCGGCGTCACGCCGCTCGACCCCCGTCTCGTTGACCACCCATTCCCGCAGGGTCGCAACGACGAGCCGGCGCGGCCGCTGTTCGAGATTGACGAGCTTGAGGCGCGTCACCTCCACCGCCTCGCCTTGCACGACCTCGATCGTCGCCTCGACGCGAATGCCGGCTCGTGTCCGCGTCAGAAACAATTGCGTTGGCGACAGCCGCTGCAGGCGCGTCTCCTCGCCGCCGGGACAGGGCGCGTTCCCGAGCGACCAGAGTTCGCCGTCCCCCTCCCGGAAATAGATGAACTTGCCGCGCGCTTGCGCCGGATCATCCGGGCGGCGCGTGGCGTCGATCGGCGTGCCATTGCGCGCCGCGCGCTCGACGATGCTGACGCTCTGCCCGTCATCATACCATTCGCTTGTGAGATAGCCGTTGGTTAGGACAAACGGCTTTGAGCCGGCGAGGCCGGCAATCCCGGTGCCCTCGCTCGCCAGGCGGCGCATGGCGGCCGACAGGCGGCGCAAAGCCAGCCACGCCAGCACGATCGCGGCGATCGCCGCGACGACGGAATATCCAAGCAGCAGCGTCAGCGCCGGCTGGCTCGCAGCATGGAGCTTTTCCGCGCCTGTCCAGGCGCTGTCCCAATTGGCGCCTTTCGGAATGTAGAAGGGCAGCAGCAGAGGCGCCCAGGTGCCGAACCGGCGGAGCCCTTCGGGAATAGCGCGGCTGACCTGAGCCTTGCCGAGGAATCGCGCGGCCTTTTCGTCCAGCACGTCGCCGCCGACGAACGACAGATTGACCAGTGTCGCAACGCGCAGGCCCATATGGTCGAACCAGATCAGGACGCGCAGCCAGTCGTAGGCGAGCAGCGCGGTGAAGATCGACAGGCTCCAGTCGACGAAGGCCTGGTGCGGCTGCGTCGTCGCGACCAGCGTGGCGACGCCCGTGCGGATCAAGCCGTCCTGATTGTACCAGGCGGGCTCCCCGACCGCCTTGAGGAACGTGTAGATGATCGGCGCCATCCACAGACCCCAGCGCAGCACGAGTATGGCGTTGTCGACAAGCGCACGCACGCCTTCTTCGCTGAACAGCGCGCGCAGCGGTTTCAGGTCGCGTTTGACCAACGCCGTCAGGAAGAACAGGTTGATAGAGAACAGAGGCGCGGCGAAAATCCACTGGATCACGCCCGACAGGCTTTCGAGATAGAACAGCTTCACCGCGCCCTGCGTCGGGCCCAGGCTGGTTGCGCCCCATTTCGAGAAAAGCGGCGTGATGTTGTAGTCGCCGACCGCTCGGTTCCAGTGCGGATAGAAGATAGCGGTATATGCGTAGAATTTTTCATGCACGACAGCGAGTTGCGCCGCATCGAAATACCAGCCGACCGCGCCGCCGACGACGCCGCCGAGCGCCGCCCCGAACAGATAGATGCGCCAACTCGACAGATGGCGTCGCCGCCCCGTCAGCAGCGGCGCTATGTCGGTGAGGACGTCCACCCCCGCATAGGCCGCGGCGCCGGCGATGGCGCCATAGAGAAAGCGATCGCCGCCCGACCATCCCGAAACGCCTGCCTCGGCGCCAAGCCAGATCGCTGCGCCGACAGGGAGCCCGCGCAGATAATTTGCCGGCCGCCGCAACTCCCGGCTGAATCGCAGATGGAACGGCGGCGTCGAATCCGTGCTTTCGAGAATGGTGCGCGCCAGCGGATAGAGCACGGCGCCGGCGATCGCCGCCCCGAATACGCCGGTGGCGACAAAACCGTTGAACAGCGGTTTGCTTTCTATGAACGCGCCCGCCGCGCCGACGAGGCCAATGAACAGAAAACCGTAGACAGCGCCTTTCGCGGCGCCAGACGACCAGGGCTTGCGCACGGCCGGTTCGATCGGCGGACAGCCGCGCAACAGATTGGCGATCGTCTGCGTGACGAGATAGGTTTCTCCCCACAGGCCTGCCTGAGCCAGCGCCGCCGTCGCCGCCGTGAACAGAACGCCCGCGGCCGGAGACAGCGACTGCGCCCATGCCGTTGATCCGAAAGCGGCGATGACCGGCGTGATCGCAGCGAACAGCGCGGCCAAGAATAGCGTCGCATGCAGCCTGGGGTCGCCCTGCGACGCCCGCCCCAGAGCGATCAACGCCCCGGCGATGATCGCTTCATTGAGGACGAACAGAACCAGCGCGCGTCCAATCGCGGCCTCGTAGGAGGGGTCGACCTGCGCGCCAAAGAGTGCGATGCGTCCGAGGTCGAGCGGCAGACCGGAGCCGAGCGCGACGAATATGCAGAACAGAAAAGGAATCAGCGCCAGCGCGACCGCAGCCGGCGCGCCCGGGCGGCGACCGGAATAGGCCATGATGATCAGGAACGACCCGACATAAAGCCCGGCGGCGCAGGACGCGCCGACCGACGTGAAAGCGAACAGATCCCGCCACGCCCCGGGCGTCCGCCACAATATGCCCTCTGGATTGCAAAGCAGGCCGTAAGCCGCCACGACAGCGGCGTCGAACAAGGCGCGCGAGGCAGTCGCGTTCGACGAGCGCCGTTCCGGCGACAAGAGAGCAAGGCCGCCCCCCGCGCAGACGCCGCCGATGCTCGCCGCGAACCAGCCTCCCCAGCCGGCGATGACGATTGCTGCGACCAACGCCATGCCGCCGATGACGGAAAGCAGATGCGGCATGTGCCGATCCTGAGCGTTCGCTGCCGGATTCATCGCGTCTCGCCTGGTTGTGCCTGCGGCTATGACGCCCGCCCCGTGACGCCTCCGTATTTTCGACTCGCACACCATAAAGGCGCGGATGATTCGCGGAAATCGCGGAATCGCGATGCCCACAGCGGATCAAGCCGGGAGCGCCGGCGCCTTTCGACTGCGCCGGCGCCTGCTGTCGATCAGCCCGCGGCGATTTCGTTCACCTGGATGACCGGCGCTATTTCAGTGTAATTTGGAATGTCGCCCATGATCTCGGCCCCGTGGCGACTCATGGCGTTCTGGAAGTCGGCCACTGCCGGGAACACGAGATGCGCGATCGCGTGAAATGGCGGATTTCCGCCGTTCCCATCGGCCATTCCGCGGTCGAATTGCGCGCTGACCATTCCTTCCGGTTTCAGACGGTCGCACACCAGCTTGTAATGGTTCCCGAAATAGTACCCGTGGTCGAAGGCTTCCTGCCCGTTGGCCGGATAAAAGACTGAAACGCGGATCATGTTTTTCTCCCATGCGGCGCCACGCATCGGAGCGCCGCGTATAAAGCTGGAGCGCGGGAACGCGATGGCAAGCGGCGACCCGATTGCCGCCGCGCCGGCGATCTCCTAAATCAGGGAAAGATACACGGAGGAAGATCATGGCAGCCCTGCCCGCCAAAATGCGTCAGGTCGTCTTCGATGGCGCCGGCGGCCCGGACGTGGTCCGCCTGACCGAGGCTGATACGCCCGCTCCCGGCCCGGGCAAAGTCCTGGTCGAGGTCGCGGCCTTCGGCGTCAATCGCCCCGACTGCATCCAGCGCCAGGGTCTCTATCCGCCTCCGCCCGGCGAAACGAATGTGCCCGGCCTCGAGGTCGCCGGCCGCATCGTCGCGCTCGGCGGGGGCGTGACGGGCCTCTCTGTCGGCGATGATGTCTGTGCGCTCGTCGGTTCCGGCGGCTACGCCGAATATGCGCTCGCCGAGGCGTCGCTCTGCCTGCCGAAGCCCAAGGCGCTCGGCCAGATCGAGGCCGCCGGCGTGCCAGAAACCTACTTCACGGTCTTCGATAACGTCTTCACGAGAGGTCGCCTCGTCGCGGGCGAGACTTTTCTCGTCCACGGCGGTTCGTCCGGCATCGGCTCGACGGCGATCCAGCTCGCCAAACGTTTCGGCGCGACTGTGATCGCCACGGCCGGTTCGCCGGAAAAATGCGCCTTCTGCCGCACCCTCGGCGCCGATCACGCCATAAATTACCGGACGCAGGATTTCGTGCCCGAAGTACTGGCGATCACCGGCAAGCGCGGCGTCGACGTGATCCTCGACATGGTCGGCGGCCCCTATATCCCAAGGAACATCTCGATCCTTGCGCTGGACGGCCGCCTGGTGCAGATCGCCTTCCTGCAGGGACCGATGGTCGAGAAGCTGAACTGGACGCCGGTCATGGTGAAGCGCCTCACCCTCACCGGCTCCACGCTGCGCCCGCGCACACTGGCTCAAAAGGCGGCCGTCGCCGCGCAATTGCGCGAAAAGGTCTGGCCGCTGCTCGACAGCGGCGCGGTGAAGCCGCTGGTTCACGCGACCTTTCCGATGGAGCAGACGCGCGCGGCGCACGAGCTGATGGAAAGCTCGGCGCACCTCGGCAAGATCATCGTGACAACGGGAAAATAGCGCCTTGCCGCAGGAGCGCATCAATTCCGGCGCGCGTCGCGTCAGCGCCCCTCCCAGTTCGGCGGGCGCTTGCCGAGGAATGCCGCTATGCCCTCGCGAAAGTCGGCGGAGCCATAGCAAAGCGCGACAAGATCGTCATCCGCAGGCAGCGCTTGCGCCGCGTGGATGCGCCGCAATGCTTCCTTTGTCGCGCGCAGGGTGAGCGGCGCCTGCGCCGCGACCGTCGCCGCGAGTTCGCGCGCACGATGCATCAGCCGCGCATGATCGACGACGACTTCCGTCAGCAGTCCGAGCGATAGCGCCTCCTGCGCATCCATAAGGCGCGCCGTGAAGATCAAGTCTTTCACGCGCGCTGCGCCGAGCAAGGACGACAGCCGCGCGTAATTGGCGATCGACAGGCAATTGCCGAGCGTACGCGCGATCGGAAAGCCGAATTTCGTCGATGCAGTCCCGATCCTCAGATCGCAGCACGCAGCAATCGCCGCGCCGCCGCCGGTGCAGGCGCCTGAAATCGCCGCAATGGTCGGAATGGCGAGGGATTCAAACGCGGCAAGCACACGCTCGATCCTGGCCTCGTAGGCGAGTCCATCCGCAGCGGTCTGGACCGCGTGGAATTCCGAAATGTCCGTGCCCGCCGCAAACGCCTTGTCTCCTGCGCCGGTGAGGATGATGGCGCGCAACGAGGCGTCTTGCGTCGCCATTTCGCAGAACGCGCGCAGATGCTCGTACATCGAGAACGTCAGGGCATTGCGCTGCGCCGGACGGTTGAGCGTGATTTCGGCAATCCCGCTCTCGATACGGATCACAAGATCGTCGTTCATCGCGCGATCGCCGCCTCGTGGGGCTGCACGTCCGCCTTTTTGCAACGCAACGCGACGGGGCGTCGGCGCAGGACGGCGCCGGCCGACGATTGATTTCCCCGGACCGGCGGCGCAAGGTCGCTCGCGCTGTTGGGCTGCGATGAGGGCATTGCTGGAGGCGCGTTCATCAATGATATCCCGTAAAGAGGCCGCTGCATTCGCATTGGCATTGCTCGTTTCCCAGACTGTCGCCGCCAGCGCGGACCCCATGCGTCCAGCCTCGAATTCGCTGCCCGTGCCCGCCGGCGTCACGCGCGAACAGGTGCTGCGCGGCGACCGCATTTTCCATGGAGAGGAAGCAAACGGAAAATGCAGCAATTGTCACGGATGGGACGCGAAGGGAACAGGCAACGGCAACGACCTGACCGTCGGCAGTCTGATCTGGGGCGACAGTCTTGCGATGATCAAGGCGACCATCATGCACAACATGGCCGTCGTCCCCGGTCAGGATGGCGACCTTGAACCAGCGGACGTGGATGCCGTCGCGGCATACGTCTGGGCGCTCGTCCACCAGGACCGGTTTCGCTAACCCAGCGCGTCGGCGATTGCGGCGCCGCAAGTCCTGGTGTCTGCATTGCCGCCAAGATCGCGCGTGCGCAGCGTGCGCTCCGACAGCGTGCGCTCGATCGCCGAGACGATTTCCGCAGCCGCCTCCCGCTCGCCCAGATGATCGAGCATCATGGCGCCCGACCAGATCTGCCCGATCGGATTGGCGATCCCCTGTCCCGCAATATCCGGCGCCGAGCCGTGTACCGGCTCGAACAGCGACGGAAACACTCCTGCTGGATTGATATTGCCCGACGGCGCGATCCCGATCGTGCCGGTGCAGGCGGGGCCGAGATCCGACAGGATGTCGCCAAACAGGTTCGACGCCACCACGACATCGAACCAGTCGGGATGAAGCACGAAATGCGCAGTGAGGATATCGATGTGGTACTTGTCCCATCTCACGTCCGGATAGTCTTCCGCCATCTCGACGACGCGCTCGTCCCAATATGGCATGGTGATGGAGATGCCGTTCGATTTCGTCGCGGACGTCAGATGTTTTTTTGGTCGGCGTTGCGCGAGCTCGAAGGCGAATTTGAGGATGCGGTCGACGCCCGTGCGCGTCATCACCGACTCCTGCACGACGAATTCGCGCTCGGTCCCGCCGAACATTCGTCCGCCGATCGAGGAATATTCGCCCTCGGTATTTTCTCGCACGACGTAGAAGTCGATGTCGCCGGGCTTGCGGTTTGCGAGCGGCGACGGCACGCCCGGCATCAGCTTCACAGGCCGCAGGTTCACAAACTGGTCAAATTCGCGACGAAACAGCAGCAGCGAACTCCACAGCGAGATATGATCCGGAATTTTCTCGGGCAACCCGACAGCTCCGAAGAAAATCGCGTCATGGCCGCCAATTCTCTCCTTCCAGTCCTCCGGCAGCATGCGGCCATGCCTGGCGTAATAGTCGTAGGACGAGAAATCGAACCAGTCCTGCTGCAGCGCGAACCCATGCCGCTTCGCAGCCGCTTCCAGAACGCGCACGCCTTCCGGCGTCGTCTCCTTGCCTATGCCGTCGCCTGGAATGACGGCGATGCGATAGGTGCGGAACATCGTGATCTCCGCCGTGTGGCGCGCGGTCTGACGCCTATTTCGCGCCGCCTCTCGCTTTGCTGACGATCATCTGCAGGAACCCGGCGACGCCGGACGGCATGACGTAGATCAGCAGGATCAGCAGCAGTCCATAAACCGCGCCGGACAGCCCCTTGGAGATATTTTCCGCTATGTTTGGAACGAACAGGAGGAAAGCTCCACCAAACAGCGCGCCAGGCAGCCAGCCGACGCCGCCCACGACCAGGCCAACAAGGAATCCGATCGACAGCGTGAGCGTGAACGAGTCCGGCGCGACGAATTGCACAATGATCGCGCCGAGCGCGCCGGCGACGCCTGTGTAGAGGGCGCTGAGCCCAAACGCGCTCGCCTTGTAGAGCGAGGTGTTAACGCCCATCGAGCGTGCGGCGATCGGATTGTCGCGGATCGCCATCAGCGCCCGGCCCGTCCGGCTCGTTACGAGATTGCGCGCGGCCAGATACAGGATCAGGCCTACGATCAGCGTGAAATAATAAAGCCATTGATCCTGATTGAGCGGAAGCCCGAACGGCGCGTCCGGTTTGGTGATGACGATGCCCTGCACGCCGCCGGTCCATTGTTCGAGCGGCGACAGTTTCAGAATCTGCGGCGTCGCAGCAGCGAGAGCGAAGGTTGCAAGCGCGAGATAGACTCCTTCGAGCCGAAGCGCCGGCAGGCCGAACAGGAACCCCAGAATGAAGCATAAAATGCCCGCGGCCGGCAGCGTCCAGACGTAGCTCACGCCCATCTGCTCCATCATGATCGCCGCCGTGTAGGCGCCGACCGCATAGAAGGCCGAATGGCCGAGCGAGAACTGACCGTTGAACCCCGTCAGCAGATTGAGGCCGACGATCGCGATGGCGTAGACCATCGTCTGCGTGAGTTGGAACACCACGAAATTTTTCGTGAACGCAGGGATGAACAGCGCCAGAGCCAGCAGCGCGACGAACAGGATGTGCCGTGTCTGCACGCTCGTCTTCGCCCCTGGCGCAGCCGGCCGCGCAATGGCCCGCTGCGCGCCTTCGGGAGACTCGCCGATGTCGTGATGAGCGACGGTTTCTTTCTGTACAGACATGTCAGACTCGCGAAACGACGACCCGACCGAACAGGCCGGCCGGCTTGAAGACGAGCACCACGACGATGACGACGAGGGCGATGGGCAGTTTGAGCTCGCTGCCGACGACGGGGATATAGGTGCCCGCGAGATTCTCGATCACGCCGACCGCGAAGCCGCCGAGCACGGCGCCGCCGGGGCTGGTGAGACCGCCGAGCACGGCGCCCGCGAAGCCGTAGAGCAGGATCGAGATCATCATGTTCGGCTCGAGAAAGACAACCGGCGCGATCAGCATGCCGGCAATCGAGCCGAGCGCGGCCGCCATGCCCCAGCCGAGAGCAGTCATCCAGGAAACGCGGATGCCGACCAGCCGCGCCGAGGCCGGATTTGCGGCGGCCGCGCGCATCGCAAGGCCAACGCGCGTGTAGCTGAAGAACATGTAGAGCAGCAACAACAGCGCCAGCGTCACCGCCACCATGCCGCCCTGATGCGCCGAAATCAGGCTTGATCCGAACAGCGGCGAGGAACCGAACGGCGAGGGAAAGCTCTTCACCGTGAAGTCCCAGATGAAACCGGCCGCCGAATTGATGACCGAATAGAGCGCGATGAAGATCACGACGTGGCTGAGCACCGGCGCATTTTCGATCGGCTTGAACACGACGCGCTCGATCGCCACGCCAGCGACGAACGAGACGATCACGGTCAGGATGAAGGCGAGCCAGTAGGGCAAGCCCCATTCCAGAAATTGCCAGGCGATGAACGTCGAGAACATCGCCATTTCGCCCTGCGCGAAATTGAGGTGATTGATCGCCTGGTAAATCATGACCACTGCGAGCGCCATGCAGGCGTAGATCGCGCCGGTCGCGATTCCCGCGAGAACCTGTTGCGTGAAAAGCTCCATCGCCAACGACTCCTAGTAGCCGAGGTAGGAACGGCGGACATTCTCGTCGGCGCCGATCTGCTTGGCCGGCCCTGACATCACGATCGATCCGGTTTCGAGAAGATAGGCCTCGTCGGCGATGCCGAGCGCGAGCGCGGCGTTCTGTTCGACAATCAACATCGAGGCCTTGTCCTCGCGATTGAGAACGGACAGAATTTCGAACATCTCCTTCACGACCAGCGGCGCGAGACCGAACGACGGCTCGTCGAGCAGCATCAGCCGCGGGCGCAGCATGAGCGCGCGCGCGATCGCCAGCATCTGCTGCTCGCCGCCCGACAACGTGCCTGCCTGCTGCGTGCGACGTTGCCGCAGCCGCGGGAAGTGGTCGTACATCTTGTCGATGTCTTTCTGGATATTGCCCTTGTCACTGCGGCTGATGGCGCCGAGATGCAGGTTCTCCTCCACCGTCATGCTCGTGAAGGTGCCGCGGCCCTCAGGCACATGGGCCACGCCGAGCCGTGCGATATCTTCGGTCGAGCGACCGACGAGATTCTTGCCCTCGAACAGGATTTCGCCGGAGCATTTCACCATGCCGCAAAGCGCCCGGAGCGCCGTCGTCTTGCCCGCGCCATTGGCGCCGAGCAGCGTCGTGACGCCGCCTTCGTCGAGACTGAACGCCAGCCCGTGCAGCACGCGCACAGCGCCGTAGGACGCCCTCAGATCCTTAACTTCCAGAAGCTTGCTCATGCCGCGTCTCCGCCAAGATAGGCGCGGATCAATTCGGGATCCTTGCGCACGGCGTCCGGCGGCCCTTCTGCAATCTTCTTGCCGAAATTGAGCGCAACGACGTTGTCGGAGATCGACATCACGAGACCCATGTGATGCTCGACCAGCAGCACGGTGACGTCGCGGTCGTCGCGAATCTGCCGCACAAGACGGCCAAGTTCATGCAATTCGTCGTGGTTGAGGCCGCCTGCGGGTTCGTCCAGCAACAGCAGCTTCGGCCGCGCCGACAATGCGCGCGCCAGTTCGACCCGCTTCTGTGTGCCGAATGGCAGTCCTGCCACTGGCCGGTCGGCGACATCGTTGAGATCGAGATAGTCGATCAATTCCTGCGCGGTCGATTCGAGTTGCGATTCTGTGTGGCGTGAACCGGGCAGACGCAGCGAATCGCCGACGAAATTGCTGCTCGTGTGCGAATGGCCGCCGATCAGGACGTTCTCGCGCACGGTGAGCCGCGAAAACAATGCGACATTCTGGAAGGTTCGGCCGATGCCGATCGCCGCCATCTCATGCGCGGGTCTACCGAGGATGCTCTTGCCCTCAAACAGCACGTCGCCCGAGGTCGGTGTGTACAGCCGGCTCAGGCAATTGAACATCGTCGTCTTGCCTGCGCCGTTTGGACCGATCAGTCCGAGAACCTGCCCCTTCCGAAGAGTAAAGGATACACCGTCCAGCGCGACAATGCCCTCGAACCGCACGGCGACGTCACGCACCTCGAGCAGCGGCGCTCCATTCTGCGAGGCTCCGCTCATCGCCGCCCCCGTCGCGCCGCTGGCAGATGCCATGATCTCCGTGACTGATGGACCTCGCAAGCGAGCCTGCATGATCGCCGCGCGCCGCTGTCATTACGGCCGCGCGCTTGCTCCACTCCACCCATCCGGCTGTCCATCCCTGGTCGATTGTTGTCCGGCGTTCTTGCCCGACGCCTGTTTCGCAATCCGAAACGCACTTCGCACAAGCGAAGCTCCCCGCTTCGCAACAGCGTGTTTTCGTTGACTCGAAATCCATCACAAACTAGCGTCTCGGTCAAACACAAAAGTGTAAACTTGCGCTGCAAGATTGTCGGACATTTGCGCGACTGCGGGCGTTCTGCCGCTGAGCCGTGCGGCAAATTGGGACGGCGGCGCGGCTCAGGGAGTACAGGAACGGAACCTTCGCAGCACGTTTCGCAGAACGAAAGCAGCGCGCAGCCGCTTCATTCGGCGCGGTGGTAGTGTTGCGCTGCGAAAAGATGCAATGCTTCCCTCAATTCGAGTCAATCTGACAGAGGCCGACCATGGATCTCAGTTTCACGCCTGAAGAAAACGCGTTTCGCGATGAAGTGCGGACCTTCTTCAAAGAGAACCTGCCGCAGGACATCCGCGACAAGCTGGTTTCCGGGCTGCACCCCAGCAAGGACGATCTCGTCCGCTGGACGCGCATCCTCAACAAGAAGGGCTGGGCCGTTCCGCATTGGCCGGTGCAATATGGCGGCGCCGGCTGGACGCCCGTGCAGCAATATATCTTTCTTGAAGAGCAGATGCTTGCGCCCTCGCCGCAGATGCTCGCTTTCGGCACGAGCATGGTCGGCCCGGTCATCTACACCTTCGGCAATGAGGAGCAGAAAAAGAAGTACCTGCCCGCGATCGCCAATCTCGATACGTGGTGGTCGCAGGGCTTCTCCGAGCCCGGCGCCGGCTCCGATCTCGCCGGTCTCAAGACGACCGCAAGGAAGGACGGCGATTTCTACATCGTCAACGGACAGAAGACATGGACGACGCTCGGCCAGCACGGCGACATGATCTTCACGCTCGTGCGCACTGATCCGGCTGCCAAGAAGCAGCAGGGCATCTCGTTCCTGCTGATCGACATGAAGACCAGCGGCATCACGGTGCGCCCGATCCAGACGATCGACGGCGGATTCGAGGTGAACGAGGTTTTCTTCGACGACGTGCGCGTACCCGCGGAAAATCTGGTCGGCGAGGAGAACAAGGGCTGGGATTACGCCAAGTTCCTGCTCGGCAACGAGCGCGTCGGCATTGCCCGCGTCGGCGCATCGAAGGAACGCATCCGCCGGCTGAAGCAGCTCGCCGCCGAAGAGCGCGACGGCGATACGCCGCTCATCGAGAACCCGCGTTTTCGTGAAAAGCTCGCCGCGATCGAGGTCGAACTCAAGGCGCTCGAAATGACGCAATTGCGCGTTGTGGCGGCTGAGCGCAACCGCGAGAAGGGCAAGCCCGACCCCGCCTCCTCGATCCTCAAGATCAAGGGTTCGGAAATCCAGCAGGCGATCACCGAGCTCGCGCTCGAGGTCGCTGGCCCCTATGTCGCGCCCTTCCGCGCCGAGAGCGAGGATCACGGCTGGAACGAACCGCCGGCCGGCCCCGAATGGGCCTCCCCGTTCGCGCCGACCTATTTCAACTACCGCAAGGTGTCGATCTACGGCGGCTCGAACGAGATTCAGAAGAACATCATCGCCAAGGCGATTCTCGGGCTCTGACGCTCTCATCGAACAGATTATCGCGGGACAAAGAAGATGGATTTCGATCTCAACGAAGAACAGCGCATGCTCAAGGATTCGGTCGATCGCCTGATCGCCGACAAATATGATTTCGAGCAACGCAAGGCCTATCTCAAGGGAGAGAACGGCTACAGCACGGACATCTGGAGCCAGTTCGCAGAACTTGGCCTGCTCGCCTTGCCATTCGCCGAAGCCGACGGCGGTTTTGGCGGCGGCCCGGTGGAAACGATGATCGTGATGGAATCATTCGGGCGTGGGCTGGTGGTCGAACCTTATTTCGCCACTGTCGTTCTGTCCGGCGGCCTTCTGCGTCATGCCGCCAGCGCCGCGCAGCGCGCGACCTTCGTTCCCATGATCGCCGGCGGCGAGAAGATATTTGCATTCGCCCACGGCGAGCGTCTGGCCCGCTACAATCTTGCGCATGTCGAGACGAAAGCGACAAAGGACGGCGACGGCTATGTGCTGAACGGCGAAAAGTCGCTCGTGCTCAACGGCGATTCCGCGGATTTTCTCATCGTCAGCGCCCGCGTCTCCGGCGCGACGCGCGACCGTTCTGGCATCGGCCTGTTCCTGATCGACGCAAAGGCGCCCGGCGTCACGCGCCGCGGCTACTCGAACCAGGACGCCACGCGCTCGGCCGAGGTATCGTTCGCCGACGTCAAGGTCGAGGCCGCCCATGTGCTGGGCCAGCCCGGCGACGCGATCGACGCGATCGAGCGCGTGACCGACGAGGCGATCGCGGCCCTGTGTGCGGAAGCAGTCGGCGGGATGGCGGAATCGCACCGGCAAACGGTCGAGTATCTCAAGACGCGCAAACAGTTCGGCGTCACGATTGGTTCGTTTCAGGCGCTGCAGCACCGCGCGGTCGAAATGTTCGTGATGGTCGAGCAGGCCCGCTCGATCACCATGTACGCGACCATGATGGCGGCCGAAATCGACGCCAGGGAACGGGCGCGCGCCATGTCTGCGGCCAAGGTGCAGATCGGCAAGTCCGTTCGCTTCGTCGGTCAGCAATCCGTGCAATTGCACGGCGGCGTCGGCGTCACCTACGAACTGGCGGTCGGTCATTATTTCAAGCGCAACACGATGATCGACATGATGTACGGCGATGGCGACCATCACCTGACCAGACTTTCCAACATGGGCGGTTTGATCGCGGCGTAAGTCGGACGGTCGCCGAATCTCCCGTCATCACAAGGTACGCGACGACGAAGCAATCCATCCTCGGACCCCGGCGATGGATTGCTTTGCTCAGGGGAAACCGCCGAAGGCGATTTTCCCCGACTCGCAAAGGCGGCAACCGATTTTGAGGGATCCGATATGACCCACCCCTTCGATCTCACCGGCCAGGTCGCCATCATCACCGGCTCTTCACGCGGCATCGGTCGCGCGGCGGCTGAGATCATGGCGCAGATGGGCGCGAAAGTTGTCGTATCCAGCCGTAAGGCCGACGCCTGCGAGGATGCAGCGGCCGGAATCCGCGCGAAAGGCGGCGAAGCGACCGTCATCCCCTGCAACATTTCACGCAAAAACGAGGTCGAGGCGCTCGTCGCCGGAACGCTCGAGAAATACGGGCGCATCGACACGATGGTCTGCAATGCCGCCGTCAACCCGGTTTACGGTCCACTCAGCGAAATGCCGGATGAAGCGTTCGACAAGGTGATGAACTCCAACGTCAAGAGCAACATCTGGCTCGCCAATCTCGTCGCCCCGCAAATGTCGAAACAGGGCGGCGGCTCGATCGTCATCGTTTCGTCGATCGGCGGAATTCGAGGCACCGATGCATTGGGCGTCTATGGCATCTCCAAAGCCGCCGACTTCGCGCTGGCCCGCAATCTCGCGGTCGAATGGGGTCCAAGGAACGTACGCGCCAATTGTATCGCGCCGGGATTGGTAAAAACCGATTTCGCCCGCGCCTTGTGGGAAAATCCCGAATATCTCGAGAAGCGCACACGCACGAGCCCGCTGCGCAGAATCGGCGAACCAGACGAGATCGGCGGCATCGTCGCTTTCCTCGCCTCGAAAGCCGCAAGCTTCATGACTGGCCAGATCCTTGTCGCCGACGGCGGCGTCACAATCGGATCGTAGACGTCCGTCGTCCGACGCATCACGCGTCGTCGAAACCAATATAACGCACGAAGCTTTCGTTGGGCTCGCGGTCGGAACGCACCGCATTGGCTGGAAAGGATTCGTCCGGATACCCCATCGCGACACAGGTCATGATCGCCTCGTCCTCTGGAATGTCTGCGACCTCCCTAACGATGTCCGAGCGCATGATTCCCTGGCCGTTGATGACGGTGCCCAGTCCGCGATCCCACGCCGCCATCACGATGCCGTAGCACAGCGCGCCAAGATCGAAATGGCAGACGGCGCCGGGATCGAGCCTGCGATCATACGTCAGCACCAGCGACACCGGCGCGTCGAACTGCCGGAAGCCGCGCAGCACCCAGTCCGTCCGCATTGGCTTGTCGTCGCGCGCGATACCCATGGCGGCGAACAGCTTCTTGGCGATGTCGACCTGCCGTTCACGATGCACCCCCTCGTATTCGCCATGGATGGCGATGTCGCGGTTCGGCTTGGCGCCGCCAACCATGGCCTCCATATTGCGCCGGCGCAGCACCTCCAGCGGCGCGCCTGCCAGCACATGCACATGCCAGGGCTGTGTGTTCATCGACGAGGGCGCGCGCTTGGCGAGCGCGATGATCTCGTCGATCGTCGCACGCGGCACCGGCTGCTTTTTGAAGCCGCGCACGCTCCTGCGAGTCTGAACAAGTTCCCCAAAATCCATTTTGCGGCCCCTCCATCCGATCGTTCGCCTTCTCACACGATCGTCGACTTTTTCCCCCAGTATGCGTCGCGCACGATACGCTTGTAGAGCTTCCCGGTCTGATGGCGCGGCAGTTCCTCCATGAAATCGATCTGCTTCGGCGCCTTGATGTGGGATATGTTCACCCGCGCAAACGCCATCAGTTCATCCTTCAGCGCCTGCCCGGCGTCGGCCCAGTTCATGGGCTGGATGACCGCCACGACCTTCTCACCCATCTCCTCGTCCGGCGCGCCGACCACGGCCGCGTCGGCGACCTTCGGATGGGTGACGAGCAGGTTTTCAAGTTCCTGCGGATAGATATTTACGCCCCCAGAAATGATCATGAACGCCTTGCGGTCAGTCAGGAACAGATAGCCATCCTGATCGACATGTCCAACGTCGCCGAGCGTCGTCCAGCCATGCTTGTTTTTGGACTGCGCGGTCTTCTCGGGATCGTTGTGATAGACGAACTCATTGCCTTCGGCGAAATAGACCGTGCCGTCGACGCCGGTCGCGACCTCGTCTCCATCTTCATCGCAAATCCGGAGTTTGCCGATCTTCGCAGTGCCGACGGACCCAGGCTTTTTCAGCCATTCCTCGGACGAAATATAGCAAAACCCGTTACCCTCGCTGCCCGCGTAATATTCCTTGAGGACCGGCCCCCACCATTCGATCATCGCCTGTTTGGTTTGCACAGGGCACGGCGCGGCAGCGTGAATTGCACATGTCAGCGAGGCAACATCATATTTAGCCCGCGTTTCAGGCGGAAGTTTCAGCATGCGGATGAAATGCGTCGGCACCCATTGCGACGCCGTCACCTTGTACTGTTCGATCAATCGCAGCGCGAATTCCGGATCGAACTTCTCCATCACGATCACTGTTCCGCCGAGGCGGTGCGTCGTCATGCACCAGCGCAATGGCGCGGCATGATAGAGCGGCGCCGGCGAAAGATAGACCGTCTCACTGTTGAATCCGAAAAGGCCGCCGGCAAGTTGCGTCAACGAATTGGCCGCATCGATCGGCTCGTCCTTCAGCGCTATCTTGATGCCCTTCGGACGGCCCGTCGTACCGGAGGAATACAGCATATCGGCGCCCGGCGACTCGTCGGCGATCCGCGTTTCCGGCATTTTCGCTCGCGCCGCCTCAAACGAGGCGAAGGCGCCCCAGGACTCGTCAAGCGAGAACAGGGAGAGGTCGGCAATATTCGAGGCAAGCTTCTCCGCTTCGCCTGCTTTGGCGCGCGACGTGATGAATAGCTTCGCCGAGCAATCGCGCACGATATACTCGACCTCCGCGGCGGTGAGGCTGGACGAGATGCAGGTGTAATAAAGGCCGGCGCGCTGGGCTGCCCAGCAGATTTCGAAATAGCGAGGATGGTTCTCCAGGTAAAGTGCGATTGAGTCGCCGCGCTTCAGGCCCAGCGAACGAAAGAGATGCGCGCCTTGATTGGAGCGGCTTTCAATCTCGCCATAGGTGATGATCTTGCCTGAACCAGCCATCACCACCGCGGCCTTGTGCGGATGTGCGCGCGCATGAACGTAAGGATGCATTGCGTTTCCTCTTTTGATGTATCAGTCGCGACGCACGAGGCCGTTCAGCACGAGATCGACGACGAAATCGGCGTAAAGTCGGCGTTGCGCGTCACTGATTGTGGCGACGCCCCAGATGCGGCGCGCTTCAGGATGCCAAGTGAACAGCGCGTCGCACGCGCTGCCGACCGCGTGATAGAAAAAGCCGGGATCGACCCGCTTGAACTCGCCGCTCATCACGCCCTGCTCCAGAATCATCCGCTGGAATCCTGCAAGCGGTTCGACGAAGAAACGCAGCACGGCGTTGGCGGGCTCATCGCCGCGCTCATGGATCAATTGATGCACGAGCCGGTTCATGTACGGTTTGCGGAAATAGGTTTCTATAATGCCCGAAATATGGATGCGCAGCTTCTCCGTCGCCGGCATGTCGCGCGCCACCAGCCGCTCGACCTGCTTGAGAGACAGTTCCGCGTCGCGTTCGAGCAAGGCGAGAAGCAGCCCGTCCTTGTTGCCAAAATGATATTTGACCAGCGCGGAATTCAGGCCCGAGCGCGCGGCGACATCCTGCAACGAGAATTCCACCGCATTGCGCTCGATCATGATCTCGCGCGCCGCTGCGATCAGCCGGTCCTTGGTGTTCGGCGCCCGCGCCTGCACGGCGGTGTCGGGATCTTCCACCATCGTCTCCCCGCTTGCCCCACGCCCTCTGGCGGAGCGCTTTGCAATTAATTAGTCGATTGACTAACACCCTGCAATGAGTTTTGTTTGCGCCTCCCGGTCGAGAAACCGAAAGAGCGCCGGCGGGCGAAGCGGACGCAGGGAGGCGGACGGGATGAATTTCGATTTTTCTGACGAGCAGAAGCAATTGCGCGACCAGACGCGACGCTTTCTGTCAGAGACATGCACAACGAAAGAGGTCCGCGCGGTCCTCGAAGGTAAGCACAAGTTCGACCGCGCTGTCTGGAAAGGACTGGCCGACCTGGGTCTGATCGGCGTCGCCATCCCCGAGGAATTCGGCGGCGCAGGCGCTGGCCGCCTCGAACTCTGCATCGTCGCGGAAGAGCTTGGCCGCGCGCTTGCGCCGGTCCCCTATTCCTCCACAGTTTATTTGGCCTCCGAACTGCTGATGCTTGCGGGCTCGGACGCGCAGAAGAAGGCCTGGCTGCCGCGGATTGCTTCGGGCGACGCCATCGGCGCGCTCGCGTTGGTCGAAGGAATCGGAGACCCGACGCCGAGATCGATCAAGGTCTCCGCTCGTGACGGCAAGATCACGGGAACCAAGACGCTCGTGCCTGACGGCGAGATCGCCGACTTCGCGATTGTCGTTGCGCGCGGAAAGGCCGGCGACGACGAGCGCGGCGTTGGTCTCTACATCGTCGACCTCAAAGGCGCGGGCGTCAGCGCGAAGGCTATAGAGACTGTCGATCCCACACGCAATCACGCCGAGATGACCTTCAACGCCGCCGCCGCCGATCCGCTCGGGGCGACCGGCGAAGGATGGGCGACGCTCACAAAAGTTCTCGACCGCGCGGCGGTGCTCGTCGCCTTCGAGCAGATCGGCGGCGCTGACCGCGCGCTCGAGATGGGCCGCGATTACGCGCTCGACCGCATGGCCTTCGGCCGTCCGATCGGCTCGTTTCAGGCGATCAAGCACATGCTGGCCGACATGTACGTGGCGGCGACCCTCGCGCGCTCCAACGCCTACTACGGCGCCTGGGCGCTCTCGACCGACGCCGGCGAACTCGCCGAAGCCGCCGCCAATGCGCGCGTATCCGCAACGCAGGCCTATCAACTCTGCGCGAAGAACAACACGCAGGTGCATGGCGGCATGGGCTTTACGTGGGAGTTCGACTGCCACCTGCACTATCGCCGCTCCAATCTGCTGGCGCTGTCGCTCGGCTCGCTCACGTTTTGGGAGAACAGGCTGATCGACGAAATGCGCAAGCGCAACGCAGCGTAAGGCGCAGACGACCGCCGCATCCCTCGTCATGGTCGGGCTGTCCCGACCGTCCACGCCAAACGTCCGCAGCGCGGATCGGCATGGACGCCTGGCGCAGGGCAGGGCTTGACGGATCGAGACATTCAAGAAACGAGAACCGGGAGGTTCAGTATGAATTTCGACGACACCCCGCAGGAAGCCGAATATCGCGCCCATGCCCGCAAATGGGTGAAGGACAACGCACCTGACGACCTCATGCAGGAATTCGCGGCGGCTGAAGAGATCAGGGATCGCGACGCGCGCACGGCGCAGATCGTGCGCGTCGCCAAAATTTGGCAGAAGCGCAAGGCTGATGGTGGCTGGGCCTGCCTGTCGTGGCCCAGGGAATATGGCGGACGCGGCGCGACGCCGATTCAGCGTGTGATCTGGGATCAGGAAGAAGGCGTCTACGGCGCGTTGTCCGGCCCATTTGCAATCGGCCAGGGCATGTGCGGCCCGACCGTGATGGCTTACGCAACCGAAGAACAGAAACGCCGCTATCTTCCGCCGCTCGCCTCGGGCGAAGAAGTGTGGTGCCAGATGTTCTCTGAGCCGGCCGGCGGATCCGACCTCGCCGGCCTGCGCACACGCGCGGAGAGGGATGGCGACGACTGGATCATCAACGGCCAGAAGATCTGGACGACCGGCGCGCATTTCTGCGACTACGGCATCCTCATCACCCGCTCCGACCCGAATGTGGCCAAGCACAAGGGCCTCACCATGTTCTTCCTGGACATGAAGAGCCCCGGCGTCGAGGTCCGGCCGATCAAGCAGGCGAGCGGCCATTCCGGCTTCAACGAGGTGTATTTCACCAACGTCCGCATTCCCGACAGCCAGCGCCTCGGCAAGGTAAACGACGGATGGAACGTCTCACTGACCACGCTGATGAACGAACGATTCTCGATCGGCGCGCGGCTGGCGACCGGCGTGCCGGAGTTCTTCGAGTTCGCGTCGCAGACAAAACTCGCCGACGGCTCGCTCGCCATCGACGACAAGGCCGTGCGCTCGAAGCTCGCGACCTGGGCCGCACGTTCGAATGGCCTGAAATATACGGCCTATCGCGCGATCTCCGCCCTGTCGCGCGGCGAGCGTCCCGGCCCCGAGAATTCGATCGGAAAGCTGGTCGCCGCGCCGATGACTCAGGACATCGCCATGTACGCGCTCGACCTGCAAGGACAGATGGGCGCGATCTCGCGTGACGACGCCACGCCTGCCGGCAAGCTGTACCAGACGCTTTTCCACGCGATCGGCATGCGCATAGCCGGCGGAACCGACGAGGTGATGCGCAACATCATAGCGGAGCGCGTTCTTGGCTTGCCCGGCGATATAAGGGTGGACAAGGACGTGCCCTTCAACAAGATACCGACCAGGGGGCGGTAGGCTGCAAGCCTTCCCCGGTCCGCGTCGCGCGATGGACGGACGTCGGACCGACGCTTCGAGTTCACTCGTGACCGCAAGCGCGCCTTGTTCCGTCCGCCGCTCACGCCGGGCCACCACCGCCGACCTCGCCTGAGCGGACGCGGCGCAGAGAAGGGACCGCGCCGAAAGCAACGATCGACCCGAGGTTCACATGGCATTCGACAATCCGCGCAAGCCTGATCATCCGGCCTCGCAATTTTTTATCGACCGCTGGTCGCCACGCGCGTTCACCGGCGAAACGATGCCGGACGCCGATCTGCATCGCATCTTCGAAGCGGCCCGCTGGGCGCCGTCCTCCTATAATTCGCAGCCGTGGCGTTTTCTCTATGCGAAACGCGAATCCGCGGATTTCCAGAGATTTCTGGGCTTGCTCAACGAACGCAACCAGTCCTGGGCGAAGCAGGCCTCCGTGCTGATGATTCTCGTTTCGAAGAAAACAATGCGTCAGCCGGGCGCGGATGCGGACGTTCCGACGCGCAGTCATTCGCTCGATGCTGGCGCAGCCTGGGGATACCTCGCGCTTGAAGCTTCGATCCTCGGCTGGCCGGCGCACGCCATGGTCGGCTTCGATACGGAACGCGCACGAAAAGAGCTCAACATTCCCGACGATTGCCACGTCGAGGCGGCGATTGCGCTCGGCAGGCAGGGCGACAAGGCCTCTCTGCCGGAAGCGATGCAGTCGATTGAACAGCCGAACGCGCGCAAACCGATCACGGAGATTGCGTTCGCCGGCGATTTTCCCAGGGGCGGAAAGCCGGGATAAAGTCTTGCGTCCGCGATGACAAAGGCTGCGCGGGCTGACGCTATGGCCGGCGAGAGACATCCTCCTCTCGCCGGGCGCACGGCGCACGCCGAACAGGATTGAAAACCATGACGACCAAACTCCTCGCCCCATTCGCCCTGGCGTGTCTTCTGGCCGCGCCGGCGCTGGCCGCCGACCCCGGCGTGACCGACACGATGATCCGGATTGGCCAGACCATGCCGTTCTCCGGCCCGGCCTCGGCTTACAGCGTTGTCGGCAAGACCGAGGCCGCCTTTTTCCGTATGGTCAACGACAAGGGCGGGATCAACGGTCGCAAGATCGAGCTGATCAGTCTCGATGACGGCTATTCCCCGCCCAAGACGGTCGAACAGGTGCGCAAGCTGGTCGAACAGGAGGAAGTGTTCGCAATCGTCGGGTCGCTCGGCACGCCGACCAGTATCGCCGTGCAGAAGTATCTCAACGCCAGAAAGGTGCCGCAGCTCATGCCGTTCAGCGGCGCGAGCCGCTGGAACGACGCCAGGAACTTTCCCTGGACGACGGGCGCACAGCCGAGCTACGTGACGGAAGGCGCAATCTACGCCCATTGGATCCTCGCAACCAGGCCCGACGCCAGGATCGCGATCATCACACCCAACGACGATGCCGGCCGCGACTATCTGAAAGGCTTCAAGCAAGGCCTCGGCGATCATGCAGGGCAGATTGTCGCCGAAGCGGTCTACGAGACGACCGATCCGACCGTTGATTCGCAGATCGTTACGTTCAAGAACGCCGGCGCCGACGTGTTTTTCAATGAATGCACGCCGAAATTCGCGGCCCAGGCCTTGAAGAAGGCGGCGGAGATCGGTTGGACGCCGCAAATCATTCTGCCGACCGTCTCGAACTCGGTCGCCGCCGTTCTGAAACCGCTCGGGCTCGAACAGGCCAAAGGCGTCGTCACCGGCGCCTATATGAAAGACCCCACCGATCCGAAATGGGCCGACGATCCGGACATGAAGGCGTTCAAGGAATTCATGTCGAAATACAACCCGTCGGCCGATATCAACGACAGCTTCAACGTCTCCGGCTACGTGTTCGGTCAGATCGCCGCGCTGGAGTTCCAGCGCATGGGCAACGATGTTTCCCGCGCAAATCTGATGAAACAGGCGCAATCGATGCACGACGTCTCGATCCCGATGCTGCTGCCGGGCATCAGGATCAACACGAGCCCGGAGCAGGTCACGCCCATCCGCCAGCTACAGATGGCCCGCTTCGACGGCAGATCGTGGGTTCTGTTCGGCGACGTGATGAGCGAATGAACGTGCGCTGACGCGCCATGCGCGAAGCGCAGGCGCCGAAGGCATGGTCCGCGCTTGCGCCCCATTCCGCTTTCGCCCAAAATCGCCCGACAAGATCATGGGACGGAACTTGGCGGAAGGACTATCTGCGCAATGACACGCGGCTTTGAGAACGACCTTCTCTCCGGCAAGCGTGCGCTGATCACGGGAGGCGGCACGGGTCTCGGCAAGGCGATCGGCCGCCGCTATCTCGAACTCGGCGCGGACCTGATCATCTGCGGCCGGCGCCTCGAGGTTCTCGATGCGACGGCAAGGGAATTCGCCGAAGCTTTCGGTCGCCGCATCGACGTGCGGCAATGCGACATCCGTTCGGCGGACGCTGTCGAGGCGATGATGGACAGCGTCTGCGCGGCTGCGCCGCTCGACATCCTCGTCAACAACGCCGCCGGTAATTTCCTCGCGCAATCGCATCGCTTGTCGTCGCGCGCGGTCGACGCCGTACTCAACACCTGTCTGCACGGATCAGCCTATTGCACGATCGCGGCGGGCCGCCGCTGGATTGAGGCGAGGCGCCCGGGCGTCGTCCTGTCGATTCTCACGCTCTCGGCCCTGCACGGGGCGGCCTTCACGCTTCCGTCCGCAATGGCGAAGGCCGGCATCGACGCGATGACGAAGAGTCTCGCCGTGGAATGGGGGCCACGCGGGATTCGTTTGGTTGCGGTCGCGCCTGGCAACTTCCCGACGGAGGGGGCGAACGCGCGTCTTACGCCAACCGGTGGCGCCGGACAGGTCGATGCCGGCGTCCCGCTGCGCCGCGACGGAACGCACGACGAACTCGCCGACCTCTGCGCCTTCCTCGCCTCCGATCTGGCCGGCTACATCACCGGCGAAACCGTGGTGATCGACGGTGGCAAACGCTGGCTTGCCGGCGCACGCGCCGGCGTTTCCGCAATGCTCGACTGGACCGACGACGATTGGGTTCGCCAGCGCGCCACCATGCCCGGCGCAAAAGGCAAATGAACGATTAATTCAGTCGCGCGGACTATTGGCGCGGACAGCCAGGGTGACGACATGAGCGAAACCACCGATCTATTGCGCGATATGGCCGAGCGATTGTTCGGCCAGGCCTGCGACAAGAATTTGCTCGGCGCCGCCGAGAAAGGCGTGTGGCCTGCCGCGCTCTGGGCGCAGATGGCGGAAGCCGGACTGACCAACGCGCTTGTTCCGGAAAGCGCGGGCGGCTCCGGTCTCGGCGTCTGTGACGCCCTCGTCGCCGTGCGCGCCGCCGCGCGCCATGCTGCGCCTGTCCCCTTCGCCGAAACACTGCTGGCTAGTTGGCTTGTTGCGGGCGCGGGTCTCGCGGTTCCGGCCGGGCCGCTCACCATCGCGCACGCGAGCGGCGCGCAAGCGCCGATGCTCACGCAACGCGCGAACGGCTGGCGTCTGACCGGCCGCGCCCGGCGCGTCCCCTACGCACGCAGCGCCTGCGCCATCGCTGTCCTGATGGAAGTTGATGGAAAGGCGTTCGTCGCGCTCGTTGACCCAAAACTCTACGCCATCGAACCAGGCCACAATCTTGCGATGGAGCCCCGCGACGACGTGATCTTCGACTGCGATCTCGGCGTCCGCGACGTCGCGCCGGCCGCGAGCGGCGCGGACGCGCGAACATTGCGCGCATTCGGCGCAGCGATGCGATCGGCACAGATCGCCGGCGCCCTGTCGCGCGTTCTCGACATCACGCTGCAATACACACAGGAGCGGGTCCAGTTCGGCAAGCCGATTTCGAAATTCCAGGCCATCCAGCACAATCTCGCCATGCTCGCCGCTCATTCCGCAGCGGCGAACGCCGCCGCCGACATGGCGGCCGAAGCGGCCGAACGCGACATGAACGAACTCGTCATCGCCGCAGGCAAGACGCGGTGCGGCGACGCAGCCAGCGCCGGCGCCGCCATCGCGCATCAGGCGCACGGCGCGATCGGGTTCACGCACGAACACATCCTGCATTTCTTCACCAAACGCCTGTGGTCGTGGCGCGACGAATTCGGCAAGGAGAGCGACTGGGCGCTTGTCATTGGCCGCGCCGCCGCCAGCGCCGGGCGCGCGAAAATCTGGTCGGACATAGTAACCGCCTGAAGGAGCGAGGATCATGACGCAACTGAATTTCGCTCCGCCGCCGCCGAACACCGAATCCACCGAAACGCTCCGCGCCAAGGTTCGCGCCTTCCTCGACATCGAAATGGCGGGCATGAGCGCGCATGAACGCGCGGCCTCCTGGGGCGGCCGCAATCCCGAATTCTCCAGAAAGATGGGCGCACAAGGCTGGATCGGCATGACCTGGCCGAAACAATACGGCGGTCACGAGCGCAGCGCGCTCGAACGCTATGTCGTGCTTGAGGAAATGCTCGCGGCCGGCGCTCCGGTGGGCGCGCACTGGGTCGCGGATCGCCAGTCGGCACCCTCTATCCTGCGCTTCGGCACGGAAGCGCAGCGCCAGTTTTTCGTGCCGAAGGTTGCGAAGGGCGAGTGCTACTTCTGCATCGGCATGAGCGAACCTGATTCCGGCTCCGACCTTGCCGCCACCCGCACGCGCGCTCAGGCCGTCGATGGCGGGTTCAAGGTCAACGGCACGAAGATATGGACCTCCGGCGCTCATGTCGCACATTACATGATCCTGTTCTGCCGCACGGATTCGAATACCGAAGATCGTCATTCCGGCGTCAGCCAGTTCATCGTCGACATGAAGACGCCAGGGATCGCCGTGCGTCCGATCTACGACCTCTCCGGCCAGCACCATTTCAACGAAGTGGTGTTCGATGACATGTTTCTTCCCGAGAGCGCGCTGCTCGGAAAGCTCGGCGACGGCTGGAAGCAGGTGACGAGCGAGCTATCCTACGAACGCTCCGGCCCGGACCGCTTCCTCTCGACCTTCACCCTGTTGCTCGAAGGCTTCCAGATGCTCGGGCGGACAGTCGACGACCGCTCGGCGATCGTCCTCGGCCGCATCATTGCGCATCTCATGACTCTGCGCCGCATGTCGCGCTCGATTGCCGGAATGCTCCAGCGCGGCGAAGACCCGGCGGTGCAGGCCGCAGTCGTCAAGGAACTTGGCACATCGCTGGAACAGGACATGGTGGAGGCGCTGCGCCTCATCGTCGACGTTGAGCCGGACGGCGGCTCGGACAATCCCTACGTCGCCGTGCTCGCGCATACGATATTGCATGCGCCGTCCTTCTCTCTGCGCGGCGGCACACGCGAGATCCTGCGCGGCATCATCGCGAGAGGATTGGGATTGAGGTGAGAGGACTGTCATTACTGCGACAGCGGGACTCCCGTTCTCCGGGCATCGCAAACGGACCTTGCAGGAACCCGTTCGACCGGCGTGCGGTCGCGGGCGCCGAGCGCCCGGTCCATTGACCTATTGTTACGCAACGAGGAAACGCCATGACCGCATACAAGGACATCACGGTCGATATCGACGGCCACGTGCAGATCGTCACCATTCGGCGCCCGCCCTTCAATTATTTCGATAATGCCCTGATCCGCGAGTTGGCCGCCGCGTTCGAGGCCGCGGACAAGGACAAGAACATCCGCGCCAGCGTGCTCGCCGCAGAAGGCAAGTCGTTCTGCGCCGGCGCCGATCTCGTCAATCGATCGGACACGGGCACGGTCGCTGAGGGCGGCAAACATCTCTACAAGGAAGCAGCCCGCCTCTTCCGCGGCGCAAAACCGATCGTCGCCGCCGTGCACGGCGCGGCGATCGGCGGCGGGTTGGGTCTCGCAGTCATGGCGGACTTCCGCGTCACCTGCCCCGATGCGCGCTTTTCCGCCAATTTCGCACGCCTCGGCATGCATCCGGGCTTCGGCCTCACCACCACGCTGCCGCGCCTCATTGGCCAGCAGCAGGCGGCGCTCCTGTTTTACACGGGCCGCCGCATCACCGGCGAGGAAGCCTATCGCATTGGATTGGCCGACGTGCTCGTCTCGGAAGCTGAGGTTAGGACCACGGCCAGGGCGCTCGCCGCTGAAATCGCACAGGGCGCGCCACTCGCGGTTCTATCGATCCGCGAGACATTGCGCCGCGGCCTCGCCGACGCAGTGGAAGTCGCTACCGAGCGCGAACTTGTCGAGCAGGACTGGCAGCGTCGTACAGAAGATTTCAAGGAGGGCGTCAAGGCGACTGCCGAACGCCGGTTGCCCAATTTCAACGGCAAATGACGAGCAGGCGTCGCGTGCGAAACCACGTCGGCGCTCACACTTCCAGCCATTCCTGGCGCACCTGCTTATTCGCGGCGAATTCCGCCGGCGTGCCCGCGAACACGATTCGGCCATGTCCCATGACGTAAAGCCGGCCGCTTATCTTCAAAGCGATGGTGAGCTTCTGCTCGACGAGCAGAATCGAAATGCCGCGGCCGGCTATTTCACCGAGCAGCCGCCCCACCAGCTCGACCATCTTCGGCGCGAGGCCCTCCGTCGGCTCATCGATCATGACGAGATCTGGATCGCCCATCAGCGTCCGGCACATGGTCAGCATCTGCTGCTCGCCGCCTGAAAGCACGCCGGCCGCGGTATCGGCGCGCTCCTCAAGACGGGGGAAAATTCGGAACATGTCGGCTTCCGACCAGCGGCCCGTCTGCCTGGCGGTCTTCTGGCCGAGGAGCAGATTCTGCCGCACGGTCAGGCCGGGAAAGATGTCGCGATTCTCGGGCACGTAACCCAGACCGAGCCGTGCGATCTGGTGCGGTTTGAGGCCTGCGATCTCGCGTCCCTTGAACCGAATCGAACCATGCGACCGCACATCGCCCATGATCGCCTTGATCGTCGTGGAGCGGCCAACGCCATTACGGCCGAGGAGCGAGACGATCTCGCCTTCCCCGACATGGAAGTCCACGCCTTGCAGGATGTGGCTTTTCCCGTAGTAGGCATTGAGGTTCTCGACTTCGAGCAGCGCGCTCATGCCTGCGCCTCCTCGCCGAGATAGGCCTCGCGCACGGCCTTGTCAGCGCGGATCGCCTCTGGCGGTCCCGAAGCGATGATCTGCCCGTAGACCAGCACCGAAATTCGATCGGCCAGGCCAAATACCACGCTCATATCGTGCTCGACCATGACGAGCGTGCGGCCTTCCGACACCTTGCGGATGAGCGTCGTCGCCAGCTCGGTCTCGGCGTTGCTCATGCCTGCCGTCGGCTCATCCAGCATGATGACGTCGGCGGCGCCCGCGATCGTCACGCCAATTTCGAGCGCGCGCTGTTCGGCGTAGGTCAGAATGCCGGCCGGCGTATCGCGCCGCGCCGCGAGCCCGATCAATTCCATGACTTCTTCCGTGCGCAGATTGGCGTCACGCAGCCGATCGACAAAGCGCCAGAACGAATACCGATAGCCGAGCGACCAGAGCACGCCGCAGCGGATGTTTTCGTAGACCGACAGCTTGGGGAAAATATTCGTCACCTGAAAGCTGCGCGACAGGCCTCGCCGGTTGATCTCGTAAGGCGCCAGACGCGTGATCTCCTCGCCCTTGAGCGTGATTGAGCCGGACGTGACCTTGATTCGCCCGCTGATCAGATGAAACATCGTCGACTTGCCGGCGCCGTTCGGCCCGATGATCGCGTGCCGTTCGCCCCGGCCAATGTCGAGATTGAGGCCGCGGATGATTTCAGTCGGGCCGAAATTCTTGCGCACGTCCCTGAGAGAGAGAGCAGGCGTCATTTCGTGTTCTTCCCGGCGGTTTGCGTCATCATCGCCGACGCCCATGCGTCCCCTATTTTCGGCCAGATCGCACGCAGACCAAGCGCGCCGCCGAAGAACAGGGCGAGCGTACAAATCCATGGAAGCGGGCTCGCCCCGTCCATGGGAACGTGAAACACCGACGTCGACGCCCCGTCGCTTTGCGCCTCGACCAGCATGTGATGCGCAAGTTCTATCAGCACGATCCCGCCGGTGACGAGGGCCGCGAGCGGCAGGGCCGTCGCCGCATAGACCGGCGCAAGCCTGAAGATGCGCCCGCCACGCAGCAGCGGCCGATGCAGGGCCAGGACGCCCGCGACGCCGCCCGGCGAGAACATCACGACGAGGATGAAGAGCAGCCCGAAATAAAGCATCCAGGCTTTTGTTACATCCGACAACGAAATCTGCAGCAAGGTGATGAGAGCGGCGCCGATGATCGGCCCGGCGAAATGACCGGCCCCGCCAACGAACGTCATGAGCAGCACCTGGCCGGACATGCCGGCGCCAGCCGCCTGCGAATTCATCAATTCGAAATTGATTGCGGCGAGCGCGCCGGCCACGCCGGCGAACAGCGCCGACAGAGTGAAGGCAGTGAATCGCAATCGCTGCGTCGAATAGCCGACGAATTCCACACGCTCCGGATTGTCCCGAACTGCGTTGCACATGCGCCCGAAGGGCGTGCGCGTAAGCGCATACATGAGGGCGACGCACACGAAGCACCAGAAGGCGATCACATAGTAGACCTGAATTTGCGGTCCGAACTTGTAGCCCAGAAACGGCGCGAGTTTGGCGCGGTTGGCGGCTATGCCGTCCTCTCCGCCGAAAAACGTGCGCAATACATTGGCGAAAGCAGCCACAAGCTCCCCCAGACCGAGCGAGATCATCGAAAACACCGTGCCCGCACGCCGCGTAGAAACTGCGCCGAACAGCACGCCGAAAAACAGCCCTGCGGCTGCGCCCACCAGCGGGATGAAGGGCAACGAGACTCCGATCTTGTTCAATGCGAGAAATTTCATCGCATGCACGGCGAAAAATCCGGCAAGCCCGTAGTAGACGGCATGGCCGAACGACAGCAGGCCGGTTTGCCCGAGCAGCATGTTGTAGGAAAGCGCGAAGACGATCATCACGCCCATCACGCTCATCGTCGTCAGCGCGGAGCCCGACGTGAAAACCAGCGGCGCGAGCATAAGCCCGAGAGCAAGCGCCGCGAAGGCGGCGGCGATGCGCAACATTTCGCTCACGTCTCACGATTCCCGAACAGGCCCGTGGGACGCAGAATCAACACGAGCACGAGCAGTAGATAAGGCAGGACAGGCGCAATCTGCGCCACGGTCACATGACCAAGTTCTCCGAACCGGGAAGCCGCGTCGCCTCCAACCATGTCGGCCAGCGACACGTTGATGGCGACGGCGAACGTCTGGATCAGGCCGATCAGCAGCGAGGCGACGAATGCGCCGGCGAGCGAACCCAGACCGCCGACGACGATGACCACGAACAGGATCGGCCCGAGCAGTCCCGCCATCGCCGGCTGCGTGACCAGCGCTGGCCCGGCGATGACGCCGGCCAGACCCGCAAGAGCCGCGCCCACGCCGAACACCATCATGAATACGGTCGGCACGTCGTGGCCGAGCATGGCCACCATGTTTGGATGCGTCAACGCCGCCTGGATGATCAGGCCGACGCGCGTGCGCTTGAGCACGATCAGCAGGAAAGCGAATATCGCCACCGCCGTCGCCAGCATGAACATGCGATAGGCGGGATAGGTGGTGTCGAACAGCCGAAACGCGACAAAATCCAGCGACGGCGGCACGCGATAGTCGACCGGCAGCTTGCCCCAAATCATGTTGACGAGTTCTTCGATGACGAAGGCGAGTCCGAAGGTGAACAGAAGCTCGGCGACATGACCGAAGCGATGCACACGGCGCAGTCCATAGCGTTCGACCAGCGCGCCGAGGGCGCCGACCAGCAGAGGCGCTACGACGAACCCCGGCCAGAAGCCGACACGACGCGATATTTCGAACCCGAAATAGGCGCCGACCATGTAGAAACTGGCGTGCGCAAAATTCAGCACGCCCATCATGCTGAAGATCAGCGTAAGTCCGCTCGCCATCATGAACAGCAACATGCCGTACAGCACGCCGTTCAGCGTCGAGAAGGTGATGATTTCGAGCATGGAGTTTCAAAACCCTCGTGCGGGAAAGCGAGCCTCGCTGAAGACGACGATCGCCGCCCGAAACGCGCGAGAGCCTTCATCCCCGCCGACGCCCGCTGCCGCGAGCGCCGCGGGATGACGGCGCAGCCCCATTACGGCCGCTCCATCTTGCAGGTCGTGGGCACGTTGGTGTCAGCAGCGGCGATCTTGCCCTGCTGCTTCCAGCCCCAGCCTGTATTCTCCTCGTCGAACTTCGCTCCCGGATCGAGCGGGCCGAACGAACGGATGTACATGTCCTGGAAGAACTGATGATCGTCCTTTCGCATCGTACCCTGGCCGCCGTCGAACACCTCGATGGTCATGCCTTCGAGCTTGGCGGCGACAGCCTTCGGGTCGAGGGAGTTCGCCTCCTTCACTGCCTTGGCGAACATGCGCATTTCGTTGACCGCGCGCGGATACCAGAGAGTCACGCCAAACTTCTGGCGGAATTCGGTCTCCGTCTTCTGCGCGCTTTCGGGCGCGCTGTTCGGATTACCTTCGACGATGTCGAACACCTTGTGCACGAGACCCGCCTGCTTGATGGCGGTCGGGCCGCCGGCGCCGCCGGCGTAATAGGTGTACCAGTTCGCTTGCAGCCCGGCGTCGGCCGCGGCCTTCAGCAGCAGCGCAATGTCCTGGCCCCAGTTTCCTGTGATGACGGTGTCGGCGCCCGACGCCTTGATTTTGGCGATGTATGGCGAAAAGTCCGTGATCTTCAGGAGCGGATGCAGTTCGTCCCCGACGATCTCGACGTCAGGCCGCTTGGCCTTCAGCATGTCGCGCGCCAGCACCCGCACGCCCTGGCCGAAGGAATAGTCCTGATTGATCAGATAGACCTTTTTAACATCCGGCTTCGTCTTCAAATAATTGGTGATCGCCGTCATCTTGATCGCCGATGATGCGTCCCATCGAAAATGCCAGTAGGAGCACTTCTCATTGGTCAGCGCGTCGTCGACCGCGGCGTAATTGAAGTACAGAACTTCCTTGCCGGGATTGCGGTCGTTGAATTTCGTCACGAAGTCTTCAAGCGCAGCGCCCACCGACGAACCGTTGCCCTGTGTGATGTAGTGGGCGCCGGCGTCGATCGCCTTTTGCGCCTGAACCAGCGATTCCTGCGGGTTGACTTTGTTGTCGAGCGGCAGAATTTCGACCTTCTTGCCGAGCAGTCCGCCCTCGGCGTTGATTTGATCGGCGAGCCACTGGAAATGCTTCAGGCCAATCTCGCCGACAGAAGCGCCGCCGCCCGACAGCGGATCGATGTAGCCGATCTTGACCGTGTCCTCCGCGCGCGCCGCCCCGCCCAAAAGGCCTGCAAGAATGCTTATGCCCGCCAAAAACTTGCGCATCCCGGTCTCCCTGAACATCTGACTTGTTTCGTCGCCGGAAAGTGGGGCGCCCGCGGCTGGCATGTCAATCGAATTGTAATGCGCCGGGCGCGACTTGTGCGCTCAATTGCCGCACCGGCCTTGCGATCGCCACAACCACGGCGTTTCATTCCCTGGCGCTGGGGAGGCGCGCATGGCTGACGCCCGCAATGCTTTCGATTTCTGGCTGTGGCCGCTGCAATGGACCCTGGATCTGGCGGCGCGCGCGGTCGCGCCGGAAATCGTCGGGAAGCGCGAGATTCCATGGACGACGCCGAACGAGATCATCGCCGATATGCCAACAATGAGGCTGCGGCGATTCTCGTCGTCGCAATCCGGAAAACGCCCGGCGCTTGTCGTCGCGCCCTTCGCCATCCATGACGCGGGCATCGCCGATCTGGCGCCTGGGCACAGCCTCGTCGCCGCGCTTGAGTCCTACGGCGTGGGGCCGGTTGCGCTCGCCGAATGGAAGTCGGCGACGCACGAGCTGGCCGGCCTGTCGATTGATTCCTGTCTCTCCGATCTCAATATCGCCGTGGATCTCATCGGCGCGCCCGGCGACCTGATCGGCCTGTGTCAAGGCGGATGGCTATCGCTACTCTATGCCGCCGCGCTGCCGCGGAAAGTACGGCGGCTGGTCGTCGCCGGCTCGCCTGTCGATCTGTCTTTTTCCTCGTCGATTGCGCAAGGCGCGCAATTCGTGCTGCCCGACGTGCTGGACGAACTGATCGCAGCAGGCGGCGGCGTCGTCAGCGGCGAGAGGACGCTCGCCGCTTTCCGTGCAAGCGGCGCGGCGGAATCAGAGGCGCAGGAGGTTCTGCAGGTCGCCGCGCTCGCCCCCGAGATCGCCGCCGCCTTCGTGGCATGGAACGCCCGTGCGCTCGATCTTCCCGGCCGCTACTACGCCGACGTGCTGAACTGGCTGTTTCGGGAGAACCGCCTCGCGCATGGCGACTTCCCGGTATTCGGCCAGCCGACGCCGCTGTCGCGGGTCGCGGCGCCGCTCTACCTCCTCGCCGGCGCGCGCGACCTGGTTGCGCCGCCCGCGCAGGTCGAAGCCGCACGCGGGCTTGTCGGCGCGCCGCCGGATCGAATCGAATATGTCGAGGCGGACTGCAGCCATCTCTCGTTGTTCATGGGCGCGCGCACGCTCGACGTGGAATGGCTGCGCATCGCAGGCTGGCTCCGCGCCTGACGCCCCCGGCCAGACGCCTCGTTCCGCCGTCAGCTCGGAAACTGAATTCCCGCGGCATAGACCAGCGCATCCTGCCCTTTGTGCCGGAACGGTCGAGTGAACACACTGTAGAGCGCGAAGGATTGGTCCGTGATCGACTTGTCTTCGGCGTGCGCGGAAATGATCGAGAATTCGCCGACAAAGACATTCTCGAACGCGCCGCCGGCCTGCAGCAGCTTGGCGAAATGTCTGAAATTTCGGATCGCCCAGGGCGAGCTCATCCCCGGCAACCGCGCGCCGATGACTTCATGTCCATCAATCAGCGCCAGAAAGGAATTGTCGGGCGCCGCCGGCGCGATCACAAGCGCATCGATCTTGTCCAGCCATTTCGCCTCGGACGCCGACAACGCAATGCCGGCGCGCTCGAACAAGGTCGCCGTCGGAAGTTCCGTGCGAAAGACTGCTTCGCCGAC
The DNA here is from genome assembly GCA_021781815.1 of Pseudomonadota bacterium. Classification (GTDB taxonomy): domain Bacteria; phylum Pseudomonadota; class Alphaproteobacteria; order Rhizobiales; family Beijerinckiaceae; genus JAJXWB01. The sequence continues at coordinate 52,854 of JAJXWB010000012.1, read as the reverse complement.
GCTCAGCTCGCGCGGGTCGACACCGAGAACTTCCAACCCGATCGCTTCCGCATAGTCGGAGGGCCGGTCGCCGAAATGCCCCAGACGCCGCTCCGCTCGCTCAAGCCGCGCTTCGACCGTGACGAGCGCGTTCGCGATTGCCGCGACCTTGTCCGCGAGCTTGAGCTTTGCAAAATCCAGTATGGCGTCATTGAGTTCGGCAGTCATTTCGCCCCCGTATGACCTGCTGCGACACTATAGCAAATTGGAAGCGGTCGCAGGCTTCAAGGGTCTTGTTCCATCTCCCTTGTCACCGCCGCGCCAACGCCTTGCTTTCGTCTGAATCTGACGATTCTCTTGCGCTTGTCATTTCTGGGGAGGCGTTATGTCGGCTCAAATTCCGCAGACGGCGAGCGTCGCCGGGCGTGCACGCGATTTTGCGCTGGCCGGCGCCTTCATCGCCGCGACGGGTCTGCTGGGACAGGCAGGCCTGCTCATCCTGTCAGGACCGCCCTCCGCGCAAAAGATGGCCGGACGGCTCGATGCTGGCCAGATTGACAAGCGCGAATTGAGCTACAGTCCACAGTTCATCCTCGCCGACGAAAACCTTCGCACATTCAAGCCGGGCCGCGCCTGGACGTCGGACGCCGCCCCCGCGCCGACGCCAGTGGCCAGCATGATCCGGCAAGCGCCGCGCCTGAAGCTCGTCGCTGCGCCGCTGCCGCCCGCTCGCCCGGCCGCCCTGGACGCAACGCCTGAAAGCCAGACACCCGTGGCGGCGCGCCGCGACGAGAGACTGCGACTGGTCGGCTTCGAACTGCCGCATTTCGCGCCGACGGGCGCAGCCCTCATGCAGCGTCTTGGCGATGTCGGCTCCTCGATCAGCACGGTCGGCGCGTCGATTGGCAAGATGATGCACATTTCGTCGCGCTGACGCCTGCTTTCTTGCAAATTTGGCGCCGTAGATCCGCCCTTCGCGCCCGGCCGCGCGCGTCAGATCGCAGGCGCGCAGCTCTCCTGAGTTTGAAATCGGGTCTGCGCCGTTACGGATTGCAAATCCGTCGCCGCCAGATTTCAGCTTGCGGGCTTGCCCATTGCGCGCGCCTTGATGTCCACTGACAAGTCGCCCGCCTCCTCTGGGGTCAGCGGCGTCCCGGCCGCGATCAGGCGACGCGCGATCATGTGGTCGGCGCCTCGATTGACCGATTCCACAACGCGCAGTTTGCCGGCGGAAAAGCCGAACACCGAAAAACTCCGCGAGGCCGGGTCGCCGCGCGTGACGAACAAGTCACACCCCTCGATCAGACCGGCGATCTGCAGTTTGAGGTCGCCCTGATCGCTCCAGAACCACGGCAAGGCATCATAATGCGCCGGCTTACCCGTCAGCTTGCGCGCGACGACGCGCGCCTGATCCGTCGCGTTCTGCACGGATTCAAGTCGGATACGGCGACCCGCGAAAACGTTCGGATGGGCGGCGCAATCGCCGATCGCTGAAATATCGGCATCCGACGTCGTCATGGCCGAATCGACGACCACGCCATTGTCGACTTCGAGCCCCGCGACCGCCGCAAGCTTTTCACTGGCGAGAATGCCAATGCCAACGACGACGAGATCGGCCGGGAGGCTGCGTCCGTCGGACAGTCGGACGCCGGTCGCGCGTCCATCCGCGCCTTCGATCGCGGACACGCCGACGCCGAGATGCAGATGCACGCCGAACGCCCGATGCGCCTCCGCGTAGAAGTCGGAAATCGTTTTCGACACCGCGCGCCCCATCACCCGCGGCGCCACTTCGATCACCTGCACATCGCAGCCTTTGGCAGCGGCTGTCGCCGCGAACTCAAGCCCGATGAAGCCTGCGCCGACGACAACGACATGGCGCGCCGCCTCAAGCCTGGCCTTGAGCCGTTCCGCGTCGTTGATGTCGCGCAGCGCCAGTACGCCATCGAGTTCCGTGCCCGAAAACGGGGCGGGCCGAGGGTCGGCGCCGGTCGCCAGGATGAGGTGGGCGTAGTCGAGCGTCCGGCCGGAAGCGAACGTCACGCGGCGCGCGGCGCGGTCGATCCCGACGACACGCTCGCCGGACATCAACTCGATGTTCTTCTCAGGATAAAAGGCCGGTCCCCGCAGGATCAGCGACTCCGCGGTCGCCTCCCCTTTCATGTAGGCCTTGGACAGCGGGGGACGTTGATAGGGCGCGTGCGAGTCGTCAGACACCAGGACGATTGGCCCGGCATAGCCCTCCTCGCGCAGCGAGGCCGCAGCCTGCACGCCGCCGTGACCTGCCCCGATGATGACGACGCGACCCTTCTCGATCATGGACCAATCTCCTGCGATGGAACGGCTCATGCCATGTCCGCGCCGCCACGTCGAGGCGCAGGCGCCGCGCCAGGGCGCGTCGCGCTGGCGCACCCCGTCACGATGCGGAAAAATCGCGGAAAATCGCGCGTTGACTCGGCCACGGCGCCGCCACAAGTTTCCCCTCCGGAGGAACCGCGATGACGGCCACAGCGTTAGCGCCCGCAGATCAGTTGACACGCGACGTGCTCGCCCGCCTTGCCGAGGCGCCAGATCCGCGCATTCGCGAAACGCTTGGCGCGCTGGTTCGCCATCTCCACGCCTTCGTGCGCGAAATCGCGCCCACGGAATCCGAATGGGCCGCCGCGATCGATTTTCTGACGCGCACCGGGCAGATCTGCACGGACCGGCGTCAGGAGTTCATCCTTCTGTCCGATACGCTGGGCGTCTCGATGCTCGTCGACGAGATCAACCACGGCCGTGGCGGCGCAACGACGGAAACGACGGTTCTGGGCCCGTTTTACGTCGCCGATCCGCCCGATGTGGAGGCAGGCGGCGATATCGCGCGCGGCCTGCCCGGCGCCCCCTTGTTCGTCGAGGGCTTTATCTACTCCCAGAGCGGCGCGCCGCTGGCAGGCGCGATCATCGACGTCTGGCAGTCCGATGACCAGGGGCGATACGATCTGCAATTCGACGATCCGGGCCAGTTTTTCATGCGCGGGCGTCTGCGGGCCGACGATCTCGGACGTTTCAGCTTCTGGTCGATCATGCCGCGCAGCTATCCGATTCCGACGGACGGACCGGCAGGCGCGCTGCTGGCGGCAGCCGGACGGCACGCCTACCGACCGGCGCATGTCCATTTTCGTATTTCCGGCGCCGGGCATGACGATCTGATCACGCATGTGTTCGTCCGCGGCGATCAATACCTTACCTCCGACGTCGTCTTCGGCGTGAAGGACTCCCTGATCGCCGATTTCGAGCATCGCACCCGAACCATTTCCCTGGTCGGCGCGCCAATCGAACGTGCGCATCGCTATCTTCGCTACGACTTCGTCCTTCCGACTGCGTCCGCCGCGACCGTCGCTGCACAATAGCAGGGCGCTGCGGCCGTCCGCGTGGCGAGGCCCCTGGCCGACGCGCCGACAGCGCTGGCGGTCCGTAAAGGCGCATCCGCGCCATTGACGGGCGATGGCGTGCAATGCCCTTATGGCCGCCGGAAGACGGGCGTGCAATCTGCCTGCGCGACAGGCGAATCTGGAGAGGCGAATGAAAGCGAAGCTGTTCCGGCTGGCGGTCGCGGCCGGCCTTGTCGCAGTCGCATGCGCCGCACAGGCGCAGACGCCGATTCGCATCGGCGAGATCAACAGCTACAAGACGCAGGCGGCCTTCCTCGATCCCTATCGGCGCGGCATGGAGCTGGCCGTCGACGAAGTGAACGCTGCTGGAGGCGTCGCGGGTCGCAAGATCGAGATTGTCACGCGCGATGACAGCGCCAATCCCGGCGACGCTGTGCGCATGGCCGAAGAGCTGGTGTCGGCGGAAAAGGTCGACATGATCGCCGGCGGCTTCCTGTCCAACGTCGGCCTCGCGCTCGCTGATTTCGCGAAACAGCGCAAGGTCGTCTATCTCGCGTCGGAACCGCTGACCGACAAGATCGTGTGGCAGGACGGCAATCGCTACACCTTCCGCTTGCGGCCCTCGACCTACATGCAATCGGCGATGCTCGCGCCCGACGCAATCAAACTGAACAAGAGGCGATGGGCTTTCGTCTATCCGAATTATGAATATGGCCAATCCGCAGTCGCTACCTTCAAGGCGCTGCTCAAGGCCGGGCAACCCGACGTCGAGTTTGTCGGCGATCAGGCGACGCCGCTCGGCAGGATCGACGCCGGCGCCGTGGCGCAGGCGCTCGGCGACGCCAGACCGGACGCTATTTTCAATGCGCTGTTTGCCGCAGATCTTTCTAAATTCGTGCGCGAAGGAAGCACACGCGGCCTGTTCAACAACGCCTCTGTCGTCAGCCTGCTGACCGGCGAACCGGAATATCTTGACCCGCTCAGGGATGAAGCGCCTGTGGGCTGGCTCGTGACGGGTTATCCCTGGTACGCCATCGACACGCCCCAGCATAAGGCGTTCCTGGCCGCCTATCAGAAAAAATATTCGGATTATCCGCGTGTCGGCTCGGTCGTCGGCTATTCGACCATCAAGGCGATCAGCGCGGCGGTGGAGAAAGCAGGGGGCGCTGACACGGAGAAACTGGTCGCCGCCTTCACGGGACTGGAATTCGGCTCCCCATTCGGCAAGGTCATGTTCCGGCCCCAGGACCATCAATCGACCATGGGCGCTTACGTTGGTCGGACCGTCGTGAAGGACGGCAAGGGAATCATGGTCGACTTCTCCTACAAGGACGGCGCGGGGTTTCAGCCGAGCGATGCTGAGGTCAAGGCGCTGCGGCCGGCCGATTGACCGCTGCAGATAGGGCGTCGCCGGCGCGGATCAGATGAGCTTCTCGGGCCTGACCGTTCAACTCCTCAACGGCCTGGCCGACGCCTCGGCGTTGTTCCTGCTCGCCGCCGGCCTGTCGCTGATTTTCGGCGTGACCCGGATCGTCAACTTCGCACATGGCTCGCTCTACATGCTCGGCGCCTATGTCGCCTGGTCTCTGACCGAGCGCCTGAGCAGCGTGGCCGGCTTCTGGATCTCGATGCTTCTGGCCGCCCTCGCGGTTGGCGCGCTTGGCGCAACGATTGAACTTGTTCTGTTGCGGCGCATGTATCGCGCGCCGGATCTGTCCCAGTTGCTCGCGACCTTCGCGCTCACCCTCATCGCGCGCGACGCGGCGCTGTATCTGTGGGGACCGGAGGATCTGCTCGGCCCGCGCGCGCCAGGCCTCTCCGGCTCCGTCGTCATCCTTGGCCGCCTGTTTCCGCAATATAACCTCCTGCTCATAGCGATTGGCCCCGTCGTTCTGATCGCCTTGCGCACGCTGCTTGCGCAAACGCGCTGGGGCGTGCTCGTACGCGCTGCGACGCAAGATCGCGAAATGGTGGGCGCGCTCGGCGTCAATCAGTCCATTCTGTTCACCACCGTGTTCGCGCTCGGCGCATTTCTTGCGGGCCTCGGCGGCGCGCTGCAATTGCCTCGCGAGCCGGCAAGCGCCGGCATCGACATCGCAGCCATCGGCGACGCCTTCGTCGTTGTCGTGGTCGGGGGCATGGGATCAATGCCCGGCGCATTCATCGCCGCCTTGCTGATCTGTGAAATCAAGGCGCTCTGCATCGCACTCGGCGACTGGACCACGCCCTTCGGGCTGACAATCGCATTTCCGCACTTCACGCTGGTCGCCGAATTTGCAGTCATGGCGGTCGTTCTTGTCCTTCGGCCATGGGGCCTGCTCGGTCGCCAGCAGGAAACGGCGCGCGCGTCGGCCGCCAGCACGGCGCCGTTCACGCCCGCCGGATCGTTGACGAAATGGGGGGCGGCGATCGCGCTCGCCGCAGTCGCGCTTCTGCCTTTCCTTGTCGGCGGCGATTCCTACATTCTCGTTCTCTCCATCGATATCTGCGTCGGCATATTGTTTGCGGCCTCGCTGCATTTCATCATGGGGCCAGGCGGCATGCACTCGTTCGGCCACGCAGCCTATTTCGGCCTCGGCGCCTATGCATCCGCCCTCGCGCTCAGGCGCGCGGACATTCCGATGGAGCTGGCGCTCGCGCTTTCGCCGCTTGGCGGCGCCCTCGGCGCATTGGCCTTCGGATGGTTCTGCGTGCGATTGTCGGGCGTCTATCTCTCCATGCTGACTCTCGCCTTCGGTCAGATCGTCTGGTCGATCGTCTATCAGTGGGACGCAATCACCGGGGGCAGCAACGGATTGATCGGCATCTGGCCGAGCGCGCGTCTCGCATCGAAGTCCGCCTATTTCCATCTCACGCTCGCGCTCAGCGTCGCCGGCGCGCTCCTCCTGCGCCGCATCCTGTTCTCGCCGTTCGGCTATGCTTTGCGGGCCACGCGCGATTCGCCGCTGCGCAGCGGCGCCATCGGCATTGACGTCCGGCGCATACAATGGGCAGCCTTCATCATTGCAGGAACGGTCTGCGGCCTTGCCGGCGGCCTGTTCGCCTTCTCCAAGGGCAGCATCTCGCCGGAAACGATCAGCGTCGGACGTTCCGTCGACGGTCTCGTGATGGTCCTGCTCGGCGGCGTCGAAACGCTGTCCGGCCCGATCGTCGGCGCGGCCTCTTACATCGTCCTGCAGGATGTGATCAGCCGGCACATGCAGTACTGGCGGGCCGCGCTCGGAATGTTCATGCTCCTCCTCGTGATGGCCTTTCCCGGCGGGATTGTCGGCGCGCTTCGCCACCGGTTCACACGCACATGACGCTGCTCGCGATCGACAATCTCACGAAGGTGTTTGGCGGTGTGCGCGCCGTCGATGGAGTCAGCTTCTCGCTCGAGGCCGGCGAACTTCTGGCGATGATCGGCCCGAACGGCGCGGGAAAATCGACCTGCTTCAACATGGTCAACGGGCAACTGGCGCCGGACTCCGGCCGCATCGTGCTTGCCGGCGTCGATATCGGCGGGCTGCCGCCGCACGACATCTGGCGGCGCGGCGTCGGCCGCACGTTTCAGGTCGCAGCGACCTTCAGCTCGATGAAAGCGATCGAGAACGTCCAGATGGCGCTGATCTCGCGCCAGTCGCGCATCGGTCGGTTGTGGAAGCCCGCCGCGCGTTATGCGCGCGAAGAGGCGCAGGCCCTGCTCCGGCGCGTCGGCATGGCCGAACAGGCCGAGCGCCCCTGCGGCGTTCTCGCATACGGCGACGTGAAGCGCGTCGAACTGGCGATCGCCCTCGCCGGTGCGCCAAAACTGCTGCTGATGGATGAACCAACCGCCGGCATGGCGCCCGGGGAACGCAACGCGCTCATGGCGCTCACGCGCGAAATCGCGCATGACAGCGGCGTCGGCGTGCTGTTCACCGAACATTCGATGGACGTCGTCTTCGGCTACGCCGACCGTATCATCGTTCTTGCCCGTGGGCGCCTGATCGCTCAGGGCGATCCGCGCGGCGTTCGGAATGATCCGCGCGTTCGCGAAGTCTATTTCGACGCTCGCCACAGGGTCATCGGAGCAAGTGAATGAACGCGGCGCCACTTCTGCGCGCGCGCCACCTGGAAGCGCGCTACGGCGCCGCGCAAGTCCTGTTCGGCGTCGACCTCGACCTGCACGCCGGCGAGGTCGTCGCGCTCCTGGGCCGCAACGGCGCCGGTAAATCGACAACGATGAAAGCGATCATGGGGCTGATCGAGCAGCGCAGCGGCGACATCTCCTTTTGCGGCCGCCAAATCTCGGCCGCCCGCCCTCACCATATCGCGCGCCTCGGTCTCGGTTATGTGCCGGAGGATCGGCGCATCTTCTCCGATCTGACCGTACTCGAAAATCTCGAAGTCGGCCGCCGCCCCGCGCGGCTGGGCGCCGACGGGCGCGCCATGCAGGCATGGACGCCCGAGCGCCTGTTCGCGCTCTTCCCCAACCTCGCCGAAGCCCGCCATCGCGCCGCCGGCCGAATCTCGGGCGGCGAACAGCAGATGCTTGCCGTGGCGCGGACGCTGATGGGAAACCCGATCGCGATCCTTCTCGACGAGCCCTCCGAAGGGGTAGCGCCCGCGATTGTCGATCAGATGACGGACATGATCCTCGCGTTGAAGGGCGCCGGCGCCGCGATCCTCCTCGCCGAGCAGAACCTTGCATTCGCCGCGCTGGTCGCCGAGCGCGCCTACGTTCTGGAGCGCGGCGAAATCAGGTTCGAGGGCGCGATGCGGCAATTGCGGGAAGACGATGCGCTCCGCCGCGCTTATCTCGAATTCTGACCGCCCGGCGCCGGCGCGACGATCGCAACCCATCGTCCGTTGCGCCGTGCGAACGACCTGATGGCGCCACCGCCCGGCGCCGTGTCGCCGGGACCGAGAAACACCAGGCCATTGGGGCCTTCAAACGCCCCGCGCCCGCGTTCAACGAAGCGCAGTCCGGCTTGCGTCGAGACTTCCGCATCCGCCCGCGACTTGACCGGCGTCATGCCGGCGGGACTGATCGCCGCCGTCGGATCGAAGTCGACGCCCGGAGACGGCCGCGGCGCTTCATCCGACGCCGTCCGACCCGGCGACGCGTCCTGACGACGCGCCGGCCGCGCAAACAGAGCAAGATGATCCGCCCCGTAGATGGCAGGCGTTCCTTCATTGTCGCGAATTTTGACATAAGCGCCGATACTGACGCTCACGGCGAGCGTCAATCCGGCGATCGCCCATACTCTGTCTTCACGCGCGGCCGTGTCCACGTCGGCGCGCCTTCGCGTTCGATATTTCCGCAATGATGCAGCCCACATCCTCAAGCTTCATCCTCAACACATCGCAGCACATCCGTTACCGCGGAAATCCATGCTCGATCCTCGCGTAGACCTGCTCGCTGAACGAAAAGACCTGCGCCCCGACGAAAGGCGCCGACGCGATCATCGCCAGAAAGACGGCGATGATTTTCGGCACAAAGGTCAAGGTGGATTCTTGAATCTGCGTCAACGCCTGGAAAAGCGCGACAACCAGCCCAACCGACATGGCCGCGCCGACCGCAGGCCCCGAAGCGACGATCACGGCCCAGATCGCCGACCGCATGAGTTCGAGTGCATCAGCTTCGTTCATGTCAGCTGATCGTTGCGCCGGAAACGAGTTGAGCCGAAGAGCCATCGCTCAACGTCGCCGTCGCCCCGTTCGCGGACGTCGCGACCGACACAATCACGCCGGATGTTTTGCCGTCCGCCGACGTGAAATTTCGCCCAATGAGCGATCCGGCGTCCGCAAAATTGGAATTCTGCAAGATCTGGTCAAGTTTGGCATTGGTCTGAATCGCCTGCTCGACGCTTGAAAAGGTAGCAAGCTGCGAAACCCATTGCGTCGAATCGGTCGGACTCGTCGGATCCTGATTTTTCATCTGCGCCATCAGAAGTTGCAGGAAATTGTTGTAGTTCAATGTCTGCGCCGCGGCGCCCGAAGCGCTCGCGCTCGATGCGCCCGTGGTCTGCGTATTCGATTGCGTTGCGTTTGAGATTTGCATCGTAGGTTTCCATTCAAGCAGTTTTTCGACCAGGCTCGATCCTCGACAAAGCCGCTTCTGCGGGGAACAGCGCACGTAATCCCTTGAGCGCGTCGATCAGGCGGCCGGCGCGAATCAAGTCTCTGAGCAGCGCCGCATCGCCCGCGATGGGCAAGCCCGCCGTCGCGTCCAGAAATGCGGCCAGCATCCGTTCGGTCGGTTCGCTTATGGCGCGCGCATCGGCCGGATCCATCAGCATCAACTGAACCGCGAAATAGATCTGACGCAAGGGCGACGTCGCCTCGGACGCTTGAAGAACATGCGACTGGAGGAGGAAGGTCGCGTCATTCAGAAGTTCCAGAGAAACCTTGCGGTCGACGCTGAAGACGGCGCCGTTCAGATAGAGCTTTTCGCCGGCCCGCATGAAAATGCGCATGCGCTAATGCCTCAGGCCATCGCGAATGGCGGCGTTGACGTCGATCAACGCTCCCAGATCGCCGCCGCCGGCCAGACGGACTTCGGCCGACGTTCGCGTCACCCATAGCCCGATCGAAATCAGGCGAGCACGAAGGTCGTCGGGAAGCATATTGCCGCTGCTGGCCAGATCGTCGATGAAGATCGACCAGAGCGCTTCGAGCAGATCGAGCGCGCGCGTCAGACCCGTGTCTGCGATTGATCTGCCATTGGCTTCTTGCAGGAGGTCGACGACCTTCGCCAGCGCTTCATATTCGCGGCGCCGCGCGCCACTTTGATCTTCCGAAAGAATTTCGTCGTACAATTCGCGATTCATCCCATTTCCCCTCAGATATATTTCAGCAAGCTGAGTTGACTCATGCGCGACGTCAGCGAATAGGCGCTTTGAAGCTGGGTCGAGAGCGTCGTCAGTTGAACGGACGCCTGGGCCGGGTCGACGCTTTCCAGGTCGCCGATCTGATTTTGGAGATAGGTGGATTGCGTCGTCAGATAGGAACTGGCTGCGGCGGTCTGGTTCTGCGTTTCGCCGACGGTCGCCTGCACCGTCGTCAGCCGGCTGAGTCCGAGGCCGGTCAATGCGATCGCCTTCGATACGACCGATGCGCGCGCGTCGGAGCCAAGAGACGGCAATCCGAGATCGGAGAGCATGACGGCTGCCTGCGTGAGGTCGCGTATCCCGCTCTCGTTGGCCGACACCGATGTCGCCACCGACGACGAACCATCGATGCGGCTCTGGATTGGCGTATCGGAGGCGCTCGACCAGTTCGCCTTCCAGTTCGCATCGTTGAACAGCGTGGAAAACTGCCCATCGAGAAACGATTTCATCGCTGACCCGGATATGGCCCCTGCGCCCGTGCCGCCCTGCGCGGCGCCGAACGCTGTCTGGAACGCGTTGGCGGTCGCCGCATTGGCAGCCGATTTCGGGCTCGCGGCATAATCGGCGAGCGGTGTTGCGCCGCTGTTTGTTCCGCCGAAGAGATGTCCCCCGGCGAAACTCGAGTTCACGATCGACTGGATCTGTTGCAGCGTCGACGCTCCGACCGTTTGGAGACCGGCAGGGTCCAGGGAGCCCCCCTGCGCCTGCACCAGTTGCTGTTGAAGGGTCTGTCCAGCGCTCGCCAGCGAGGCGAGCGCCGTCTGGGTCGCGTCGAGGCGGGCGGCGACGGATTTATTGGCGTCGATCGTCGCCTGTGCGGCGCCGAGTTCATTGCGAAGCGCAACGCTGGTCGCTGCGCCGGCTCCGAGATCGAGGCCGATGTCGGCGCGACGGCCCGACGAAATTTCTTGCTGCGTCTGGCTGATCTGCTGCTGCAGACGCTGGATGGGCGCACGCAGCGAATTGTAGAAGCTGAGCGATGAGATCGTCGCGCTCACGGCGTCACCGTCAACGCTGTAAACAGCGTGCTGTACATGGTGTCGACCGTCGCCATCATTTTCGCCGAAGCCTGATATGTGTTCTCGAGATCGAGCATCTGCGACATCTGATCGTCCATATTGACGCCCGTCGCATTGCTCAGGGCTGACGTCGCCTGCGCGGCCACTGCGGACGCCTGTGTGCTCGCGTCGCTTGCGGTCTTTCGCGCAGATTCGAGCCAGCCGACCGAGTTGGTTGCCAGGCCAGAGACGCTCGAAGCTGCGGGCAGTCCCGAATTGGCGTTGAAAGTCTGTTGCGAGTCCAGCGCCGCCGAAAGCGCGTTCAGTCGGCCAGTGAACGAGGCCGCGCCACTCGAATTGTAGACATAGGGGCCGGCGCCGCCCGAGCCGATTCCCCCGTCGCGCAGCAGCGTGGCGTCGCCGCCCGCCGTCGGATCGACGCTCGCGTCGACGCTGATTTGCGCGGCGAGGCCGCTTGTCGCGCCGGAAGGTATCGAAGGCGCCCCCGACCATGCGAAAAGGCCGGTGCGCGCCGGCGCGGACGAGCCGGACTGATCGGTCTGTGCGAACGCGCCGATCAGGCCGCGCGCGATCTCGTCGAGCTGATTTTGATAGGTGGGCGCAGTGACGTCGCGGACCTGCGCAAGGCCAGCCAGCGCGCCCGACTTGATCGGCATGGCCGCGGATGCGCCGGCGACGGAAACTCCGTCGACATAGACGGCTTTGCCGACGCTCCCCGGCGCAAAGGTGGATGTCGGAGTCATGCTGACCATGCGGGCGCTTTCCTGAAACAGGGGAACGCCGCTATCAGTATAGATCGCCGTGTCGCCTTTTGCTCCGACCACGGTCTTGATGCCAATTTGCCCGGCCAGAGCGGTGAGGATGCTGTCGCGACGATCGGCTGCGTCCGAAGCATTCGTCCCGGTGCGGGCGCCAGCCACTATCTGTGCATTGACTGTTCCGAATTCGGTCAGCAGCGAATTGATCTGAGCAACGGATTGCATCATCGCGCTGTCGGCCTGAGATCGCGCAGCTTGCGCCTGCGCGCTGTCCTTGTTCAGCGTGGTCGCCAGGGTCTTCGCCGCATCGACCGCTGCGCCGAGCGTCACAGGATCCTGCGGCGCGGTCGCCGCCTGCGTCAGCGCGGTTTGCAGACCGCCGATCAGCGCCGCCGGAGACTGCGCGCTCTGGGGATCGCCAACCGTCTGCTGCAACGACGACACCGCGGAGGAAATTGCGTCGCTGGCCGCCGAGGACGCCGTCGCCGAGAGCATCGCGTCGCGCAAGGCGCCGTTGGTCGCGCGCTCGATCGAGCCAGCGCGGATCTCTCCTCCTGCCGCAGTGTCCACAAGCAGGAGACGCCGCGCGTAGCCCGGCTCGCTCATGCCCGCAATATTGCGCGACACGATCGCGGTCTGCGCGGAATTGACCGCGAGCGCCGAACGCGCGCCATAAAACGCTGTTTGCAGGCTCATCTCGCTTGCTCCGCGCAATTGCGCCCGATGGCGTCAAACTTTCAGGTTGACCAGCACGTCCGTGACGTTTGAGGCCACCTGAAACGCTTTAGAGTTCGCCTCGTAGGAGCGTTGGGTTTCGATCATCCCCGTCAACTCCGACGCGACGTCGACCGTCGAACTTTCGAGCGACGACGAGACGATCGAACCCAGACCTGCCTGACCGGCCTGCCCGACCATGACGCCGCCCGACGCCTGAGTGACGTCATACACATTGCCTGAAAGCGGCGTCAGATTGTCGATGCTCGGCACAGTGGCCAGTTCGATGCTGTATTGAGGCGTGGCGACGCCGTTCTGATACACGGCCGACAGCGAGCCGTCGGCGCCGACCTTGAGCTGGCTGAACTGACTAGGCGCGCTTCCGTCGACCGACGCTTGCGACACGGAATAGGCGGCTCCGAGCTGCGTCATGCCTCCGATGTTCAGCGTCATCGTATTTCCGCCCGGGACGGCGACGGAAATTTTGCCGGGATTCGGCGTCGTCAATGCGCCGCTGGATGGATCGAACTGCAACTTGGTCACGTCGAGCGGACCGGCGCCGTAGGGAAATCCTCCCGCCGTTCCAGCTTTCGACGAATCGAACACGGCGGCTTCCCACGCATTGTCGCCGGTCTTCGTAAGGTAGATGTCGAGCGTGACCTTGTCGCCGAGACTGTCATAGGCGACCAGCGACGTCTTTTCGCTCGGCGTGGCCGTCGCTGCATTGGCGGAAGGAAGATTCGCCGATGCGACCTGCGTCGCGCTGGTCGGCAGATTGGCCGTGAAAACGCCCTGTGTCGACGCCGATGCCACAAGCCCTGTGGTGTTGATCTGGATTGGCGAAAGGCCAGCGAAACCCGACGACGAAGCGCCGCTTGCGCCGCCCCCCGCCGGAGCGCCCATCAGGCGGAAGCCGGCGCTGTTGACCAGATAACCCGACGCGTCCGGCACGAACGAACCCGCGCGGGTCAAAAACGGATTTCCGCTCTGATCCGCGACGACGAAGAACCCCTTCCCCTGGACAGCCAGATCGGTCGGGCTGTTTGTCCCGGTCAGCACGCCCTGCTGATCGATTCCATATCGGATCAGCGTATTGACGCCGCCGGACGTATAGGAATCCGTGCTCTGGTTGATGAGCAGGGTTTCGAATTGCGCCGTGGCCGCCTTGTATCCGACCGTGTCGGAATTGGCGATGTTTTCCGAGAAGGTGGAAATCCGGGCGGCTTGCGCATTCATTCCTGAAACGCTCGTGTTCATTGCATTGAAAATTGACATGTGAAGTCCCTGAGGAATCGAAAAGGCGCACGCTATGCGTAGGCTGGAACGCGGCCGACCGGATGCGGGGCATGATGGTCCAGGCGGGCGTCATCAAGATCGAAGGTCGCGGAAACGGCGGGCGTCGCCGCATCGACGAGGCAATATCCGAGATACCTCTTGGAATCGATCGGATCGTAACCGATCCTTTGGCGCAGTTTCTTCCGTAGCTTGCTGACGTGGCTTTCGACCACGTTCTCTTCGACGTTCTCGTCGAACAGTCCATAGATGGTATGAAAGATCTGGGCTTTCGTGACCCGGCGGCCTCGATGCGAGGCCAGGAATTCAAGAATGCGCCGCTCGCGCCGCGGCAACGACAGGATATCGCCGTCGACCTCCGGATCGCGGCCGTCGAAATAGACCTTCATCGGCCCGACGCTGGCGTGTCCGCTCTGCGAGTCCCATCGCCGGCGGATCGCCTGCACGCGCGCGAGAATTTCGCGCACATGAACCGGCTTGCGCACGACGTCGTCGGCGCCGCTCGCAAACAGATCGAGCGTTTGATCGAGCGATGCGATATCATTGAGCGCCACCATCACGCCAGGGAACTTGCCGCGGATCGACCGGATAAGGCCGCCGCGGTCCGCTGCTTCGCCGATGAGAAATCCTTCGATCGCCATGAGTTCGGACCGTGTCGCTCCGGCAAGCCAGTCCGGGAAATCCGCCGGGTGAAACCCGGTCATTGCAATTCCCTCGCGCGCGAACTGCGCCTCGAACGCCGCAACGACCTGTCCGCGCGCCTCGATCAGAATAAACATGCTGCCGCCTCTCGTTTGCCGCCTCACCGCCCGAACGCGCACGCGATCAACTGATTCGTAATCTTATACTTGGTTTTATTGGTTAATAATTAGTAAACGTAAAGATTTTTATAAGTATTTACCCAGCGTAAATACTTTACGTTACGTAATATGAGCCTAACGAAGCGGCGACGCCTTGCCCGGGCCATCGCAGAACGCGCGCGCTCCGGCGGTCCACGATCCAAAACCGGCCGCGACCATGTTCGTCACGACCGCGCAGACGTAACGCCTCTGCGCCGGATCGTTGTGCGGCCCGGCGTGATAGCGGGCGACCGTCAACGTCCAGTTCGGTTCGTGGCGGCGCAGCTCCCTCAGAAATCGGGCGGCGTAATCGACGTTGCGACGCGGCTCGAACATTTCCATCAACGACCGGAAGCGCGCGCCATGATACTTGTGATTGATCTGCATGCACCCGATGTCGACCAGTTTGGCGCCGTTGTGCTTCGCGTCTGAAAACATGCGCAGGGCGGCATCCAGGCTGGGCGGAAAGAACGGCGCGCCGTCAATGTTGAGGGCGAACGGCGCAAGCGAACCTCGACGGCCGGTTTCGGTAAGGCCGACCGCATAAAGAACGCCGAGCGGGATGTCATAGGCGGCGGATGCGCGCGCCATTTCCCGCTCGCAGGCGCCCGATTCCATTGATTGCGCTGAGTCTGCGACGGCCCGGCTACAGCAGGAAACCGCCAGAGCCAGACACAGCGCGACCGCCTGACGAAACGCGCGTCCCGATCGGGTCATCTCTGTCTCCGCTTCGCCGTCGTGAGCCTTCCTGTCCGCCTTCGTCCCGTTCCCCGCCGGGGCCTCCCCCCTGCATGGCGTCGAAGCGCGTTTCAGGGCCAGCGCCATTGGCGTCATGGGCCGGGGGCGACGCCCACGCCGCCTGCCCGATGCTGATGTCTGTCGCCGTGAACCCGGCCCGCTTCAGAATATCCGCTATGTCGTCGCGCGCGCTGGCGACCGCGCCGACGGACTTGCTGTTTTCAACCTCGATATTGATGCGCGCGTCGCCGCGGTTCATGTGCAGACTCAGACGAACCGCGCCGAGATGTTTCGGCATGAGGTCGAGCACAATCGTTTTGACCGGCCCGTTTTGACTGGTCGTCGTCGGGGCCGCTGCTCGGCCGATGGGTACGGACGAATTCGGCGAGCCTCGATCGGACGCGATTGTCTCCAGCGCATCGCCGATCTGTGACGCGATCGTCGTCGGACAGTCGAGATGGGCGCTTATCGAAACGGCGAGAAGATCGGGCGTCGCCTCGCCATGACGGATGGGGGCGAGCGCATTCCCATCCACGGCCCTGTCGATTGGCGCGCCGTCCCTTGTCGGCGATTGGCGGACGGACGCCGGATCGATCGCCGCCGCCTGGCCGGCTGGCGGGGTAGGCGCTGCGTGCAGGCCGCCCGACGCCGCGCCAGACGAGCCCGCGCTCGCCGTATCGGCATGGCGCAAGGCCGGCGCGGCCGCCGGCGCGATCAAAGGCGCCAACGCTGCGCTCGCCAGCAGAAAATTGGGCAGCGGCGATCCCCCTTTTTCGTCGCTCGTGATGCCGACGCGCCCATCCGCCCTCGACTTTCGCCCAGGCTCGCGCACCACCGGCTCCCCTTCCACCATTGCCGCTGAATCGTGCGCCGCAGGCAATTCGAACGCCTCTTGCGACTCGGCCGCAGCCCCGCTCCGGCCAATAGGCGGCTTGACGCCGCGCGCCATTGACAGCGCTAACGTTCCTAGAGCCGTTTTCATCTTGACGAGTCCAGGAACGCATCCGCGGCGCGCAATCGCGCGCCAACAAGGGCCGCTACTGCATTGTCGTCGCCCTGCGCCGGCCCCGATGACGCCGGCTCGACTCGACCGATCGACGCAGCCAGCGCCAGCGCGCTTTGCCGCAAGGCCTCGTCAACTTGATCGAGGAGGCGAACGTCCATACCGCCCAGCGCATGCACGGCAGCGTCCCGATGCAGCGAGAAGATGTCGCCAATCGCCTCATACAGGGCGGCGCGCGCCGCTGCCGCGCCGTTGACCGATCCCATGGCGCGAACGCGCTGCACAGCGGCACGACATCCTCCGATATCGCCGGCAAGCAGCGCCTCACGCGCCAGCACAAGATACATCGTCGTTCTTTCGTCGGACGTCAGAGATGACAACGCCAATTCGAGCGAGGAACGCTGCGGGTCGTCGGCGCCCATCCATGCTCGGACGAAAGAGGTCTCGAACCTGCTCCGGAAGTTCGCGAAGTAATTCGAATGTGAAAATCGCAGCATGTAGCGGCGCGACAGGGAGACGAACCGATCAGTGTCGGCCGTATCGCTGACAATGAATACCTGTTGTCGGAGTGCCGCTTCCTCCAGCAACGTGCCAGGCGCCAGCAGACAGACGAGCGACAGATACCGGACCGCTTCCTTTTCGTGCTCCGGCCGGTTGAGACGAGCGAGGACAAACGCCAGGATTGCGCCGATTTCCGGCGGCGCCGTTCGCGGATCGATGACCGCCAGAAGCTTCAGGGCGTCCAGATTCTTTCCTTTCGCCAGTGCGAATGCGCCAAGCAGCAGTGGACGCTCGTCAGGCGTTGCGAGATCGGCAGCGTTTTCCCACGCCGGCGATGCGGTCCCGCCACGCAGGAGATAGGCGGCGAGCGCGCGTCTGTTTCGCGCCGCACGCCAGACAGTTCCGTCGTCACTCCCGGCCGTATCGGAAAATTCTCGAAACAACGCCCCCTGTCGAGCGTCGCGCGCTGCAGCCTCGGCAACCAGTCCATCCTGCGCCGCCTGCAGGTCCCGAACGATAGCGTAGGGGGGGCGTGCGTGCGCGCCTGCGTGCGCTGCGGCCGACGCTGCCAGCGCCACGCCTGCTCCAAGCGCAAACCCGCGCCTCACTTGCCTTCCTGCCGGATCAGGATCTCGATGCGTCTGTTTTGCGGCGCGTCCGGCGCGCCAGCGGCTTTCAGCCTGTGATCCGCATAGGCTTCGATCCGCTCGATCCGCGCGTCGTCGACGCCGTCGGCGACAAGCGCGTGGTAGGCCGTTTCGGCCCGCGCAAACGACAATTGCCAATTGTCCGAACTTCCCGCACGGAACGGTCGCGCATCGGTATGGCCACGAATGATCAGGCGACCGCCGCGCGACTGCAGGGCGGCGCCGATCGCGCCAAGTACGTGAAGCAGCCGCGGCTCCGGATTTGCTGACCCGATGGCGAACATCCCGAAATCGGTCTGGTCGACAAGGCTGACGAGCAGCCCGTCGGCGACATGATCGACTTCGATCGCATGTCCGAGTTTGGAAAATTCCTCGCCGAGGCTGGCGGCCAGTTCATTCAGAAGCGCCTTCGCATTGGCTCTGTCATTGCCGTCCTGCACGCGCGATTGCGCCGCCGACGGCGCGCCGTCCGTCGTCGACGCGAGTTGCGGCCGTCTTGCGAACGGATCTTCGAAAGCGTCAATGGCGCCGGCAGGCGATGCGCCCGCCCCAGCGGCAGGACTGGATCTTTCGATCGGAGTCGATTTGTGCTCGGCCGTGACAGACGAGCGCGCCGGGTCGCCCCCAGCCGCGCCCGACGACGCTTTCTTGGACGGCGTGGACTCGGGCGCGGCGTCGAAATCCTCCTCCCGCGGATCTTTCAGCCCCTTCCGCGCCGGCGTCGTATCCGACAATCTGACCGGATTGAAATAGCGCGCAACGGAACTCCGGGTCTCCTTGGTCGTCGAATTGACGATCCATAGCACAAGAAAGAACGCCATCATCGCCGTCATGAAATCGGCGAACGCAACCTTCCATACCCCGCCATGCGGCTCATCGTGGTCGCCATCGCTCCGGCGGCGTATCAGCACGATCTCCTGCGTCCGATGTTCTTCCCGTTTTTCATCCGCCATCGGGACGCTCCTCCAGAGATTGAACAACCTGATGAAGCCGCGCGCGAACCAGCGTCTCGTCGATTTCCGCCGTCACGAACGGCTCGTCGGCGACGACCAGGTCGAGACGGATGTCTTCTGCCTGAAGCCGCTCGGCCACCTTTCCGATCACATCCTTCGGGCCTCGCAAGGTGATCGTTGTCGCCCGTTTGTCAGCGACGATGGCGCTGGTGCGCGCGGCGAACGCTGCGATTGTCCGGGCGGCCTGACGTTGTTCGACAATCGGTCCGAGGATCGCTGCGACCGCCTCTTCGATCTCCGCTCGCGCCGAGAATGTGGCGGCCGCGAACTGCTCCGCCAGCGTGCCGCCGAGTTCCATCGCCCATTGCGCGCGCGCCTGTTCGATCTGCGCGGAAACGCGCCCCTCAGCCTCCTGAATTTGCTGCCGCGCCAGGTTTCTCTCCGCATCACGGCCAGCGCGCTCGCCATCCGCGAACGCGGCCTGGAGTCGGCGCGCGCCCTCCGCTTCGTCACAACCCTGCCCGGTCGGCGCCGCCCTAGCTTGTGATGCGTTACGTCGGCCCCGATCGGAGAAATGCGCAAGATAGGCGGTCAGCGGCGAACCACTCACGTGCTCTCTCCTGCCCGAATCCATTGCTTCAGAACGGCCGCAGCCTGTTCCTCGTCACTGGCGATTATACGCTCGAGACGCCGCTGCCCGACCCGGCGCGGGCTATCCTCCACCTCCGACGGCGCTTCCGCCGGCGGCGCGGAAGCCGGTGGTATGAGAGCTGTCGACTCTGATTCCTGCACGACTGCCGGCTGGATTCGGTCTGCGGTGGCGAGCAGCGACTGAGCGACCGGGCGAATCCCGAACGCCGTGACAAGGCCCGCCACAGCGACAAAGGCCATCGCCTTGAATACGCCGCCGAGCTGCTGCATCGCCAGGTGCAACAAGCCTCCGCCTCCACTGTTCTCGCCAGCGTCCTCGTCCAGAAAATCCGCAGCCACGATCCTGATGACATCGCCGCGTTCCTTGTTCAGGCCCACGGCCGACGCCGCCAGATCGGAAAGCTCCGAAATCCGGTGATCGATTGCGGCCTGATCCGCGCCGCCGGAAAGCGCCGCTCGATCGACGACCAGCGCAACGCTCAGTCGCTCGATCGAATATCCGCCCGATGTCGTCACGATCGACTTCGACGAGACCTCATAATTTGTCAGTTCCTCCTTTTTCTGGGTGTCCTCGGCCGAAGATTTTGCGTCGCCTTTCGGCCGATCCGTCGGAATGTTGCGCTCGATCGACGTGGCGGCCAGGCTGTTTGAATTCTGTGAAGTCTGGTTCTCCTTGACGACCCTCACAGACCGCTCCACGCGCGAGTCCGGATTGTAGACGGTCTCGTTCGTCTGTCTGGCGTCGGTATTGATCTTTGCGACAATGCTGACGTTGAATCGCCGCGCGCCAAGCATTGGCGAAAGCGCCCGCCGCACGTTATTCTGCAGCATTTCCGCGAGGCTTCGTTCGATGCCGATGGAGCGCGTCGACGAACCCGTCTCCGATTCCGCGCCGCCCGCCAGCACCGCGCCATCAGTCGAAAGAACAGTGACGGTCTCTGGTGTGAGGCCGGGCGCAGCCGCAGCGACGAGATAGCGGATCGCGCGCGCAAGTCCCTGCTCGTCGGGCGTGAACGCCTTGACGATCACGGAAGCCGAAGCGCCGGTCTGCTTTTTCCGGAACCCGTCGCCAGACAGAACCAGATGCACGCGCGCCGACTGCACGCCCTGCATCGATTGTATGCTGCGCGCCAGCTCCCCTTCCAGCGCACGTACCTTCGCAATTTCCTGCATGAACGACGTCAGCCCGAGCGAACCGATCTTGTCGAAGATTTCGTATCCTGCGACCGCATTACGTGGTAGCCCGCGTTCAGCGAGCAGCATGCGCGCACGCGGGCCCTGCCCGTACTCGACATAGATCGTCGCGCCGTCGGCGCTCACATCGAAATTCAGGCTGGCCTCGCGCATCGCCGCAACGATGCGCGGCGCATCTTGCGAATCGAGGCCAGCGTAGAGCACCTCATATTGCGGGCGGTTCAGAAAATAGGCCGCCCCCGCGATGACCGACGTCACGGCCAGCCCGACCGCCGCCAGGATGATCAGCCGCCTGGTCCCGAGGCCCAGGATTGCGTGGACCAGTTTTCGACCTTCTTCGCCGATCTTCATTTTGCTTCCGCCACATCAACGGCGGAATTATCGACGGCCAACCTTGCGCAGGAATTGATTCACGGAACATGGCCCAGGCGAGCGCCGGAGCCATGTCCCGCTGAGCCAGTCAACCGCCGAACAGCTTCAGAATCATCTGCGAATTCTGGTTGGCGATCGAGATCGCCTGAACGCCGAGTTGCTGCTGTGTCTGCAGCGCCTGGAGACGCGTCGAGGCCTCGTTCATGTCGGCGTCGACCAGCGTGCTCACACCGTTTGTCAGCGCGTCCGACAGATTCGAGATGAAGGTCTGCTGGAGACCGATGCGCGTCTGGGTGGCGCCCAGATTCGAGGCATAGGTCTGCAGATTGGCCAATGTCTTGTCGGCGTCAGCGCTCATTGTCGCGATCTGGGCGCTCGTCGTCGTCGACGACAGCGTCGCCGTGGTGAAATTCGTCGCCGTGCCTGTGGCCGAGCCGGTCCCGCCTTCGAGAATGCCGGTTCCGGCCGTACCCGTCGCGGTTCCAATCAGCGCGAGCGTATTCACGCCAATCGTGCTGACCGACGTCGCACCCGTGGAATCCCGGTTGAATGACGCGGAGAGTCCGACCGTGGCGTTCGAACCGTCGAGCCAGTTCTGCCCGTTGTAGCCCGCTGATTTCACGATTGAACTCAACTGCTGGGACGCCTGTGCGATATCGGTGCCGATCTTGTTCAGGTCAGCGCCGGGTTGGGTCGCGGACACAAGGTCGTTCTTTATCTGGTTCATCACGGAAATCGTGCTCGTTATCGCCGCATTCGCGACATTCAGCATCGATGAACTCTGCCCGAGCGCGGTCTTGATCGCGCCCAGCGCGCCATTGTCTGATTTCATCGTCGTCGCTATCGACCAGTAGCTCGCGTTGTCCGCCGCGCTCGCCACCTTGAGGCCCGTCGAAATTTGCCTCTGCGTCGTCTGCAACTGTTTCTGGGTCGCGGCAAGGTTCTGGAGAGCGGTAAGCGCGGATGCGTTCGTCAGAATGCTAGACATCAGAATGTCCCTTCATAGGTAAATATGGATTTCGGGGACATGCCGGATCGACCGGCGCGACAGTGCGGCCTCATGCCCTTGGCCGCGCACATTCGGCGGACCAACCTGTCGTCAATTCGAATCTATCGCGGAAGTCTTACCATAAAGCTAAGTCGATCATCCATAAGAGCGGATGAGGCTGCCGACAAGAAGGTTCCACCCATCGATCAGCACAAAGAACAGGACCTTCACCGGCAACGCAATTACCGATGGCGGCAGCATCATCATCCCCATGGACATGGTGATTGTCGCGACGATCAGGTCGATCACGAGAAACGGCAGGGCGATCAAAAACCCAATCTCGAACCCCCTTCGTAACTCCGACATCATGAACGCAGGAAGGAGCACGCGCAGCGTAGTTCGCGCGCCCTCAACCGCGGCGGATCCGGATCCATGCCCCAACCCATCGAGGAGTTTCAGGTCTTTCTCGGCGACGTTGCGCTCCATGAATTCGCGAAATGGATCGACGATCTTCTCGAACGCATCCGACTCGGAAATGGAGTTGTTCAGCAGCGGCGCGACGCCACCTTTCCACGCCTGGTCGAACGTCGGCGACATAATGAAATAGGTCATGAACAGCGCGAGGCTGGTCAGAACGATGTTCGCCGGCGTGCTTTGCAGTCCAAGCCCGGATCGAAGGAACGAAAATGCTATGATGAGCCGCGTGAAGCTCGTCATCATCACGAGAAGTCCAGGCGCGAGGGAAAGTACGGACAAGATCGCTACGAGCTGTATAATGCGCCCCGAAGCGAGAGCGCCCGAAATTTGCACGCCGGACGGATCGACCGTCTGCAGCAGCGGCGCGGCGACGGACGCAGAAAAGAGGAGCGGCGCCTGCGCCATTTCCATCAGACTTCTCCCTATTGAATGACCAGCGTTTCGATCATGACATCGAGAACGCCGTCGTTTGTCCGGAGCGCCGCTCGATCCACCAATTCGTCACGCAGCTGACGCAGCCCTTCCACTCCCTCGAGTTCACGAGCGGTGAGCGCGCGCAAATAGAGCGCGAAATCGTTCGCAACCTCGCCCGTCAGCACATCCGTATGCGCAACCCGCTCCGACTTGAATACAAGCGCAGCCTCAAGACGAACCCACGCTCCCGCCGGCGAGGCAAGATTGGTGATGATGGGTTTCAGCTCGCGCACCGTGGACGGGGACGCCGCCGCTTCCGGCTGCTCTGACCTATGCGGCGCGCCTGAGATCTTGGGCGGCGATGCTTGCAGGCGGCGCGCGACCGCAAGTCCCTGCCCCAGCCCCATGCTGCACGAAACGATCACAATCAGGCCAAGCGCGAGTGTCGATTTCATGAGACGAACTCACTCCGCATCAGAACGGTTTGATCAGGTCGATAACCTGATGGATGAGGGCTGGCTGCTGGACTTCCGTCAGTCGTCCGCGGCCGCCATAGGAAATGCGCGCCTCTGCGACCTTGTCATATGTCACCGTATTGTCCCGGCTGACGTCGCGCGGCCTCACGATGCCAGCCACAGTCAATTCTCGCAGCTCGAAATTGACGCGCACCTCCTGCGACCCGCTGATCAGTAAATTTCCATTCGGCATGATTTCCGTCACGACAGCGGCCACCGACAATTGGATTTTCTCGGATCGATCGATATTCGCCACGCCCTTCGTCGACGAAACGGCTGCGGCGTTTGCGGATCCATTCATTTTGGACGCACGGCTGGGCAGCGCGAGGGCAGCATCAAGACTGTTAGTCAGTAATGAATCGCGCAGCCGGTCGGTCGAGTTTCCCATAATGGCGCTGTCATTTATCGAAATGATCACCGTCACGAGATCACCGATCCGCGTAGCGCGCGCGTCCCGGAACAATTGGCCGCCCTGTTCGTTCCAGAGTGAGTGTCCGACCTTGCCGGACGTGACGCGCGCCTCGAACGTCGGCGGCAAATTCGCCGGAGCTCCGAGTCCTGTGCCAATGGCCGTCATGCGCGGCGCCTGGCCGATATCGCTGACCTGCGCCGCGCAGCCTCCAAGCGCGACCACAACGACCATGGCGGCTTTCCAAGTCACTTGTCCGCCTTTTCCCGCCGTGCGCCATCCGGCCGGATCACGAGCGCCGACGCTAGACGCGCCGCCTTGTCCGCGCTCATCTCGTGAATACGGCGCCAGCGACGCGCGCGCTGAGATGCGAGAGAATCGACACCGCCATGTCCTCCCTCATCGTCGAAATTTGCTGTGCAGCGACCTCCGGTTTCATCTTCAGATAGATTGCGACGAGTTGGGCGTCCGCCTTTTCCAGCGTTTCGTCCCGTCGCTTGATCCATGCCCGAAGCTCTTCCGAGCGCGCGGCAAGCTCCTCGGCTTTCTTCGCTGCGCGCTCTTCCAGCGTGTGCAATTGTTCGGTCTGCCATGCAATGCGCGCTTCCTTCGCCGCCGGCCCATTGACCGTGCAAAACGCTTTGGCGACGCTTATGGACTCGGACGACGACGAGTCGGGAGCCGCCGCGCCGATGGATTTCGCGGGATCGCGTGGAGCTGCAACCGCTTCCGGGCCGCCGGAGGGAATTGACGTCGCTTTCGGCGACGACGGGACGCTGGCCGCCGCATGCGCGGATGGGACGGCGTGGGAGCCGCCGCCTTGATCCTGCCGCGGGCGCAGGGCTGTTCCGGCGGACGCTGTCCCGCCCGGCTGCTGCGGTCGCCCGACGGGACGACCAGGCCCCCGTCTGGAATTCGCTTTCGATAACGACGCGCCCGCTGCTGCAATCGCCTTGCCCGCATGGCGCTCCGGCTCCGCATCTCGTGCGGAAGGTTCGGCTGACGCCGGCCATGCGATGACGAGCGCGCCGAAAGCAAGCGACGCAATCGCAGCGCGATCGGCCCACCCATGCAAATTCTGCGTCACAACCACGCCGCGGACTCCGAATATATGACGCAAGGTAGCGTAACGAACTTGCCCGAGCCTGCCGCTATTGCACGATGATGTCCGCCTGCAGCGCGCCCGCGGACTTGATCGCCTGGAGGATCGAAATGATTCCTGAGGGTTTGAGGTCGATCTGGTTCAGTCCGCGAACCAGTCCCTTCAGGCTCGCGCCAGAAATGACCGAGAGCTGGCCACCATCCTGAACCGTAGCAATATCGGTCTGCGAGGTGACGACGGTTTGCCCGCCAGACATCGGCGCCGGTTGCGACACATCCGGCGTCTCGGAGATTCGAACCGACAGCGCGCCGTGCGTGACAGCCACCGTCGAGATCTGCACATCAGCGCCAATCACCACCGTTCCGGATCGCGCGTCGATCACCACCCTCGCCGGCGCGTCGGGCGTGACGAACAGTTCTCCGATCTGCGCAATGAAGCGCGCAGCCCCGACAGAGCGCGGCCGACGAATCACGATCGAACGGCTGTCGCGCTCTCGCGCCAGCCGTTCGCCGTATCTGCCCTGCGTAAATGCATTGATTGCATCCGCAACCGAGACGGCGGTACGAAAGTCGGCGTTTCGCAACTCGAGATCGACGGTGTCCGGCATTGAAAAGGCGCCCGGCAATTCCCGCTCGATCATCGCGCCGTTTGCGATCCGCCCGGCAGTCGGAACGCCCTGCACCGCTGCCGCCGATTGACCGCTCTCGGCAAAGCCGACGACCGAGATCCCGCCCTGCGCGGAGGCGTAGGTGTCGCCGTCCGGTCCCGCGAGCGGCGTCATGATCAGGGTCCCGCCCATCAGCGAGGTGGCGTCGCCAAGCGATGACACTGTGACGTCGATTTTCGAGCCGACGCCGGTGAAAGGCGGCGCCTCGGCGGTCACCATGACAGCAGCGGCGTTGCGCGTCCGCATCACGCCGGATCTGACGGCTATTCCCATCCGGTCCAACATGGATTGCAGCGACTGTTCCGTGAACGCCGAATTACGCAACGTATCGCCGGATCCCTGCAGGCCGACCACCAGCCCATAGCCCACGAGCTGGTTTTCTCGAACGCCGCGCACCGACGTCACATCCTTGATCCTGACCCCGGCGCTCGACGTGGACGCCACGGCGAGCATCACAAGAATTCCCACCGCTGCGCGCATCATCGCGCCACCCGCACAGTTCCATCGGCGGCCACCGTCCCGACCACGACAATTCCGCTGTCGGAATTGCGGACCCGGATGGACTCGCCAACGCCCGCCGCCTGAAGCGCCTGGCCTGGCGCCGTGATCGCCAAACCTGGCGACGTGTAGACGAGCCGCACGGGACCGCCATTGATCACCGCGCGCGGATCCTCCACCGCGTCGAGCGGAATAGGGCGACCGGCCAGCAAGGTCCGCCGCGCCGCCTTGCCGATGATTTCGTCTCCTGAAACGACGACCCCCCGCGGCTCTCCAGCATGTGCATGATCCGTGCGCAACATCGCGCTGCGCACGAGATCTCCGGGATAGATCGTCGTGACCGGAACCAGAATCGGACTCTCCTGCGCCCCGGCGCCCTCTCCCGAAGCAGTCAAAGCCAGCAGAAATGCTGCGGGGAGCGTGAGATGGCGCAACCATTTCTCCTGTCTATCTTATGTTCTTCGTGACGGTGCTCGACATGTCGTCGGCCGCCTGGATCACTTTCGAATTCATTTCGTATGCGCGCTGGGCTGCAATCAGATCGGTGATCTCCTTCACCGGATCGACGTTCGAGCTCTCGAGGTAGCCCTGCTTGATCACGCCGAAACCGATGTCGCCCGGGGCGCCGCTCACCGCCGGTCCGGACGCAGCCGTCTCGCGAAACAGATTGTCGCCGAGCGATTCCAGCCCGGCCTCGTTTGCGAATGTCGCAATCGTGAGCTGACCGATCTGCTGCGGCGCGACCTGGCCGGGAATCGTCGCGCTCACAAGGCCGGACTGACTGACATTGACCGCCGAAGCGTTTTGCGGAACCTGCATGCCCGGCGTCACGACATACCCGTCGGAAGTTACGATCTGCCCGGTGGCGTTGGTGCTGAACGATCCGTCGCGCGTGTAGACAGGCTGCCCGTCGGCGCCGACGATCTGAAACCAGCCACGACCGCTAATCGCCAGATCGAGGCTGTTTCCGGTGCTGGTCAATGCGCCCTGGATATTGAGATTCCGGATGGCGGCGGTCCGTACCCCGAGTCCGACCTGCGCGCCCTCCGGCACGATCGCATCGCGCCCGCGGTTGGAAACGCCCTGCAATCGTTCGGTCTGGTAAAGAAGATCTGTAAACTCGGCCCGTGCGCGTTTGAATGCCGTTGTGTTGATATTCGCGATATTGTTCGCAATCACCTCGACATTCAATTGCTGAGCCGCCATCCCGGTCGCCGCAATCGACAACGCTCTCATGCTGCGCTCCTCAAATCGCCATCCTCGTGATTTCCTGAATCGCGGAAATCGTCTTGTCGCGCAGCGCAATCGCCGTTTGCAGCATTTGTTCCGCGCGCATCGTCGAATCTACGACCTCCCGCGCCGACGCCGCGCCGTGCAGCGCCGACATAGACACGCGTTCCGCATGCGTCACCGCGCCCGCCGTCGACGAGACGAACGAGTGAAGCATCGACGTGAAATCGTCTTGCGGATCGCTCGGTTCGAGCGAAGCGCGGACCGAACCGCCTTGAGGCGTGTGCGGCGCAACCGCTGTTGCGATTCGATCGATCGTCATCATGATTTCAGAAGATCAATTGTCATGGAAAAGAGATCTCGCGCCTGTTTGATCGTTTGCAGATTGGCTTCGTAAGATCTGTTGGCTTCCTTGAGATCGGCCAGTTCGGTGAAGGGATCGACGTTCGGCATTTTGACGTTGCCCTGAATATCCGCCGCAGGATGCCCTGGATCGCGAACGATGCGAAACGGCGCATTGTCGACGCCGACGCCCCGGACAACAACGACGTTCGCATTGTCCGACCGCGACAACTCGCCAGCGAACGTGATGGTCTTTCGCGCATAGGGGTCGTCTCCCGGCCCCGCTCCGGTCGTCTGCGCGTTTGCGATATTTTCGGACACGACGCGAATTCGCATGGATTGCGCATCGAGCGCCGACGCCGCTACGCGAATTGACGACTGCAACGGATCGATCATGGCGTTTTCACGCTCGCAAGCAGCATCCGGTTGAAGACGCGGACGATTGCGACATTGAGGCTGTAGGCGCTGCGAACCTCGTTCGCTTTCAAGAACTGCTGATCGATGCTCACAGAATTACCAGAATGCATGGTGTCCCATGACTCGGCGGGAGCTTTCCTGATCGCATTCGTTGCAGCCGGATCGAAGGTCAGATGGGCGGACGACGTCGTCGCCAGCGTCAGCGACGCGCCGCCGAGAATGTCCGCGAAGGGGCGTACGTCCGTCGCACGGTACCCCGGCGTATCTGAATTCGCTATATTTTCCGATACTGCCTTCTGTCGCGACGCGAGCCAATCCGCCTGCCGCGTGGCGAGATCCATGATAGCGAGCCCGAGCACGGCTTTCTCCTCTGTTGCGAGAATGCTATCCGCGGCGCCTTTCCTGAAGCTGGCTTCACGCAGACGTCCGACGCGAGATCACGCTGATGATTTCGGCGATGGCCCGGTAGAATTCAGGCGGAATGAGCTGATTGATTTCGACGGCGTCATACATGGCGCGGACAAGCGGAGGATTTTCAACAATCGGTATCTGCTCCATTTCCGCCCTCTCCCTGATTTTGAGCGCAATCAGTTCGCGACCCTTTGCGACGACGACGGGCGCTCCGCCCTCCTCGCGCACATAGCGCAGCGCAACCGCGTAATGAATCGGATTGACGAGGACGAGCGTCGCGCGATTCACGTCGTCGATCATCCGTCGCCGCGCCCGATCACGCGCAAGAGACCGCAATCGCCCCTTGACTGCCGGGTCGCCATCGTTTTGCTTCATCTCGTCCTTGAGTTCCTGTCGCGTCATCCGCAATCGCTTTCGCCAGGAGAATCGTGTCGCGGCGACGTCGGCCAAGGCCACGAGCGCGGTGACGACGGCTATGGTCGCGACCAGGCGCAGCACGAAGCTCTGGATCACGGAGGGTGCAAGAACCGGGTCCTGGGTCGCCATATCTACGATCGATCTGAAAGCCGCATGCAAGACGAGCCACGCGCTTGCGCTGACAAGCGCCAGCTTCGCGCCCGCCTTGGCGAACTCGACCAGCCCGCGTCGGCTGAATAGCCGAGCGAACCCCTTGGCTGGCGAGAGACGCGACCAGTCCGGCGTAATGCGGCTCGCGATAAATCGAGGTCGATTTTGCAAAAACGCCGCGGCGAGCGAGGCGACAACAAGGATGGCGGCCGGCGGCCAGAGAACGACGAAGGACGCGCCGCCAATACCTCGGATGAGATCCGTCCAGTCGCCGCTCGAACGCAGCCGCGCGTCTCCCGCATGATCAAGAAACGCGATCAGGTCGAATAGCATCGCGCGCGACCGATCGCCCTGCATCGCAGCGGCAGCGACTATCATCGCAATGATGGACGACGCGACCGCGACATCCCGCGACACCGGCATGTCGCCGCGCTCATAGGCGTCGTTCGTCTTCTTTTCGGTTGGCTCCTCAGTGCGGGCTTCGTCGTCTCGCTCGGACATCTTACCGCGAGAGCCCGCCGCCGGCCTCCTCCGAGGGCGCGGCGCCGGGCAACTCGATCACTCCGGATTCGGCCAATTGCAGCGCCGTTTCCGCGACCAATCGCCGGGCGGCGGAAACGTCGCGCGCCGTGGCGGACTGCTCGCGCGCCAGTTCGGCCTCGACCATCCTGCGCGCGCGCGCGCCGAGGCAGCCCATGACCGCGGTCCTCACTGCCTCGTCGGCGCCGTGCAGCGCAAGGATGACCCGCTCTGTCGGGATCTGATCGAAGATGGCGGCCCGCGCCGGCAAAGCCAGGATGCTCACGTCTTCGAATTTGAACACCAGTGCCCGCACAGCGCGGCTCTCAGCGGGTCGCATGGTCTCCAGGGATTCCAGCAGAGCCGGGACGCCGACGGACTCCATGCGGTTGACGATATTCGCAACGCGCAAGGCTGCGCCAGCCCCTTGATCAACCGCGGTTGTTCCGGGCAGCACGACACGGATGGCGTCTTCCACCTTGCGCCCCATCTCCGACGTCAACGGTCGCGTCACAAGAATCCGCGACAGAACCTTCACGCGAAATTCGGCCGGAAGAGCCTCGCACACTCGCGCCGCCGATGGTGGGTCAAGCCGGCTTACGATCACCGCTGCAATCTGCGCCGTCTCACCGGCGACCAGCTTGACGACGCGCGCTTCAGGCCCGTCCCTCAATTCGGTCCAGGCGTCAGCGCGCTGGCTGCCGTTAAGATCGGCCAGAATGCTCGATACTTCAGTTGGCGGCAGCGAAGATGACGCGAGTTCCTCGGCTCGCGCGAAGTCGCCGATGACGCGAGGCCCCTCAGCCACGTCGAGAGCGAACTGCTGGATCAGAATTTCGAGAGAACGCGAGTCGACCAGACCAAGCGTGGCCGCAGCGCGCGTGATCTCCCGCACATCGTCCCCCTCGAAATGCTTGAGAAGTCGGGACGCTGCGTCCCGTCCCATCACGATCAGAAGAGCCGCCACGCGCTGCGCGCCCGACAGGCTTCGCCGATCCAGACCGCTTCGACGCTCAAGCTGCTCCGTCACGCGTTATTCGTTCCCTGCGCGTCGTCGAGGATCTCTGTGATCGATATCGCGAACCGCGCATCGTCGCCCTCGACGACGACGATTTCGCCACGTCCGATCGCTCGCCCGTTGACGAGAACGTCGACCGGTTCGCCAATTCGCCTGTCGAGCCGCACTACGCCGCCTTTCTGCAGCGCAGCGACTTCCGCAATCGACAGCTTCGCCGCTCCCAACACGATTTGCACTGTGACTGGAATCCGTCGCAGGGCTGGGGAGCTCTGCAATGCTCCCGCGCCTGCTTCCCCTCCGTCGGGCGACATCGATGAATGACTTTTCATAGAGTCTATCACGGTCCTTCTCCAACTGGTTCACGATCTCTGCTCCTGTGCGATGCGAAGCATATACCGCCCATCGTCCTGCCCCAGATCGCACCGGAACAATGGGCTGTCCTCGACCGACAGGAAAATTGTCGACCGGGGAGAAGACCGAAGCGAAAGTGTGGTCCCGACGCTCACGGCTTCGATGTCTCCCAAAGTGAACCCGTCTTCGAGGATGGTCGCCGAGAGCGACAAGGTGGTCATGGCGATCTGGCGTTCCAGCCTTGCGCTCCACTTGCGCGCAGCGACATCGTCATCGCCTGCGTCGCAGACCGCCCCCTCGCCCGAAAGCCGCGCCAGTAGAACGGACGGAAATTCGACGATCATGTGTCGAATCGACTCGCTGACATTGATCGCGACGGCGATCAGCGCGACATCATCGCCTCCCCGCGTACGCCACGCGGCCTCAAGACTCGTTTCTTCCCGCGTCGCACCCATGCGCTTCTGACCAGATTTCTCCAACGCATCCGAGATCGTCTGCAACATCTGATCAAAGACGCCAACGCATATTGCGCGCTCGATGCGTCCCAATGGCGTTGGATCATCTCCCGTGGCTTCGTTCGGCCCGCCGCCGCAGGCCATATCGACGAACCGTCGCAGGTCCGGCAGCTCGATCCCGAAGCGCACCGCAGAGGCCGCATCGTCCACCGCGAAGACCGCGCCGATCAGATCGGACGCCATGCGATCATAACCGTATCGGCCCGACGCGGCGACCACTGTCGCGCTCGCGCTCGTTTCGACCCCGGTCAGGGCAAATAGCGCCTCCTCGATCGCTCGCGCGACAACGCCAGGCCCTTTTGCCGGTTCACTCTGCGGCTCGTTTCTGCGCGACGCAAGATCCGCCCAGTCCTTCGGCGTGAGACCCCGAATTGCAGGCGCCTCTTTCATGCCGCCTCGGCAGGTCGTGGCGCGGTCGTTTCGCTCTCGACATCGTCGATCGATGGCCTTTCCGAAGCCGGAATGGTCTTTCGTCCGTGCTCGACCGCGATCTGCGGCATGGCGCCATTCATGAACGCGAGCAGCGTCTGCTTGACGATGATATAGACCCGTACCTGCTTTTCGCGCGTGACCTTTATTTTCGCTCCGAGCGGAGTCACGATTCCGTAGGAAATAAAAATACCTGCGAACGTTCCGACCAGCGCGGCGCCGATGAGCCCGCCAAGAAGTTCGGGAGACTGGTCGAGCGCTCCCATCGCCTTGATCACGCCGAGCACCGCCGCGACGATACCGAGCGCCGGCAGCGCCTCCGCAACCGCGCCGAGCGCTTGATAGGGTTTCAGCTTGTCGCGGGAGATCGTGTGCAGCTCCTCGTCCATCAGCGCCTCAATTTCGTGCGTCCGCGCATTGCCGATGATGATGAGGCGACCATAGTCGCAGATGAAGGCGGTGAGATCGCGTTTGGCGAGGACTCCGGGAAATGCAAGAAAGATCGAGGATTCGTCGGGCCCGTCGACATGCGCCTCGGCCTCTGCGCGCGAC
Organism: Pseudomonadota bacterium; assembly: GCA_021781815.1. GTDB lineage: Bacteria > Pseudomonadota > Alphaproteobacteria > Rhizobiales > Beijerinckiaceae > JAJXWB01. The sequence goes on along the minus strand of JAJXWB010000012.1, from coordinate 20,547 downwards.
TTCGACTTCAGTTCGCGCATCAGCGCATGGAGAAGGCCGAGAACGTCGAGATAGTCGCGCGCCTTAGGTTGGCGATCCATCACCGCTTCGCCGATCGCTCTGGCGGTGTCCTTGATCGTCTTGATCGGATTCGCAATGACGAAGGTTCCGAACGCAGACCCGCCGATGATCACGAATTCCCAGGGCTGCCAAATGACGATGAGATGGCCGCCGAGAGCTGCAAATCCTCCAAGGATGGAGCCGAGCGCCACGACAAGACCGATTGCAAAATTCAAGACATCCGCCTCCGCCCTCGTTCCACCCGGAACATGCGGACGAGACCTTGCACCAGGCTGGTCGAAATCAGATCAGCCTGACGCAAGGCGCCGAGGCGAACATGCGCATGCCTCAACCCGCTCTTTCTCTCTGGAGTCGCAACGGATGCCATCGGCGATCTATGTCGACGCTGCTGCGCAGTCCGCCCTCGCGCGCCGTATTGATTCCATCGCCAGCAACGTCGCCAACGCCGCGACAGTCGGCTACCGCGCCGACGGGATCAAATTCGATTCGGTTCTGTCGACGACGGGCGGTTCGCGGGTATCGTTTCCAGTCGCCGGACGCGATTACATTTCCACCGCCGGCGGTTCTCTCCTGCGAACCCAGAATCCGCTTGATTGCGCTGTGCGCGGGGCCGGTTGGTTTTCGCTCATGTCGCCGGACGGCCCTGTCTACACGCGCGACGGTAGATTTCAGCTCGCCGCCTCCGGCGCGTTGCAGTCGGTGAACGGCTATGAGGTTCTGGACGCGAGCGGCGCGCCGATAACGCTCGACCCGTCGGCCGGGGAAGTGGCGATTGCCGGCGATGGCGTCATAGCTCAGCAAGGGCGCCGGTCCGGCGCAATCGGCCTGTTCACGATCGATCCCGACTCGCGACTCGCGCGCTACGACAACTCGTCAGTGACCAGCAGCATTCCCGCCTCTCCCATCCTCGAATTCACGACCAACGGCGTAGCTCAGGGATACGTTGAACAAAGCAACGTCGACCCCATAAGGGAACTGACGCGCCTTATCGAAATCCAGCGTGCGTTCGATAACGTGACGTCGACGATGGAGATCAAGGACGCCGCGCAGCAGGAAGCCATCAAGACACTTGGGTCGCCAGCGTGATGGCTACACAACCGAAATCTCGATCGCTTCAGCGGCTCGTTGACTCGGTCCGCAGGCTCGACGCGACTGCGGCTGTCGAGATCGGCGGGCGCATCGCCGAGGCTGGCCCTGGATATCTTCGTGTGACAGGGCTTGGCGCGAATATTTCGCTGGGGGATCGGATCGTCGGCGCGCACGACGCGCGCATTCAGAGCGAGGTGATTCGTATCGGGCCGGATGGCGCGCTGGCGAAGCTGTATGGCGCAGACATCAGGATGTCGCTGGGCGCGGAAGTCTATCGCGCCGCGCCGATAGGCGTCGCTCCGTGCGACCAATGGCGCGGGCGCATCATCAATGCGGTAGGGGAACCTGTCGATGGCGCGGGTCCATTGCCCGCCGGCGCCGCTTCGGCGCCGCTCGACCGCGCTCCACCCATGGCCTTGAGCCGTCAGCGCGTTCGCCATCCTCTCAAGACCGGCGTTCGGGCGATCGATGCATTCGCCCCGCTCTGTTTCGGCCAGCGCATCGGCATATTCGCCGGCTCCGGCGTCGGCAAATCCACATTGCTCGGTATGCTGGCGAAATCGGATGGATTCGACGACGTCGTGATCGGCCTCGTCGGAGAGCGCGGTCGCGAACTGCGCGAATTCGCCGAAGACGTTTTGGGCGATCGCCGCAAGGAGGCGATCGTGATCGCCGCCACTGGCGACGAGTCCGCGCTCATGCGGCGGATGGCCGGGCACGCGTCGCTTGCCATCGCAGAATGGTTTCGTGATCGTGGACGGCGCGTACTGTTGATTCTGGATTCGGTGACCCGCTTCGCGCAGGCATCGCGCGAAATTGCGATCGCCGCCGGCGAACCTCCGGTGGCGCGCGGCTATCCACCGAGCGTGTTCGCCGATCTCCCGCGGCTGCTCGAACGCGCTGGTCCGGGCGATGAAGGATCGGGCTCCATCACGGGCGTCTTCTCGGTTCTCGTCGATGGCGACGATCACAACGATCCCGTCGCCGACGCCATTCGCGGAATTCTCGACGGGCACATCGTGCTCGACCGTTCGATCGCCGATCAGGGCCGATACCCGGCCATCAATCTTCTATCATCCATCTCGCGGCTCGCCGATCAGGTGTGGACGCCAGACCGCAGGTCGCTCGTCGTCCGGCTGCGCAGGCTGATCTCACGCTATGAGGACAGCCGCGATTTTCGGGCCATTGGCGGCTATCAGCCGGGCGCCGACGCAGATCTCGACGCGGCTGTCGACCTGGTTCCGAAACTCTACGCGGCTCTGACCCAAGCATCCGACGCCGACCGCAGCATTGATGCATTTCGCGAGATCTCCGACGCGCTGCAAAGCGCGGAGCCGAAGCCGTGAGCCAGCCAGCGAGAGTCACGGCGCATGGCGTCGCATAACGCCATCGTCGACGGCATGCTGTCCACTTCTCAACCGGCGAAGCGGTCCGACACCTATGACGTAGCCTTTGCGTTTGGCATCGTACTTATTCTATCCATCTTCTTTCTACCGGCCCCGCCACTCCTGATCGATTTCGGCCTCGCACTGTCGATTTCCCTGTCCATCCTCATCCTGATGGTGGCGCTCTGGATCGACAAGCCGCTCGAATTCTCGGCGTTTCCGACCGTCCTGCTCGTCGCGACGATGCTGCGGCTGTCCCTGAACATCGCCACCACCCGTCTCATATTGTCGCATGGCGCCGAGGGCGTTACCGCCGCCGGCTACGTGATCGGCGGATTCTCGAAACTCGTCATGAGCGGCGACTTCGTGATCGGCCTGATCGTTTTCGCAATCCTCATCACAGTGAATTTCCTTGTCATAACCAAAGGCGCGACTCGCATTGCCGAAGTCGGCGCGCGTTTCACGCTGGACGCGATTCCGGGCAAGCAGATGGCGATTGACGCCGATCTGTCCGCCGGATTGATCGACGATAAGGGGGCGCAGGCGCGACGGCGCGAACTGGAGGAGGAAAGCGCCTTCTTCGGCTCCATGGACGGCGCCTCGAAATTCGTGCGCGGCGACGCCGTCGCCGGATTGATCATCCTTGCGGTCAATATCGTCGGCGGCGTCCTGATAGGCGTGACCCGCCACGGCATGACGGCGAGCGACGCCACAAATATATTCACGAAACTGTCGGTCGGCGACGGCCTCGTGTCGCAGATCCCGGCGCTGATCGTATCGCTCGCCGCAGGCCTGCTCGTCTCCAAGGGCGGAACGCGCGGCTCCGCCAATCAGGCTGTCCTTGGTCAACTCGGACGTCACCCTCGCGCGCTTTTCTTCGCCGGCCTCCTCATGGGCTTGCTTGCGATAATCCCCGGCCTTCCTTTTGCGCCCTTCGCGCTGCTTGGCGCAACCATGGCCTTCATCGGCTACATCATTCCGCGCCATCTCGCGGACGCTGCAGCCGCCGCGCAGGCGCTGGAACGCCAGCAGCGCGAGATCGAAGCCGAGACCGAACGAAATTCCGTGAAGGAACATTTGCGGCCGATCGAAATCGAACTGCGCGTCGGGCAGCAGCTCTCCGCGCGGATCATGCCGTCCTATGACGAGATGTCGCATCGCGTCGCCAAGATACGCAGGCGATTTGCGACGAGCTACGGCTTCGTCATTCCGGACATCAAGCTCAGCAATTCCCTGAATGTCCCGGCGCGCGCCTATCAGATCCGGATTCACGGGGCGATCGTCGCCGCAGCGGAAATTCAGGTCGGCGAATTTCTCGTCATCCTCGGGGACGGGCTCAGGCCAGACCTGCCGGGCGAAGCGACGACCGAACCGGCGTTCGGAATGCCGGCGCTGTGGATATCGCCGTCCTTCGTCGACGAGGCGATCAGCCTGGGGCTTTCGCCTGTCGACAATGTCTCGGTCATACTGACCCATCTGAGCGAAACGATCCGGAACAACCTTGCTCAGCTCCTGGCGTACAAGGACATGCGCGCGCTGCTTGACCGGCTCGAGCCGGAATACAGGAAGCTGCTCGACGAAATCTGTCCGTCGCTGATTACGCTCTCCGGCCTGCAGGCGGTTCTGAAATTACTGCTGGCGGAGCGCGTGTCGATCCGCAATCTCAATCTCATTCTTGAGGCTGTCGCCGAGATCGCCCCGCACGCGCGCCGCCCCGAACAGATTGCCGAACATGTGCGGGTCCGGATTGCGCCACAGATCTGCGACGAGCTCACGGTAGACGGCGCGCTGCCGGTCCTGCGCCTCGGCAATCGCTGGGATCTCGCCTTCTACCAACGCCTCAAACGCGACGCCAAGGGCGACGTGGTCGACTTCGACGTCGATCCGGGCATGGTCGAGCAATTCGCCCGCGAGGCCGGCGCGGCCATTCGGCAGCGGATGGACGCTGGCGAACGCTTTGTCCTGCTCACCGCGCCGGAAGCTCGCCCCTATGTCCGGATGATCGTCGAGCGCGCTTTCGCGACTCTGCCGGTTCTGTCGAATCTGGAGATCGCGCGCGGCCTTGAGGTTCGTTCGCTGGGCACGATTTCATGATCGAATTCGAGACATGGGCGCTAACGGCGTTCGTCGCCTTTTGCCGTATTGGCGTCTGCCTCGGGCTGGCGCCGGGATTTTCCAGCCCGCGCATTCCCGTGCGGTTCCGCCTGTTCATCAGCCTTGGTCTCACGCTGGCGCTGACGCCCACCCTGTTTTCGGATCGAGACGCGGCGCTCCGGCTGAACACGACCACCGACATCGTGCGCGTGATAGCGTCGGAATGCGCGACAGGCGCAGTGCTTGGGCTGACCTCCCGATTCATCATATCGGCGCTCGAGGCCATGAGCGTGGCGATCTCGATGTCGATCGGCGTGACATCGACGCTGTCCGTGCGCATTGACGAAAACGATTCGCTGCCGGAACTTGCGACCTTCATCGTCTTTTCCACAACCGCCCTGATCTTTTTCGTCGACCTCCACTGGACAATCGTTCGGGCCATGGTCGATTCCTTCGCGGCCCTCCCGATCGGAAGCGCCTTCGGCGGCGATCTCGCTCTGGCGCGCATCGTCGACACGCTCGCCTTCGGCTTTCCCCTCGCGCTCCGGATCGCCAGCCCGTTCCTCGCGTTCGGCCTGCTCGCAAACCTCGCCTTCGCCCTCGTCAACAAGGTCGCGCCGCAAATCGCCATGTATTTCATTTCGGTGCCATTCGTGATGGCCGGCGGATTCGCGCTGCTCTATGCGACGGCGAAATCTCTGGCCTCGATTTTCGTGGCTGGCTTTTCGTTGTGGTTATCGAATGGCTGATGCAATGCGAGATCGCTTGGCCCGTCTCGCACGCCTGACGCGCGTTCACGAAGCCCTCGGCGCTGCTGCCGAAGCGCGGCTTGCGGCGCTGCTGCGCCAGGATGAGGCTTTGCGCGACACCCAGTCCCGGATCATCGCCATGACGACTGATCCATTTTCTCCCGGCGCGGGATTGTACGCGTCCGCCTTGCGTCGCACGGCCGATATCGCCGCGGAGCGGGATTTGATCGCCGGAAAGATCGACGACGAACGGCGCGCTCTGTCCGACGCGAGACGCAAGGCGAAATCCGCGCGCCGTCTTTCTGATGCGCGCGCCCGCGCCCTGCGCGATTCCGAGGAGCGCGCAAGTCTGTTCGAGGTCGCGTCCTCCCTCACGTGGCCTCCAGTCTCCCGCAAGCCGCGGAACCCATAGTTTCCATCACGCCGGGAGCCTGCCATGTCGATTTCCCCCCCAACCGACATCGTCCTCGATGTCGCGCGCGCAGCCGACCCGCGGCGCGCCGACGCCGCGGCGCGGCGGTTGCGCGACATCGCCGGCGATGCCGGCGCGCCGGAATTTGCGTCGCTGCTGCAATCCTCCGGCGCGGTCCCCGCATCTGCGCCGACCACGACAGCGGCCGTTCAGGCGCCTGCAATCGGGGCGTACCGCTCAACGACCCGCGCTCCAGCGCAAAACGCCTATCAGGCGCTCGGTAGCCTTCTGCTGCAGAAAGCGGTCGAGGAAATGATGCCCGACGCCTCCTCCGCCGCCTTCGGTTCGGGGCTTGCTGGCTCATACTGGAAATCGTTTCTCGCCGAACACATGGCGAAAGCGCTTTCGACTTCCGTATTCCGAAGCATTCCCGGCGCTGCGGGCCAACAGTCGCCAGCCGATCGCCCGCATGCCACGACAGCGCCAGCGGCGCCGCTTTCATGAACCTTGCGCAGCTCGAAAGTCATGCGACGACCGCCGCCCTCGTGGAGGCGATCCGGCGCGCGCTCGCCGCGATCTCGGAAGAAACCCGAGACCTCCGGGGCCCCGGGCCGGTCGATCACGCACGTCACCGGCGCGCCAAGGATCTGTGCCTGCTCGATCTCTTGCGACGCAATCGCCTGCTGGGCGGCGTCGATCCGGGCGCGGACGCGCGCGCCGCCCTGCGCGACTTGCGTGACGCAATCATCGAGAACCAGGCCGTGCTGAAAATCCATCTCGCAGCGGCGCGGGCGGTGTCGAACATCATCCTCGACGTGATGGTCGAGGAGGATTCAGACAGAACCTATTCTCGCCCACCGGCGCGACGCGGGCCATCGGCGCGATGAGGACGCTGCTGCTCGCAACGGTGAGCGCGTCCATCGCACTGGGGGCGAGCTACGGGATGGTCTCCTGGAGCCTTCGTCACGATGACCCGAATGCGACTGAGCAGGCGGCCTCGCACGGTCAGGAGCAGAAGAAATTGCGGACCATCAACGTGCCTGTTCTCGCCGACGGTCATGTTCAGGGCTATGTCGTCGCGCAGTTCCTCTATACTGCCGACCAGACGGCGCTGAAGGCGTTGCCATCGCCGCCCGACCCGATCATTCTGGATGAGGCGTTCCGCATGCTCTACGGCGAGGAAAAGCTCGATTTCAGCAACCTGAAACGGATTGATCTCGGCAAGCTCGCGGCGGACCTGAAAGAGCGGGTGGCGCGGCGAATGAACTCGAACGTCGTTCAGAACATCTTCGTTCAGGAGTTCAACTACGTGTCACGGGACGAACTGCGCAAATGAAGGGAATCATCGACGCCCTGCGGCGGAGAAGCGATGCGCGCGCCCTCGGCGTGGCGAGCCTCGCAGCCGGATGGTTCGCGGCGCTCGCTGCGGCGGCCGCGCGCATCGCCGGCGCGCGCCTTTCGGCCGGCGATGTGGCGTTACTCGCCTGTCTGATGGCGGCGCTCATGGGGAGCGGCGCCACCATGCTGATTCTCGATGCGCTTCAAAACGGCTTCGGCGCGCTCGACGCATTTTTCAAGGAAGCCCTTGCGCGTTCGGCGCGGCGCGCGTCGGAGGAAGCCAAGCCAGCGCCCCAACAGCGCGCGGCGGCGCGCGTGCAGCGTCGCGGCTATATCGGCGACCGGCCCTATGTCCTCTATGGCGACGGCGCCGTCGCAGTTGAAACCCTGCTCGGCATTCGCCGTTTTGCCTCGCTTCGCGAGGCCGAGGAATTCATCGGCGCATGAACATCGTCCCGACGCATCGCGCCGGGACGATGCAGCGTGCGATCATTCCGCCGCCGCAGCCGGCGGCATACCGAGAATGGCCTTCGTCTCGAGAAATTCGCCAAAGGCGTGATCTCCCCATTCGCGGCCGTTGCCCGACATCTTGAAGCCGCCGAAGGGCGCCATCAGGTCCGGGCCAGCGCCATTGAGCGCAACCTGTCCCGCGCGCAGCCGCGAGGCGACGTCGCGCACACGGGCGAAATCGCCGCCCGATACGTAGGCCGCAAGACCGTATTCCGTGTCGTTACCGATCTCGACCGCCTGATCGACCGTGTCGTAAGGCATGATCGACAGCACCGGTCCGAAGATCTCCTCCTTCGCGATCGTCATGTTCGGCGTCACGTCGGCGAAGACGGTCGGTTTGACGTAATAACCCTTCTCGATCCCCTCCGGCTTGCCGGGGCCGCCCGCGACCAGCGTGGCGCCTTCCTCGATGCCCTTCTTGATCAGACCCTGAATCTTGTTCCACTGCGTCTCGGAGACGACAGGGCCCATCTGCGCATTGCCTGTCGGGTCGCCGACGGTCGTCGCCTCCGCCGCCGCTTTCGCGATAGCCACGACCTCTGCCATTTTCGTCTTCGGCGCGAGCATGCGCGTCGGCGCATTGCAGGATTGTCCGGAATTCGTCATGACGGCGCGCACGCCGCCGGTCACGGCCGACTTGAGATCGGCGTCCTCAAGGAGGATGTTCGGGCTCTTGCCGCCGAGCTCCTGATGCACGCGCTTGATGGTCGGCGCAGCGTTGCGCGCAACCTCGATGCCGGCGCGCGTCGAACCTGTGAACGACACCATATCGACGCCGGGATGCGACGAAATCGCCGCGCCGACGCCCGGCCCGTCGCCGTTGATCATGTTGAACACGCCGGCAGGCGTTCCCGCCGCTTCCAGCACTTCAGCGAAAATCTGCGCCGAGAAGGGCGCGATTTCCGAAGGCTTCAGCACGATCGTGCACCCGACGGCGAGCGCCGGCGCGACCTTGCAGGCAATCTGGTTCAGCGGCCAGTTCCAGGGCGTGATGAAGCCGCAGACGCCGATCGGCTCCTTGACGATAAGGGTGGAGCCACGCTGCGGCTCCTCGAACCTGTAGCTCTTGAGCACCTGAAGCGCCGTTCCGAAATGCGCGGCGCCCATCGCCGCTTGCGCGCGTTGCGCGAGCCATACCGGCGCCCCCATTTCCTCCGTGATCGCCTTCGCCATGTCCTCGTGGCGCCTCTTCAGTTCCGCAACGATCCGCTGCAGGAGGTCGATCCGCTCCTCGCGCGAGCTGCGTGAAAAGGTCTCGAACGCCTTGCGCGCAGCCTTCACCGCGCGATCGACATCCTCGGCCGATCCGAGAGAAATGCGGCCGGCGACGGCCTCGGTCGCGGGATTGACGACATCGAGCGTCTTCGCCGCCGACGGCTCGACCCACTTCCCGTCAATGAAGAATTTCAGATAGTCACGCATGTCGTTCTCCCTGATTGCGGCGCTCCGGTCTGCCCGGACGTTGGCGCCACAATAACGGTTCCCGGCCGATCGCAAAATGCGCGCGATGAACGTTTCTCTCGACAGGCCCGTCGCAGCGCACTAGTCATCCGCCGGGACTTGAGCTTCGGCATGTCGATGGGTCGCGATTTCGTGGCCGTGGCCTTCGCGGGCGGCGGCGCCAGATGTTATTGGCAGGGCGGCTTCTGGGACGCGCTCAACGCAACGCGCCCGCAGCGGCCGGATTTCGTCGTCGGCGTGTCCGGCGGCGCCTTCCAGGCCTGTTTTTCGCTGATCGGCGCCGGCGACCGCGTCCGCAAGATCGTGTTCGACGCCTGCGCAACGACCCGGAGCGGGGTCGACTGGGGCCGCCTTTCGCGTGGGAAATCGCCATTTCTTGTCGGCGAGATGTATCGGGCTCTGCTCACTGAAGTCTTCAGCGCGCCCGAACTCGCGCTGCTGCGCGAGGCGCCGAACATCTTCATTCAGGTCGCCTGCCCGCCGCGCTGGATGCCGGGCGGGTTCGCCGCGCTGTCCTCGGTCGCTGCGTATCAGATCGAAAAAATCGTCACTGGCGCCGCGCATTCAAGCGCCGGCCGCTATCTCGGCCTCGTTGGCGACTGGACCTCAACCCACGCGGTCGCGACGCCGCAGGAAATCATCGAGGCGCTGATGGCGACAGCCGCCGTGCCGCCGTTCATGCCGATCGGTCGCCTCAACGGCCGCGCAGCCCTCGACGGCGGACTCGTCGACAATCCGCCTCTGCGCAAGCTCGGCCCGGTCGAGGCCGCCGGCGGCCGCACGCTCGTTCTTTCCACCCGCTCGGCCAGGCCGCTGCAATCGACCGCGTTGCGAACCGTGGTCCAGCCTTCGCAGCCAATCGCCGTCAACAAGTTTTCCGTTACCGACGCCGACGGCGTTCGCGACGCATACCGCCTCGGCTTGCGCGACGGGGCGGATTTCGCGCGCAGGCTGTCAGCCGCCTGATCCCTCGCGAAAATGCCATTGGACAGCCCGCATGATTTGCCTTGCAATGGGCTGGCTCGACAGGGTGCGCCGTCGGCCCGCCCCGTCTTCGCTCAATCGCCCGGCGCCAGTTCGCCCCCACGCAGATAGCAGCGCGTCAGGACAATTCATGCCCGCCTTCGCCGCCAATCTCTCGATGTTGTTTGCGGAACACGATTTTCTCGACCGATTCGACGCTGCGGCGGACGCAGGATTTTCGGCCGTCGAATTTCTCTTCCCTTACGATCACCCGCCCGAGGCCATCGCCGAGCGCCTTCGCCGCAATCGCCTCACGCTGGCCCTGTTCAACCTGCCGCCGGGCGATCTCACGGCTGGCGAACGCGGCCTCGCCGCGCTGCCCAATCGGTTCGACGAATTCAGGTCCGGCGTCGTCCGCGCGCTCGACTATGCGGAGGCCGCCGGCGCAAGGCGTCTGCACATGATGGCCGGGATCGCCTCGCCGGCGGATGATAAGGCGAGCGTGTCCTTTGTTCGCGCGCTCGATTACGCTACGTCAGAGCTTGCCTCGAAAGGTCTAGATCTCCTGATCGAGCCAATCAACGCACGCAACATGCCAGGCTATTTCCTTGATGATTTCGGGCGCGCCGAGCGAACGATCGCCAATCACGGGGCGCACAATCTGAAACTGCAGTTCGACATCTACCATCGCCAGATCATGCATGGCGACGTGACCGTCGCTTTTCGGCGTTTACTGCCGATCATCGGCCATGTGCAGATAGCGAGCGTCCCGTCACGCAATGAGCCTGACGGCGAGGAACTCAATTATCCATTTCTGTTCGCCGAACTCGACAGGCTCGGCTATGCCGGCTTCGTGGGCTGCGAATATACCCCACGCGGTACAACACGTGACGGTCTGGACTGGTTCAAGTCCTTTGCGCGGCGTTGACGGTTGAGCGTCGTCATCAAGTCGATCGCCTGAAATTAGTTCTGCGCGCCGAACCTCGCCGACACAATGTCATTGCAAGCAATGAGGCGGCGAAGCAATCCATCTCCCCGACATGGGGATGAATTGCTTCGCTTCGCTCGCAGGGTTGTCGCTGGCGATCATATCCTCTCGATGACGATCGCTGGCGCCATGCCGCCGGCGGCGCACATCGTCACGAGGCCGAACTGCTTGCCCCGACGTTCGAGCTCATCGAGCACTGTGCCGATCAGAATCGCGCCGGTTGCGCCGATCGGATGTCCGAGCGCAATCGAGCCGCCGTTGACATTGACCTTGTCGCGATCGAGATCGAGGTCGCGCTGGAACTTTTCCGACACGACGGCGAAGGCCTCGTTGATCTCCCAGAGGTCGATGTCCTCCTTCTTGAGACCGGCCTTCTCGAGCACCTTCTTTGCGGCGGGAACCGGCGCGTTCAGCATCAGCTCCGGGCTGTCGCCCATGTTCGCCATCGCCCGAATCCTCGCGCGAGGTTTCAGGCCGTGGGCCTTGGCGTAGCTGTCGGACGCCAGCAGCACCGCACCGGAACCATCGACGACACCGGAGGAATTGCCGGCGTGGTGACGATAGTCGATCTTCAGGTCCGGATAGGCCTGCAGGATCAGGCTGAGGTAGGTCGTGCCCTGTTCGTCGAGCGGGGCGTTCGCGAGCGCGGGGAAGGCGGGCTTCAGGTTGGCCAGACCTTCGCGCGTCGTCTGCGGACGCGGATATTCCTCGTGGTCGAGCGCGAGCGTGCCGTCTTCCTTGTAAACGGGAACCAGCGACTTGTTGAAGCGGCCTTCCTTGATCGCGACATCGGCGCGCTGCTGCGAGACGTAGCCCGCCTCATCCAGAGCTTCGCGCGAGATACCTTCCATCGTGGCGATGGCGTCGGCGCAGACGCCCTGATGCGTCTGCGGATGATGCAGGCGCAAGCGCATATTGCCGTTGTCCATCGCGCCCGCACGGCGTCCGGGCATCGACATCATTTCCGCGCCGCCGCCGATGACGAGATCTTCCATGCCCGACATGATGCAGGCCGCGGCGAAATTCACGGCGGAAATGCCGGAGCCGCAGAAGCGATCAATCGTGATGCCGCTGGCGAGGACGTCATAGCCGGCGTCGAGCGCCGACATGCGGCCGAGATCGCCGCTCTGCGGACCGATCTGCGCCGAAGTGCCCCAGATGATGTCGCCGACTTCCTTCGTGTCGATCTTGTTGCGCTCGGCAAGCGCCTTCAGAACGGTCGCGCCGAGTTGCTGCGGGTGAACATCCCACAACGCGCCCTTGCCGGCCTTGCCGACGCCCCGCGGCGTGCGGCATGCGTCGATGATCCATGCTTCGGTCATTGTCGTTTCCTTCCATGTGCTGCCCCCTAGCGCAGGGGTTCTGAGTCCTGGCGCGGCTTGCTTAGCGCGGCGCCATGCGGATCGCCCCATCGAGACGGACGTCCTCGCCGTTGAAATAGCCGCAGGTTATCATGGTGTGGGCGAGTTGCGCGTATTCCTCGGCGCGGCCGAGACGTTTGGGATGCGGCACCATTGCGGCGAGGCCCGCCTTCACGTTTTCTGGCGCCCGCGCCAGCAGCGGCGTGTCGAAGATGCCGGGCAGGATGGTGTTGCAGCGAATGTTGGCGTCGGAGAGATCGCGCGCCACCACGAGCGTGATGCCGACGACGCCGGCTTTCGATGCGGTATAAGCGACCTGGCCGATCTGGCCGTCTTCCGCGGCCACCGACGCCGTGTTGACGATCGCGCCGCGGTCGCCGCAGGGCAGGACCGGCAGGGTCAGCATGCCGGCGGCCGACTTGGTGATGCAGCGGAACGTGCCGACCAGATTGATGTTGATGATGCGCTCGAAATTCTCGAGCGGATATTCCTTCGGCTTCTTGGTCTCGCGATCGATCGAGGCTGTCTTGGCGGCTCCGCCGCCGACGCCCGCGCAATTGACCATGATTCGTTCCTGGCCGTTGGCCGCGCGCGCCTTGGCGAAGCCTGCGTCCACCTCCTCGGTCGAGCCGACGTTCACCTTGCAGAATACGCCGCCGATTTCCTTCGCGACCTTTTCGCCCAGATCTTCGTTGAGATCGAAGATCGCGACCTTTACCCCGTGCGAGGCGAGCATGCGCGCTGTGGCGGCGCCGAGGCCGGAAGCGCCGCCGGTGACGACCGCGGAAATAGTGTTGTCGAGTATCATGCGGGAACCGCCCTCCTTGAATCGTTGGCCGGCACCTTATCGGAAATCCCGCGCTGCGGAAGGTTCGTATCGCACTGCGAGCATGAATCGCTCGCAACGCGCAGGACCGTGGGCGAGTAATGCGAAATATGCAGATCTATTTCGCAGATCAGAACAGAAAAGTGGCAATCCAGTAAGCGACGGCCGCCATGACGGCTGCCGCAGGCATGGTGACGACCCAGGCGATGACGATACCCTGGGCGACGTTCCAGCGAACAGCCGACACGCGCCGAGCGGCGCCGACGCCGATGATCGCGCCGGTGATCGTATGAGTGGTCGAGACCGGAATGCCAAACGCTGTCGCCAGAAACAGGGTCGCCGCCCCGCCCGTTTCGGCGCAAAACCCCTGCACCGGCTGAAGTCGGGTGATGCGCGATCCCATCGTGTGAACGATGCGCCAGCCGCCGAGCAGGGTGCCAAGCCCCATCGCTGCCTGACAGGAAAGCACGACCCAAAGCGGAACGTGGAAGGCGCCGCCCGTCTGACCATGAGTGTAGAGCAGAACGGCGATGATCCCCATCGTCTTCTGCGCGTCGTTGCCGCCATGTCCCAACGAATAGAGCGAGGCCGAGCCAAATTGCAGGATGCGGAAATAGCGGTCGACAGCCAGCGGCGCCGTACGCAGGAACAGCCACGACACAGCCAGCACGAGCATGAGCGCAAACAGGAAACCGAGCAGCGGCGAGCCAATGATCGCGGCCGACGTCGTCATCAGGCCCTTCCAGACGATCACCGACAGCCCGCCCTTCGAGGCCCCCGCCCCGACGAGCCCGCCGATCAGAGCATGCGACGAACTCGACGGAATGCCCGCCCACCAGGTCACGACGTTCCAGACGATTGCGCCCATCAGCGCGCCAAAGATCACATGATCGTCGACAATGTCCGGCGTGACGATGCCTGTGCCGACGGTCTGCGCGACATGAAGGCCGAAAAACAGGAAGGCGACGAAATTGAAGAACGCGGCCCAGGCGACGGCGAATTGCGGCCGCAACACACGCGTGGAGACGATCGTGGCGATCGAATTGGCGGCGTCGTGTAACCCGTTCAGCAGATCGAAGACGAGAGCGACTGCGACCAGAAAGACGACAATCGCGAGGCCGGGCGACATTTCCACGCGATTCCCCCTGTCACATCTGCGCGATGACGATGTCGCCGACGTGGTTGGCGATATCCTCGAGACGGTCGACCACTTTCTCGAGATGATCGTAAATCTCCGAGCCGACGACGAAGGCCATCGGATCGACACTGCGATGCGCGAGATAGAGCGCCTTGACGCCCTGGTCATGCAGTTCGTCCGCCTTCTCCTCCAACTTCGTCATCTGCACGATCAGACCGGAAATGCGCGCGTTGTTGCTGCGCATGTCCGGCAGCATGTCGACCATGCGTTGCGCCAGCTCCGCGGCATCGACGATCACATCGGCCATCTCGACCATCATCGGCTCGAAAGAACGCAGGTCGAACAGGCCAATCTTCTTCGTCGTGCGCAGCATCTGGTCGATCGCGTCGTCGAGGGCGGTCGACAGGCCACTGATGTCGGAGCGGTCGAACGGCGTGATGAAGGTGCGACGAACCGCGAGCAGCACTTCGCGGGCGATCGCGTCGGCGTCGTTCTCAAGCCGCGACACGTCCGCCGAATGGCGCGGAACGTCGTCGCCGCCCTGCAATACGCCGCGCAGCGCAACCGCGCCCTGCGCGACGAGCGCGGCGTGTTGGATGAACATGCCGAAAAACATGTCCTCGCGCGGCATCAACGCCTGAAACCAGCGAAGCATCGAAAATCCCCCTAGGGCCGCCCGCCCATCACCGCATCGAGAGATTGCCTAGTCGCAGGGCGTCATCAAGTCAAAGCCGCCCACTGACGCAGGCGCCTTTTGTCTTTCCAGGATGTCGTTAGGATGTCTCTCGATAGTCCATTGGGGAGGATATGAATGTACCCTGGCGTTCAAGCTGCGGCCCGGTCGAACCAACCGGCGGTGGTCATGGCCATGTCCGGCGAAACCATCGCCTACGGCGAACTGGAGGCCAGAGAGAACCGGCTGGCGCACCTTTTCCGCGCGCGCGGACTGCGCCGGCTGGATCATTATGCCATCATCATGGAGAACAACGCGCGCTACGTGGAATGCTGCGGAGCAGGCGAGCGGTCCGGCCTCTACTACACCTGCGTCAACTCGTTCCTGACCGCCGAAGAGCTTGCCTATATCGTCGGCAATTGCGAAGCGCGCATCTTGATTACGTCACAGGCCAAGCGCGAGGTCGCGCTCGCGGCCCTCAAGACCTGCCCTCGGGTCGAACTTTGCATTGTAGTCGACGGACCGGGCGACGGCGGCAAGGTCGTCAACCTCGACGAAGCGACCAGAGGCTTCCCCTCGACGCCCATACCCGACGAGCGGCTCGGCACGGCCATGCTCTATTCTTCCGGCACAACAGGCCGGCCTAAGGGCATCCTTCGCCCCCTCCCGGACCAGCCGCCGACACAGCGTCTGCCCCTGTTCGATTTCCTCGACAAGCTCTGGGGCTACCGTGACGGCATGATCTACCTGTCTCCGGCGCCGCTTTACCATTCCGCGCCGCAGGCCGCAGTCAATCTGGCGATCGCGCGCGGTGCGAAAGTCATCGTCATGGAGCGGTTCGACCCGGAGCACTATCTGCAACTCGTCGAGCAGCACAAGGTCACGCATTCGCAGCTCGTGCCGACGATGTTTTCGCGCATGCTGAAACTGCCGGAAGAAGCCCGCAAGAGATATGATCTCTCGCCGCTGGAAGTCGTCGTGCACGCCGCAGCGCCCTGCCCCGTGCAGGTGAAGGAACAGATGATCGACTGGTGGGGACCGATCATCCACGAATATTACGGCGCCACCGAGGGTATGGGTTTCACCGCCTGCGACACGCCGCAATGGCTCAGCCATCGCGGCACTGTCGGCAAGCTCATGCTCGGCGAACTGCATGTCCTCGACGATCAGATGAATCCGGCGCCGAAAGGCCAGTCCGGCACGCTCTGGTTCAAGTCGGGATCGCCTTTCGAATATTTTCATGACCCGGAAAAGACGAAGGACTCTCGCTCGCCCGATGGAACGATGAGCACGGTCGGCGACGTGGGTTATGTCGACGACGACGGCTACCTCTATCTGACCGACCGATCGACCTTCATGATCATCTCGGGCGGTGTGAACATCTATCCGCAGGAATGCGAAAATCTGCTGATTACCCATCCCAAGGTCGCCGACGCCGCGGTTTTCGGCGTGCCGAACCCCGATCTCGGCGAGGAGGTGAAGGCGGTCGTGCAGGCCATGCCGGGCGTGAACGCCGGGTCGGCGCTGGCGCAGGAACTGATCACGTTCTGCGGCGAACATCTGTCGCGTCAGAAGGTTCCGCGCTCCATTGACTTCGCGGACGAACTGCCGCGCCTGCCGACTGGTAAGCTCTACAAGCGTCTGCTGCGCGACCGTTACTGGGGCGACCGCAAGAGCCGTATCGTTTGACAGAACGAGGTTTCTGGAGCGGCGCGCGGCCCTACCTTCGCTGCGCCGCCGCGCGCCGCAGCGCATCCGCCAGCGCGCTGTCGCCTGCGCGCTGCGGTTCGCGCACGTACCTCTCCTGTCCTCGGTCCATACGCTGGCCTTGCGGTTTCGGTCGCGCCTCCGCCGTATCGTCAAGACGCATGGTGAGACTGATGCGCTTTCGCGGCGCGTCGATCTCCATCACCTTCACCTTCACAATATCGCCGGGCTTCGCCACATCGCGCGGATCCTTGACGAAATTTCTCGACATGGCCGAGACGTGCACGAGTCCGTCCTGATGCACGCCGATGTCGACGAAGGCGCCGAAGGCCGCGACATTCGTGACGACGCCTTCGAGGATCATGCCGGGCTTCAGGTCGCCGATCGCCTCGACTCCGTCCTTGAACTCAGCCGTCCTGAAGGCCGGACGCGGATCGCGGCCGGGCTTTTCCAGCTCCCTGAAGATATCGATCACCGTCGGCAGGCCGAAGGTCGCGTCGGTGAAATCCGCCGGTCGAAGCGCTGCCAGAGCCTTGCTGTTTCCGATTAGCGCGCCGATGTCCCCGCCCGCCTTCGCGACGATCTTGCGCACGACCGGATAGGTTTCCGGATGCACGCCTGAGCGATCGAGCGGATCCTCGCCGCCGACGATGCGCAAAAATCCAGCCGAAAGTTCGAAGGCGCGCGCGCCGAGGCGCGGCACTTTCTTCAGTTGGGCGCGCGTGCGGAATGCGCCTGCTTCGTTGCGATAGGCGACAATTGTCTGCGCGAGGCTTTCGCCAATTCCCGAAACGCGCGCGAGCAATTTGGCGGACGCTGTGTTGACGTCGACGCCAACGGCGTTGACGCAATCCTCCACCACCGCATCAAGCGATCGGCCCAGCTTGTGTTCGGAAACGTCGTGCTGGTACTGGCCGACGCCAATCGCCTTCGGCTCGACCTTCACAAGTTCCGCCAACGGATCCTGCAGGCGCCGCGCGATAGACACTGCGCCGCGAAGCGTCACGTCGAGTTCCGGAAGTTCGGACGCGGCATAGGCCGATGCGGAATAGACGGAAGCGCCCGCCTCCGACACGATCACCTTGGTCGCCTTGATCTGCGTATATTTCTTCAGAAGTTCGGTCGCGAGCTTTTCGGTCTCGCGCGAGGCGGTGCCGTTGCCGATGGCGATCAGTTCGACGTCGTGCTTCTGGCACAGCGCGGCGAGCGCCGCGATGCTCTCGTCCCAGCGTCGCTGCGGTTCGTGCGGAAATATTGCGCCCGTCGCCACGACCTTGCCCGTCGCATCGACCACAGCGACTTTCACGCCGGTGCGATATCCCGGGTCCAGCCCCATCGTCGCGCGCGCGCCGGCCGGCGCAGCAAGCAGCAGGTCGCGCAGGTTCGAACCGAAAATGCGCACGGCCTCCTCTTCCGCATGCGTCCACAGTCGCATGCGCAGATCGATCGCAAGCTGCATCTCGATCTTTGTGCGCCACGCCCAGCGTACGCAGTCGATCAACCACTTGTCGCCGGGACGGCCCCGATCGGCGACGCCGAAGCGGCTGGCGATGGCCATTTCGTAAGGGCCCGGCGTCCGCGCCGCCGGGTCGGCCGAGGGATCGGCGACCATGCGCAGATCGAGAATCTCATCGCGCTCGCCGCGCATCGCCGCAAGAATGCGATGCGACGGCAATTTGGTTAGTGGCTCGGAGTAATCGAAATAGTCGGAAAATTTCGCGCCCTCGGTCTGTTTGCCGTCGCGCACGGTCGAGACGAGCTTGCCGCATGTCCAGAATTCCTCGCGCAACCGCCCGATCAATCCGGCGTCCTCGGCGAATCGCTCGACCAGGATGGAGCGCGCGCCATCGAGCGCGTCCTCGGCGGTCGCTACGGCGTCGGGCTGGACAAACGCCGCAGCCTGCTGCTTCGGGTCGCGTTCGGGATGCGCGAGCAGGCTGTCGGCCAGCGGCTCCAGGCCGTTCTCGCGCGCGATCTGCGCCTTGCTGCGGCGCTTCGGCTTGTAGGGCAGATAGATGTCCTCCAGCCGCGCCTTGGCGTCGGCCCCGAGAATGGCCTTTTCGAGCGCGTCGTCGAGCTTGCCTTGCGCGCGCACGGACTCGAGGATCGCCTTGCGCCGGTCTTCGAGCTCGCGCAAGTAACGCAGCCGCTCTTCCAGAGTGCGCAATTGCGTGTCGTCAAGGGCGCCGGTCGCCTCCTTGCGATAGCGCGCGATGAAAGGCACCGTCGCCCCGCCATCGAGCAGATCGACCGCCGCCGCGACTTGTCGTTCGGCGACCATCAGTTCCTCGGCGATACGCTGGTTGATGGATTTCATGGGGCCGACTCGCGCTCAACGACAGAAGCAGCAGTCGTAGGCGCCTGGCGCCCTCCGGTCAAAGCGACCTGTGGACGACAAAATCAGGCGCTCTGAACGTTAGGGATAACCGGCCTTTAACCGGCGAAGGTTAATGCTGGATCGCCCCCGACGGAAACCCGCACCCATGACATTCGACACCTGGATCGCCAAAATTCTCGACGCGCTGAAGGACGAGGACGGCGGCGGCCCGCGCCCGGCTCGGAACCGCAACGTCAATCCGGTCGAACTGCGCGAAATCCGAATGGGCGAGCCGCCGCGGACGCCAGCGCGCCAGATGCGCCCCGCGCCTTCTGGCGGGCAGCCGCCGATGGCGGGCGCAAGCGCGGAACCGCTCGCAATGATGCGGGCGGACGCATCCCCTGCATCCGCATCGATCCAGGCGCCGGCGACTGTGGCGCCGCCGCCTGCCGCGCCCGCCGCCCCCGCCCGCGCCAAACGACGCGCAACCCTCATGCAGCAGACTGCAACCGGCGCAGTCCGGTTCGCGCGCACGAGCGACGCCGAACTCGCACGGCGCAAGGCGGAGCTGGACCGCCTCGAAGCCGAGCGTCTGGCTCAGGAAATCGCCAGATCGGCCGTTCGCGCCGAGCAGGAGCGGCGCAAGCCGAGCTGGGTCCGCTTCTCGCGCACCCCTGACGTCGCCCGCCCGGCCCCGCCGCACCCAGCCGCCGCCGGGCCGCAGACAGCCCCCGATGCCCCAGAAGCCGAACCATGCGAGGCGCGCGAACCGACGCCAGAAGCCCCGGTCTCCGCAGCATTTGCCGAAGCCGACGTCGCCGCCGTCGTCGATCTCGTCAGCCAGTTGCATGCCGAAACGCGTTCGCCGCGCGAGCCGCGCGTTGAAATTCTGATCCCGCGTTCGCCCGCGATGGCGCGAACCGACATTTTTCTCGGCGACGCCGCCGCCAACGTCACCATCGAGGAATTCGACGCCCCGGACCTTCGCCGCGCGCCTGTGGCGCGCCGCGTGCATCCGCAGCGGACGCCCTCCCCGCGCTCTGAAATCCAGCGACTCGCCGACATGCTACGCACCGTCGGCGCGACCACGGCCACGCCCGACGAGACCGCCCGGCTAAGCGCCCTCCGCATTGCGCCTGCGCCGCCGCAGGAGCCCCCGCCGCAGGAGCAAGGCCGCATGCGCGTGCGAGTCAAGGCCGGGTCGCGCCCGGCTGAAGAGCCAGCCCGCCGTGAACGGGCGCAGCGCGAGCACAAGGGCTACATCGACGCCTATGAAATGCCCGCGCTCGATTTCCTGCACGAGCATGACGAAAGTTTCTACGCCGATACGTCGCCTGAGCATCTCGACGAAACCGCGCGGGTTCTTGAGGGGGTTCTCGACGATTTCGGGGTAAAGGGCGAGATCGTGAACGTACGGCCTGGTCCGGTCGTGACATTGTACGAGCTTGAGCCTGCGCCGGGCGTGAAGTCGTCGCG
>JAJXWB010000036.1 GCA_021781815.1 Pseudomonadota bacterium | reverse complement strand
GCGTAGGGGCCGCCCGAACCGACCTCAGGTGGCCGGCTTCATCTCGGAATGGTGGCCGGAATCAAATCGGAACGCCGGCCGGCATCAAATCGGAATCCCCGGCCGGAATGCGTCGGAATTCGCACTGATGTCCTTCGATCCGGCAACAAAGCAGTTCAAGACCTATCCCGTGGGGCATGACGCGCTCTACCCACACACGATCCGCGTCGATCGAAATGACATCCTGTGGTTCACAATCGTCGCCTCCAACCAGATTGGGCGTTTCGATCCCGAGACCGGAGAGATGACAGTGATGCGGCTGCCGTCCAACGGCTTTATCCGCTGGACAACCGACATGTTGTTTCCGACGTTGTTGCGGTTTGGCAGCTGGTTCCCGGACACGGCCGCGCTGCTCAATCTTTCGACCCATCGATTCTTCGGCTACAAGATCATGGCGTTTCCCTATGGGATCGACGTCAATCCTGTCGACGGCTCGATCTGGTACGCCAAGCTGTACGCAAACCGCATTGGCAGGATTGATCCGAAGTCCCTTGAGGTGACGGAATGGGACACGCCCATGAAGGGGCCCCGGCGGCCGCGTTTCGATGCCAACGGCGTGCTGTGGATTCCAGCCTTCGACGAGGGCGGTCTGATGCGCTTCGACACGGCGACCAAGACATTCGAGACGTTCAAGATACCGTCGGTCGGCGAGGGCGAATACGAGACGCCCTATGCGCTGAATGTAGACCGCAAGAGCGGCGACGTCTGGATGGCGGCCAATAATTCTGATCGCGTCCTGCGCTTCCGCCCTTCAACGAAGTCGTTCCTGAGCTATCCAAGTCCGACACGCGTCACGGTCCTGCGCGACTTTTCCTTCACCGAGGAAGGCGCAGTCTGCTCAAGTTCCTCGAACCTGCCCGCTGGCGCCATCGAGGACGGCCGCCCCTCGTTCATCTGCATCGAGCCCGAGGGCGGCGCGAAAGATCGCGAGGCGTTGGCGGCGACGCACTGAACCGACAGCCGGCCATGCGCGCCGGGCCCGCCAGCGGACGCCCGCGTCAGCCGGCTGCCCCTTCGCAGATAAATCAAACAAATCTGATCGGGAGACACATATGGACATCGGGAACCTCGACGCGTTCGTAACCGGGAATTACGGTGACATGATATCAATTGCATAATTATCTCAGGGACGCCGACGGCGCGATCAATGCAATTGGTATCCGATCACCGTAACTCCGTAACTCTTGCGTGTTGTGCCGTCAGGGCGCGCCGCAGCAGGCGCTCGGCGTCGGGGCCGGCGCGGTGCGTCACGGGGTCGTCGGCGTCATTCGGGAGCAGCGCGCCTGCGACGATGTTGAGACGGCGCGCCAGGCGGTCGGCGCCCTGGAGATCGAACGAGCACGGGTCCGGGCATTCTTCGACCAGGAGGCGGAGCCAAAGGCGGTCGAACGCATAGCCATCGCAATAGGCGACCTCGCAGGGCGCAAGCAGCGCGTTCAGCGATCTGGCGACGTCCCAGGCGCTGGGCGCGTTCTTGAGGTCGGCGCGGGCGATTCCGTGGACGTCAAAGGCGTCCGGATCCCACGACATCGTCTGCAGCCAGCCGGCGGTCGGCCTGATCAGGCTCGACCAGACGCTGATCTGGTCGTGTCCGGGAGTATGAATGGCGACCCCAACTTCGATGGGGTAGCCGTTCAGGCCTGAAGCCTCGAAGTCGATTGTGGCGATCATGCGAGGTCCGGGGCCTTCAGCAGCGCGGGATCGGAGTCGATCGCGGGCGATTGCGGCGACGGGATATCAATGCCTCAACTTGCCCATGACGTCGACCCCGCGCGCCGGCTTTCGTCCGCGCCGCTGCGACGACATGCTGAATTCCGGCAATCGCTGTCCTGCCACCGAAACTCCAGGACGACCTTGACATTCCGCGAAGCAAGGATCAGCTTTTTACGCTTGGTTCCCAAGCTTAATTTAAAGAAATCACTGCTGGAGGGACTCATGGTCGCAGACATACGCGATATCAACTCGCTGGCGCGAGAAGCTGATCCCGATCCGGATTTTCCCGATGCGCCGTCCGCGTGGACGCGGCAGATGGCGGAAAAAAGCGCGCAGGAGGAAGGCCTCGCCCTGACCGATACGCATTGGGAGGCGATACGGGCGCTGCAAAATTACTATGCGCGCCAGCCCCGGCAGGTGGTCGGCTTGCGCGACCTGCATGACGCCCTAGACGAGAAATTCCACCACATGGGCGGCCTCAAATTTCTCTACCAGATTCTGCCGGGCGGGCCGATCGCCCAGGGGTGCAGGCTGGCCGGCCTGAAGGCGCCGTTTCTGGCGACCGACGCCAGCTTCGGCAGCGTGGCCTGAACGCCTGCCGCCGATGATGGCGATCTGACGCCGGATCAGCCCGGCGGCCGCCTCGCTGGCGATCGTGCGCCAGCGGTCGGCCGCGCGGCCTGTGGCCGGGCATGCGGGGCAGGCGCGCGGAATTGGGCGCCGCCCCGCCCGTCTCAGCCCTGCCGCTTGCGCCAGACGTACAAATCCTGATGGCTGCCGACGCCCATCGGCCGCCATGACACGGCTTCCAGCGCCGGCGCCACGGATGCGACGAGACGCTCGACACAGGGGCGCGTCATCCATGTCAGCCCGTATTCGGAATAGTAATAAGGATAGCGCTCATAGTAATAGCCGGTCTCGGCAAGCCCCTCGATCACCTTGCGCTTGTCGAGCCAATATTGTTCGTATCGCTCGGCCGTCTCTGCGGACCCCTGGCCGTGCGTCGTGAAGAAGAGCACGCCGCCCGGCTGGAGCAGATCAGCCACACGCCGCAGGTTGTCCTCGATCATGTCGGTCCGCAGGTGCGTGTAGACGGACAGAAGATAGATCAGATCGAATCGCCCGCTCCACTCCGGCCCGGCCTGTTCGACCACGGGGATTTGG
Organism: Pseudomonadota bacterium; assembly: GCA_021781815.1. Lineage (GTDB taxonomy): Bacteria > Pseudomonadota > Alphaproteobacteria > Rhizobiales > Beijerinckiaceae > JAJXWB01. The sequence goes on along the minus strand of JAJXWB010000036.1, from coordinate 24,371 downwards.
CGCGCGCCGAACTCGGCGGCGGTGAACCGGGCGCCCTCGTCGATCACGTCATTGACGTAGAGCCTGTCCGCCGGAATGCGGTCGCGCAGTTCACGGATGATCCGGCCGTAGCCGCAACCGACCTCGAGCACGGCCTTCGCCGACGCCAGATCCCGCCCCACCGTCGCCAGCGACTCGTCCAGCAGATCGACGACCGCGAGCGCGCCGGCGCGGTAGCTGTCGACATGCGCCTGTCCGGGCGAGGTCAACATGAAATCATTGTAGTGCACACGACCGCTCAGCCCCGGCACCACCCGCGCGCCGAGCCGCGAGCCGAGCGCGAAGCGCAACCGGCGCCCGACAGAATAGACCGCGCGGTTACGCTTGACATTGTCGAGCATCGTTTTGGGCAGAATTTTCGTGGAAAGGCCGCTCATTGCAATCTCCGCTGACGTGGAATTCCTTCGATGAAACGCGGAAAGCCTAACCGAGATCAGCTTGGCGCATGAAAAAAGGCCGCGTTATCCCTAATCCAGCGGCGGCGCGGGGCGGCCGCGCCCGGATCCGTTGCCAACTCCCGGGCAGTCTGCCCTAATGCTCCGGCGCCCGCGCCTGCACGACGGGCGCTTGCTTCGCAAGGGAGGTTTACATGCTGTCACGCCGCGGATTTGCGGGAGTCGTCGGCTGCGCGCTCTGCGAATTCACCGCCGCCGGCTTTATCGCCACGGACGCCTCGGCGCAGACGCCGCCGGCCGGCGCCACCACGCCCGGCCTCAAGCGCAAACTGATCGCGCAATCCGACGGTCCGGCGCCCGGCTACGTCACGATCACGATGGAAGTGGAAATCGAGCCGAACGTCATGATCGGGCGGCATACGCATCCGGGCATTGAAGCCGGCTATGTGGTCAGCGGCGAGATCGAGCTGCCGATCGAGGGTCAGGGCACGAAAAGGCTCAAGGCGGGCGAAGGCTTCCAGGTTCCGCCCAATACGCCGCACGCCGGGGCGAAGAACGGCCCGGACAGGGTCAAGATCGTCAGCACGTATATCGTCGAAAAGGGCAAGCCTCTGGCTTCTCCCGCGTAACGCGCGGACGGCGCGGCGCGATCGTCCCGGACGACGGACGGTGGTTGCGGCGCCCCCTCGCCCTGCCCCGGATCGGCGGGATCCGGCGCGCGCGGCGTCGGGCAATTCGTCTGGCTGAAATCGCAGGGTCCGGCACGTGCCGGCTCCGCCCTGCGCCACAGTTCGCGCGACGCCTATTGCGCCACCGAAATTTGCTGCGATGCAACTTCGTTGAGTTTCGCACTTCGAACCAGCCATGCGCGCCTCGCTCAAAATCGAGACCTAACGATCTCATTTGGCGATACTTTATGCGGTGAGCGCATATCTGGCCTGACCAGAAGCGCGTTTCGGACTGTTCACATCTCCACTATATTGCGTTGCATCAAAGCAACCGACCCGAATGCCGGGCCGCTGTCGCGGTTTAGGAACGGACCATGTCGATCAGAGAAATCACCCACAAGATCCAGGAATGGCGCCGCTATCGCGCCTCCGTGCGCGAACTGTCGCGTCTGTCGGATCGCGAACTGCACGATCTCGGGCTCAGCCGCGCCGACATAGAATACGTCGCGAAGAAGTCCTCCCATTACTGAGTTTGCATGACGCAGAGGCCGGGGTTCTCCTCCCTTTACCCGGCTGAACATCATGCCCTTGCGCCCGCCGGTCTCCTCCCCCCGGCGGGCGCTTTTTTTATGCGCCCGGCGCGGCTAGATACAGTCCATGCTGAATCCCGTCCACATCATCGGCGGCGGTCTCGCCGGCTCCGAGGCTGCCTGGCAGATCGCGGCGGCGGGCGTCCCCGTCATCCTCCACGAGATGCGCCCGGTCCGGCCGACCGAAGCCCACCGGACCGACGGTCTGGCCGAACTCGTTTGCTCCAATTCATTCCGCTCGGACGATGCGGCGACCAACGCTGTCGGCGTCTTGCATCGGGAGATGCGCGCAATGGATTCGCTGATCATGCGGGCTGCGGACGCCAACCAGGTGCCGGCAGGCGGCGCGCTGGCGGTCGATCGCGACGGCTTTTCGGCCGCGGTCACGGCCGCGCTGGCGGCTCATGAACAGATTCAGGTCGTTCGCGAGGAGATTCCGACTCTCCCGCCAAGCGATTGGGATAGCGTAATAATTTCGACTGGCCCGCTCACGTCGGGCACCCTCGCCTCAGCCCTTGCGGCGCTGACCGGCGAAGCGGGGCTCGCCTTCTTCGACGCCATCGCGCCGATCGTCCACAGGGAGTCGATCGACATGTCGAAGGCGTGGCTCCAGTCGCGCTACGACAAGGCAGGCCCCGGCGGCACGGGCGCGGACTACATCAATTGCCCGCTCGACCGCGGCCAGTATGAGGCCTTCGTCGCGGCGTTGATCGCCGGCGAGAAGACCGAATTCCGGGAGTGGGAGGGCACGCCCTATTTCGACGGCTGCCTGCCGATCGAGGTGATGGCCGAGCGCGGGCCGGAGACGCTGCGCCACGGTCCGATGAAGCCGATGGGCCTCACCAATGCGCACGATCCGAGCGTGAAGCCCTATGCCGTCGTCCAGCTCCGGCAGGATAACGCGCTCGGCAGCCTCTACAACATCGTGGGCTTCCAGACGAAGCTGAAGCACGGCGCGCAATCCGCGATCTTCCGGACAATTCCGGGATTGGAGAAGGCGGAGTTTGCGCGCCTCGGCGGCATACACCGCAATACCTACCTGAATTCGCCCGCCCTGCTCGACCCCAGTCTGCGGTTGAAGGCCGATCCACGTCTGCGCTTCGCCGGCCAGATCACGGGCTGCGAAGGCTATGTGGAGAGCGCCGCCGTCGGCCTTCTGGCCGGGCGTCTGGCGGCGGCGGAGCGGCTCGGGCGGCGTCTTTCCCCGCCGCCTGCGACAACCGCGCTGGGGGCGCTGGTCGCTCACATCACCGGCGGCCATCTGGAGAAGATCGACGCCGGGCCGCGCTCGTTCCAACCCATGAACGTCAATTTTGGCCTGTTCCCGCCGCTGACCGAGGCGGTGAAGTCGCCGGAGGGCAAGCGATTGCGCGGACCGGAGAAAGCACGCGCGAAAAAGATGGCTTTGAGCGCACGGGCGGAACGGGATCTGGCGGAATGGCTGGCGGCGAACTGACTATTCGGGATCGTGCCGGACAACGTAGAGCTTGTTGCAGTCGGGGTCGCCTATGCGGCGTCAGCCGCGAGGGCGATCGCGAAATCGCTGACCAATCTCCAGCGGCGCCAAGACCGCCGCGTAATAGGCGAGCGCGCGTTCAAAATCGTTGGTCCCAAGAAAGACGTGGGAAATCATCGGCTCATTTTCCCAGAGCCTTCGAAAACCGCCACATCGCCCATTGCCGCCGCCACTGCGGGATGTCGACGCGCGTCGTGAACGGATCATACCCACCCCTGTCCATTGCGGCGAGGTAGAGCGACACGAGGCCCAGAGGCAGGAAGGCCGCCCGCGCCGACGGCGCGACGTGCGCGAGCGCGGCGAGCGCTTCGGCGTGGCGGCGGCGCGCGAGCGTGCGCAGAGCGGCGAGCGCGGCGAGCAGGCCCGGATTGGCCGGCGGCGTCAGCGCAGCGGCCGGAGTGACGCTGTTCTGCTCCAGCAGGTCGGCCGGCGCATAGAACTGCCCGCGCGCCGCATGCCAGGGGAAGGCGCGCAGCAATCCTGTAAGCGCATAAGCGACGCCTGCATAACCCGCAGCGTCCGCCCCGCCTGGCTCGCCTCCGTCGGCAAGGACGATCGAGGCCAGACGAAACAGGGCCGAAGCCGTGTGGCCGCAATAGGTCTCCAGCGCCTTCACATCCGGCATAGGGTCGTCATAAAGGTCGAAACGGCGCGCCTCGACGAGATCGGCAAAGGCCGCGCGCGGCAGGCTGTAGCGGCGAATGGTGTCGATCAGCGCACTGGCGACGGGATGCGACCGTACATCGCCGCGCGCCTCGCCCTGGATCGCGTCGACCCACCATTGCATCCGGATTTCGCCGGGCATCGGGTCCCGGACGCTTTCGCGGATGCGGGAGACTTCGAGGCTGAAGGCGTACAGCGCATGCAGTCGCGGGCGCGCCTCCGCCGGCGCGAACATGCAGGCGAGCCAGCGGTCCCTGTCATGCTCGCGCAGCAACGTCTCGCAATAGGCGTATTGGTCGGCGAGGCGGTCGAGTTCCCCGCCGGAGGCGAGAGGAGCGACATTCGCGATCATCGGGTCCACTCAGGTTTGCTCCCGGCCCCGCCGCATCGGAGGGTTCGACCCCGCGCCGATCACACCGCGATCAAAGCGGCGGCGATGCGGCGGCGTTCGCCGAGCAGGATATTATAGGTGCGGGCGGCCGCGCCTGTAGTCATGGGCTCGCCGACCATATGCGCATCGCGCAATTGCTGCTGGAGCGTGGGGCGCAACGGAACGAGATCGAGCCCGGTGCCGAACAGGACGTGCTCCACCGAGCCGATCTGCTCCGCGAACAGACGTGCGAGCGACGCGGCGTCGATGTCGGCGGCCGCATTGGCGTTCCAGGCATAAACGCCGGACGGCAGCGCCAGAATCGAGCCGCGGTGCGACATGCCGCCGAACTTGAAACCGCCCTCGCCGTAGGCGTCGATCTGGTGGCGTCCCGGGAGGTAGCCGCCCGGACGATCGGTCATGATCTATCGCGCCGCGGCAGGCGCCGTGTCCGTTACGGAAGCGCCCTCGCCCCTGCCCGCGCCTTCGGAGCGCAGGCCGAGATAGATCATCATCGGCGAGCAGATGAAGATCGAGGAGTAAACCGAAACGCAGACGCCCCAGGTCATGGCGATCGAGAACGAGCGGATCACCTCGCCTCCGAAGGTCACGAGCGAGAAGAGCGCCAGCAGCACCGTCGTCGCCGTCATCAGCGTGCGCGGCAGAACGGCGTTGATCGACATGTCGATGAGCTGATCGGTCGGCATACGCTTGTACTTGCGCAGCATTTCCCGGATGCGGTCGAGCACGACGACGGTTTCGTTCAGCGAATAGCCGACGATGGTCAGAATTGCGGCGATTGATGTCGTGTTGAATTCGAGATGCGTCAGCGAAAAGAATCCGACTGTCAACAGCAGATCGTGCATGGTCGCGATAACCGCGGAAATCGCGAACTGCCATTCAAAGCGGAACCAGAGATAGGTCAGCACCGCGACGATCGACAGCACGACGCCGAGCGTGCCGGACTGTACGAGTTCGGCGGAGACGCTAGGGCCGACCGATTCCGCGCGCCGGATCTCGTAACCGTCGATGACGGCGGTGCGAACCTTCTCGACGGCGGCCGATTGCGCGGCGTCGCCGCCGGGCTGGACGCCGAAGCGCAGAGTCACGTCCGACGCATTGCCGAACGCCTGCACGCCGACGTCGCCGACGCCGAGATGATCGGCCAGATTGCGAAGCATCCCGATGTCGGCCACGCCGTTCTTGGCGCGCAACTCCATCAGCGTGCCGCCAGCGAAGTCGATGCCGAAATTCATGCCCCAGAACACAAACATCAAAACGGAGCAGATCGAAAGGATGGCCGAGAACGGATAGCTCACGCGGCGGAACCGCATGAACGGGAATTTCGTGTTTTCGGGCGTGAGGCGCAGGAGCTTCATGGTTTCGTCTCCCGGCTCAGATCGGCAGCTTGGTCGGCCGCCCGAAGCGGTACCAGACAGCGATCATCATGCGGGTCATGGTGACAGCGGTCACGATGGTCGTGAGGATGCCGAGGCCGAGCGACACGGCGAAGCCGCGCACCGGACCAGAGCCGAGGAAGTAAAGGATCACCGCCGCCACGAACATGGTGACGTTGGAATCGACGATGGTGCCGAAAGCGCGCTTGAAGCCGGCGTCCAGCGACGACAGGATCGAGCGGCCCATATGGTTCTCTTCACGGATACGCTCGTAGATCAGCACGTTCGAGTCGACCGCCATGCCGATCGTAAGAACGATTCCCGCGATGCCCGGCAGGGTCAGGGTCGCGCCAAGCAGAACCAGCGCGGCGAAGATCAGCGAGATATGCACGAACAGCGCGATATTAGCGAAAATGCCGAACACGCCGTAGGTGATGAGCATATATACGACGACAAGCGCAGCGCCGACATAGGCGGCGCGCTTGCCGGCGTCGATCGAGTCCTGACCGAGACCGGGGCCGACCGTGCGCTCCTCGATCGTCGTGAGCTTGGCCGGCAGCGCGCCGGCGCGCAGCAGGACGGCGAGGTTGTTCGCCTGCTCGACCGTGAACCGACCGGAAATCTGCCCGGAGCCGCCGGTGATCGGGGAGATGATGCGCGGCGCGGAGATCACCTTGTTGTCGAGCACGATGGCGAAGGGCTTGCCGACGTTGCGCGATGTCACATCCGCAAATTTCTGGCCACCCCGAAGATTGAAGCGGAAATTGACAACCGGCTCGCCCGTGCGCTGATCGAACCCGGGCTGGGCGTCGGTCAGATCCTCGCCCTGCACCATCACCTGCTTCTGGACCGGCATCTTGCCGCCCTCGACCGCATCGAGCTGCTCGACATCGGCAGGATCGTCGCCCGGTTCGGCGACGAGGCGGAATTCGAGCTTGGCGGTCGTGCCGAGCAGCTCCTTGAGCTTTTCGGGATCCTGAAGGCCGGGAACCTGCACGAGAATGCGATCCGCGCCCTGACGCTGGATCGTCGGCTCCTTCATGCCGGAGCCGTCGATGCGGCGGCGCAGCACCTCGATCGACTGATCGACCGCGCGCCGCACCTTGTCGGCGATTCCGGCGTCGGTGACGGTCATCTGGACGACGCCGCCGTCAGAGACGTTGACGTCGATCGTCGGCGCTCCGGCGGAGCCCATGAGCGCCGTGGCGGCGTTCTGCCCGAGCGCGCGCAACTTCGGCAGGACTCTGGCCGCTTCCGCTGAATTGATCAGGCGGAACTGAACGCCGCGCGCCTGCATGCCGATGCCGCCGGCGACGCCGACATGCTCCTCGCGAAGAATCCGGCGCACGTCGTCGCGCAGGTTCTCGACCTGCGTATGCACCACGGAGGCGGAATCGACCTCGAGCAGCACATGCGAGCCGCCCTGCAGGTCGAGGCCGAGCGTGATCGTCCTGACAGGAACCCAGGACGGCAGGCGCGCCCGGAGGTTGTCGGCAGCCGACGATCCGAGCAGCGACGGAACGATGATCAGCAGAGCGATCAGCGTCATGCCGAGGATCGAGGCGACTTTCCAGGGTGCGAAGCGCAGCATCTTGTTCTTTTCGTCGCGCGGCGCCAGCTCAGGCCGCGGTGTCCTTCACGGGTTCGCCCTTCGAGCGGACTTCGGCGACCATCGGGCGCGCGACGCGCACACGGACGTTCGGCGCGATCTCGACCTCGATCTCGGCAGCATCGGTCACTTTCGTCACCTTGCCGATGATTCCGCCGGTGGTCACGACCGTGTCGCCGCGGCGGATGTTGGCGATCATCTCCTGCGTTTCCTTCGAACGCTTCTGCTGCGGGCGGATGATCAGGAAATACATGATAACCAGAATGATGCCGAATGGCGCCATCTGCATGATGACATCCGTCCCCCCGGGCGACCCTCCGGCGGCCTGGGCGAAAGCAGGCGTAATGAAGTTCATGGTTCTCTCGTCGAAAAGGCCGGACCGGCCGGAATTCCGCGCGGACTATAGCCAGAAGCGGCTCCAAAGCAATGGCGCGCCGCGCCGCCGCCTGACTTTGGTCGCTCCGCGCCTTCGCGCTAGATTTGGAACGGGGAGAGGCGGACGTGGAAAAAGAACGGCTGACGGCATTCAGCGACGGCGTGATCGCCATCATCGTCACGATCATGGTGCTGGAGATCAAGGCGCCACACGGCGACACATGGGCCGATCTCGGCGCGCTGTGGCCGGTCTTCTCCAGCTACGTGCTTAGTTTCGCCTATGTCGCGATCTACTGGAACAACCATCATCACCTGCTCTACACGTGCGTGCGCGTCAACGGCGCCATCCTCTGGGCGAACATGCACCTGCTGTTCTGGCTGTCGCTCGTCCCCGTCGCCACGGCCTGGCTCGGGGAAAACCATTTTTCGGCCAGGCCAACCGCAATCTACGGCGCCGCGTTACTGATGCCGGCGATCGCCTATTTCCTTCTGCAGCGCGCGATCGTCCGCACGCAGGGGCCAGATTCGCTGCTGCTGAAGGCGATCGGGTCCGACATCAAGGGCAAGATTTCGCCGGCGCTGTACGCCTCGGCGATTGCGCTGGCGTTCTCGGCGCCGGCGATCTCCAACGCGATCTACGTCGCCGTCGCGCTGATGTGGCTGATCCCCGACCGCCGCATCGAGCGTCAGTTTTGGGAGAACAGGACATGACCGGATTCATCGATCCGACCAAAGAGATTTTCGCGCGATTCCGAGACATGGACCGGCCGGGACCGATCCATATGCTCAACCTCGTGAAATTTCGCGCGAAAGCCGCCTATCCCGACGGCCGCGAGGCGACCGGCGCGGAGGCCTATCGCGCCTATGCGCGCGAAAGCGGCCCGGTCTTTCGCAGGCTCGGCGGCAGGCAGATATGGATAGGGAAACCGGAGCTGATGCTGATCGGCCCGCAGGACAGCGAGCAATGGGACGTCGCTTTCATCGCGGAATACCCGGACACGCGGGCCTTCGTCGAGATGCTGCGCGACCCTGTCTATCGCGAGGCTGTCAAACACCGGCAGGCGGCGGTCGAGGATTCGCGTCTGCTACGCCTGCAGCCCGGCGAGGCGGGCGCAGAGTTCGGGGAAACGAGCTGACGCACGCTCGGCCTCGACAGGGCCGCGCGTCGAGGCATTGAAGCAGGTCGCAGCCTCAAGCGCGAGATGCGATGTCGGGGTCGTGCGCCCCTCTTGCCGGAGGCCGGGGCCAACCAAGCCTGACCGGTCGCCGGCAATAGATATTCGACCCCGATCGAGGCGCGCCGGAGCGTTACTCGACAAAATCCCAGGTCTTGCCGTTGAATCGCTGCAGCTTGACGGCGTGGTTCACCTCGAAATCGGTGGGGCTGGTGTTGATCGAGCCGCCAGGCAGCATCAGCGGGTAGCGGAAGTCCCGAAGGTTGGCGACCTGCTTCATGATGTTTTCGCGCGAAAGGTCGCCGCCGCACTGCTTGAGAACCTGTTCGAGAGTTTGCGCCGTCGAATAGGCGGCCGCCGCCAGCCAGTCGCTGGTGTCGATATTGTTCGCCTTCGCCCAGGCGAGATAGCTCTTCACGCCGGAATCGTCGGCCCATTTCGGATCGGTCGGATCCTTCATGAACCCGGCCGTCATGATGCCGACCGACTTTTCGACGCCAGCCGGTCTGAAGGTCGCGCCAATCGAAGCTGCGCCCAGATGCAGATAGGTCTGCGGCTTCCAGCCGAGGTCGCTCATCTTGACGATCGCCTGCGCCGCCTGCTTGGCGTAGGTGAACAGCATCAGCGTGTCCGCATCCGCGTTCTTGATCAGCACGAGCTGGCTGTCGATCGTCGGGTCGGACGACTGGAAGCTCTGGGCGCTGACGATCATCTTGTCGGCCTTGTCGCCGAGCGCAGCGCGCAGTCCGTTCAGCATTTCCTTGCCGAAGTCGTCGTTCTGATAAAGAACGCCAATTTTCGCGTTAGGCAGGCGCTTGAGCACGTCCGCGCCATAGAATTTCGCTTCCGAACGCAGCGTCGGCTGCCAGCCGATCGTCCAGGGCCAGTTCTTCGGATCAGCGAAATTGGCCGAGCCGGCCGCGATGAACAGCAGCGGAACCTTCTTCGAATTGAGATAGGGCCGGATCGCCATGTTGATCGGCGTGCCGAGCACGCCGAAAACGAGCGCGACATCGTCCTCCTCGACGAGACGACGCACATTCTCGACCGCTTTCGGCGGCTGATAGGCGTCGTCGCGCGAAATGAACACGATCTTGCGCCCATTGACGCCACCCTGCGCGTTCAGAGTCCGGAAATAGGCCTCCTCCGTCTTGCCGAGAACGCCATAGGCCGACGCCGGCCCGCTGTATGCGATGGTCTGGCCGATCCTGATCTCGGTTGGCGTCACGCCCGGGGTCTGCGCGTGGGCCGCGCCCGCAACCAGCGCGCAGGTCAGCAGAGCAGCCGCTGAAATCATTCGTTTCATGTTTCCTCCCGCATCCGCGATTTTTCATGCGGATTTTCCGGAGATGGATTGTAGGACGATTTTTCCGCCCTGCGCGAGTCGCATTTGCTGCGGGGCCGCCATGCGCAAAGGGCTCGACGCTTTGCAGACCGATCGAAACCGCCTATCAAGCCTCCGCCTCTCGGACGGGACCATGACCGACAAAGACGATCTCCTCATCCGCATCGCCGCCGCGCTCGAAAGGCTTGCGCCCCCGGCCCCTGCCAAACCGAATTTCGACGCAGCCGACGCCTTCGTCTGGAGCGCGTCCAAACAGGCATTGAATCCGGTGGGGAAGGTCAATCGCGTCGACCTGCCGTTGCTACGCGGCATCGATCGCGTGCGCGACCAACTGGCGGCGAACACGGATCGGTTCGCGCGGGGGCTGCCCGCCAATAACGCGCTGCTCTGGGGGGCGCGCGGCATGGGAAAGAGTTCGCTGGTCAAGGCGGTTCACGCCGACATCAACGCCCGGGCGGCCAGCGGCGCGCAGCGTCTGAAGCTCGTTGAAATCCACCGCGAGGATATCGAGAGCCTTCCCGCTCTGATGAGTCTCGTTCGCGACGCTCCATACGCATTTCTCGTTTTTTGCGACGATCTTTCGTTCGACGGAGGCGACACCAGCTACAAGTCGCTGAAAGCAGTGCTCGAAGGCGGGGTCGAGGGCCGACCGGAAAATGTCCTGTTCTACGCCACATCGAACCGGCGCCATCTGCTGCCGCGCGACATGATGGACAATGAGCGGGCGACTGCGATCAATCCCGGCGAGGCGGTCGAGGAAAAGGTTTCGCTATCTGACCGATTCGGCCTCTGGCTCGGCTTCCACAAATGCAGCCAGGATGAATTCCTGGAGATGGTCTTCGGTTATTGCGAGCACTTTGGCCTCGATGCGCCGCGCGAAAAAATCGAGGCCGAGGCGCTGGAATGGGCGACCACGCGGGGAAGCCGATCAGGGCGCACGGCGTGGCAATTCATTCAGGATCTGGCGGGGCGGATGGGCAAGCACGCCGGCTGAAGGCGATCTTGCCCCGCCAAACGAAATGGCGGCGGGCCTTGCTTGTGCCTGCCGCCAAAAGAATGGCGGCGGGCCTTGCTTGTGCCTGCCGCCAAAAGAATGGCGGCGGGCCTTTCCTGGGACCCGCCGCCCTTACCCCGGATCGTGTCTCGCGGCCCGGGGAATTCCTTGTCAGAGACCGGCCAGATAGCCGGTCGGGTCCACCGGGGTCTGCCCCTTGCGCAGCTCGAAATGGACCTGCGGCGTCGTGACGTTGCCGGTCTGTCCGGCTTTCGCAATCGTCTGGCCGCGCTTCACGGTGTCGCCGCGCTTCACATCGAGTTCGCCATTGTGGGCATAGGCCGAGACGAAACCATTCGGGTGCTGGATCAGGATCAGGTTGCCGTAGCCTTTCAGTTCGTCGCCTGCGTATTTGACGACGCCGCCTTCGGCCGCCTTCACCGCAGTGCCCTCGGGAACCGCGATATTTATGCCGTCATTGCCGTTAGCCTTGAAGCTCTGGATGATGCGGCCATGCGCCGGCCAGCGGAATTCGGGGTTCGCGCTATCTGACGGCGCCGCCTGTTCGACAGCTGCGACCGGCGGCAGGCTCGCTGTTGGCTGGCGATCAACCTCCGCATTCTGCACCCTGGCCCGGCGGTCCGGCTTGGCTGGCTCGACAACCTCGAATTTTCGTGTGGCGGGCTTCGCCTTCTCGACCGGCGCGGGTTGCGCGTCGTCATCGTCGTCCTTTTTCGCCTCAAGCTTCTTGCGCCGATCGGCCTTGCGCTCGATTTCGGCCGTCTTGCGTTCGATTTCCGCGGCCCGGCCCATATGAGGCTTCGGTTTCTCGATTTTCGCCGGCGCCTTTGCGGTCGGCGCCTCATCCTCTTCGTCGTCAGCCCTGGCGACCTTGCCATGCGCCGCCTTGCTGGCGCCGGCATTGACCGCCTCGGGGCCCTTCACGAGCTTGTAGGTTTCCTTTTTCTGTTCGCGCATCGGCTCGATGCGCGCGACAGGCGTCGGAGCCCGCGAGGGCGCGGCGGCGTGGACTGGCGCCGGCGCAGCGACGTGGACCGGCGCGGCAGCAGCGCCGTTGCGATACACCGGAATGACGATGCGCGCGCCAGGCGTCACCTGGCTCGCGGACGAATAGCCGTTGGCGCTGAGCAGCGCCGTGGCCGGCACGCCGTAGCGCGTCGCCAGCATGCCTATGCTTTCGCCCTGCGCGACGACGATCGGCGTGCCGCCTTCGGCGCTCCAGCTCCCATGCGGAGCGGGCGTCGCGCGCGAAGCGACAGGCTCCGGCTGCGGCGACGTGACCGGCGCCGGCAAGGCTGCGCTGCCGGCAGGCGGCGCGAGCGGTCGGGATTCGATCTGATCGTTACTCGCCACATTCCGGCGCGGCGCGATGCTTCCGGTCGCCGTACGATCGACCGGCGCGCTGGCGCTTGCGAAGGGATTGGAAAAGGGATCGGAGGAAAACCGCGTTGCGTCCGAGCAGCCGGTCAGCAAAGCGGCGGCAGCGGTCGCCAGAGCGAGACGCAACCCCATGCGGGATCTTGGAACGCGCTTCATTGCACTCATAACGCAAACCCATTCAACGCCACTTTGTAGCCTTGATTTACAACGGGCGGAGTTAATGGAGCGTTTAAGATGAACGTGCGTTCACGAAAAAGATCTAGCAGTTAAGCTTGAGAATCTATTGACGTTTACAGCGCGCGAGCGACTCCGTCGACCACGCCGCCCAGCCGGACCGGCGCAAGGCGACGCACCGGGCCAAGCGGCGCCTCGATGGCGACGATCTCCTGCCCTTCTCCACCCAAAGCGGGCAGCGCACAGACAAGTCTGCCGCCCGGCGCCAGCACGCCGAGGAGACCTTGCGGCGGATCGGCGAAGCAGACATGCGCGATCACCCGGTCAAAGCGGCCGTGACGCTCGGGTTCGGCCAATCCGTCGGCGCAATCGATTGTCGCGTTGACGATGTTCAATTGTTCGAGCCGCGCGCGCGCCTCCACGCTCAGCGAGAGGAAACGCTCGAACGAGACGACTTCGCGCACGAGACGGGACAGGACGGCCGTCGCGTAGCCGGAGCCGGCGCCAATTTCGAGCACGCGATGCGAAAGGCGCAGGTCGAGCGCATCCAGCATCGCGGCAAGGACGCCGGGGGCGGCCATCGTCTGGCCGCAGGCGATCGGCAGTGCGCAGTTGCGCGCGGCGAGATCGCGCAGCCGGTATGGCACGAAGATTTCGCGCGGAACGGTTTCGATGGCGCGCAGGACATCGACATCGCGAACGCCTGCCTGGCGCAGCGCCAGCACGAGGGCGCCGCGCGCCTCGACGGCAGGGGCGCTCCCTGTCACGGGGCTATTCCAGCGCGGCGGCGAGCGCGGTCATGGTTGGTTCGTCCGTGAGATCGAGGCGAAGCGGCGTGACGGAAATCTTCTTCGCCGCCAGCGCCTCTAGATCGGTGCCGGGACCGGGCGTGTAGGCGCCGCGCCGGAAGGCGATCCAGTAGTAGGGAATGCCGCGCCCGTCCAGGCGCGGGTCGATGCCGATGAGTTCGGCCGAACGCACGCCCTGGCAGGAGACGCCGACTCCGGCCACCTCGTCCGGCGGGCAGTCCGGGAAATTGACGTTAAGCAGAACGCCGGGCGGCGTCCCCTGCGCGATCAGCTTCTTCAGCAACGCCGGGGCATGTGTCGCCGCCGTCTCCCAATGCGGCGCGACGCGCCCTGTCACCGGGCCGTAGGCCTGCGACAGGGCGATCGAGGGGATGCCGAGGATCGTGCCTTCCATCGCGCCGGCGATGGTGCCGGAATACGTTACGTCCTCCGCGACATTCTGACCGCGGTTGACGCCGGAAAGAATGAGATCGGGCTTTCTGTCGCGCAGAATGTTGCGCACGCCCATGATGACGCAATCCGTCGGCGTGCCGCGCACGGCGAAACGGCGCGGCGAGATTTCGCGCAGACGCAGCGGGTCGGACAATGACAGCGAATGCGCGACGCCGGATTGGTCGCTTTCAGGAGCGACGGTGTAGACATCGTCGCTCAATTGCGCGGCGATGCGCTCCAGAACCTCAAGGCCCGGCGCATGGATGCCGTCGTCGTTGGTGATGAGAATGCGCATGAGGCGGATTACCTGTCGGTACTCCCTCCCTGCTTGAGGGAGAGACGTCTTTCAGACGTGTTTCCTGGATTCATCAATATGGCGGGAAGGCTATCCCGCCCGCTCGATTCGTTCGATCCCGCCCATATAGGGCCGCAGAACCTGCGGGACTGTGACTGTCCCGTCGGCGTTCTGGTAGTTCTCCAGCACCGCCACCAGCGCGCGGCCGACAGCGACGCCGGAGCCGTTGAGCGTGGCGACGAAGCGTGGCCCCTTGCCATCCGCCGGCCGAAACCGCGCGTTCATGCGGCGGGCCTGGAAGTCGCCGCAGACCGAACAGGACGAGATTTCACGGTACTGGTTCTGGCCGGGCAGCCAGACTTCGAGGTCGTAGGTCTTTTGGCTGGCGAAGCCCATGTCGCCGGTGCACAGCAGCACCTTGCGGTAGGGCAGTTCGAGGGCTTGCAGAATCTTTTCGGCGCAGCCGGTCATGCGCTCGTGTTCCTCCAGCGCCTGTTCGGGCGTGGTGATGGAGACGAGTTCGACCTTGAAGAACTGATGCTGGCGGATCATGCCGCGCGTGTCGCGCCCGGCGGCGCCGGCCTCGGCGCGAAAACAATAGGTGCCGGCGGTGTAGCGGAGCGGGAGTTTGCTTTCGTCGAGGATGGATTCACGCACGAGGTTGCTGAGGGGGACTTCGGCTGTGGGAATGAGCCAGCGCCGGCTCCAGTCCTCGTTCAAATTGAAGTCCACCGCTTCGATGCCGCGTGCTGCGGCCTCACGAAATGCGGCTTCGCCATGCTGATCGAGGAATGCGACCGCACCCTGCCAAGCGTTTGTTGTTCGACTCTCAAATCTCTGCTTCTGCAGTCCGCCTGCTTCGGTGAGGAATTGATCCTCGAAGAACTTCGGCAGTTGCGCCGTACCGAACATCGCGTCGTCGCGCACCAGCAGCGGCGGGTCGACTTCGGTGTAGCCGTGCTGGTCGGTGTGCGCGTCGAGCATGAATTGCGCGAGGGCGCGTTCGAGGCGGGCGAGCCTGCCCTTCAGCACGACGAAGCGCGCGCCGGAAATTTTCGCGGCTGTCTCGAAGTCCATCAGGCCGAGGCCTTCGCCGATGTCGAAATGCTCCTTCGGCGCGAACTCGAATTTCCTCGGCGCCCCCCACTTCAGAACTTCGACGTTGTCGTGCTCGTCCCTGCCTTCCGGCACGTCGGACAGCGGCGAATTCGGAATCTCCGACAGCGCCTTGTTCAGAGCCTCGACCGCAGCGCGCTCCTCGGCTTCCCACGCGGGGAAATCTTCCTTGATCTTCGCGACTTCGGCCTTCAGCGACTCGGCTTTCGCAGAATCCTTCTCGCGCATCGCGAGGCCGATTTCCTTCGACGCCGCATTGCGGCGTTCCTGCGCGGCCTGCAATTTTGCGATTTTCGCGCGACGCTCGTCGTCGAGCGCGAGGAGCGTCGCGGCGAGCGGCTCCAGCCCGCGCCGCTTGCGGGCGGCGTCGAAGGCCTGCGGATTGTCGCGAATGGATTTGATGTCGAACATCTGAATTCTCGATGGTCCTCGCGGCGCGAGGCTGCGTGGGCGCCTTTTCCCGCAAGCGGGAGAGGGGGTCAACCTGCCCGGCGACTTCGACCGTCGCCGGGCTTGTCCCGGCCTTCCACGCCGAGCGGCGTCAAGCGCGGCGTACGGCGGCGCGCGATCAATCCGCCTTGGCCGCCGTCTCCAGCGCCCGCCTCTTCTCGATCATCCCGACCGAAATGATCGAGGCCTCGTAGAGCAGGACGCCCGGGATCGAAAGCGCGAGCTGGCTGAAAATGTCGGGTGGCGTGAGCACGGCCGCCACGACGAAGACGATGACGATGGCATAGCGGCGATTGTTTTTGAGAAATTGCGAATCGATGATGCCGACGCGGCCGAGAAGCGTCAGAACCACGGGCAATTGGAACACGACGCCGAAGGCGAAGATCAGAGTCATCACCAGCGACAGATATTCCGAGACGCGCGGCAGAAGCTCGATCTGCGCCCTGCCCGGCTCGTTGGCCTGCTGCATGCCGATGAAGAAATGCAGCAGATTGGGCATGACCACGAAGAAAACCAGCAGCGCGCCGGCGGCGAAGAAGATGGGGGTCGCCCAGAGGTAAGGCCGGAATGCGTCGCGTTCGTTCTTGTAGAGACCGGGCGCGACGAAGGCGTAAATTTGCGAGAAAATGACCGGAGTCGACAGGAAAGCGGCGGCGAACATGGCCACCTTGATCTGCGTGAAGAAGAATTCCTGCGGCGCCGTGTAGATAAGCTTCGCCTCCGGCCCGGCCGCGTGCTGATATGGCAGGACAAGCAGGTTGTAGATGTTCTTGGCGAAGAAGAAGCAAATGATGAACATCACGATGAACGCGAGCAATGCGCGGATGAGGCGCGTGCGCAATTCGACGAGATGTTCGATCAGCGGCGCGCGCGTGGCGTCGATATCGGCCTGCGTCATGCGTCCTGGTCCGTCGCGGGGGCGTCCGCAGTCGGCGCATCAGCGACCTTGCGGCGGCTGGCGCGCTTTTTCGGGGCTGGCGCAGGAGCAAGGTCGCCATCGGCGTCCGCCGCCCGTTTCGACCGGGATTTGCGCGCAGGTTTCTCGGGCGACGGGCCGACAGCCGGCGGCTGCGCGGCATCCATGGCCGGGTCGAGCGATTCGGGGGGCGCGGGCGGGCCTGCGGGCAAGGCAGCGGGTTCCTGCGTCGGCGCCCCCGGATCGGCCGTGGCGAGGGCCGGCGCCGCGCTCGGATCGGTCTCGATCGCCTTGACGATCTGGTCGCGCGCGTCCTTCAACGGATCGAAGGCGATGTCGAGACCGGCGATGCCCGCAGTCGCCTCGAACTCCTTCTTGATGTCCGCGACGTCCGCTTCGCGCATGGCGTCCATCAACTGGCTCCGGAAATCGGTCGCCATACGTCGCATCCGCCCGACGGCCTGTCCGACCTGGCGCAGGACGCGCGGCAAATCCTTCGACGGAATGACGACGAGCGCGACAATCCCGACGATCAAGAGTTTTCCGACGTCGAAGTCGAACATATTCCGATGACCCCGAGCCGGCCAGCAACGTCCCAGATAGCGAAATCAGACCTTGCGAGCGTCGGCCTCTTCGACCTTCGCCGGCGTCTGATGGTCGATCGTCTTGATCGGATCGGCCGGACGAGGCGCGGTCGTGGCCTCGTCATCCTCGGCAAGGCCCTTCTTGAAGCTCTTAATGCCCTTGGCGACATCGCCCATGATATCGGAAACCTTGCCCTTGCCGCCGAACAGCAGCAGCACGACGCCGCCGACGATCAGCCAGTGCCAAATCGAAAGACCACCCATGACGAACTCCCAGCGTCCCGCGCGGCGACGCGCAATGGCTTTGGCGGGAACCTAGGACGCCGACACGCCAAAAACAAGGCGATCGGGAGTTTCCGCGCTCAGACGCACACGCGGGCGCAGCGCCCGGCAACCAAATCGTAGGCTTAACGCGCGTTAGCCGCATTTCGCATGCCCTTTGGTAAGGTTGCGGCGCGACAGATGGGGTCAACGAGGCGCCATCATGCACACCCGGACCGTAACTCTCCTCCTCTCTCTCGCGTTGGCAGCCGCGCCCTCGATCGCGCATGCGCAGAGTCGCTCGGTCGAGGAAGCGCGCTTCATCGACGGCACGATCGGCGCCGTGACCGGCGCGCTGATCGGCGGCCCGATCGGCCTCATCGCAGGGGCCGCGCTCGGCTATACGATGGGCCCGGAAATATCCGGCCCTACCTCCACGCTCGCCCGCAAGCGCCATGTCCGCCGCGCGCGCCGCCACGTCGCGCCCGCCCAGTACCAGCAGGCCTATCAGGGCTATCCGCAGCAGGCTCCGGGTTATCCGCAGCAGCCCATGTACATGGCGCAGCCGCAGCAGGCCTATCCCCAGCAAGCCTATCCGCAACAGGCCTATCCGCAGCAACAGGTCTATGCGCCGCAGCGCCCCGCCTACAGTCCCGTGCAGAACGCGATGGTTCCGACGCCGGACATGGTGGCGCCCAGCCAGCCTTACGCCGCCGTCGCCGGCGGCCCGCCGCCGGCCGGCTACGCGCCCTACCCGCCGCAGGGCGCGCCCTATGGCCAGGTCCAGACTGCGCCGGTCCCGATGCCGCGCTGACTCAGGCCGCTCACACCAGCCGGCTCTGCCTCTTGGCCGCTTCAATGAAGCTCGCGAACAGCGGATGCGGCTCGAAGGGCCGGCTCTTCAGTTCGGGGTGGTATTGCACGCCGATGAACCAGGGATGGCCAGGAATTTCGATAGTTTCGGGCAGCAGGCCGTCGGGCGACATGCCGGCGAAGCTCATGCCCGCAGCCTCCAGCCGCTCCTTGTAGGCCGTGTTGACCTCGTAGCGGTGACGGTGACGCTCCGAGATGTCGGTGTCGCCGTAGATCTGCGCGATTTTCGACCCCTCGCGCAGTTTCGCGCGAAAGGCGCCGAGCCGCATGGTGCCGCCGAGGTCGCCGCCGGCGGCGCGTGTCTCGAGTTCGTTGCCACGCATCCATTCGGTCATGAGACCCACGACTGGCTCGGGCGTCGGGCCGAATTCAGTTGAGCCGGCCCCGGCGACGCCGGCGAGCGCGCGCGCGGCCTCGATCACCGCCATCTGCATGCCGAAGCAGATGCCGAAATATGGCGTCCTGCTTTCGCGCGCAAAACGCGCGGCGAGAATCTTGCCCTCGGAGCCGCGCTGGCCGAAGCCGCCGGGCACGAGAATGCCGTGGACATGTTCGAGATGCGGCGCCGGATCCTCGCTCTCGAAGATTTCGCTCTCGATCCAGTCAAGATTGACCCGCACGCGGTTGGCCATGCCGCCATGGGCAAGCGCTTCGGTCAGCGACTTATAGGCGTCCTTCATGCCGGTGTATTTGCCGACGATGGCGATGGTGACTTCGCCTTCCGGATTGTGGATGCGCTCGGACACCGCGTTCCAGCGGGCCATGTCGGGGCGCGGCGCGGGCTCGATGCCGAAGGCGGCGAGCACCTCGCGATCGAGACCGGCGGCGTGATAGGCAGCCGGCACGTCATAGATGTTCGATGCGTCGCGCGCCTCCACCACGGCGCTCTCGCGCACGTTGCAGAACAGGCCGAGCTTGCGGCGCTCTTCCGGCGGGATCGGCCGGTCGGTGCGGCAGAGCAGGATGTCCGGCTGGATGCCGATCGAGCGCAGTTCCTTGACCGAATGCTGGGTCGGCTTGGTCTTGAGTTCGCCGGCGCTGGGAATGTAGGGCAGCAACGTGAGGTGGATATAGACGCAATGCCCGCGTGGCAGCTCGTTGCCGAGCTGGCGAATCGCCTCGAAGAACGGCAGGCCCTCGATGTCGCCGACCGTGCCGCCGATCTCGATCAGCACGAAGTCCACGCCCTCATTGCCCGACAGCACGAATTCCTTGATCGCGTTGGTGACGTGCGGGATGACCTGAACGGTGCCGCCGAGATAATCGCCGCGGCGTTCTTTCGCGATGATGTCCTGGTAGATGCGGCCGGTCGTGATGTTGTCCTGCCTGTTGGCGGGGCGGCCGGTGAAGCGCTCGTAATGGCCAAGGTCGAGATCCGTCTCGGCGCCGTCGTCCGTGACGAAAACCTCGCCATGCTGGTACGGGCTCATCGTGCCCGGATCGACGTTCAGATAGGGATCGAGCTTTCGCAGACGAACCGTGTAACCTCGCGCCTGCAGCAATGCTCCGAGAGCTGCCGAAGCCAGACCTTTGCCGAGCGAGGAGACCACGCCGCCGGTGATGAAAATGTACCGCGCCATGGGATTCGAGCCGTAATCCTTTTGAATCGATTCGGGGAGAGAAGAATTGCGTCTCCCCACAGGCGCCGTCGCCGGGCCGCCCCGCAAACGAAAGGGGCCGGTCGAGCCGGCCCCAGAACCTCACTGCGAGCGCGGAACCTGCGGCCCTGCCGGCGCGGCGGGCGGGCTGGCGGGCTTCTCGTTCTGCATCTTCTGCAGTTCGTTCATCAGGCCGCCGCTCGGAATCGCCGGAGCCGCGGGGGCGCCGGCGGGCGTCGTCTGCGAGGCGGGCGCGCCTTCGAGAATCGATTTCGGCGCGCGGTTGAGGCCGGCGATCACCGTCAGCGCGATCGAGGTGAGGAAGAAGATCGTGGCGAGAATGGCGGTGGCGCGAGTCAGCGCGCTCGCCTGTCCGCGGCCCGTGAAGAAACCACCGCCGCCGCCGCCGCCGATGCCGAGGGCCCCGCCCTCGGAACGCTGCAACAGCACGACGACCACGAGGGCCACGACCACCATGAGATGGATGACGATGATGACGGTCTGCATGAAAAATCCGAATTCCGACGGCTCGAAGCCGATATGTTGCGGCCTTCTAGCCTATGCAAGCCGCAGACGCCAGTGCAGGCCGAGAGGCGGCCCGCGCGCGACGTTTGACCCGACGCTATCTGTAGACGGCTGCAATCCCCATGAAATCGGAGGCCTTCAGGCTCGCGCCGCCGACAAGCGCGCCATCGACGTTCTTCACGCCCATCAGTTCGGCCGCGTTCGAGGGCTTGACCGAGCCGCCGTAGAGGATGCGGACATCGACGCCTTTTCGACCGTAGAGCGTTTCGAGCTTCTCGCGGATGAAGGCGTGCATGTCCGCGACATCGGCCGCGGTCGGGGTCAGGCCGGTGCCGATCGCCCAGATCGGCTCATAGGCGACAACGATGTTCGTGGCTGGAAAATCGCCGTCGAGCGAGCCGTCGAGCTGGCCGCCGACGACCGCGAGCGCCGCGCCCGAGGCCCGTTCGACCTGCGTCTCACCGACGCAGACGATGGCCGTCAGCCCCGCCTTGAGCGCGGCGGCCGCCTTGGCGCGCACGACAGCGTCGGTCTCGCCGTGATCGGCCCGCCGCTCGGAATGGCCGACGATGACATAGGCCGCGCCCGCGTCAGCCAGCATTTGCGCGGAGACGTCGCCCGTATGCGCGCCCGACACATTGGCGTGGCAATCCTGAGCGCCGACGGCGAGCGGCGCTCCCTTGCAGACCTCGGCGGCGGCGGCGACCAGCGTGAACGGCGGGCAGATCGCCGCTTCCGCGCGCCCTGCCCCGCCAGCCTGCACCGCGTCGCGGATGGCGGAAAGCTCGGCCAGCTGGCCTTTCAGGCCGTTCATCTTCCAGTTGCCGGCGACGAGCGGGCGCGGGGCGGTCATGGGGTTCTCCTGCGGGGGTTCGGTTCGTCGCGATAGCAGAGACCCCGCGTCCAGGGCAATGCGACCTTCCGCGCCGACCCACGCCGCCCGACATGTCCGACGCCGCTGATGTAAGCGTTCGGCGAACCCGGACCCGGCGCAAAATCGGGCGCGAGGTCGAGTTGGACATGGCAATCAATCGATTTATGTAATCATATCGCATATTATTATTCGTTTGATCGATAGATCGGAACATGGGAACGCTGGCTCGACCCTCCAGCAAATGGCGTTTCCCATGACCGCGATCGAATCCAACGCGCCTCCCGGCCCCCTTGCCGACGTTCTCAATATCCTGCCCGGACTGGCGCTGACCGGGGCGATCGCCGGCGTGGCCTTCGCGGCGCGGCTGATCCCCGGTCTGTCGATTTTTAGCCCGATGATCCTCGCGATCGTGATCGGCATTTCGCTCCACAATGTCGTGGGGACGCCGCATATCGCCTATCCCGGCGTCGTGTTCTCGCTGCGGCGTCTGCTGAGGATTGCGATCGTCATGCTCGGCTTCCAGCTCACCTTCGCGCAGGTGCGCGAGGTCGGCGGCGTCGGAATCGCCGTGATCGCGGCGACGCTGGTCGCCACGTTCCTCTTCACGGTCTGGCTCGGCAGCCTTCTGGGAGTCGAGCGACGGCTGGCCATGCTGATCGGCGCCGGCACCTCGATCTGCGGCGCGTCGGCGGTGATCGCCGCCAATACTGCGGTTGGCGCGGAAGACGAGGACGTGGCCTATGCGGTCGCCGGCGTCACGATATTCGGCTCGATCGCCATGTTCGTCTATCCTGTCCTGCCGGATCTGCTGGGGCTCACGCCCAAGGCCTACGGCCTGTGGGCGGGCGCCTCGATCCATGAAATTGCGCAGGTGGTGGCGGCCGCCTTTCAGGACGGCAGACAGGCCGGCGAGTTCGGCACGATCGCAAAACTGTCGCGAGTCATCCTGCTCGCGCCGATGGTGCTGACGCTCGGCGCGGCCCTCTCTCGAAAGTCCGGCGTCCGCGGCGCGCGCGCTCCAGTTCCGTGGTTCGTGCTGGGCTTTGTCGCGATCGTCGCGCTCAACAGCGTCATGCCCCTGTCACTGGCCATCAAGCCGGCGGTCGTGACCGTCACCACATTCCTGCTGTCGATGGCGCTGGCGGCGATGGGGCTCCAGACCGATTTCGCCAAGCTGCGCGCCAAGGGCGCCGGCCCGATGCTGCTCGGCCTGGGCTCCTCGATCTTCATTTCCGTCTTTGCGCTGGCGCTGGTGAAACTCGCCATGTAACGACAGGGCATGACGCTCGAACAGCTCCGGATTTTCGTGGCGGTGGCGGCGCGCGAGCACATGACCGCGGCCGCGCGCGACCTCAATCTCACGCAATCAGCCATCAGCGCCGCCATCGCCGCCCTCGAGAACCGCTACGACGCCAGATTGTTCGACCGGATCGGGCGCGGCATCGTGCTGACCGACGCCGGCCGGGCCTTTCTGGGCGAGGCCAAGGCCGTTCTTGCGCGCGCGCGGTCGGCCGAGGCGACGCTGGCCGATTTCGCCGGCCTCCGGCGCGGCGCGGTCGCCCTGGGCGCCAGCCAGACGGCCGGAAACTACTGGCTGCCGCAGCTTGTCAGCCGCTTCGTCGCGGCCTATCCGGGCATTGCCGTCTCGCTGGCGATCGACAACACCCGCAGCATCGCGCGCATGACGCATGACGGCGACATCGACATCGGCTACGTCGAGGGCGACGCGCCCGAAGCCGCGCTGCTGGTCGAACGGGTCGCCGACGACGAAATGCTGCTGGTGGCCGCGCCGGATCATCCGTGGGTCGCTCGACCGCCGCGCGCAATGGCCGATTTTGCCGCGGCGCGCTGGGTTTTTCGCGAGCAAGGGTCCGGCACGCGGGCCGCGGCGGAGGCCGCGCTCGCCACCCTGGGCCTCCCGGCGCCCGAGATCCGGATCGCTCTGGAGTTCCCGTCCAACGAGGCCGTGCGCGGCGCGGTCGAAGCCGGCGCCGGGGTCGCCGTGCTGTCGCGGCTGGTGGCGATGCGGGCGATCAGGGCTGGTCTGCTCGGCGTGGTGGACGTGGCGCTGCCGACCCGCAGCTTCCATTCGCTACGCCACAAGGACCGGTTCCTGACGACCGCCATGCGGGCGTTCATGGCGCTCGTCGCCGAAGAAAGCGGCCCGGGAGTTGCGGGGACAGCAAATCAAATTCCGTAATTGCCGCCGCGACGCTGCGGCCTCATGCCTGCGTCGCCGCCTTCGGCTTCGGCCCGCGCCTGGCCGGGCGCAGGCTTCGACCAAGCGCCCGCTCGGCGCCGGCGATGAAGGCGTCCGAACCGACCGGCCTGCCATTGACGCCGGCGGCGGCGTAGGCGGCCCACGCCGCCCTGTCGGACGGCGAGGGTTCGAGCAGATCGGCGAAGCGCGGCGCGCGCTCCAGCACCGGCCGGACCGAAACCAGCGCGTCGTCGCGCCTGCGCAGATGCGCCGCCACGCTCGACCAGCGCCAGTCCTGGGGCCGCGCGGCGAGCTTTGCGCGCACCGGATTGATCGCCAGATAGCGCACGGCGGTCAGCAGATGCGCATCGTCCATGGCGACAGAGCCGAACCGGCCCTGAAACAGATGGCCGGTGACACGCGCGCGCGCATTGCAAAACGAGGCGAAGCGCCGGTGCGCCTCGCCCACGGCGCGCGACAGCCCCTCCGACGTCGCGGGCACGAGGATGAGATGCACGTGGTTGGGCATCAGGCAGTAAGCCCAGCACGCCACGCCATTGGCCCGGCAACGCTCGGCCATCAGATCGCGATACAGGTCGTAATCGTCCGGGCTGGCGAACAGCTTCTGCCGCCGGTTGCCGCGCTGGGTCACGTGATGCGGAGCGTCGGGAATGATGATGCGGGACAGGCGCGCCATTGAGTCAGGATGGCATGCGGGGCGTGTTTA
>JAJXWB010000001.1 GCA_021781815.1 Pseudomonadota bacterium | reverse complement strand
CCGCATTGATCTGCGGCAGCGCGACGCCGGTGGCCGACATCAAATCGGAATGCCGGCCGGCTTCAGATCGGAACAGGTGGCCGGCTTCCAGTTGGAATGCATGGCCGGCTTCGTCGGAATACGCACGAGACCGTCGCTGGACCTGTTCACTATTGGTGGCCTGGTGAGCATGAGGCCGACCGGGGGGCTTAAGCCGCCCCAATCAGCTCCACATCCGGAAAATACGCCCGATATCGCCCCGTATCCCGCGTCAGCAGCGGCACGCCCAGCACGCTCGCATGCGCGCCGATGAAGAAGTCGGGCAGCACGTTCGTCTTTGCGCCGCCGCGCCGGCGATAGTCGCGAAACGCCACGGCCGCGCGAAAGGCGGCGCTTTTTGGCAGGTCGAGGTAGCGCAGGTCAAAGCGCTCAATCTCCGCGTCGCAGGCCGCCTTGCTGGCGAAACCCAGCGAGAATTCCGAATAGACGACGGCGTTGATGACGAGCGGGCCGCGTCGCGTCGCTTCTGTCAGCGCGTCGATCGACCATTCCATCCAGTTCGGATCGGCGCTGGCGACATCGATCAGGACGTTCGTATCGACGAAGATCATTCTTCGCCGCGCGTAAGCTTCATGAGTTCGTCCGTCGTATATCCGCGAAACGGCCTGCGCTTGGCGATTGCCGCCAGCTTGCGACGGATTTCCGTGGTCTCCGGCGCGCCGACGTCACGCTCGACGAGAACGCCGCCCTGCGGCAGCGCGCGCGCAGTGACGGTGTCGCCGGGACGTATTCCAGCGGCGTCACGAACCGCCTTGGGAAGCGTAACCTGGCCCTTTACGGTGATTTTCGTGCTCATCGAGCGCTCCACTTTGTGTGCGTCGCAGTCTGCCGGATCAATCGGTAATACTAATTTCGAAAAGTAATACTTCGGTACGCCGCAGTCAATGACAACGATCACCCGGGCGTAACGACACCAGCGCCTCGCTCCCGCGCAGCCTCCGCCAGCCGCAGATCGAACGTCGCTCGTCGCTGTCCCGCATGCGCCGCAGAATATCGACCGCTGGTTCGTCGAACGCAGGCCTCGACTCGCGGCGCTGACGCAGCCATTCGAGCTTGTAGCGATCCGCGCCAGGTTACGGCGCCCGAGCACTCGCGCGCATTTCGATCCCCGGCTTGCCATGCCGGGCGATGGTCACGATCTCGCCGTGCAGCGATTCGTCGATCAGCCGCGACAGGTGCGTTTTCGCGTCAGCCACCGCATAAGTCGACACGCCGACCTCCAATATGGTCATATTTTGTATAAATGGGTTGTTTTTCGCCTTCGGACAAGAATCGGGACTGGAGCAACCATGCGCGCGATCCGTTGTCACGCCTTCGGCGAACCGAAGAACCTCAAGCTCGAAACCGTGCCCGATCCGGTTCCCGCCGCGGGCGAGGTTCTGATCGTGGTGGAAGCCTGCGGGCTCGGCTTTGTCGACGGTCTGTTGGTGCAGGGCAAATACCAGGTGAAAGACCCGCTGCCGTTCACGCCGGGCGGCGAGATGGCGGGTCGCGTGATCGCGCTCGGGCTGGACGCGCCTGCCGATCTCATGGGAAAGCGCGTCGTTGCGCGCGGAAAAGGCGGGCTTGCCGAGAAGGCCGTGCTGCTGGCCGCCGCCTGCACGATCCTGCCGGACGGGCTCGACGCCTCGGCCGCCGCCGCCGCGTTGATCAATTACGGGACGGCGATCTTCGGCTTCGAAGATTGCGGCCATCTGAAATCCGGAGAGACCGTTCTGATCCTCGGCGCCTCCGGCGGCGTCGGCATGGCGGCAATCGATGTTTCGCGCGGGTTGGGCGCATTCGTCATCGCAGCCGCCTCTACGCAGGACAAGCGCGCGGCGGCGTTGGCGCGCGGCGCAGACGCGGCGATCGACTACACGCAGCCAGACTGGCGCAAGGCGCTGGAGGCGGCGCTGGCCGGTCGCGGCCTTGATGTCGTCTACGATCCGGTGAGCGGCCCTTATTCGGAAGCCGCCTTCCGGTCGCTGGCGCCGGGCGGTCGGCACCTCGTCATCGGCTTCGCCTCCGGCGAGATCGCGAAGCTGCCGCTCAATCTGGCGCTGCTCAAGCGCGCTTCGCTCGTCGGGGTCGACTGGGGCGGCCATGTGCGCGCGCATTCGGCGGAAGGTCCGCGCCTGACGCAGCGATTTATCGACCTTGCCGTCGCGGGCAAGATTTCGCCGCGCGCCGATTCTCTGCACTCGCTCGCCGAGGCGCCGCAGGTCATCGCAAACCTGTTGGCGCGCAAGACGATCGGCAAACCAGTGGTGCGGCCGTCGGAATGAATTCAGTCATCCGCCGTTCATATAGAATCGCCTTAATTTGCGGTTCGGCAAAAGCCGACAAGGAGATACTCATGAAGAAACTGATTTTCGCTGTCGCCGTAGCGTCCTTCGTCGCCGGCCCCGTTTTTGCGCAGACTCCCGCGCCCGCCGCGAATACGCCTGCGGCCGCAGCCCCGGCCAAGCCCGCCGCCGCAGCGATGGCGGCCAAGCCGGCCGCGGCTGCAATGTCGGCGGACAAGAAGGCGAAGGCCGCCGACTGCTCGAAGCAGGCTGACGCCAAGGGTCTGCACGGCAAGGCGCGCAAGAAGTTCCGCGAGGAATGCAAAAAGAGCTGATTTTCAGCTCAATTTCCAAGTTCCGGCTTCTTTGTCCTTTCCGGCGGGGGAGAGTTTAGTGGCGCAAGGCGTCACGAAACTCTCCCCCGCTGTGCGCATAGGGTGGGCTGTGGATGACGCCGCGCGCGCTTGAGCGGCGGTTTCTCGATGGTCTTAACGGCGCGCTTGCATTCGAGCGATTGGTAGGTATAAAGATATCTTTATATCTTTCACTCAACCAGCCGGATCATGCAGGCAACACCGACCCAAGTCTCGCTCGACGCCGTTCTGGCCGCGCTTGCGGCGGCGGGGGAGGAGACGCGCCTGCGCATACTGGCGCTGATCGCCCAGACGGAACTGACGGTTTCCGAACTTGTCGCCATCCTCGGCCAGTCTCAGCCGCGCGTGTCGAGGCACCTGAAACTTCTCGTCGAGGCGGGCCTCGCCCAACGTCATCGCGAGGGCGCCTGGGCCTTTTTCCTCGCCGCGCAATCCGGGCCTGGGGCCGAGATCGTCCGCAATGTCGCCGCCCGCCTCGATCCGAACGATCCCGCGCTCGCCGCCGACCGCGAACGGTTGGTCGGAATCCGGAAGGCGCGGGCCGAGCACGCTGCGCGCTATTTCGCCGCGCATGCCGGCGACTGGGACCAGTTGCGCTCGATGCACGCGCCAGACGCGGACGTGGAAAAGGCGGTCGTCGATATCGT
Organism: Pseudomonadota bacterium; assembly: GCA_021781815.1. Lineage (GTDB taxonomy): Bacteria > Pseudomonadota > Alphaproteobacteria > Rhizobiales > Beijerinckiaceae > JAJXWB01. Next base: position 227,204 of record JAJXWB010000001.1, on the reverse strand, counting down.
TGGCGACGGGCCGGTCCATCTCCTGCTCGATTGCGGCACCGGCACGGGCCGGATGCTTGAATTGCTCAGCGCTCACGCCGAGCGCGCGATCGGCGTCGACCTGTCGCCGGCCATGCTATCGGTGGCGCGCGCCAATCTCGACCGCGCCGGCATCCGCAACGCGCAACTGCGCCAGGGCGATATCTATGCGCTGCCGGTCGAGCGCAATTCCTGCGACCTCGCGATTGTGCATCAGGTATTGCACTACCTCGACGATCCGGCCCGCGCCCTGCGCGAGGCGGCGCGCGCGCTGGTTCCCTCGGGCCGCCTGATCGTCGTCGATTTCGCGCCGCACGAGGAGGAGCATCTGCGCGAGCGCCACGCGCATCGCCGCCTCGGGTTCTCGCACGAGGAGATCGCCGGTCTGCTCGCCGACGCCGGCCTCGACGTGATCGAGCGCCGCGACCTCGCGCCAGCGCGTGGCGCCACACACAAGCTCACCGTTTCGATCTGGCTCGCTCAGGATCGACGGACCATCACGGACATCGTGCCGAAGGGCGCGACGGAGTTCGCCTGAAATGCATGACACATCGCGCCTCAGCCGCAGCCAGCGTCGTCGGGTCGGCGTCTCATTCGAATTCTTTCCGCCGAAGACGGCGGACATGGAACGTTCGCTGTGGGAGGCGATCGAACGCCTTGCGCCGCTCGATCCGACCTTCGTCTCCGTCACCTACGGCGCCGGCGGCTCCACACGCGAGCGCACGCATGCGACGGTGGCGCGCATCGTGCGCGAGACCGACGTGAAGCCCGCGGCGCATCTGACCTGCGTCGCCGCCACGCGCGAGGAAATCGACGATGTCGTGCGCGCCTATTGGGCGGCGGGGGTGCGCCACATCGTGGCGCTGCGCGGCGATCCGACCGGCGGTATCGGCACGCAATACGCGGCGCATCCCGGCGGCTACGCGACCTCGACCGATCTGGTGCGCGGCGTGAAGGAGATCGGCGATTTCGAGGTGTCGGTGTCGGCCTATCCGGAGAAGCATCCGGAGAGCGCTTCGTTCGACCAGGACATCGACGCGCTCAAGGCCAAGATCGACGCCGGCGCGACGCGCGCGATCACGCAGTTCTTCTTCGAGAACGACATCTATTTTCGCTATCTCGATCGCGTGCGGAAGGCGGGCGTCACGATTCCGATCCTGCCGGGTCTTGTCGCTGTGCAAAATTTCAAGCAGACGGCGGGCTTTGCGCGCAAGACAGGGGCGAGCGTGCCGCAATGGCTGGCCGACCGCTTCGAGGGGCTGGACGACGATCCTGCGACGCGCCGGCTGATCGCGGCCGCGGTCGCCGCCGAACAGGCGCTCGATCTGATGGATCGCGGCGTCACGGATTTCCATTTCTACACGATGAACCGCGCCGATCTCGTCTATGCGACGTGCCACCTGCTGGGCGTGCGCGGCAAGGTTCCCGTCGGGCTGTAAATGAGAGACCGAGCGAATACAGTGCTTATTGCCGCCTCGCGCCTGCGCGATGCCTCCCTGCGTGCGCGGTTCCTCACCATGAGCCGCCAGTTCAAGGACTGGTTGCGACAGCGGGACGGATTCATACGCTACGAGCTGTTCGAGAGCGACGAAGGTTGGTGCGACACGATGCTGTGGCGCGATCGCGCAAGCGCCGACGACGCCAATCGAGCTTTCCGCGCCACGCCGATTGCCGCCGCCTTCGCTGAAATCGTCGAACCTGATTTTCACATTTTTTACGGGCGCTCCTTTGTGCTCGGCACGAGCGAGACTGATCGATGACTTCCAACCTGACGAATCTTTCTGCGCTGGCGCGCGAAAAAATCCTCGTCCTCGACGGCGCAATGGGCACGATGATCCAGCAGCTCAAGCTGGAGGAAAGGGACTTTCGCGGAGAGCGGTTCAAGGACTGGACGCACGATCTGCGTGGGAACAACGACCTGCTGATCCTGACGAAACCCGACGCCGTGCGCGACATTCATCTCGCCTATTTCAATGCGGGCGCGGACATCTGCGCGACAAACACGTTTTCGTCGACGACGATCGCGCAGGCCGACTACGGCCTCGAAAATTTTGCGCGAGAACTCAATCGTGAGGGCACGCGGCTCGCGTGCGAGGCAGCGCGGGCGGCCGAGGCGATCGACGGGCGGCCGCGCTTCGTAGCAGGCGCGATGGGGCCGACCAACCGCACCGCGTCCATCTCGCCGGACGTAAACAATCCCGGTTTGCGCGCGACGTCGTTCGACGAATTGCGCGAGGCGTATAGAGAAGCCGCGCTCGGGCTTATCGAAGGCGGCGCCGATATCCTGCTGGTCGAGACGATTTTCGACACGCTCAACGCCAAGGCGGCGATTTATGCGATCGAGGAAGCGTTCGCGGAGATGGGTAGGCGCCTGCCGATCATGATCTCAGGTACGATCACTGATCTTTCCGGCCGCACGCTCTCGGGCCAGACGCCGGAAGCCTTCTGGAATTCCGTGTCTCATGCGCGCCCGCTCTCGGTCGGGCTCAATTGCGCGCTCGGCGCCCGCGAGATGCGCGCGCACCTCGCCGATATTTCGCGCGTGGCGGATACGCTCGTATGCGCCTATCCGAACGCCGGCCTGCCCAATGAATTCGGCCTCTACGACGAGAGTCCCGAATACATGGCCTCCCTCATCCGCGAATTCGCGACGAGCGGCCTCGTCAACATCGTCGGCGGTTGCTGCGGCACGACGCCGGACCACATCGCCGCGATCGCGCAGGCAGTGGCCGGGCTCGCGCCGCGCGCAATACCCGCCATTGCGCCCCATCTGCGGCTGTCCGGCCTCGAACCGTTCACGCTCACGCCCGACATTCGTTTCGTCAACGTCGGCGAGCGCACCAACGTCACGGGTTCGGCGAAATTCCGCAAGCTGGTCACGGCTGGCGATTACGCCGCCGCGCTTGATGTGGCGCGCGACCAGGTGATCAATGGCGCGCAGATCATCGACGTCAACATGGACGAGGGCCTGCTCGACTCGAAGAAGGCGATGGTCGAGTTCCTGAATCTCGTCGCCGCCGAGCCGGACATTGCGCGCGTTCCGGTCATGGTCGATTCCTCGAAATTCGAGGTGATCGAGGCCGGCCTGAAATGTCTGCAAGGCAAGGCCGTCGTCAATTCGATCTCGATGAAGGAGGGCGTCGACGCCTTCATGGCGCACGCGCAAATCGTCAAGCGGCACGGGGCCGCCGTCGTCGTCATGGCTTTCGACGAGCAGGGGCAGGCTGACACGAAAGAACGCAAGATCGAGATCTGTTCGCGCGCGTACAGGATACTTACGGAGGAAGTCGGCTTGCCGCCGCAGGACATCATTTTCGATCCAAATATTTTCGCCGTTGCGACCGGCATCGAGGAACACGACAATTACGGCGTCGATTTCATCGAGGCGACACGCGAGATTCGCGCGAAAATGCCGCTGGCGCATATTTCCGGCGGCGTGTCGAACCTTTCGTTCTCGTTTCGTGGCAACGAGCCTGTGCGCGAGGCGATGCATTCGGTGTTTCTCTATCACGCGATTTCCGCGGGCATGGACATGGGCATCGTCAACGCCGGGCAACTCGCGGTCTACGAGAAGATCGATCCGGAGCTGCGCGAGGCCTGCGAGGACGTCGTGCTCAACCGGCGCAAGGACGGAACCGAGCGTCTGCTGAAAGTCGCCGAAAGATACCGCCACCAGAAGGGGCAGGCGCAGGTCAAGGACGAGAGCTGGCGGCAGGCGACAGTCGACAGACGGCTTGAACATGCGCTGGTCAACGGCATCACCGACTATATCGAGGCCGACGTGGAGGAAGCGCGGCTCGCAGCGCAACGTCCGCTCGACGTGATCGAGGGACCGTTGATGGCCGGCATGAACGTGGTTGGAGACCTGTTCGGCGCCGGCAAGATGTTCCTGCCGCAGGTCGTGAAATCCGCGCGCGTGATGAAACAGGCGGTCGCCTGGCTGATGCCGTTCATGGAGCTGGAGAAGGATCATCGCTCGTCCGCCGGCAAAATATTGATGGCGACAGTGAAAGGCGACGTGCACGATATCGGCAAGAACATCGTCGGCGTCGTGCTCGCCTGCAACAATTTCGAGATTATCGATCTCGGCGTCATGGTTCCGGCGCAGAAGATTCTGGAAGTTGCGAGAGCAGAACAGGTCGATGCGATCGGGCTGTCCGGTCTGATAACGCCCTCGCTCGACGAGATGTGTTTCGTCGCAAGCGAAATGGAGCGGGAAGGACTCGATTTGCCGCTTATGATCGGCGGCGCTACCACGAGCCGCGTGCATACGGCCGTCAAAATTCATCCGAACTACCATCGCGGGCAGGCTGTCTACGTGACGGACGCGAGTCGGGCCGTCGGCGTGGCGCAGGCGCTGATTTCGAAGGAGGCGAGCGGGCCTTATGTGGAGCAGGTGCGCGCCGAATATGCGCGGGTGGCCGAGGCGCATCGGCGTGCCGAGGCGGACAAGCAGCGTCTACCGCTCGCCAGGGCGCGCGCGAATGCGCTGAAGACGGACTGGGTGGATTATGCGCCGCCCAGGCCGACGTTCACCGGGACGCGCGTGTTTTCATCCTACGACCTGGGCGAACTCGCGCGCTACATCGACTGGACGCCCTTCTTCCAGACCTGGGAATTGAAGGGCCGCTATCCCACAATCCTGCAGGACGAGAAGCAGGGCGAGGCTGCGCGCAACCTGTTTGCCGATGCGCAGGCGATGATCAAGCAGATCGTGGACGAGCGCTGGTTCAACCCGCGCGCCGTCATTGGCTTCTGGCCTGCCAATTCCATCGGCGACGACATCGCGATTTATTCCGGCGAGTCTCGCGGAGAAAGGATCGCGACGCTGCACACGCTGCGCCAGCAACTCACGCGCCGCGACGGACGACCGAATCTCGCGCTCGCCGATTTCGTCGCGCCGCACGGCGCACAGCCTGACTATATCGGCGGTTTCGTCGTGACCGCGGGCATTGAGGAAGAGAAAATCGCCGCGCGATTTTCGCGCGCCAATGACGATTACCGTTCGATCATGGTGAAGGCGCTGGCGGATCGTTTCGCTGAGGCTTTCGCCGAACGGATGCACCAGCGCGTGCGCGAGGAATTCTGGGCCTATGCGCCGAACGAGCGATTCGCGCCGGACCAATTGCTGAGCGAGGCCTATCGCGGTATCCGCCCGGCGCCCGGCTATCCCGCGCAACCCGATCATACCGAAAAGGCGGTCCTGTTCGAGCTATTGCAAGCCGAGCGGCGTACCGGCGTACGGCTGACGGAGAGCTTCGCGATGTGGCCGGGCTCGTCTGTGTGCGGATTATATTTCTCGCATCCGGACGCGCATTATTTCGGCGTGGCCAAGGTGGAGCGCGACCAGGTCGAGGACTATGCAGCGCGCAAGGGTATGGAGATTGCTGACGTCGAGCGCTGGCTCTCGCCGATCCTGAACTACGATCCGGCGCGCTACGTACAGGCTGCGGAATAAGGGCCCGTCGTCGCCGCGCAAACAGCGCTCCCGATTCCCCACTCGATGGCGGCGGCGCCTGGAGTCCCGATCGCTCGCCGCGCAGGCGTCGGGAGTGGCGGCTATCCCAACCGTTTCAGTCCCATCATCTTTGCGACCACGCGATCGAGAATGCGATCGGGCAGCATACGGGGAATTATCCAGTTCGTCAGCGCGCCCTTGATGATGGGGATGCGTGTCGGAGGTCGCGCGGCGGTCAACGCGCCCAGAACGCTGGCGGCGATGCGGTCCGGCGGATAACCGGCGCGGCCCTGCTTCAGTGCGAGGGCGCGCAGCCTTGTCACCTGCTCGCGATAGTCGCTCCTGAAATATTGCACGAAGTCGGCGGCCTCGGCCTTGTCCCAGATCGGCGTCGCGACCGCGCCAGGTTCTATGATGACGACATCGATTCCGTAAATCATCAGTTCGCGCCGCAACGCATCGGACAGCGCCTCGAAAGCGTGTTTCGAGGCCGCATAAGCGCCAACAAAGGGCGCTGCGATCCGCCCGGCGATGGACGAGATGTTGACGATGCGGCCCGGTCCGCCCTGCCGCGACCTGTCGGCGCCTAGCAACGGCGCGAAGGCCTGAATGACGGCGACCTGCGCGAGGACGTTGACTTCCATCTGGCGGCGGATCTCGTTGAGCGGCTGGTGCAGCAAGGGGCCGGCTGTCGCGATGCCGGCATTATTGACGAGCCCCGCGAGCGTCCTTGTTCCCAGGCGTTCCGAAATGTCCCTCGCTGCGTCGGCGATCGCTTCCTGGTCCGTCACGTCGAGCAGCAGCGGCGTCACTTCCTCTCCGATCTCGCCGCTCAGGCGTTCGGCGTCGACCATGCGACGCACGCCGCCAAAAACGTGGTAGCCCGCCGACGTCAACGTTTGCACAGTGGCGAAGCCGATGCCGGTTGAGGCGCCAGTCACGAGGACGGATCGTTTCATGATCGGACTCCGGATTTCATGCCAATCCTGTCGTCAAATCCGCGCCGATGGCAAGGGCGACGCTTGACGCCGCTGCGCGTCCGGCGATGCTTGAGCGACAGGGCGCAGGCGACCCAAGCCAAGACGCGCGCCGCGGCGGAGGAAACCATGAGCGCAGCAATCTGGCCGATTACCGAAAAATTCGCGGCGGAGGTCGGCGACATCGACCTTTCACAGCCGTTGCCCGCGCCCGACCTCGACACCATCCGCGCCGCGTTCGACACGTATGCGGTTCTGGTCTTTCCGGACCAGAGGCTGTCGACCGAACAGCATCTCGACTTTGCGCGGCATTTCGGACCGCTGGAAACGACGATCGCCAAGCATCGCGCCGACGCGAAATTGCGCGTGGACGAGGAACTGGCCGATGTCTCCAATCTGAACGAAAAGAACGAAGTGTGGAGCGAGACATCGCGCCAGCGCATGTTCAGTCTCGGCAACCGCCTTTGGCATTCGGATTCGACATTCAAATATGTGCCGGCCTATGCCTCGGCGCTCTATGCGCGTTCGATCCCGCCAGTCGGCGGCCACACGGAATTTGTCGACATGCGCGCGGCATACGATGCGCTGCCGGAAGCGACGAAACGCCGGATAAACGGCCTCGTGGCGGAACACTCGATCTTCACGTCTCGGGCGAAGCTCGGGTTCACGGATTTTTCGGCGGAGGAGCGCGCGGCAATGCCGCCGGCGCCGCAGGCGATGGTGCGCACGATTCCGCAAACCGGGCGCAAATGTCTTTATCTCGCTTCGCATGCCGGCCGCGTGTTCGGCCTGGCGGACGATGAAGGGCGCGAGCTGATCGAAAGTCTCATGGCGCACGCGACGCAGCGCGCCTTCGTTTACACGCATCGCTGGCGGACGAACGACCTGGTGATATGGGACAATCGACAGACGCTGCATCGCGGCGCGGCGTTCGACGATCTGCGCTGGAAACGCGACGTGCAGCGCGCCACAGTCAAGGACGTCGCCAATTCCTGCGAGCAGGAGGGGATTGCAACGCCGATACAGGCGGCGGGATGAGGCCGTCGGGCGCCGCGCGCCTACGCCAGATAGCGTTCGATCGTTGCGGCTGTTGCGGGGTCCGCAACGCCGTCGATGCGCGCGGGGCGATAGCGGCGCTGAAAGGCCGCCACCACGGTCTCGGTGGCGGCGTCATAGACGCCCGTGGCGTTCAGTCCGTAGCCGAACAACGCGAGCCTTGCCTGAAGGGCCTGGACCGGCGCGCCGGTGGCGCCGCGCGCGAGAATGAGGCCAGGTCTGTCAGAGGCCGGGTCGATCCAGAGGCCGACGCCCGCCTCGGCCAGCCCCCGCCACGGAAACATTTCGCCCGGGTCGATTTTGCGGCCGGGTGAAATGTCGGAATGGGCGAGCAGGCGCTCGCGAGGGATGGCGCGTCGCCGCATGATATCGGCGCACAGGCGCGCCACCGCCGCGATCTGGGCGGCAGGGAAAGGCGGCGCGCCGCCATCATGACCGGGATTGGCGATCTCGATGCCGATCGAGGCTGAATTCATGTCCGTCTCACCGGCCCAGCACGAGCGGCCGGCGTGCCAGGCGCGTCGCTCCTCCGGCACGAGCTGGACGATGCGGCCGTCCTCGTACACGAAATAATGGGCGGAAACCTCCGCCGCTTGGTCGCACAGCCGATCGAGCGCGCCCTCGGCTGTGGGCATGCCCGTATAATGGAGCACGATGGCGTCGGCTCGCCGGCCGCGCCGGTCGCCGGAATTGGGCGACGGGCGGACCAAATCGACCAGCGGCGTATCGGGTGGAAACCTGTCCATTTGCGTCTGGGCTCGAGGCATGTCTGGCTCACACATTATCGTCGAGATCGCTCAGCGGGGAGAGGGTGGGCGGTACGATCAAAATCATTAATATAGTGTAAAAAATCTGATCGTCTGGATGTATATTAAAGGAAAGCATCGCTTGTATCAGAGTTGTGTATTAATTCTGTATGTCATTCCGATTTCTATTGCCTGTTTTTTGTCACATTTATCAACGATAGGTTTCTCCTATCCAAAAATAATGTAGGAAAATCCACCTGATGAAAAAAATAATCATCGGCCTGATGGCTATCACTTCGAGCATATATTTCACACCTCTTGCGCAAGCTCAGGATGATGCAGATGGCCGCTTTCCTTTCCTGATGCAGGGCATGACGTCGACAGGCGCGGCTGCGGCGCCGACCGAGGAGCCGCCGCACATGAGGGGCCGCGGGGGCCGTGGCGGTCGCCGGCAGAGCGCGGCGCTGGGCTTTGACGCGGGCAAGCGCGGCTCCGTGCGCGAGATTATCGCGCGGCATGCGGCCGCCAATGGGGTGCCGTTCGCCCTGGCCGATGCGGTGGTGCGGATCGAGAGCCGCTACAACGCCCGGGTCGCCAACGGCGGGGCGCTCGGCCTCATGCAGATCAAGCCGGCGACGGCGCGCGGGGTTGGATTTTCCGGGTCGGCGACGGCGCTCTACAATCCCGAGACCAATATCGCCTATGGCATGCGTTATCTGGCCCAGGCCTACCGACTGTCCGGGGGAGATACCTGTGGAACTGTCATGCGTTACCAGTCCGGGACGTACTCTCACCACATGAGCGCCGCAAACCGCGCCTACTGCTCAAAGGCGCGGGCGATCATGGCGCGGAACTGAATCTGCGGCTGACCGCTCAGCGTTTCGAGGCAACCGGCGGCGGGTCGAAAGGCCCGCCGTTTGCCGTTTTGGGCGGCCGGCCTTGCAATTGCCGCGTCTTGCGCCTATCCCGCTGATCGCCAGTCGGCTGGATGGCCGCCGCCTTCGGGCGGAGGAAAGTCCGGGCTCCACGGAGACACGGCGCCGGATAACGTCCGGCGGGGGCGACCCCAGGGAAAGCGCCACAGAAAGCAAACCGCCGCCATCGTTCGCGAGGGCGGTAAGGGTGAAAGGGTGCGGTAAGAGCGCACCGCGCCGGCGGCAACGTCGGCGGCACGGCAAGCCCCGCCGGGAGCAAGACCGAATAGGGGCGAAGGGCCGCAGCGATGTGGCCAGACCCGTCTCCGGGTTTTCGCCCGGGTTGGTTGCTCGAGGCGATCGGCGACGATCGTCCCAGAGGAATGGCCATCACGTCCGAGGTTCGCGCCTCGGGCCATACAGAACCCGGCTTACAGGCCGGCTGGCGTTATGTTAGAGCACGACGGATCGGCGCTTCCCCCTGGCGCCTTTCCAAAATCGGGGTGTGCAGCCGGAAAGGCATTATGAAAACAGACATCTCCCGGGGCGCCAAAGGGTCCGACCGCATCGAATTCGCCAATTCATTGCGTGGCGTCGCCGCGGTTTCCGTTGTGATCGCGCATCTCGGCCAGATGTTCTGGGTCGGTCAGCCCGTTGTGGCGCTATTCACCGGCTTGCCGGCGCTTTCGCTTGAACGGCCCTGGTTCACGAAAGCGTTCGACCTGATACACGTGAACCTTGGCCCGTTCGGCGTCGGGCTGTTTTTCGTCATCAGCGGCTTCGTCATACCGTTTTCTCTGGTGCGCTACGATGCGCGCGCGTTTTTGACTGGCCGTCTCTTTCGTATCTATCCGACCTATTGGGTCGGCTTTTCGATCACCGCGGGCGCAATCGTGATCGGCGCCACGTTTTTCGGCGGCGCTGCGACGTTCACCGCCAAAGAACTGGCCTTGCATTATTTTCCGCCGTTGCGGGCGATTTTTTATTCGAGGGCGCTCGACGGCATCGCCTGGACGCTCGAGATCGAGCTGTTTTTCTATCTGCTATGCGCGACCGTCGCCGGCGCGATCGGGCGCGGGAGGCGCTGGGTCGGCTTCCTTCCCCTCATCCTGTTCGCCGTCTGGCTGCCGGCGTTCGCGTTCGTGGCCCATGCGCCTGCCGGCTTCGAAAAGATCGCCAGGCGGTTCGAGGTCGCGGCTGATTATCTGCCGTTCGTGATCTTCATGTTCACGGGAGTCGCCCTGAATTTCCGACAGCGCGGGCTGATCGGCCGCGGCGCGGCCAGCGCATGGATCGGCGCCTGCGTCGCCATGTTCATGTTGGCCTGGGCAACCCAGTTCCTGGGCGAGGGCTGGCTGAAACTTATGGTTGGGCTGATCGATCCGGAGGCCTATCTCCTGGCGCTGGGGCTATTTCTCATCGCAATGGCGGGGCAGAATTATTTTACTGCTCATCCGGTATTGCGGTTTGTCGCGGCCATCTCCTATCCGCTGTATGTCGTGCATGGCGTCGCCGGTTACGTGATGCTGCGGATTCTTGTCGGTCACGGCGTCGGCCCGACCGCGGCGCTGGCGATGACGCTGGTCGCCGTTTTCGGCGCGGCCTGGCTCATTCACCGGTTCGTCGAGACGCCAACCCACAACTACGGCCAGAAACTGGCGCGCGGCATGGCGGAGCAGGATCGGGCCGGCGCGGCGGCGCAGGCCGCTATTTCCTGAAGAGCGCCGCGCCGCCCATGCCCAGCATGCGGGCGCGTTGCGCGGCGCACCAGGCGCTCGCCCCCGCCTCCCGGACCTCCTGCGCGCGGCGCGGAAGCTCTCTGGCCAGCGTGCGGTCAAAGGCCTGTTTGCCGTAGCTTTTCTCGCCGGCTTCCCTGAATGCGTTGACGTACCGATTGCCGACGTCGCGGTCGATGTCCGGACAGGATTCGACGAGCAGGCGCATCAGGCTCGCTGAGCGGGCGACGCCGTCCATCGTGATGTTCTGGGCCGTCGCAGGCGCGATCAGAGCCGCCAGAATCGCCGCAACGCCTGCCCCACGCATCTGAAACCCCGCTTGCCCGGCCTGAATCAACCTTCTCTTAACACTAACGAAGCCTAATGCGCTGCAAGAGCCGGAAATCCCGTTTCGACTCACAATCTCGATTGACGCCCATAATCTCCCATGCTATCCCAAAACATCCCGTTGAGTTTTGCGCAGCAAGAGTTCGAGCCAGCCCGTCGGGCGGGCGGGGAAGCTGCTTGCGCAGAGGGAACGGAGCGGCGTGGATGTGGGCGTGATGGCGGACGACAACCGCTTTGTTTCCAATTTCACCAATCGGCTCGACGCCAAGGGGCGTGTGTCGATACCGGCGTCGTTCCGGGCGGCGCTGGCGCGCGACGGGTTCGAGGGGCTGTTCGTGCATCCGTCGCTGGATGCGGACGCGATCGATTGCGGCGGCCACGCGCTGCTGAAGGAGATCGACAGCCTGCTGGACACGTATCCTCCCTACACGGAGGAGCGCGATACGCTTTCGCTCGCTTTGCTTGGCATGAGCGAGCGATTGAAGGTGGATCCGGAAGGGCGCGTGCAGTTGAGCGAGAGTTGCAAGCAGCGGGCGGGCGTAACGTCGGAAGCGACGTTCGTGGGGCTCGGTCACAAATTTCAGATCTGGGAGCCGGAACGCTTCCGTGCGCATCAGGAAGAGGCCAGAAACCGGGCGCGCGACCTGCGGAAGATTTCAGGCTCCAGAGGAGCGGCGCACGACACGCCGCTTCCGCATGGAGCACGGGAATGACAACGGGCCGCGGGAGCGCTTCAGGGCTTCCCGCAGGCGGACCGGCCCGCCACATTCCCGTGCTTCTCCATGAAGCTGTCGCCGCGCTGCGGCCGCGCGCGGGCGGCGTCTACGTCGACGGCACATTTGGCGCGGGCGGCTATTCGCGCGCGATCCTCGCCATTCCAGGAACACGTGTCATCGCCTTCGATCGAGATCCTGGCGCTATTCGCGCCGGACTGGATCTTGTCGCCGAATCGAACGGTCGCCTCATCCTGATCGAGGCGCGCTTCGGCGACCTTGCCCGGGAACTCCGGGCGCGCGGAGTCGAGACGATCGACGGCGTCGCGCTCGACATCGGCGTCTCGTCGATGCAGTTCGACGAAGCCGATCGCGGCTTCTCGTTCCGCTTCGACGGGCCGCTCGACATGCGCATGGAAAAGCGGGGGTTGAGCGCTGCCGACATCGTGAACGGCGAAAGCGAAGAGCGTATCGCCGACATTCTCTATTACTACGGAGAAGAGCGCGCATCGCGTCGTATCGCGCGCTTCATCGCGAAGACGCGCGAAGCCGGACCGATCACGACGACGGCCGAGCTTGCCGATCTGGTGCAGCGCGCCATTCCGAGCAAACCTCACGAAATCCATCCGGCGACCCGGACGTTCCAGGCGCTGCGCATCGCGGTCAACGACGAACTCGGCGAACTCGTGCGCGCGCTGGTTGGCGCCGAGGAGATGCTCGTTGCGGGTGGCGCGCTGGCGGTGGTGACCTTTCATTCGCTCGAAGATCGCATCGTCAAGCAATTTTTCGCGCAACGCTCGGGGCGAGGAGCTGCGCGCTCGCGCCTGTTGCCGGGCGAACCGGCGCCGCCCGAACCGACCTTCGTTCTTGAGGGACCGAAGCCGGTCGCCCCATCAGCGGATGAGGTTGAGGCCAATGTGCGCGCGCGCAGCGCGAAATTGCGCGTCGCGCTGCGAACGTCTGCGCCGGCGCTCGGACTCGATCCGCGGATTGCGGAACTCGCGGGACTTCCCGAGCGCGCGAAGGGGAAACGGAAATGATCCGGTTTCTGAACATCGCCGCCTGCGCCGCGCTACTCGGCTCGGCGGTCTACGCCTATTCGATCAAGTACCAGACGCTTTACCGCTCCGATCAGATTGCCAAGCTGACGCGGGAGATCCAGCAAGAGCGCGACGCGATCGGCATGCAAAAGGCTGAATGGTCGCATCTCGTGCGGCCCGACCGTCTCGAGCCGCTCGCCGACAAATATCTCGACCTTGATGTGACGCGCCCGATCCAGATGACGACCGTCGCAGCATTGCCCGACCGGGCGCCCAGGGGCGACGAGATTGGTCGCAAACTCGAGGCGCTCGGGCTCGCCGCGCCAACCAACACGCCTGCGCGCGCGAGCACGCCTGCGACGCCGTCATCAATGCCAGGTGGAGCGCGCTGACATGAGCGACCACATGCAGATTCCAGATCCGCAGCTGATGAAATCCGCAGCTGAAGCGCCCGCGCCCGATGCGGAGATCGAAATCTACGACGATGGGCCGCAAGCGGCGCAACCGTCGTCGGACCTCTCGCGCGCGTGGCTGCGGCGCCTGTTCTCGACGCGTCTCGAAAAGAGCGACCGCCGCGTGCGGTTCGTCGCGATCGGGTTTGCCGCGGTCTATCTACTGATCGCCGGAAAGCTCGTGTGGCTAGGCTTCAAGCCGGAGCCTGCGAGCATGCGTACAGCTGCGGCGGAAGCGAGCGCGGCGGCGCGGCCCGACATCCTTGATCGCAATGGCGAAGTTCTGGCGACCGACGTGAAGACAATGTCGGTGTTCGCCGAGCCGCGCCGCATCATCGACAAGGATGAAGCGACCGAATTGCTCACCGCCGCGCTGCCGGATGTCGATCCGAAGGAATTGCGCGAGCGGCTCGGTTCGCGCAAGGGCTTCGTCTGGGTCAAGCGCGAGATCACGCCGAAGCAGCAGCAGGAGGTTTATCGGCTGGGATTGCCGGGCGTCGGCTTCTGGCCGGAGAACAAGCGCGTCTATCCCAATGGCCCGGTTGGCGCGCACGTGCTCGGGTTCACGAATGTCGATAACCAGGGTATCGCCGGAATCGAAAAATTCATCGATGGGCAGGGGCTGGCCGATCTGCACGGCGCCGGGTTCAATCTCAGCGCCGAGAATCTTGCGCCGATCGCGCTGTCGCTGGATGCAAAGGCTACGTTCGCGGTACGCGACGAATTGGCGAAGGGACTTGAAAAGTTCAAGGCGAAAGCCGCGGCCGCAGCCATTCTCGATGTCAACACCGGAGAAGTTATCGCGCTCGCATCGCTGCCGGATTACGACCCGAACAATCCGTCCGACGCACTTGCGCCCGACCACATCAACCGCATGAATGTCGGCGTCTACGAGATGGGGTCGACGTTCAAGGCGCTGACGATTGCGATGGCGCTCGACTCCAACAAGGTCAATCTCAATTCGCGCATAGACGCGCATGGCGCGCTGCGCTATGGCCGATTTCAGATCCACGACTATCACGGCCAGAATCGCGCGCTGACAGTGCCGGAAGTGTTCACCTACTCCTCGAATATTGGCACGGCGCGGATGGCTCTGATGGTCGGAGTCGATGGCCATCAGGCGTTTTTGCGCAAGATGGGCCAGCTCGACCGGATGCGCACGGAACTGCCGGAATCAGCCGAGCCAATTCTGCCCCGGACATGGGGCGAGCTGAACACGATGACGATCGCCTTCGGTCACGGTCTCGCGGTCGCGCCGCTGCAAGCGATGATGGCTGTGGGCGCGCTCGTCAATGGCGGTTACCTGATCAAGCCGACGTTTCTCAAGCGCAGCGAAGCCGACGCGAAGCGGAACGCTCCGCAGGCCGTCCGGCCGGAAACCAGCGAGGCGCTGCGGTACGTAATGCGCCTCAATGCGGAGATCGGCAGCGCGCGCAAGGCGAACATCGCCGGCTATTTTATCGGCGGGAAAACCGGAACCGCAGAAAAGGTCGTCAACGGGCATTATTCGAAGACGAAAGTTTTCACGACCTTCATGGCGATTGCGCCGGCCGACAAACCGAAATATCTCTTTGCGACCGTAATGGACGACCCACAGGCGACGCCGGAGACACATGGCTTCACGACCGCGGCCTGGAATTCGGGTTTGGTGACAGGGCAGATCATCGAACGCGTCGGGCCATTGCTCGGACTCGAGCCGCGGTTCAAGCTGCCGGAACTGCCTTTCCCGCTGCTGGCCAAGCTTGGCTACAAGCAGGCGAACTCGCCCGCGGGCAAGGCGCAGGAAGAAGATTGATGAGGTTCGACGCTCTCATTCCTGAAGCGGCGCATGAAGCATTCGCAGCGCGGGAGGTCGCGTCGCTCGCTTTCGACAGCCGCAAGGTCGAGGCGGGCGCGCTGTTTTTCGCTGCGCCGGGAACGGTTGCCGATGGCCTGAGCTTTGCGCCAGAGGCCGTTTCGCATGGCGCGATCGCGGTTGTCGCCTCGCGCGCGCCAGATCGCGACATCGGCGCGCCGGTGGTCGTCGTGCGCGACGTTCGGCTTGCGCTTGCGCACGCAGCGGCGCGCTTTTTTCCTGCGCAGCCCGCGACGATCGCCGCGGTTACAGGCACCAGCGGCAAGACATCGGTCGCAGCCTTCCTTCGTCAGATATGGTTGAGCTGCGGGCGGGCGGCCGCCTCACTTGGCACGATCGGGCTCGTTGCGCCCTCAGGCGCCGTGTATGGCTCGCTGACGACGCCGGACCCGATCTCGCTGCATCGGAATCTGGCGCAGCTTGCTGCAGACGGAGTCACGCATCTGGCGATGGAAGCGTCGTCGCATGGACTGGACCAGCGACGTCTCGACGGTGTAAGGCTTTCGGCCGGCGCCTTTACAAATCTGTCGCGCGATCACCTCGATTATCATGCGACGCTCGACGATTATCTCGCCGCAAAAATCCGATTGTTCGACACGCTGCTGCAACCCGGCCAACCCGCGGTGATCGATGCCGACAGCAATGTTGCGGATCGCGTGATCGCTGCGTGCGTCGCGCGGAAGCTGCGCGTGATGACTGTTGGACGCGCCGGAGAGGCGATAAGGCTCCTCGCGCACGAACCAGATGGATTTTCAACGCGGCTGTCGCTCGAGCACCACGGTCGGGCGATCAACGTCCTCCTGCCGCTTGCTGGCGCTTTCCAGGCGTCCAACGCGCTCGTCGCCGCGGGGATGGCGCTGGCGACGGGCGAACGCCCGGAGGCGGTGTTCAGCGCGCTCGAGAAGCTCGAAGGCGCGCCGGGCCGTATCGAACGGATCGGGAGTCGCAATGGCGGGGCGGCCTTCGTCGATTATGCGCACAAGCCGGACGCGCTGCAGACGGCGCTTGCGACGCTGCGGCCGTTCGCTCGCGGAAAGCTGATTGTCGTGTTTGGCTGCGGCGGCGATCGCGATCGCGGCAAGCGCCCGATCATGGGCGAAATTTCCGCGCGCGGCGCCGACGTGACGATCGTGACCGACGACAATCCGCGCAGCGAGTCGCCAGCCGCGATACGCGCCGCCATTCTGGAAGGCGCAAGCGCCATTCGCGGCGCGGATGTGCGCGAAATCGGCGATCGCGCTGCGGCGATCGAGGCGGGCGTCGGTATGCTCGAACCCGGCGACGTTCTGCTTGTAGCCGGGAAAGGTCACGAAACCGGCCAGATCGTGGGTTCAAACGTTCTTCATTTTTCAGATCATGAGGCCGTTCGCTCGGCGCTCAGGAGCAGCAAGGCATGACCCGCGACCCGCTCTGGTCGGCACTCGGACTTGTCGCGCCGCTGAATGCGCGCGTTAGCGGCGGATTGCCCGAGCAAGGCATCAATGGCGTATCGATCGATACGCGGACGTTGAAGCAAGACGATCTGTTTGTGGCGATCAGGGGCGAGAACAGCGATGGTCACGACTATGTCCGGGCTGCTTTCGAAAAAGGCGCCGCCGCCGCCGTGGTCGATGAGGCGCACGCGCAGGGGTTGATGGGAGAGGGTCCGCTCTACGTCGTCAAAGATACGCTGGCGGCGCTCGAAGGCCTCGGGCGCGCCGCGCGCGCGCGTTCCAAGGCGCGCATCGTCGCGGTGACGGGTTCGGTCGGCAAGACAACCACCAAAGAGCTGCTGCGCGCCGTACTCTCCGGCGTCGGGAAAACGCATGCCTCGGTCGCGTCCTACAACAATCACTGGGGCGTGCCCCTGTCGCTGGCGCGCATGCCGGCGACCGCCCGCTACGGCGTGTTCGAGATTGGCATGAATCATCCCGGGGAAATCACGCCGCTCGTCGGCATGGTGCAACCGCATGTTGCGATCATCACACGCATCGCGCCGGTTCATCTCGAACATTTCGCATCGATAGAAGCGATCGCTGACGCCAAGGCCGAAATCTTTTCTGGCCTCGTCAAGGGCGGGGTCGCGGTGCTCAATCGTGACGACGCCCAATTCGAGCGCCTGAACAATGCAGCCAGAGAGTCGCAAGCGCGCTTCGTCCTTTCGTTCGGTGAGAGCGAGGGCGCAGAGGCGCGGCTATTGTCATGCCACGTAATTGGAGAAAAATCCCGTGTGACTGCGCGCGCGCTAGGGCGCGATCTCGGCTATACGATTGGCGCGCCGGGCCGCCATGTCGCGCTGAATTCGCTCGCCGTTCTGCTGGCGGCGCGCGCCGTCGGTCTTGACTTCGAGGCGACCGCGCGCGGTTTCGCTGCGTTCGCGCCGCCCAGCGGACGCGGGCAACGCGAGGTTCTGCGAGCGCCAGACGGCGAGTTCATACTCATCGACGAGAGCTACAACGCCAATCCAGCCTCGATGCAAGCCGCGCTTGATCTCCTCGGCGAAGCTTCAGGCGTCCGTCGGATCGCAGTGCTCGGCGACATGCTCGAGCTCGGTCCGCAGGCCGAATATTTGCACGCTGCGCACGTGGCTGACATCGAACGCAACGGCATAGACCTTGTCTTTGCGGCAGGGCCCTTGATGCGGGCGCTGTATGACGCAATTCCTCCCTCGCGCCGCGGCGCCTATGCCCCGAGCGCGGACGCGCTCGAACCCTATGTCGTCGACGGGCTGCGAGCGGGCGACGTCGTGATGATCAAGGGCTCCCACGGCAGTCGCATGGGCTCGATTGTTACGGCGCTCCGAAAGCATTTCACAGTCAACATCGACGCGCCCGCGCAAGGATAAAGACATGCTGACCTGGCTCGCGGACTTCAACCATATTTTCAGTCCGCTCAATCTCTTTCGCTACATCACGTTCCGCGCTGGCGGCGCAGCCGCAACGGCGCTGTTTTTCGTTTTTTTCTTCGGACCCGACATCATCGCGGCGCTGCGCATCAAGCAGGGCAAGGGCCAGCCGATCCGCGAGGACGGGCCGCAATCGCATCTGCTGACCAAGAAGGGCACGCCGACCATGGGCGGCCTCATGATCCTGTCAGGCCTGATCGTGGCGACGCTCCTGTGGGCGAACCTGAAAAATCCCTATGTGTGGATTGTCATGCTCGTGATGACCGGATTTGGACTGATCGGCTTCTACGACGATTATCTGAAGGTGACGCGTCAGTCGCACAAAGGATTTTCGGGCCGCGCGCGACTCGCGTTCGAGGCGGCTATCGCACTCATCGCCTGCGTCGCGATGATGCGCGTCGGCACCAGCGCCACGACCATGCTGGCGCTGCCATTCGACAAGGGCTTCGCAATCAATCTCGGTTACGGATTTCTGCTCGTTGGGCCGGTGGTGATCGTGGCGGCCGGGAATTCAGTCAACATAACCGATGGTCTCGACGGGCTGGCGATCGTGCCGTCGATGATAGCCGGCGGCGCCTTTGCGCTGATCGCCTATCTCGCGGGCAATGCGATCTTCGCGAATTATCTCGCCATCAACTTCGTGCCCGGCGCGGGCGAACTGGCGGTGATCTGCTCGGCGCTGATCGGTGCGGGCCTCGGCTTCCTCTGGTTCAACGCGCCACCGGCGCAGATCTTCATGGGCGACACCGGATCGCTCGCTCTCGGCGGTTTGATCGGTACGGTCGCTGTGGCGGTCAAGCATGAGATCGTGCTGGTGATCATCGGCGGCCTGTTCGTGCTTGAGACGCTGTCGGTGATCGTACAGGTGGCCTCGTTCAAGCTGACGGGCAAGCGCGTATTCCGAATGGCCCCGATCCACCATCATTTCGAACAACTGGGCTGGTCGGAGGCTCAGATCGTCGTGCGGTTCTGGATCATCGCCTTCGTGCTTGCGCTCATCGGTCTCTCCACGCTGAAGGTGCGGTGAATGATCGCTGCGACGACATTCGCGGACAAGACGATTGCGCTGTTCGGTCTCGGCGGGTCGGGGCTCGTCGCCGCCAGGGCGCTCGCGCAGGGCGGCGCGCAGGTCGCCGCGTGGGACGATAACGAGGTTGCGCGCCAGAATGCGCGCGCCGCCGGTTTCGAGCCGGTCGACCTCGCCACGGCGGACTGGAGGCGGTTCTCGTCCTTCGTGCTGGCGCCGGGCGTGCCATTGACGCATCCGCATCCGCACTGGACCGTCGAACGCGCAAAGGAGGCCGGTGTCGAGATCATTGGAGATATCGAGATTTTTTGCCGTGAGCGGCGCGCGCATTCGCCGCGATCGCCTTTCGTCGCAATCACCGGCACCAACGGAAAATCGACAACGACGGCGCTGATCGCGCATCTGTTCAGCGCATTCGGCAGGCAGGTCGATATCGGCGGAAATATCGGCGTACCCGTTCTCGCGCTGTCTCCGCCTGCGCCGGACCGCGTCCATGTGATCGAAATGTCGTCGTTCCAGATCGATCTGACGCCTTCGCTCGATCCGTCTGTCGGCGTTCTTCTCAACCTCACGCCCGACCACCTCGATCGTCACGGGACGATGGATCATTATGCAGCGATCAAGGAGCGTCTGATCGCGGCCTCCGCCGTCGCCGTGATCAGCGTCGACGATCATTACGTGCGAGAGATTGCCGAGAGACGACTGGCCGCCGGCCAGCCGACCACTTTGGTGTCTGTCGCCCATCCCGAGCTTTCCGACGGCATAGTCGTGGAACGGACGATAGTGGCGCGACGCATGGCTGGCAGATCCGAGCCGATCGCCGATCTTGCCGGCGTCGCGTCGCTGCGCGGCGCGCACAATGCGCAAAACGCCTGCGCGGCCGTCGCTGCGCTCGGGGATCTCGCGCGCGATCGCGCGCGCGTGCAAGAAGGATTGTCGAGATTTCCCGGACTTGCGCATCGCATGGAGGAAGTCGGACGGCGTGGAAACGTTCTGTTCGTCAACGACTCAAAAGCGACGAATGCCGACGCGGCCGAGAAGGCGCTGCTGTCATTCAATGACATTTACTGGATCATCGGCGGCAAGGCGAAGGAAGGCGGAATTGAACCGCTGCGGCCTTTGTTCGGGCGCGTTGCGAAGGCCTATCTTATCGGCGCGGCTTCCGACGAATTCGCGCGTACTCTTGACGGCGCGGTTTCGTTTGAGCGGTGCGAGACGCTTGACAGGGCTGTAGCGTCGGCAGCGCGCGACGCCGCGCAGAGCAGGGCGGCGCAGCCGGTCGTTCTGCTTTCCCCAGCCTGCGCGTCCTACGATCAGTTCGTCAATTTCGAACGGCGCGGCGACACGTTTCGCACGCTCGTGCAAACCATGCTGAAGTCTGGAGGCGCGTCATGATATCGCGAGCCGAACAAACGCTGTTTTCGGATTGGCTGTGGACTGTCGACCGCTGGCTGCTCGGCGCGCTGGCGCTGCTGATGGTGTGTGGACTCGTGTTCGGTATGGCCGGTTCGCCGCCGGTCGCGGAGCGACTTCATCTGCCAACGTTCTATTTCGTCAACAAACAGGCGGAATTTCTCGTGCCTGCGATCGCTGTTCTGGTCGCCGCGTCGTTCCTGTCGCCGCGCCATGTGCGTCGTGTCGCGCTCGCAGTGTTCGTCGTCGCTATGGCGCTCATCGTCGCCGCCTTGCTGTTTGGCGTGGAAGTGAAAGGCGCACGGCGTTGGATCTTCGGCATCCAGCCATCGGAATTCGTCAAGCCAGCCTTCGTCATTCTGGCCGCCTGGGCCTTTTCCGAAGGCGCGCGCGGGCGGCGCGACATGCCTGCGAATTTCATGGCGATCCTGTTATTGCCCGCAACCGTCGTGCCGCTCGTGCTGCAACCGGACTTTGGCCAGACCATGCTGATTTCGCTCGTATGGGGCGCGCTGTTCTTCATGGCGGGGCTGCACTGGTTCTGGGTGGCGGGCATCGGCGGCGCCGGCGCGAGCGCCGTGTTCGCTGCATACAAGTTCGTTCCGCATGTGCGAGCGCGCATCCTGAAATTCCTGGAGCCGCAATCGGACGGCGGCGCAGTGACCGACACGTTTCAGGTTGATACGGCGCGCGACAGTTTCATCGCCGGCGGCTGGTTCGGCAAGGGGCCGGGCGAGGGTACGCTGAAGCGAATTCTGCCGGACAGCCACACGGATTTCATTTTCGCTGTCACTGGCGAGGAATTCGGCGTGATCGTCTGCATAGCGCTCGTTTCGCTGTTCGCGTTCATCGTCATCCGCGGCCTTACGGACGCCGCGCGCAACGAAGATCCGTTCTGCCGGTTCGCGGCGGCGGGGCTCTCAATGTTGTTCGGGATTCAGAGCTGCATCAATCTTGCCGTTAACCTGCGGTTGATGCCGGCCAAAGGCATGACGCTGCCGTTCATCAGTTATGGCGGCTCCTCGCTGATCTCTCTGGCGCTCGGCATGGGGTTCCTGATCGCGGTGACGCGCAAGCGTCCACGCACGGAGGTGTTGCTGGACGCGGCGCTCGATCCGGGCGCTGCGCGCGCATGAACAGACGTCCGATCGTCCTGGCTGCCGGCGGCACCGGCGGCCACCTGTTTCCGGCAGAAGCTCTCGCGCATGCGCTGATCGCGCGTGGACGGGTCGTCGAGCTCGTCACCGATACGAGGGCTGCAAAATATGGCGAGGCCTTTCCGGCGCGCGCGATCCATGCGGTGCCCGCCGGGACGCCGGCCAGCGGCTCTGTTTTTTCCCGCGCGCGGGCGGTTGCGGCGCTGGGTCTTGGCATCGTGTCGTCGCTGGCGCTTTTGCGCCGGCTCAAACCGTCCGTGGTTGTGGGCTTTGGCGGCTACCCCACCGTGCCACCCGTCTTCGCCGCGACATTGCTGGGCGTTCCGACGGTGCAGCACGAACAGAATGCGGTCATGGGGCGCGCCAACCGCTTTCTCGCGCGCCGGGTTGACCGTATTGCGACCGGCTTTACGTTGTCGGGCGCGGCGAAGGCGATCCTCGACAAATCGGTCGTGACGGGCAACCCACTGCGACCGGCCGTGCTGGAGGCCGCACGGCAGCCGCTGCCGAGCGCTGCTGACGGCAAGCTGCGCCTGCTCGTCACTGGCGGCTCGCAGGGCGCGCGCGTATTTTCGGACATCGTGCCTGCGGCAATTGCCGCGTTGACCGCCGAAGAGAGCGCACGAATCAGCCTTGTGCAGCAGGCGCGCGGCGAGGACGAGGCGAGGGTTCGGGTCGTCTACGATAGACTCGGATTGGCAGCCGAGATCGCGCCGTTCTTCAAAGACCTGCCGGCGCGCATCGCCAGCGCGCATCTTGTGATTGCGCGCTCCGGGGCGTCGACGGTCGCGGAGCTTGCGGCGATCGGTCGACCGGCGATCCTCGTGCCTTTCCCCTTTGCGCTGGACGCGGACCAGGCGGCCAATGCGGCGGAACTCGCGCGCACCGGGGCCGCAGAAGTCATCGATCAAAAAACTTTCAGCGTTGAGAGACTGCGTGATTTGCTGCGCGCGGCGCTCGTCGATCCTGCGGGGTTGACGAAGCGGGCCGAAGCGGCGAAGAGCGCTGGTATTCTCGACGCCGCCGAACGGCTCGCCGACATCGTGGTCGAGCTGGCCGATTCCAGGGAAAAACGCATATGAAACTGCCGCGCGATCTCGGCCCCATTCATTTTGTCGGCATAGGCGGGATCGGCATGTCCGGCATCGCCGAAGTGCTGATGAATCTCGGATATCAGGTGCAGGGTTCGGATGCGTCCGAAAACGCCAATGTCAAGCGTCTCGCGGACAAGGGCGCGAGAGTGTTCGTCGGCCATTCCGCGTCGAATCTCGGCGAAGCAGCGGTTGTCGTCGTTTCGACCGCAATCAAGCGCGACAATCCCGAGCTGATCGCGGCGCGTGAAAAGCGTCTGCCGGTCGTACGCCGCGCCGAGATGCTCGCCGAACTGATGCGTCTCAGGCAATGCGTCGCCATCGCCGGTACCCACGGCAAGACGACGACGACGTCCATCGTCGCGACCTTGCTCGATGCGGGTGGGCTCGATCCGACGGTCATCAATGGCGGCATCATCAACGCTTATGGCACCAACGCGCGACTCGGAGCCGGCGAGTGGATGGTGGTGGAGGCCGACGAGAGCGACGGAACCTTCCTGAAACTGCCGGCCGACGTGGCTGTCGTCACGAACATCGATCCGGAACATCTCGATCATTTTCTGACCTTCGACGCGATAAAGGAAGCGTTCCGCACGTTCGTGGAAAACCTTCCATTCTATGGCTTCGCCGTCATGTGCCTCGATCATCCGACGGTGCAGGAACTGGTCGGCAAGATCGAGGACCGGCGCGTCATCACCTATGGCGAGAATCCGCAAGCGGACGTGCGCCTGCTCGATGTCGATCTGACCGGCGGGGTGTCGCGCTTCAATGTCCTGGTGCGCGACCGCAAGACCGGCGCTGCGACATATCTTGAGAATCTGGTGATGCCCATGCCCGGCCATCACAACGCGCTGAATGCGACGGCGGCGATCGCCGTTGCGATGGCGCTCGGCCTGTCGGCCGATCAGATCCGCAAGGCGCTCGCCAACTTCGGCGGCGTCAAGCGGCGATTCACGCGCACCGGCGAATGGAACGGCGTCGCGATCTTCGACGATTACGGTCATCATCCCGTGGAAATTTCGGCAGTGCTGCGCGCCGCGCGCGCATCGACCAAGGGGCAGGTCATCGCGGTGGTGCAACCACATCGCTTCACGCGTCTGCAAAGTCTGTTCGACCAGTTTGCGACCTGCTTCAACGACGCGGACACGGTCATCGTCGCCGATGTTTACGCAGCCGGCGAGCAGCCGATCGATGGCGTCGACAAGAATTCTCTGGTGGCCGCGATCCGCGCGCACGGGCACAGGCAGGCCATAGCGATCGAAAAGCCGGACGATCTGCCGCGCCTCGTGCGGGAGATCGCGCGGCCCGGCGATTACGTCGTCTTCCTCGGCGCAGGCAATATCACGCAATGGGCCTACGCGCTGCCGGCGCAATTGGCGGCGGGCTGAGCATGGCCGTATCGCCGCGATCGGCTCTGGCTGTCCGTCATGTCGCTTTCGAGGACGCCGGAACCCTCGATGACCTCCTGTCAGCGCGCGGCTACAAGCTTGAATATTGCGACGCAGGCGTCGATCCGATCGATGCCGCGCGCCTTCTGGCGCCCGATATTCTCATCGTTCTTGGCGGTCCGATCGGCGTGTACGAGACGCGCGAATATCCGTTTCTCGAGCAGGAAATCGAATCCCTGCGCGTGCGCAGCGCCGCTGACAGGCCTACGCTCGGCGTCTGTCTTGGCGCACAGATGATCGCCGCTGCGCTCGGAGCGCGCGTCGCGCCTGGTCCGGCCAAAGAGATCGGCTATGCGCCGCTGGATCTGACCGACGCCGGGAGTAGCTCGTGTCTTGCGTCGCTTGAGGGCGTTCCGGTTCTGCACTGGCACGGCGACAATCTCGATCTTCCGGAGGGATGCGCGCGGCTTGCGTCGACCCGCGCCTGTCCGACCCAGGCTTTCGCGCGTGGGCCGCGCATGCTCGGTCTGCAGTTCCACATTGAAACCAGAAGCCATTCGTTTGAAAAGTGGTTGATCGGACACGCGGTGGAGCTGTCGCAGGCGGGCATCGATCCGTGCGCCTTGCGTGCGCAGGCGGCGAAGAACGGCGCTGGGATGGAGGCGGCCGGCGCGGTTGCGCTCGGCGCCTGGCTCGATGGAGCTTTGGCATGACGTTTGCCGATATCACGCCCGATCTGCGCGCGAACATGCCGGACCTGCGCGGTCGCCTCACCGCTAACGAGCAGCTTGCGCCGTTCACCTGGTTTCGGGTCGGAGGGCCTGCACAGACGTTTTTTCAGCCGACGGACGAAGACGATCTCTCGTATTTTCTGTCGATGCTGCCGTTGGATCTGCCTGTGCTCGTCGTCGGGCTCGGCTCGAATCTGATCGTGCGCGACGGCGGCGTGCCGGGCGTCGTTATCAGGCTCGGCGGCAAGGCGTTCTCTGACATCGTGGTTGCGGAAGGCCATCGGCTGCGCGTCGGCGCGGCGGTGCCGGACAGGTTCGTCGCCAGGCGCGCGGCCGAACTCGGCATCGGCGGCCTTGCCTTTCTGAGCGGCATACCCGGCGCGATCGGCGGGGCATTGCGCATGAACGCAGGCGCGCATGGCGGCGAGATGAAAGACGTACTGATCGAGGCGCGCGGTGTCGAAAGGTCAGGCGAATTCATCGTGCTCAACAACGAAGGCATGGGTTTTTCCTACCGTCATTCGAGTGCGGCCAAAGACATGATTTTCACGCAGGCGCTGTTGCAGGGCGTCGCCGGGGACAAGCAGGCGATCCTCTCGGAGATGGACCAGATCGCGGCGGCGCGCGAGGCGGCGCAGCCGATCCGCGAAAAGACCGGCGGCTCGACCTTCAAGAATCCCGCTGGCCAGAAGGCGTGGAAACTCATTGATAGCGCGGGTTGCCGGGGACTCGTCGTCGGCGATGCGCAGGTCAGTGAGATGCACTGCAATTTTCTCATCAATCGCGGCAAGGCGACCGCGGCCGACATCGAAAATCTGGGGGAGGAAGTGCGGCGTCGCGTGCGTGAAACCAGCGGCGAAGACCTCGAATGGGAAATCAAGCGCGTGGGCGTGGCGTAAATCGTGTCTGATCGGACCGCGGGCCTGAAGACCCGGGTTCGGCGCAACGGAGATTGAGTTGACCGATCTCGCCTCTACCGCCGGCGTCAAGTCAGAGGCGTCGCAAGCGCGCATTCTCGGATCATGGCCGGTTGCTGCGGCGATCGTCATTGCGGCGATGGCGCAGCAGGCGATCGGGCACATCGACGGCGACGATTCCTGGTTCATCACATTTGCTGAAAAGATCCTCGACGGCGCGCGCGCCTACGTCGATGTCTCCGATCCAAATCCGCCCGCCGGTTTCCTCGCCTACATGCCCGCGGTCATCGCTGCGCGATGGTGTGGCCTGCGTGCGGAGGCGGGCGTGGTCGTCGAGATTCTTCTCGCCGTTCTCGCCTCGCTCGCGCTGAGCGGAGCGATCATGCGCCGCGCGCATCTCATCGGGGACGACGAAGTCGGCCTCTGGCGCAACGCCGCACTCTGGATCTTCCTGTTCGCCGCCGGTTTCGGCTTTGCCGAGCGCGAGCATTTCGCGGTTCTGGCCTGCCTGCCGCTGCTTGCGGCAATGTCGGCGCGCGGCGCGCATGGGGCGGCATCGGCGCCGCAGGCGGTCGCGGCGGGCGTGTGCGGCGGCGTCGCGCTTGCGTTCAAGCCCTATTACGCACTGCCGCTGGCGGCGGCGGCGCTTGTCGCGTGCCTCCGGCGACGTTCGCTCGCGCCGCTGGCGGCGCCTGAAAATTTTATCGCCGTTGCAACGTTCGTCGCCTATCTCGCGCTCGTCCGGTTCGCCTATCCCGATTACGTGACGCAGGTATTGCCGCTCGCCGTCGAGGTCTATGCGCCTGCGCGGCATGCGATGTCGGAGGTGCTCGCCTCGCCGCCATTCCTGTTCAATCTCGCGCTGATCGCGGCGTTTTCTGGCGCATCGCGGATCTTGGGCGCCGATTGGCGCGCGACCGCGCTGGCGGTCGCTTCGGCTGGATTTCTGGCGGCCTATGTCATCCAGGCGAAGATCTGGTTCAACCACGCTTATCCGGGCATTGCGCTCGGCGCGCTCGCCTGCGTCGTCCTTGCGACCGGGCGCCGGGCGGCCGCTCCGGAAGCTGCGGCGTGCTTTGCTCGCCTGTGCGTCGCGCCCGCTCTGGTCTGCGCGCCATTCTTCGCCGCCGTGACCATCAATCTCACGGGCGCGGAGGAATATCCGGGGTTGACGGCCGCCGTGAGGGCGAATGCGCCGACCCATCCGAAGATCGCCGCGCTCGCGCAACAACTCGACGTCGGCCATCCGTTGACCCGGCGGCTCGACGGGACGTGGATCGGAACGCAGAACGCGCTGTGGATCGACAATTGCGTGCGACAGATTCTTGTCGCCACGCATGTCGCCGGCGTCGCTCGCGAGAGACTGCTGGGCTATGCGCAGGCCGAGCGGACGCAACTGGCGGCTGACCTTGCGAAGGGAAGCCCGGACGTCGTGCTGGTCGAAAGCGCCGCCCTGCGCAAATGGGCTGAGAGCAAGGCGGAGTTCGCGGGGCTGCTGGACGGATTCGTGCGAAAGGCGCAGGTCGGGGACATAGAAGTGTGGGCGCGAGTCGCGCCGTGACCGCAGCGCGCCGGAATGCGGCGCCACCGCAATCGGCGCGCAATTTTTCCGGGCGCATGGCGCCCAGGCGACAAACCAGGGACTGATGAAATGGCCATACATGTCGCGGTGCTGATGGGCGGGTGGGCCTCGGAGCGGCCGGTGTCGCTGCGCTCGGGCGAGGCCTGCGCCCGGGCGCTGGAGAGCGTCGGCTATCGCGTGACGCGGGTCGATGTCGGGCGCGACATTGCGGCGCGACTGACGGATCTAAAGCCCGATGTCGCCTTCAACGCGCTGCATGGGCCGGGCGGCGAGGACGGCGCGATTCAGGGCGTTCTGGAGGTGCTGCGGATCCCCTACACACATTCGGGCGTCCTCGCGTCGGCGCTCGCCATGCAGAAGGATCTCGCCAAGACGGTGATGGCGGCGGCGGGCGTGCCTGTGCCGGCCGGGCGAACCATCAGCCGCTTCGAGGCCGCGAAGGCCCACGCCATCGAGCCGCCATACGTGCTCAAGCCCGTGGCGGAGGGGTCGTCCTTCGGCGTGTTCATCATCAAGGACGGCCGTTCTCACCCGCCGCAGGAGTTGCTGGCCGCCGATTGGCCCTATGGCGAAATGATGCTGGCCGAGAAATTCGTCGACGGTCGGGAGCTGACCTGCGCCGTTGTCGGCGACCGGGCGCTCGGTGTCACAGAGATCAGCCCGGTGTCCGAATCTTTCTACGGATTTGATGCAAAATACGCGAAAGGCGGGTCAATTCACGTCTGTCCTGCTCAAATTAAAGGAAATATTTACCAACAGATTCAACAGTTGGCCGTTGTGGCGCACAGGGCGCTCGGCTGTCGCGGCGTGAGCCGGACGGACTTTCGGTATGACGACCGCCCCGGAGGTACGGGCGAACTCGTTGTCCTGGAGGTCAATACCCAGCCGGGCATGACGGAAACGTCGCTTGTGCCTGAGTTGGCGGCCCATGCGGGCCTTACGTTCGGCGAGCTTGCGAGATGGATGGTGGAAGACGCGTCCTGCGATCGGTGACGGAGCATTTTGCCGCTCCGTTCGCGTTCGCGCTCGCGCGCCCGCAACCGGCCGGTCCGGCCACCGAGCCGCGACCGCAGCGGCGCTCCCGCGCTCCCCAGCTTCGCACCCGCATCGGCTGGTTCGAGCGCGCGCGCGCCATAGCAATCCATCCTTTCGCGACCGGCGCGCTGATAATCGGGGTGCTTGCCGGCTCGTTCGCTTACGGCGCCGTGAAGGGCGGCGCCTATGAGCAGTTCATTCAGGATGTCGGTACCCCCGGCGACCTGCTCGCGCGCGCCGTCGGTCTCGGAATCGATACGGTGACGATTTCCGGAATCAGCGAACTCAAGGAGCGGGAAGTCCTGGCGTATGCGGGCGTCAAGGCGCGCAATTCGCTGCCTTATCTCGACGCTGTGGCTATGCGCCAGCGACTGATGTGGGCGCCGCTGATCAAGGATGCGGAAATCCGCAAGCTCTATCCGAATCACCTGGCGATCACGATCGTCGAGCGCCAGCCGTTCGCGCTGTGGCAGCGGGATGGACAGATCGCCATCGTTTCGTCGGACGGCATGCCGATCGACACGATGCACGACAACAAATATTCCGGCCTGCCTCTGATCGTGGGCGACGGCGCCAACGTGCGGCTCGGCGAATACATGCGCATACTGGCCGCCGCCGGCGATCTGGCGGGGCGGATCAAGGCCGGCGCGCTGGTGTCGCAGCGTCGCTGGACAATCTATACGAGCGACGGAATCGAAATTCGTCTGCCGGAGCGCGATCCGGAGACGGCCGTCGCGCAGCTCATGCGTATCCAGCATGATCAGGGCATTCTCGACAAGGACATCGTCGCGCTCGACCTGCGCGTGCCCGGCCGCATCGAGGCGCGGTTGAGCGATCAGGCGGCAAGCGCGCGGCTCGACGGGCTCGGCCGCAAGGCCAAGGGGAAAGTCTGATGAGCGGTTACGTACATCTGCCGCGTATGCGTCCACTGTCGTCGCGCAAGAGCGCGATCCTGTCCGTGCTGGATGTCGGCACGTCCAAGATCGTATGCCTGATCGCACGCCTTGATCCGGTCGATCCCAACATCATCGCGCACGGGCGCACGCACGGCGTTCGCATTCTGGGCATCGGGCACCAGCGTTCGCGCGGCATGAAGGCTGGCCAGGTCGTGGACATGGAGGAGATCGAGACAGCGGTGCGGCTGGCCGTAGATGCGGCCGAGCGCATGGCTGGCGTGCAGGTCGACAACGTCATCGTCTGCGCGGCTGGCGGACGCATCGGCTCGCAGCAGTTCCAGGCCAAGGTCGCGGTCGGCGAACGGTCCGTCGGCGAATCCGATGTTCATCGCGTGCTGGAGGCGACTTGCGCGCGGACTTCGCGCGATGGACGTGCGGTGCTGCATTCGCTGCCCACCAGCTTTTCCGTCGACGACGCGCAGAACATCCGCGACCCCAAGGGCATGATCGGCGATGAACTCGGCGCGCATCTGCACGTCGCGAGTTGCGATGCGGCGGCGGCCCGCAATCTCGGGCTTGCGATCGAGCGCTGCCATCTGACTGTCGAGGCCTTCGTCGCCTCGCCCTACGCCTCCGCGCTGGCGACGCTGGCTGACGACGAGGCGGAAATCGGCGCGACCGTGATCGATTTCGGCGGCGGCACGACATCGACAGCCATATTTTCCGGCGGCGTTCTCGCGCATATGGACGCGGTTGCGGTGGGCGGCAACCATGTCACGCTCGACGTCGCGCGCGGCCTAAATGTGCGCCTGTCCAGCGCGGAGCGGCTGAAGACCCTTTACGGTAGCGCCATCTCCTCGCCTTCCGACGAACGCGAGACGATCGCCATCGAGCAGGTCGGCGATGATGGCGGCCATCCCAATCACGTGCCGCGGGCGCATCTGGTCCGCATCATCCGCCCGCGCGTCGAGGAAATCATCGAACTCGTGCGCGACAGGCTTCGCGCGCAAGGGCGACCGCTGCATGCCGGTTCGCGGATCGTGCTGACCGGCGGCGCCTGCCAGCTCACGGGATTGCCCGAGACCGTGCGGCGCATCCTCGGCGGCCAAGTTCGCTCCGGGCGCCCGGTCGGCGTTCACGGTCTGCCGGACTCCGGCAAGAGTCCTTCGTTCGCGGCGGCGGTGGGCCTGCTCGTCTACCCGCAGATGGCGGCGCTCGAACATTTCGAACCTGGCCGTGACCGGCTCAATGTCGCGGTCGGGGACGGCTATCTCTCTCGCGTCGGGCGGTGGTTGAAAGAGAGTTTCTGAGTACGACCCGGGCGGGGGCGGCGCGGCGGCCAAACCAGCTTGGACCAGTGAAACCGGAGCGCGGCCAGCGCCCCATACAAAGAGGTCAGAGGCGATGACGATCAATCTCAAGGGTCCCGAGCTGCGCGAGCTCAAACCCCGTATCACGGTCTGCGGCGTGGGGGGCGGCGGCTGCAATGCGGTCAACAACATGATCGCCTCGGGGCTGAGCGGCGTCGAGTTCATCGTCGCAAATACGGACGCACAGGCGCTGACCGCCTCGCGGGCCGAGCGCATCATCCAGATGGGCCTGCAGGTCACCGAGGGCCTCGGCGCCGGCGCGCAGCCGGAAGTCGGGCGCGCGGCGGCCGAAGAGGCGATCGAGGAGATCCGCGATCACTTGCAGGGCGCGCACATGTGCTTCGTCACTGCCGGCATGGGTGGCGGCACCGGCACGGGCGCAGCGCCCGTCATCGCCCGCGCCGCCCGCGACCTCGGCATCCTTACGGTCGGCGTCGTGACCAAGCCCTTCCAGTTTGAGGGCCAGCGCCGCATGCGCACGGCGGAGGCCGGCATCGGCGAACTGATGAAGCATGTCGACACGCTGATCGTCATCCCGAATCAGAACCTGTTCAGGATCGCGACCGAACGAACGACGTTCGCCGACGCCTTCGCAATGGCGGATCAGGTGCTTTATTCCGGCGTCGCCTCGATCACCGACCTGATGGTGAAGCAGGGCCTCGTCAATCTCGACTTCGCCGACGTGCGTTCGATCATGCGCGAGATGGGCAAGGCGATGATGGGCACAGGCGAGGCTTCCGGCGACCAGCGGGCAATCCACGCCGCCGAGGCGGCGATCGCCAATCCGCTGCTCGACGAAGTCTCGATGAAGGGCGCTCGCGGCCTGCTGATCTCGATCACTGGCGGCGCCGACATGACGTTGTATGAGGTTGACGAGGCGGCGAGCCGCATCCGTCAGGAGGTCGACGAGGACGCCAACATCATTCTCGGCGCGACCTTCGACGAATCGCTTGCCGGCGTCATCCGGGTGTCCGTCGTCGCCACGGGCATCGACAAGCCAGTCGCCGCAATCGTCGAGCACGACGAAGCGGAGGCCAAGATCGCGGAAGCGGTCGACCGGCTGCGCAGCCAAGCGGCCGCGCGCACCGCGCAGCAGGCCGCGCCATCGCCGGCGCCGGTTCCGCAGCGCGCGCCCGAGCCACAACCGCAGCCGCAGCCTGCCTATGTGGCCCAGCACCCGGCCGATCAATCCCGCGCGGCCTATGCGCCCCAGCCTGCGCCGCTCCAGCCTGCGAGCCCGGACCACGTCCATATTTCGGAAGTGCCGCTGCAGCCGGCAGCCTATTGCTCGCCGCAACCGCAGCCGGTCGAGCCGACGCCGCATCCCCGCGCCGCTGGCCCCTATGTGCCGCCGGCGCCGGAGCAGCCGGTTCGCGCGCAGCGCATGCCGGCGATCGAGGAGTTTCCGCTGCCGATCCAGGACCAGCTTCGCAGCTATCGCGCCGGCGCGCAGCCACAGGCGTCCGGCGTCGAGCAGCGTCGCCGGACCCTGCTCGAACGCCTCGCTTCCTTCGCGACCAGCCGCGAGGAAACGGCAAGGGCGACGCGGGAACAGGCCGCGCCGCGTCCGGTTCATGTAGCGCAGCCGCAGCAGCGCGCGCCACAGCCGGCGCCTGCGCATGCGGAATACGCCAAACGCCCGGCGGCGGCGCAGCAACGCCCGGCCGGCTCCGCTGATGCGCATGGCCGTTTCGCGCCGGCGCGCCCGGTGGAGGAAGAGCAACTGGAGATCCCAGCCTTCCTGCGTCGCCAGTCCATGTGAATCCACGCGGCGCCGGGGTCTCACCCCGGCGCCGCGCATTCGTTCAAATGTCACGATTTGTCTTGAATCATTGATTTTTCAAAATTTTACGCGGCAGCGCCGACTTTAACAATCTTTCATAATCCGTGATTTGGCGCGTACTGGCGCCGAGGTTAGTTTGCGGCCGTCCTTAAGGATCAATTTCCGACACGGACGAGCGTCGATGTCTACCGCGTGCCCGGTTGCGATGCTTAGCCCTGCGCTTGGCCAAATCTGGATGAGGGATGACGCGCCTCAAATCTCGCGCTCGCCAATTGGCGCCAAAGACTTCGTCGAGGTCCGTCTCGGATCCGGAGCGAGGATTTTCCGATAGACAGTCGACCTTGCGCGAAGCGGTCGCGCTCGAAGGCGTCGGCGTTCATTCCAACGCGCCTGCCCGGCTCATCCTCCACCCGGCCGAAGATGGGGCCGGCGTCTCTTTTTATCGAAGCGACCTGGCGGGAGAAGCAGCGGCGATGGGGCCGGCGGCGTGGTCGCAGGTCTGCGCGACGGAGCTTTGCACGACTTTGCGCGTCGGCGACCAGTCGGTCGCCACCGTGGAGCACGTGATGGCGGCGCTGGCGGGGCTTGGCGTCGATAATGTGCTGGTCGAGATCGATGGACCAGAGGCGCCGGTCTTCGACGGCTCGGCGGCGGCCATTGTCGAGGCGATCGACGAAGTCGGCCTGCGCCGGCAGTCCGCGCCACGCAGGCAGCTCGAGATATTGAAGACTGTGCGCGTCGAGCGCGGCGACGCCTTTGCGGAGCTGTCGCCGGCGGCGAGCGGCTTTACGCTCGACGTCGAAATCCTGTTCGAACATGCCGCCATCGGGCGCCAGCGCAAGGCGCTGCGGGTCGATCCGGCCTCGTTCCGGCGCGAGATCGCGCGCGCGCGCACGTTCGGCTTCATCCGGGACATCGAGCGGCTGTGGCGCGCGGGCTTCGCGCTGGGCGCTTCGCTGGAGAATTCCATTGCGATCGGCGACGATGGGCCGCTCAATCCGGAGGGCCTGCGGTTCCGGGACGAATTCGTGAGGCACAAGATGCTGGACGCAATTGGCGACCTCGCGCTCGCCGGCGCGCCGATCCAGGGCGCGTTCCGCTCACGATGCAGCGGCCATGCGCTCAATCATGCCATTCTGCAGGCCTTGTTCGCCGACCGATCGGCATGGCGGCTGACGCCTGCCGCAATCGCGCCACGCCGCGGCGCGGTGCGCCCGGACATCGGCGGGCTGGTGCAGCTTGCGCTTGCGCCTGACCGGAGCTAATGCGCTGCGGCTTGACCCGATGGCGCCACAATCTTCGGGCATGAGCGAGACGGGAGTGGTGGCGTCTCGCTTCGATCTGCGGTATGAGGCGTCGATTGCGCGTGCAACTCGCGATCGCATCGCCTTGATTTGGCCAGGGGCGCGCGTGCGGCCCTGTTGGTTCGAGCTCTAGGATAAGCCGCCCAGGCGGCGACAATCGTCGTTTTCGGGTATCGGGGGCTACCGGCGGCTCTCGCCCGCGCCCATGTCACACAGCCGCGAGTTTTGACGATGCAGCGCGTCCTCCGTACGTTTTTCGCCTGGATACAGAACGAAGCGCGGCCCGGCATCGCGCCGGCGCTGGCGATTGCCGCAGGGCTGCCGCTGGCAGGCTGCTCCGGTCTCGACAGCGTCTCGAATCCCTTCAGCAGCATTTTCGGCGGCGGCGAAAAGTACGAGACCAAGATCCTCACCGACACGCCGGCCGACACGATCTACGATCAGGGATTAGCGCGGCTCCAGAAAAAGGACTTCACGGGCGCGGGCAAGAAATTCGGCGAACTTGAAAAGCAGTATCCGAATTCGAGCTGGTCGCAGAAAGGTCTGCTGATGCAGACCTATTCGGAATACACGGAGGGCAAGTACGACGAGGCCGTCGCGACCGCCAATCGTTATATCGGTCTCTATCCGAGTTCCTCTGACGCGCCCTACGTCTATTATCTGGCGGGAATGTCCTACTACAATCAGATACCGGAGGCGGACAAGGATCAGGACCGGGCGGAAAAGGCGACGGTTATCTTCAACCAGCTCGTCGAGAAATTTCCGAAATCGGAATACGTGACTGACGCCAAGTTCAAGATACAGGTGGCCAAGGATCAGCTTGCCGGGCGCGAGATGAAGGTAGGCCGCTTTTATCTGCAAAACAGCAATTATACCGCCGCGATCAATCGCTTCCGCGAGGTGCTCGCCAAGTACCAGTCGACGCGCCACACCGAGGAGGCGCTCTATCGTCTGGTCGAGGCCTATCTGAAGCTCGGAATCTCCTCCGAGGCGCAGACTGCGGCGGCAGTGCTCGGCCACAATTATCCTGACTCGCAATGGTACAAGGACGCCTATGCGCTCCTGAGAACAGGCAATCTGGAGCCGCAGGAAAGCTCGGGCTCCTGGATTTCCAAGGTGTTTCACAAAACCGTCGGTTGATCGCGACGCGGCGCCAACGGTGGACGGCGGGGGCTCCCGCATGCGCCGCTCTCGACTCTTCGACGCGATCGCGGCCATGATCGTGGATCGATTCGGTCCAGAGAGTTCGTGATCGCGCGTCGGATGCTGGTTCAGCTTATCATTCGCGACATCGTCCTGATCGACCGGATCGATTTCGATCCGGATCGCGGGTTGACTGTGCTCACCGGGGAAACCGGCGCCGGCAAATCTATTCTGCTCGACGCTTTCACGCTTGCGCTTGGCGGGCGCGGCGATGGCGCGCTCGTGCGCGCCGGCCAGCCGCAGGGCCAGGTGACGGCCGTGTTCGATCTGCCGGCGGCGCATCCGGCGCGCATGGCCGCGCGCGCTCAGGAGATCGAGGTCGACGGCGACCTCATTCTGCGGCGGGTGCAAATGGCGGACGGGCGCACGCGCGCCTTCGTCAATGATCAAGCGGTCAGCGCGCAGGCGCTGCGCGCGATCGGACGAAGCATCGTGGAGATCCACGGCCAGCACGATGAACGGGCGCTGACGGACGCGACTACGCACCGGCTGCTGCTCGACGCGTTCGGCGGCCTCACCTCCAGGGCCGACGCGGTTCGTGCGGCGCATCGACATATGCGCGAGACGGAGGCGGCCCGTGACGCAGAGGAGGCGCGACTCGCGCGCGCCCGCGCCGACGCCGACTATCTGACGCATGCGCATGCCGAATTGTCCAAGCTCGCGCCGCAACCCGGCGAAGAGGCCAAACTCGCTGCGCTGCGCCAGAAAATGATGCAGGCCGAAAAGGTCGCAGCCGATTTGCGCGAGGCGTTCGAGACCGTTGGCGGCGAAGGGTCGCCGATCACGGCGCTGTCGGCGGCGCTGCGCCGGCTTGATCGCCGCCAGCCGCAGGCGCCGGCCCTGATCGAACCTTGCCTTGTCGCGCTTGGCGTGGCCCTGGACGGCGTGGAAGCCGCGCGAACTGCGCTCGATCAGGCGATGCAGGAGGCCGCTTACGATCCGCGTGAACTGGAGCGCACGGAAGAACGGCTGTTCGCACTGCGCGGGGCGGCGCGAAAACATCAATGCGCGGTCGACTCGCTGGCGGCGCTCGTCGTGAAATTCGAAGCCGACATAGCCGCACTGGCCGCGGGCGAATCCGCGCTGGCGAAGCTTGTGCAGGAGGCGGACAGGGCGCGCGTGGATTTCTCGTCGAAGGCGCTCGACCTGTCGAAGGCGCGCGTTGCCTGCGCTACAAGGCTCGACAAGGCCGTCATGGGAGAACTCGCGCCGCTCAAGCTCGAACGCGCGGAATTCTTCACACGGATCGACAGCGACCCGGATGCGGCGACGGCGGACGGTATCGATCGCGTCGAGTTCTGGGTGCAAACCAATCCCGGCGCCCGGCCTGGTCCGCTGATGAAGGTCGCATCCGGCGGCGAACTCTCGCGCTTCATGCTCGCGCTGAAGGTGACGCTCGCCGATCGTGGTTCGGCCCCGACGCTTGTTTTCGACGAAATCGACACCGGCGTCGGCGGCGCCGTGGCCGACGCCATCGGCCAAAGGCTTGCGCGGCTTGCTTCACGCGTGCAGGTGCTTGCGGTGACGCACGCGCCGCAGGTCGCTGCGCGCGCAGGCAGACATTTCCGTATCGCCAAGGATTCCGCGGACAACGGCAAGCGCGTGACGACGAGCGTCGCCGCGCTCGACGCGCCGCAGCGGCGTGAGGAGATCGCGCGCATGCTCGCTGGCGCGACGATCACCGAGGAGGCGCGCGCGGCCGCGGCGCGATTGCTGGAAGGCGCGGCGTAGCGCCGCCGCCGGAATGATCGCCGTCACATTCGGCGCACGAGGAGAGTTTCTGGCCTGAAGTGCGGCCACTTTTGCCTTGTCCCGTCACGCGCTAAATGTGGCGTATGATGAAGCGAACTCCCGTCGATCAGCTCAACGCCACGGATGCGCGCGCCGAACACGGGCGTCTTGCCGAAGAAATCTCCGCACATGACCGGCGGTATTATCAGGACGACGCGCCGACGGTTTCGGACGCCGAATATGACGCCCTGCGGCGACGATATGGCGAACTGGAGCAGGCCTTTCCCGAACTTCGTACCGATGAATCGCTGACGCGGAAGGTCGGCGCCGCGCCATCCGCGAAGTTTGCGAAGGTGCGACACGCCGTCCCCATGCTGTCGCTCGGCAACGTGTTTGACGATGGCGAGGTGCATGAATTCGTCGAGCGCGTGAAGCGATTTCTGGGACTGAAGGAGAATGCGCCGCTGGATTTCACCTCAGAGCCGAAAATCGACGGTCTGTCCTGCACGCTGCGCTACGAGAAGGGCGAGATCGTACAAGCGGCGACGCGCGGCGACGGCTTCGAGGGCGAGGACGTCACCGCCAACGTGCGCACGATCGCGGAAATCCCGCACCGACTGAAGGGACGCCACGTTCCCGAGGTGTTCGAAGCGCGCGGCGAAGTCTACATGAACCGCGCCGATTTCTCTGCGCTGAACGAACGGCAGGCGGCGGCTGGCAGAATGGTCTATGCGAATCCGCGCAATTCGGCGGCCGGTTCGTTGCGCCAGATCGATGCTGCGGCGACGGCGCAACGGCCTCTGCGGTTTTTCGCCTATGCCTGGGGCGAATTGTCGGAGCAGCCTGCGTCCACGCAATCCGGTATGATCGACTTTCTGCATCGTGCGGGATTTCAGACGAACAGGCTGACGCGCGTATGCCATTCAGCGGACGAGATGATCGCGCATTATCGCGAGATCGAGGCGAAGCGCGCCTCGCTTGGCTACGACATCGACGGCGTCGTTTACAAGGTCGATGATCTCGCGTTGCAGGCGCGCCTCGGTTTTGTGTCGCGCGCGCCGCGCTGGGCGGTGGCGCACAAGTTTCCGGCCGAGCGCGCGACGACGGTGCTGCGGGCGATTGATATCCAGGTCGGCCGCACCGGCGCGCTGACGCCAGTTGCGCGACTCGATCCCGTCACTGTCGGCGGCGTCGTCGTCCAGAACGCGACGCTGCACAACGAGGACGAGATCGCGCGCAAGGACATTCGCGTCGGCGACACTGTCGTCATCCAGCGCGCGGGAGACGTAATTCCGCAAGTCGTGGAAGTGGCGTTCGACAAACGTCCTTTTGACGCGAGACCTTATCAGTTTCCGCATGTGTGCCCCGCCTGCGGGTCAGCGGCGGTGCGGGAAACGGATGAAAAGGGAGGTGTCGAGGTCGTGCGCCGCTGCACCGGCGGCCTCATCTGCCCGGCGCAGGCGGTGGAGCGGCTCAAGCATTTCTGCTCGCGCCTCGCGATGGACATAGAAGGGCTCGGCGATCGGCAGATCGAACTGTTTTACGAGAAGGGGCTGATCCGGCAACCGGCCGACATCTTCACGCTTCAGGCGCGCGATGCGGCAGGCGAGTTCAATTTGCGGGAATGGGAGGGGTTCGGCGAAACGTCAGTGCGCAATCTCTTCGCTTCGATCGACCAGCGGCGGCGGATTGCTGTCAATCGTTTCATCTACGCACTGGGCATACGTCGCATCGGCGAGACCAATGCGCGCCGCCTCGCCCGGCACTTCGGGACGTTCGAGGCGCTGCGATCCTGTGCGCGAAAAGCGGTGGAGGGGTCGGACGAGCGGGCGGAGATCAATGACATCGACGGCGTCGGCGACGTTGTCGCCGAAGCGGTCGCCGACTTTTTTGTTGAGGATCACAACGAAAAGGCGCTCGACGATCTCCTGCGCGAGGTCCAACCGGCTCCGATGGAGGACATCGCGAGCGATTCTCCCGTCGCGGGCAAGACAGTGGTGTTCACAGGTTCGCTCGAACGGCTCACACGCGACGAAGCTAAAGCGCAAGCCGACCGTTTTGGCGCGAAAGTTTCAGGTTCCGTGTCGAAGAAGACCGACCTGGTCGTGGCGGGGCCGGGCGCCGGCTCGAAGCTGACGAAGGCTCACGAACTGGGGATCGAGGTGATCTCGGAAGACGAATGGTTCAAGCGCACGCGGCAGGAGTGATCTGCAATCCAGCGCCCCGCCTTTGCAAGGGGAGTGGGATCGCAGACGGTGGTCGAGCGCGCGGCTACCTGATCTTCGTCGTCGCCGCGCGCAGCCATTTCCGCGCCGATGCCGACACTTTTCCTTCCAGCTTCGTGTACACGCCGGCGTGATAGGCGTTCAGCCAGGCGATTTCTGTGCGTGTCAGCAGTTTTGTATCGATCAGCGCCTTATCGATCGGCGCCAGGGTGATCGTCTCGAAACCGTGCATCTCGCGCTCTGCGCCTTTGATCGCGCGCTTCTCCACGACCAGAAGAGTCTCGATGCGTATGCCGAAGGCGCCTTCCTTGTAATAGCCCGGTTCGTTGGACAGAATCATGCCCGGTTCGAGCGGAACCGTTCCGAGCTTCGAGATGCGCTGCGGGCCTTCGTGCACGGACAGATAGGCCCCGACGCCGTGGCCTGTGCCGTGGTCGAAATCGCAGCCCGCTTCCCACAGCGATCTGCGCGCGAATGAATCGAGCTGTGCGCCAGTCGTCCCTTTTGGAAAGACGGCGGTGGCTATCGCAATATGCCCTTTCAGCACGCGCGTGTTTTTCTCGCGCATGACTGCAGTCGGGCGCCCGACCGATATCGTGCGCGTGATGTCGGTCGTGCCATCCAGATATTGCGCGCCGGAATCGACGAGATAAACGCCTTTGCGGATGCGGAGATTGCTGCGCTCCGTCACGCGATAGTGCGGCAGCGCGGCGTGCGGGCCGAAGGCGGAAATGGTCGGGAACGAGATTTCCGCGAGCTTGCCCGTCGCGCGGCGGAATGTTTCGAGGGCCTGCGCCGCAGAAATTTCCGTGAGTTTTCCTTTCGGCGCCTCGCTGGAAAACCAGGCGAGAAATTCGACCATGGCCGCGCCGTCGCGCAGATGCGCCGCGCGCGCGCCACGAAGTTCGGCGGCGTTCTTCCTTGCCTTCATCAGCGCAATCGGATCGGCCGCGATATCCGCCTCACCGCCCGCCGCGCGATAGAGCGTGAGGAGCTTTTCGGGCGCGGTGGCGCTGTCGAACAGCAGCTTGTTTCTGTCGCGCGCGAGCGCGGCGAGGTCGGGTTCAAGCGCGGCTGGTTCATGCACGTCAGCGATGTCTTCCAGCGCGGCGCGCACGACGTTCGAGAGTTTTGCGCCGGCGATGTAGAGCTTCGGGCGATTCTTGCGCGATATGATGGCCCACGACATGGGGAGCGGCGTATGCGCGACGTCGCCGCCACGGATGTTGAACGCCCAGGCGACGGCATGCGGATCGGACACGACGAGACCGTCGTATTTTTCGAGCGTCCCGGCGATGCGCGCCAGCTTGTCGGCAGCCGTCTCGCCGGCCAGACGATCCGCGTGCAACAGGACGGGCGCGGTCGGTTCGTGTGGCCGGTCGGCCCATACGGCGTCGATCGGGTTGGGCTCGACAGCGACCATCTCGGCGCCGGCGCTCACGGCCGCCTTGCGCAGAACCTCGACCTGCGCGGGCGTATGCAGCCATGGATCGTAGCCGATGCGCCCGCCCTTCGGCGCATGCTGCGCAAGCCAGCGCGCGGGCGGATTTGCGATCAGGTCATGCGGCGCAAAGAGAGATGGATCGACCTGGTCGCGCGCCTGGATCGTGTAGCGGCCGTCGACGAAGATTGCGGCACGGTCGGCAAGCACGACCGCGGCGCCGGCGGACCCAGTGAAGCCGGTCAGCCAGGCCAGTCGCTCGGCGCCCGGCGCTACATACTCGTTCTGATGCTCGTCGGCGCGCGGCGCAATGAAGCCGTCAAGCGTCCGGCGCGCGAGTTCTTCGCGCAGCGCGGCGAGTCGCGGCTTGGCCCGCGACGGGTCGGTTGTTTCGGAAAAGGACTGGAAGAGGGATTCGAATTTCTGCGCCATGCAGCGAGCCTAAAGCGGGCAGGCGCAGACCGCGAGCCTCCGGTTATGTTGCGTTGCACAATTCAGGCTGCAGCCATGCGAATTATGCATGAAATAATCAATACTCCCGACATAAATGCGTAGCTATATGAGGGTAACGGCAACGAGCCGAGACAGGGACAGAAACGTCAGGGAACTGCGAAAGGAGCAGATCCATGGCAACAATGATCATTCCGTCCAGGGCCTATGGCGTCCGGGCCAAGCGCGCCGCCGCTGGTCCGGGGATGTGGACCCGTTTCATGGATGCGCTCAGAGCCGCCCGACAGGCCGAGGCCGAGCGCGCAGTGGCGCAATATATTGACGGCCGCCGCTGGTCGGATTCCGTCGAGCGCGAAATCGGCGAGAAATTCAGCCGTCATCAGGGGCTGGGCGCGCTCTGACGCCTAATCCACGATCGTGAGCGGGCGCGGCGCCGCGCCGCCGCGCCTCAGCGTCAACGTCGCCCATCCCTCGATGTCTCCACGGCGCGCGAGGCGAAAGCCCTGCGCGGCGTATGCTGTCAGGACGCCCGCGACGTCGCGGGCGAGCAGGCCGGACAGCACGAGGTCTGCGTCCTCGGCGGCGACGGACGCGATCTGTGGCGCCAGAAGCCGCAGCGGCTTCGCCAGAATATTCGCGAAAATCAGGTCGTAGGGCGCTCCACCGCGCAAGTCCGGGTGCATGGTCCCGCGCGCCGTCACTGGTCGCATGAACGGCGTGGCGCCGTTCAGCCGCGCATTGGCGGCTGCTGCCTCGGTCGAGACCGGATCGATGTCGCCGGCTGCGACCGCGCGCCGCCACAGCCGCGCCGCGGCGATGGCGAGCACGCCGGTGCCCGTGCCGACGTCGAGGATGCGCATCGGGCGCCGCCGTTTGGATATGGCGTCGAGTGCGCGAAGACAACCGAGCGTCGTGCCGTGATGGCCGGTGCCGAAGGCGAGCGCCGCCTCGATCTCCAGCCCGATGTCGTTTTCGCGCGGCGCCTTCCGGTCGTGCGACCCATGCACGAGAAAGCGGCCGGCGCGCACGGGCGCGAGGCCCTCGAGCGAAGCGGCAACCCAGTCCTTCTCGCTGACGCGCCCGAAGACCAGGGCTTTCGCCGCCTCATCGCCGGCGACGCTGCGCACGAGGTCGCGGATGACGTCTTCGTCGGGTTCGGGGCCGAAATAGACCTCGACCACCCAGGCCTCGGACGTCCAGCTTTCGGTCGATGGCTCCTTCTCGAAGGCGGCGGCGGCCGTTTCTGCGGGATCGAACGTCTCCACGATCGTGTCGGCAACGAGGCGCGCGGTCGATTCGTCAGTTTCGAGGCGCATGACAAAAGCTGCGCCGTTGGGGGGAAGTCCTTCGAGCATGCCGCGCGCTTAGCACGTGGGGGCGGGCCTGTCATGCGCGGCGGCTATTTCGGGGTCGGCTGCCGCGCCGTTCATGGCGACTCGCCCGGCATCGTCGCAGGCGGGACGGCGCGCTATGGTCGCTCCATGATACGAATGATGTTGACGCTCATGCTTTCCTGCTCGTCGGCGTTCGCGGGCGAAGCGTCGATGCGGGAAGACCCGGGAGGCGGCGAAACGGCTATCCAGGCCTTCGGCCAGGCGCATCGGCAATGCGTGGAATGGACCAACGGCTGCATCGCATGCACTCAGGCTGGATGCTCGACGCCGGGCATCGCCTGCACGCCGCACGATATCGTCTGCACGCGGCTGTGATCACATCCACCGCATCAGCAGCGGCACGACCAGCGACGTAACCACGCCATTCAACCCCATGGCGATGCCGGCGAAGGTTCCCGCGACCTCGTCGACCACGAAGGCGCGCGCCGTGCCGATGCCGTGCGAGGCGAGACCAACGGCGAAGCCGCGCGCCGCGTAATCGTCGATCTTCAGCGCATTCATCAGCGGCGTGACGACGACGGCGCCGATGATGCCCGTCGTGATGACGAGCACGGCCGTCAGCGCGGGAACGCCGCCGAGATTTTCCGAGATCGCCATGGCGATGCCGGCCGTCACCGATTTCGGCGCGAGCGACACCAGCACGGCGCGCGGCGCGCCGAAGGCCGCAGCGACGCCGACCGCGGACACGACGGCGGTGAGCGCACCGGCGACGAGCGCCGCGAGCATGGGCAGAAGATTGGCGCGCACCAGCGCACGATGGCGAACGAGCGGCACGGCGATGGCGACGGTCGCCGGTCCCAGCAGAAAATGCACGAATTGCGCGCCTTCGAAATATGTCTTGTAGGGCGCGCCGGTCGCAATCAGGATCCCGGCCATCAGCGTGATCGAGATCAGCACGGGATTGACCAGGGGATGGCGTCCGGCTGCGCGGGCGAGCGCGTCCGAAGCGAGCCAGACGATCAGAGTCAGGGTCAGCCACAAAAGCGGCGAAGCCGAGAGATAGACCCAGATGGCGAAGGGATCGGTCACGGCGCGTTCCGTCTGCTCGTGAGGCGTTTCACTGCCAAGAAGACGTAGACCGTCACGATCAGCGTCAGCACGGTCGAGCCGACGAGGGCTGAGAAGAGCGCGAGGCCGTAGGCGCCGACGACCGGCAATTGTTGCACGACGCCAACGCCGGCCGGCACGAACAGCAGGCCGAGCGAACCAAGCAGCGCGGTCGCCACGCGCCCGACATCGGCGGTCTCGATCGCGGAGGCGTCCGCGCCGGTGACGCGGGCATGCAGAATCGCGCCAAAGGCGAGCAGCGCGAGGCCGATGACGGGACCTGGCACAGGCAG
Organism: Pseudomonadota bacterium; assembly: GCA_021781815.1. Lineage (GTDB taxonomy): Bacteria > Pseudomonadota > Alphaproteobacteria > Rhizobiales > Beijerinckiaceae > JAJXWB01. The sequence goes on along the minus strand of JAJXWB010000001.1, from coordinate 183,550 downwards.
CGCCGCCATGCGGGCGACAATCTCGCCGACGAGCTGGCATACGAGCAGGAGGGCGAGCGCGCGGATCATCGGTTCAGGAGCGGGGCGTCAGCCGTATGCGCAGACCGTCGCGCGGCTGGGGAATGGGCCAGAGCTTCCAGTCCGGCCGATAGCCCTGCGGAATCGAAATCTCGCACGAAGACAAAAGGTTGTAGGCGAAGCATTTGGCCTGCATGTACGCGAAATGCAGGCCGAGGCACATGTGCGCGCCGCCGCCATAGGGCACGTAAGCGAATTTGTGGCGCGCGCGCGAAGCCTCTTCCGTGAAGCGCAGTGGATCGAATTTCTGCGGCTCCGGCCAGACGTCGGGCATGTGGTGCGTATAGAGCGGATTGACGCTGACCCGCACGCCCGCCGGCAGCCGAAAGCCCTGGAATTCCGTGTCGCGCACAGCGCAGCGCGGAATCGACGGCACGGGCGGAATGAGACGCAGCGATTCCTTGAACGCCATTTCGGTCAACGGCATCTGATCGAGCTTCTCGTAGGGCAGCGGCTCGCCGCGCGCGAGCCCCAGCGCGTCGATTTCACCGCGCAGACGCTCCTGCCAGTCGCGGTTCGCGCAGAGATGATAGACAAACGAGGTCAGCGAAGATGTGAGCGTGTCATGCGCCGCCATCATGAGGAAGCTCATGTGATCGACGATTTCCTGACGTGTGAGTGAAATGCCGCTGTCGGTCGTCGCTTTGCAGAGGTGGCTGAAGATGTCCTGTCCGTCGCCTGCGCGACGGGCTTCGATCTGGCGGCCGAAATAATCGACGACGAAGGCGCGGCCAGCGACTCCGCGGGCCATCTGCGTGCCGGGCAGGGGCTTGCGAATTACCGCGACCGCGGCGGCGACCATGTCGATGAAGGCTCGCTTCAATCGCTCTACATCCGGGCCGATATCCTCGCCGAGAAATGATACCGCGGCGAGGTCGAGCGTTAGCTGCTTGATCGCCGGATAGAAGAGCATGTCGGCCGGACCGGCGCGCCAGCGCGCGACGCCAGCGTCAATGCCGCGGTTCAGGTTGACGAGATAGGATTGCATCGGCCCCGTCTTGAACGCCACCGAGAGCGCCTTGCGATGCAGGCGATGCTCGTCGAAATCCAGCAGCATAAGGCCGCGCGGGAACAGGCGTTCGAGAATTCCTCCCCAGCCGTGCGTCGACGAAAAGCATTTCGCATGGTCGAACAGCACGAATTCGTTTGCTTCCGGCCCGAGCAGGGAGACGGAGCGTCCGCCGAAGGCGCGCGTGCGGTAGACAGGGCCGAATTGCGCGGCGCATTTTTCGACATGGCCCTTCGGATCGGCGAGCAATTGCAACGTCGCGCCAAGAACCGGCCATCCGTCTTCGCCAGGAATATGGGCGAGCGCGCGCAGCGGCGGCTCGACGATGAATGGCGTGGCGTGGGCTTGCGAAGCTAGCGCGACAGCGGACATGACGCCTCCCCGTGTGGATTCCGAAAGGCTAGTGGCGCGAACGGGCGTCGGCAAGTCGGGACGGACGCATCGTCGGGCTTTCGTCATTGCGCCCGCCGCGGGGACGAGCGCTTTCAGTCAGGCATCCAGCACCTTGCCGGGGTTCATGATGTTTTGCGGGTCGAGCGCCCGCTTGATCGCGCGCATCACATTCAGCGTCTCCGGCGAATGCTCCTCGCGCATGTACTTGATCTTGGCCTGGCCAATTCCATGCTCGCCGGTGCAGGTGCCGCCCATATCGAGGCCACGCCGCACGAGCCGTTCGACGAACGCCTTCACCTTCGCCACTTCCGCCTCGTCCCTGGGATCGAACAGCGGCCCGCAGTGGAAATTGCCGTCTCCGACATGGCCGACGATCGGCGCGACGATGCCGATCTCTTCCGCATCCCTGATCGTCTCCGTCACGCAATCGGCCAGACGCGAGATCGGGACGCAGACGTCCGTCGCGAAACCCGTCATTTCCGGCTTCGACTTCAGCGTCTGATGCGCCCAGAACACGTCGTGGCGCGCCTGCCAGAGTTTTGTGCGCTCCTCGGGCTTGGTCGTCCAGTTGAAGGGGCCGCCGCCGTGGCCCTCCGCGATCTCGCCAAAGCGTTGCGTCTGCTCCTCGACGCCCTTCGCGGTGCCGTGGAATTCGAGAAACAGCATAGGCGCCTCGACCAGGCCGAGTTTGGCGTAATTGTTGAACGCGCGCACGGTGAGGGCGTCGACGAGTTCGATGCGCGCGATCGGCAGGCCGGACTGGATCGTCTCGATCACCGTATCGCAGGCCGCCTTGATCGACCGGAACTGGCAGGTCGCCGCCGAAATCGCTTCCGGGATTCCATAGAGGCGCAGCGTGATCTCGGTGACGATTCCAAGCGTGCCTTCGGAGCCGACAAAGAGCCGCGTCAGATCGTAGCCCGCCGACGATTTTTTCGCGCGGCGCGCTGTCTTTACGATCTTGCCGTCAGGCATGACGACGGTCAACGACAGCACGTTGTCCTTCATCGTGCCATAGCGCACGGCGTTGGTGCCGGACGCGCGCGTGGCGGTCATGCCGCCGAGCGAGGCGTCGGCGCCTGGATCGATTGGAAAGAACAGGCCCGTGTCGCGAAGATATTCGTTGAGCGCCTTGCGCGTGACGCCGGGCTGCACGACGCAGTCGAGATCTTCGGCGTGAACCTCCAGTATCTCGTTCATCATCGACAGGTCGATACAGACCCCGCCATAGGGCGCATTGGTGTGGCCTTCGAGCGAGGTGCCCGTGCCAAAGGCGATGACCGGCACGCCATGCGCGGCGCAGATCTTCACAGCCGCGGCCACGTCCTCCGTGGACTGAGCGAACACGACGGCGTCCGGCGGCTGGTTCGGCGTCCAGGTCAGGATATGGCCGTGCTGCACGCGCACCGCCTGCGAGGTCACGAGGCGAGCGTCGAATATGTCGGCGAGCGCCCGTGTCGCCGCATCGAGTGCGGCTTGCGGCGGACGCGCCGCCAGGCGCGCGACGGCGGGGCTTTGTTCGGTCACTGGAACTCTCCCGGAGATAGCTCACGACATCTTAGTCGCTTGTTTTCGCAGCGTCGAGGAAAGACGCATCGGCCCGAACCGCGCCGGCCGTGACATCCAGGCGTAGCGGCCCCACATTGAGAACGATCGATTCGCTCACGCCGGATACCGTAAGCCTTGCCGCAATTTCACTCGCCCGCCCCGCACGATGGCCCCATCCCCGGAGGCATAGCCGCGCGCGCGCTGCAGACACGGGCGACGCCCTGGCTTTCGACGCTCAATGCAGAACAGCGCGCCGCGGTCGAGGCGATCGACGGCGCCGTTCTGGTTCTCGCCGGCGCCGGCACCGGAAAGACGCGCGTGCTGACGACGCGCATTGCGCACATCATCGCTCTTGGGCGCGCGCGCGCTCATGAAATTCTCGCCGTTACATTCACCAACAAGGCGGCGCGCGAAATGAAGGAGCGTATCGCCGCGCTTGCCGGCCCGGTGGCCGAAGGCATGCCCTGGCTCGGCACGTTCCACGCGATCTCGACAAAGGTGCTGCGCCGGCACGCCGAGCTGGTCGGGCTCAAATCGAATTTCACGATCCTTGACACCGACGATCAGATTCGACTTCTGAAACAGATCATCCAGGCCGAGAATATCGACGACAAGCGGTGGCCGGCGCGCACGCTTGCTTGGGCGATCGACGGCTGGAAGAACCGCGGACTGACGCCCGACAAGGTTCCGGCCGCCGAAGGCGAGGCCTACGCCAACGGCAGAGGCGTCAAGCTCTACGCGCACTACCAGGAACGATTGAAAACGCTGAATGCAGCGGATTTCGGCGATCTCCTTCTGGAGTGCCTGCGCCTGTTCCGCGAACATCCGGACGTTCTGAAAGCGTGGCAGGAGCGGTTCAGATACATTCTCGTCGACGAGTACCAGGACACCAACACGGTCCAGTACCTGTGGCTGCGGCTGATCGCGCAGGGGCGCGACAATGTCTGCTGCGTCGGCGACGATGACCAGTCGATCTACGGCTGGCGCGGCGCCGACGTCGACAACATCCTGCGCTTCGAGAAAGATTTTCCGGGTGCGAAGGTCATCCGGCTCGAACGCAACTATCGTTCGACCGGGCATATTCTGGGCGCGGCCGCCGGCCTGATCGCCCACAACAAGGAGCGGCTTGGCAAGACGCTGTTCACCGATGGCGACGACGGGATCAAGCCGACGGTCTGCGGCGTCTGGGATTCGGAGGAGGAAGCGCGCGCGATTGGCGAAGACATCGAGCAGCAGCAGCGACAGGGCCATGCGCTCGACGAAATCGCCATACTCGTGCGGGCGTCGTTCCAGATGCGCGAATTCGAGGAGCGATTCATCACGCTGGGGCTTCCGTATCGCGTCATCGGCGGTCCTCGATTCTACGAGCGCGCCGAGATTCGCGACGCGCTCGCCTACCTGCGCTGCGTCGCGCAGCCTGCCGACGATCTCGCATTCGAACGCATCGTCAACCGGCCGAAGCGCGGGTTGGGCGACGCGACGCTGCAACTGCTGCATGATCATGCGCGCGCCGCCGGCATGCCGCTTCTGCGGGCGGCGGCGGCGATGGTCGAGACCGAGGAGCTGAAGCCGAAACCGCGCACGACGCTGCGCAATCTGCTCATGGATTTCGGCCGCTGGGCGGCTGACCTCGATCGGCGGCCGCACAACGAACTCGCCGAGACGATTCTCGAAGAGAGCGGCTATGTCGACATGTGGCGCGCCGATCGCACGGCGGAAGCGGCGGGACGACTCGACAACCTGAAAGAACTCGTGCGCGCCATGGAAGAATTTCCGGACATGGCCGCCTTCCTTGAGCATATTTCGCTGGTCATGGAAAAGGATGAGGCCGGGGTGGGCGAACGCGTGTCGATCATGACGCTGCACGGCGCCAAGGGGCTCGAATTCGAGACGGTTTATCTGCCGGGCTGGGAAGAGGGTCTGTTCCCGCATCAGCGTTCGCTCGACGAGAGCGGTCGCGCGGGGCTGGAGGAAGAACGGCGGCTGGCTTACGTCGGGATCACCCGCGCCAAGCGACGAGCTAAGCTCTATTTCGCCACCAACCGCCGCATCCACGGGCTGTGGCAGACGACGATTCCTTCGCGCTTTCTCGACGATCTGCCGGCCGATCGCGTCGAGGTGATCGAGTCGAGCGGCGGCTCGCAATATGGCGGCTACGCGCTGTCGCGCTTCGAGAACATGGATTCCTACGGCTCCAGCTATTCGACGCCGGGCTGGAAACGGGCGCAGGCGCGGGCTTCCGGCGGCGAGCGGGGCGGCGAGAAACTGTCGCCGTTCGGCGCCGGACGCGCGCAGAACGCGGCGGCGCGGCGTGGCCCTGTGACGATCGAGGGCGAACTGGTGGCGAAATCCTCCGCCACATCGTCGCTCAGGCGGGGCGAGCGCGTGTTCCACCTGAAATTCGGACCGGGCACGGTCTATGGCGTGGACGGCAACAAGCTGACGGTCGATTTCGACAAGGCAGGACGGAAAATGGTGCTGGAGAGTTTCGTGCAGCGGGGGTGAAGCGCGATACGGCGCTGGCGATTGCACGAGTACAACGCGGCGGTTGTTTGTCGATTGCGCAGGCGGCCAACCCTGCGTTCGTTCCTCCCCATTTTGAATACCGAGCAATTCCGGCGCTGATCAATTCAACGGACCCGCAGCCGATGGACGGCGCGCTTGACCTTTCCGAGCGTATGGCGAGTTGCGGCGCGTGAACAGGCGGGCTGCATGCTCGCCAATAGCGGAAACATCATCCGCCTCGACAGGTGCGCCTCGTCTCCGTTACGTTTGCATGCAAACGGGAGGCGCGACTTGGCCAAGAAAGCAGTGAGCAAAAAGAAAGCTGTCTCCAGAAAGACGGCGCCAAAAAAGGCGGACGCGAAAAAGGCATTGGCCAAGAACGCCACAAAGACGGCTTCAAAGCGCGCCACGAAACGCCCGGCAAAGGCCGCAAAAAAATCCGACGTCAAGGCGGCGGTCCGCGGGGCGGCGCGAAAGGCCCGCATTCCCGCCGCGCCGATCTGGCAATGGTCCGCCGTCGACACGGCCGCAGCTATCCGCTCCGGCGCCATTTCCGCGCTCGACGCGACGAGGGCGCATATCGAACGCATGCAAGCCGTGAACCCGAAGCTCAACGCGGTTGTGGTCGATTTGTCGGATGAGGCGATCAAGGCGGCCAAGGCTGCTGATCGCGCACGCGCGAAGGGCGCCGAACTCGGGCTGCTGCACGGCGTGCCGATCACGATCAAGGAAAACGTCGATGTCAAGGGGCGTCCGAACCCCAATGGGGTGCCGGCGCTCATGAACCTGATCGCCCCGTCGGATTCGCCCGTCGTTGCCAATCTGCGTCGGGCCGGGGCGATCGTACTCGGCCTCACCAACACGCCGGAATTCTCGTTTCGGGCCTTCACCGACAATCCGCTGCACGGACTCACGCTGAACCCTTGGGATCCTGACATCACCTGCGGCGGGTCGTCCGGCGGCGCAGGCTCCTCGATCGCGGCCGGAATCGGCGCGATTGCGCACGGCAACGACATTGGCGGCTCGCTGCGCATTCCGGCGTTCTGCAATGGCGTCGTGACGATCAAGCCGACACAGGGGCGCATTCCCGCTTACAACGAAAGCGCGGCGGCCGAGCGTCCGCTGCTGGCGCAGCTCATGTCTTGCCAGGGACCGCTCGCGCGCTCCGTCGCGGACGTGCGACTGGCGCTCGAAGCGATGAGCGCGCGCGATCCGCGCGATCCGTGGTGGGTTCCGGCGCCCCTGAAAGGGCCTGCGCCCAAGGGGCCGATCAAAGTCGCGCTCGCCCGGCTGCCGGACGACATGGACGTCGATCCGGCCAATCGCGCCGCGTTGCGTCAGGCCGCCGATGATCTCGAAAAATCCGGTTATCGCGTCAAGGAGGTCGAAGTCCCTGACATCAGCGGCGTGTGGAAGACCTGGTGCGACATCATCACGACTGAGGTCGTTGTCCTGCAGGAGGCTGCGATGAACGCTGTCACCTCCGACGATTTCAAAAAGGCCTGGAACGGCATGAAAGGCAAGGCCGAGATCCTCGACGAGGCCGGATTCATGCGCGCGATCGCGCAGCGTTCGACCCATATACGGAACTGGCAGATGTTCTTCGAGGACTATCCGGTCGTATTGACTCCGACCTCCGTGAAGGCCACGCCGTCGGCGCGCGAGGACGTCATCAGCGCAAAACATGTGCAGGACTTCTTCTGGAACGATATCCGATTCATCTCCGCCATCAACGTGCTCGGCCTTCCGGCGGTGGTCGTGCCGGTGTCGCTGCACAAGGGCAAGCCGATCGGTGTGCAATTGGTGGCCGGCCGCTACCGCGAGGATCTCGCGCTCGACGCCGCGGCTGCGATCGAGAAGCGCGCGGGCATGCTCGTGCGCAGGCTGTGGGAGCAGATGAGCTAGGCGTCTGGCGCGCAGGCGCCGCGCCGTCGCTGTGAAAATCGGATAATGTCTCGGGGGCCGCCAGGGACGCGATTTGCGCGAAATTCTGACAATCATCGCCGCCTGCCTTGTAGTCGCGCTCACAGGGGCGTTGGCCGTTCCGCCGTTCATCGACTGGGATGCGCACAGCGGCTGGATCGAGGCGCGCCTGGCGGCGGCGCTCGGCGGCGCAGCGAGCGTGGGCGGGCCGGTTTCGCTCCGCCTGTTGCCGGCGCCCAAACTCGTTGTCGGTTCGATTGCAGCGGATCGGCCGGGCCTTGCGCTACGCTCGCAGGCGGCGACATTTGAATTGTCGCCGACAGCTCTTCTGCGGGGAAGCTTCGAGTTCTCCGAGATCGCGCTGGACCACGCAGATATTGCTCTGTCGCCCGCGGATTTCATGCCGGGCGCGGCGCAGCGCGCAGGGGTCAGGATCGAGCGGCTGAAGCTGAGCGAGGCGCGCCTGCGTATCGTCGGCGCGCAGTCGCTTGCGTTCGATCATGTCGCGCTGACCGGCGCAGCCGAAACGCTTGGCGGCCCCTTCCGCGGCGCCGGCGAATGGGAGAGCGAACGCAGGCTCGATTTTTCGTTTTCGACCGGCGCGCTCGAAGGTGGAAAGATGCGCGCGCAGCTTGCGCTGGACGATTCCAGCGCAGGCGCGCATGCCGAATTCGAGGGCGATGTCGCGCTGGTCCATGATGCGCCGATGTTTTCGGGCCATGCGACGACGACGGGAGCGGGCGGGAAGAACGGGGAGGCGCCGTGGCGCGCGACGTGCAATCTGACCGCCGCGCCCGACGCCGTTCGCGCCGAGAACATCGAGGCGCGGCTGGGCGACGCCGACCATGCGCTCATCTTTACGGGAACTGCGCAATTTGAGCGCGCGGGGCCGCTGATCGCGAAGCTGTCGGCGCGCAACCTGAACCTCGACAGATTCCATGAGGCTTATGGACTCGCTGCGCTTGCGACGTTCAAAAGCGCGATCCCGCTTTCGCTGGACTTGGCCGCCGATAGCGCGACGGCGGGCGGCGCGACGGTAGCGGGGCCCTCGCTCAGCCTGCGCGTTGCGCCGGGCGAAACGCCGCAGGTGGTGATCGAGGGCGATCCGCCCGGCCGCGGGCATCTGCATTACGCCGGGGCGCTCCAACTGGCGCATGGTGTCGAACTCGACGGCGCGATGCGTATTTCACTGCGAGATCCTCGAACTTTCGCCGACTGGATCGCGCCGGCGGCGCCGGATGTCGCCCGCATGATCGCCCTTGCGCAATTTGGGCGCATCGACGTGAACGCTGTGGTAAAGGGGAGTGCGGCGGCTTTTTCCGCGCGCCTGCTCGATGTCGATTTCGACCGGTCGCATTTCGCCGGCGCGCTGTCCTGGACCGCGCCGCACGCCGGCGACCGCGGAAAAGTCGAGGCGCAACTGACGTCTTCGGCGCTCGATATCGATCAGCTTCCGGATGTGAGCGCAATCGTGGCGCTGGGGGGCGACCTCGACGTGGCGGCGGCGCTCGACGCGCGCGCGATCAAGGTTGCGCGCGTTGGACAGTCCTCGGTCGACGCCGGTCGAATTCGATTGCGCGCGACGCGCGACGCGTGGGGATTTGCGCTTGATGATCTGTCAATCGCCGATCTCGGCGGCGCGACGCTGACCGGCGCCGGACGGTTCGCGCGAGGGGGCGGCCGGCTCGATCTGAAACTCGACGCAACGCGCCTTGCAGATCTCGCCGGTCTTGTGCGTCAGGTTGCGCCAAGCGCGGCGAGCGAAGCGTTTTTAGCGCGCGCGCGCGCCCTGTCGCCGGCGCATCTGACGTTTGGGCTGACAACAGGCGACGCTCCAGCGTTCATGCGGGTCGATCTTTCTGGCGACGCCGGCGGCGCCAGGCTTTCGGCGCATCTGCGCCCCGTGGACGACGGTGGCCGACGGGTCGAGGCCTCCGTGCGCGCGGAGGGCGCAGACGCTGCGATCATGTTGCAACAATTGGGATTCGCGGTCATCCCGATCAAAGGTCTTGGACCCGGTGTCTTCGAGGCGCAGGGCGTGGGCGAGCCCGGCCAGCCGATGAGCGCCTCCGCGCATTTCGAGATGGCGGGCGCGAAAATCGACTTTGCCGGAGACGCAGACGTTGCGCCGGATCGGGTCGGCGCGTCCGGCGCGCTGGCCTTCAAACTGACCGACGTCGCGCCGATCATCCAGATGCTGGCGCTCGGCGCGCCCGATCTCACGCGGCGCCTGCCGGTCGAGGGCAAGGCGCGCCTCGCGCTCGCGTCCAACAAGCTTTCGCTGGACGATCTGTCGGCGACGGTGGTCGGCGTGACGGCCAAGGGCGCTCTGGTCAGGAACGAGGAGGGCAAGGTCACGGGCGCATTGTCGCTTGATGCGCTGTCGGCGCCGTTTCTGGCGTCGCTCGTACTCGGGCCGCCGCAACCGGCCGCCGCCGGCGCCCTCTGGCCGCAACTCGGATTTGCGCCGACGCCGTTCGATCCGCCGACGGCCGATCTTGACCTAACGGTCGCCCGGCTCGATCTGGGCGGCGCGAGCGGCGCTGACGCGCACATGCGCCTTGCTCTCGCGCCGAACGCGCTCGATTTTCGCGACCTGAGCATGAGGCTTGGCGGCGGGAGGCTGACGGGCGAGGGATCGCTCCGACGCGAAGGCGCCTCGGCGCTCGGGAAGGTGAGGCTTTCGGCCGATGGCGTGGAGATTGTGAGCGGACCGTTTTCGGCGCGCGTGACGGGGCGGCTGGACGCGGGCGGCGCCGGCGCATCGACGAGCCAGTTCGTCGGATCGCTCGCCGGCGCCGGTCATGCCCGGTTCACCGACGTTCGTGTTGCCAGGGCGGCGCCCGATGCGCTCGCGCGCGTCGTGATCAGGGTCGACGCTGACGAAATTCCGATCGAGCGCGCGATGCTGACAGGCGCGCTATCGGGCGCTCTCGACAATGGCGAGCAGGCGATCGATCCGTTCGACGGCGACCTTGCGCTGGCGGCGGGGCGGCTTGCGCTGACGCCCGCCACAGCGCGCGCGGGCGGGCGCGGCGTCCGCATCGGCGGCGCTCTCGACCTGCGCTCCGGCGCTCTCGACCTGCATGAAACGCTGACCTCTGCGCCTTCGATGGACTGGAGCGGCTCGCCGCCCGCTCTTGAAATCGTCTGGTCCGGCGACGTTCGTGCGCCGACGCGCACCGCGCGGGCGGACGCGGTCTTCGCAGCGCTCGCGGAACGCGCGATTGCGCGCGAGGCGGCGCGCAACGCGGCGCTTGAGGCCGACATTCGCGAGCGCGCCTTTTTCAACCGACGGCTGAAATTCGATCGTCAGCGCGAGGCGGATCGGCAAGCCGAACTGGCGCGCATCGAGAAGGCGCGGCTTGACGCGAAACGTGCGGAGAAGGCGCAGGCGGACATGGGCCGGCCGGGTCCGAGGCGTGCGGCGCCCGACGACGTCGCCCGGTCGCCGCCAAATCAAGCGCCGCGCGCGCGCGCTCCATCGGCCTTCGCGCCAGCGCGGCGCGGAGCGGCGCCCGATCCGTCGACGGCGGGGCGGTATTGAGAATAGCGGGCCTTGTTGCGGCTTCCCGCTCTAGAGCGGCGTCGCCGGCAGCGAGCGTTCGCGGTTCGCCCGCACGGTCTCCAGCACGAAGACGCGCAGGGCGGAGGAGAGGTTCGCTGCCCCGCGGACAGCGTCGATTTCGGCCACGAGACTTGCGATCGATCGTTCGCGCGCCACGGCTATGGCGCGCAATTCGGTCCAGAAAACCTGTTCGAGCGAAACGCTGGTGCGATGGCCGGCGATCTGTAACGATCGTTTGACGACCTGTCGGGACGCAGCGTCCAGTTCACTCATCGGCCGAGGCGTCGTCGCGGCGGTGGCCGTCGAGCTTGCGCACGTCCAGCGCGCGTGCGGCCTCTTGCGCCTCCCGCTCGGCGCGCGGGCGGCCGAAGGCGGCGCGATTGGCGGCGGCGGCTTTCTCCGCTGCGCGCCGGGCGCGGTCCTTGCGCATGTGACGAAGATTGACGATTTCGCCCATGCTGCGCACTTTCAGGTGGTCTTCTTGCGGAAAGAGTCGATTGAAACGACCTTGGGCGTGACGGCGTCGCCGCTGTCGTCCGTCGAAGGCGCGACGACGGCTGGCTCGGAGCCGCTGCCGCGCGGGCCCGGCTTGCCGGACGGAGCCTTTTCCGATGTCTTGACCGTCTCGGATTTGGCGGGCGCCGTCTTCCCCGAGTGGGCTTTGGCCGAGTCGGCTTTGGCGACCGGCGCGACGCCAAGCGTCGCGATGGAGGAGGGGGCCTTGTTTGGCTTGGCCGCCGGCGCTTCATGCGCCCCTTCGTCATCGGACTCGGCAGCGTCCTCCTCGGCGGTGAATTCCGCGCCGAAATTGACGGAGGGATCGAAAAAGCCGGTGACGGCGGCGAACGGAATTTCGAGCTTCTCGGGAATTCTCCTGAACGACAGGCCGACATCGAAGCCCGAATCATGCACGCGAAGATCCCAGAACTGATGCTGAAGGATGATCGTCATCTGCTCGGGATATTCGGCGCGCAGTCGATCGGACAGCACGACGCCCGGCGCGTGGGTCTTGAACGTTATGTAGAAATGATGCTCGCCCGGCAGTCCGTGCGCGGCGGCGTCGGTCAGCACCTTGCGGAAGATGCCGCGAAATGCGTCCTGGACGAGGAGATCGTAACGAATGTGGTCGGTCGCCATGCTTTCGGCTTCGGTTCTGATCCAGGAAGAGATGACGCCGACACGCTTACCAGTTTTACGTCGTCCAAGGGACGAAATTAGGTGGAGGCTTCTGTTGCCAGGCGCCTCCGGGCCCCGCCTAGAGGTGCAACCCTCTAGGGCTTGATTCCCAGTACCAGCGCTGCGTTACGCAGCGAGGGCCACCGGAGCATAGTTGTCGTTGGCAACTATAGGTTTGACCCGATAACGGCGGTATCATGCCGGGCAAAAGAACTCCCTTTACGCCCCCGTCGATCCTATTTCGCCCCCGCCGCAATCCACAGTTGAGCGTGGACTGGGGTGGAGGCGCCGGGTACCGCCCCCGGGTCCGGATGGTTTATTACGAAGCCTGTTTATCGCCATAGCCTTCTTGCGAAGGCGACATGAATATAGGGCGACTCGTGCGCTGGAGAAAGAGGAGCGTTGCGGCGAACGCATCATTACGTGCGCAAAATGCGAATATGCCGCGTTTTTTTGAATGCGCTCCAGCCGTTCCCCCGGTTTCTTTGCGTCTGATTCATGGTAATAGTGGCCAATGATCTCGCGCGATCCGGAACCGCCCCGTTCTGCCAAGCCCGAGCCGGGCGCGGGAGGTTGCTGCCTGCCCACAGCTCCCGGGTCCGGGTGCTCAGTTTGCGGGATCAGGCCTTCCTCCGTGTGCGGCGCGCTGGAGCCGCACGAACTCGTCGAACTCGAAGCCATGGCGCGACCGGTCTGCTATGGGCAGCGCCAGCAGATGTTCGCGCAGGACGAGCCGTCAGATTCAGTCTACAATCTCACCTCTGGCTCCGTTCGCCTTTACCGGCTGCTCCCGGACGGGCGGCGTCAGGTTGTCGGCTTCGCCATTCCCGGCGATTTTCTCGGTCTGTCGATGTCCGAGCGAACCGTCTACGGCGCGGAGGCGTTGACCGCGGTCACCGCCTGCAAGTTCAATCGCGAGGCGTTCGCGGCCCTTGTCGACGAGCGCCCGCACCTGCTGCGTCGTCTGTACGATCTGGCGAGCCACGAACTGAGCCTGGCGCAGGAGCAGATGGTCATCATCGGCCGGCGCACGGCCGAGGAGCGCGTCGTCTGCTTCCTGATCGGGCTGCGCAAACGATGGGCGCAGTTCAACCACAATTCCGTGACCGTGCCGCTGCCGATGACGCGGCAGGACATAGCCGATTTTCTCGGGCTGACGATCGAAACCGTCAGCCGCGCCGTCAGCAAGCTGGCGCGCGAAAAGGCGCTGCTCGTTGTGCCGGACGGCGTGCGGCTGCTCGATCTCGAACGACTCGAAAAGATCGCGGCGCGATAGTCCGCAATCCACAGCCCGGTTAGGCCTCGGCGCGGAATCGCGATAGTTTTCGCTCATGCGCCAATATCTCGACCTCCTCTCGCAAGTGCTGCACGATGGCGTCGCCAAGGCCGACCGCACCGGCACGGGCACGCGGTCCGTCTTCGGGCGCCAGATGCGGTTCGATCTCGGCGACGGCTTTCCGCTGGTTACGACCAAGAAGCTCTATCTGCGCGCGATCGTGCATGAATTGCTGTGGTTTCTGAAAGGCGACACCAACATCGCCTATCTGCAAGACAAAAAGGTCACGATCTGGGACGAATGGGCCGACGAGAACGGCGATCTCGGGCCGGTCTACGGCAAGCAATGGCGCTCATGGGCGGCGCCGGATGGGCGCGCGATCGACCAGATTTCCTGGGTCGTGGACGAAATCCGGCGCAATCCGTTTTCGCGGCGTCTTGTCGTCAGCGCATGGAATCCGGCCGATCTCGACGCCATGGCGCTGGCGCCCTGCCATTGCCTGTTCCAGTTCCACGTCGCGGAGATCGATGGCCGCCGGCGGCTGTCGCTGCAATTATACCAGCGTTCGGCGGATGTCTTCCTCGGCGTGCCGTTCAATATCGCGAGCTATGCGCTGCTCAACGCGATGGTCGCACACGTCACGGGCTGCGAGGTCGGCGATTTCGTCCATTCTTTCGGCGACGCGCATCTCTACGACAATCATGTCGAGCAGGCGCAACTGCAACTCACGCGCTCGCCGAAGCCGCTGCCGAGGCTGCGGCTCAATCCCGGCGTGACGTCGATTTTCGATTTTACCTATGATGATATAATTTTTGAAGGCTATGAGGCGTGGCCGGCGATCAAGGCCGACGTCGCTGTATAGGGTTGACGGCGTGAGCGGCTTTTCGATCCTCGTCGACGCGGACGCCTGCCCGGTGAAGGACGAAATCTACAAGGTGGCGGAACGGCGGCGCGCGCGTGTGTTCGTCGTATCGAACTCGTTCATCGCAATTCCGCGCGCGCCATTCATAGAGCGCGTGATTGTTCCAGCCGGCCCCGATGTCGCCGACGACTGGATTGCGGAGCGGGCGAACGGCGAGGCCGTGGTCGTCACCGCCGACCTGCCGCTGGCCGATCGTTGCGTAAAGGCGGGCGCATCGGTCTTGTCGCCGAAGGGGCAGATATGGAGCGCCGACAACATCGGCGCGGCGCTGGCGACGCGCAACCTGATGACCGATCTGCGCTCGGCCGGCGCCGCAACGTCCGGACCATCGCCATTCGGACCGCGCGATCGCTCGGCCTTCCTTTCGGCGCTCGATCTCGCGCTGGCGCGTCTTGCCCGGAGGGCCAGTTCAAAATGAAGGGGCCATCCCTGCCGAGATGGCCCCCCGCATTGTCTTTGCCGGTTACAGCAACGGCTTAAGCAGGCCCGAACGCCGCACGAGGAGTCCAGGCGCCGCACAAAGCCCGCAGCGCAGACTTCGGCTGATGACAATGAGACACTGGATCACCTCCTTTCGGTTGGTTGACGACAACGAAAATGTAAGGCGATTTCGAGCGATTCGACAATGCGAAAGAAACCCATGGCCAAAATCGTGTTCATCGTCGCGGTCGCGCGCAACGGCGTGATCGGATCAGCGGGAGAGCTGCCCTGGCGCTTGCCAAGCGATCTCAGGCGCTTTCGGGCGACGACATGGGGCCGGCCGATGATCATGGGGCGCAGGACGTTCGAGTCGATCGGCAAACCGCTGCCCGGTCGCGAGACCATAGTGGTCACGCGCGATCCGGCTTTCGACGCTGCGGGCGTCTTGGTGGCCCGCTCGCCTGATGCGGCGCTCGATCTGGCGCAGGCGCGGGCGACGGCGATGGGCGTCGATGAAGTCATGGTCGTCGGCGGCTCAGAGATCTATGCGGCAATGCTGCCGAACGCCGACCGTATCGTGCTGACCGAAGTCGAATTGACGCCGCCGGGCGACGCCACGTTCCCGCCGCTCGATCCGGCGGACTGGAAGGAAGTCTCGCGCGAAACCCCGGATCGCGGTCCGAAGGACGAGGTGGAATATACGATCAGGATCTTCGAGCGAGCCTGAAGGCTCGCGGTCCGGGACGCGCGCAAGCCGGAAAGCCGCCTCCCGCAGCCGCACCGAGCATTGCAACTGCGCCGCGCGGCCCCCATCTCCCGCCACATTGCCGGCGCCGCCCGGCGCACCTATAAGTCGGGCGCCGCTTGCAATGCGGCTGTGAGGACGAGCATGCCCTGGAGCAATCAGGACGGACCGCGCAGACCCGGCGGCCAGAATCCGTGGGGGTCGCCCGGTCCGTGGGGCGGCGGGCCGGCAGGCGGGGGCGGAACCCCGCCCAATCTTGAGGAATTGCTGCGGCGCGGCCAGGAGCGGCTGCAATCGGCCATGCCGGGCGGCTTCGGCGCCAAGGGGTTGCTCTTCTTTTTTCTGGCCGGCGCCCTGCTGTGGCTGATGTCCGGTTTCTACATCGTCGCCACCAACCAGGTCGGCCTCAATCTGGTATTCGGCAAATTCACGGGGAAGACGAAGGAAGGGCTGAACTACAATCTGCCCTATCCGGTCGGCTCGGTAATTAAGCTCAATGTGACCGACTTCCAGGCGACCGACATCGGCTCGGAAATGCGCGTCGATTCGCGCACGATGATCGACGTGCCCGAGGAGAGCCTGATGCTCACGGGCGACGAGAACATCGCCGACGTGAAGTTCCGCGTGATCTGGAAGATCGACGACGTCAATCCTGAAGACTACGCGTTCAACGTTTCCAATCCTCCGGGGACAGTGAAGGCGGTGGCCGAAAGCGCGATGCGGGAGATCGTCGGCCGCTCGCAGATCCAGAAGCTGCTCACCGCCGAGCGCAAGGTGATCGAACCAGCCGTGCAGGAACTGATGCAACGCGTGCTCGACAGCTACAAGGCCGGGGTGAGGATCGTGCAGGTGCAATTGCTGTCTGTCGATCCGCCCGCTTCGGTCATCTCGGCCTTCCGCGATGTGACCGCTGCGCAGCAGGATCGCGATCGCCTGAAGAACGAGGCCGAGGGGTACGCCAACAAGGTGGTGCCGGAAGCGCGCGGCCAGGCGGCGCGCATCCAGCAGGAGGCGGAGGCCTATCGCGAGCAGACGGTCGCGGAAGCACGGGGCCAGGCGTCGCGCTTCGACCAGATCTACGTGCAGTACAAGAACGCGCCTGAGATCACGCGCGAGCGCATGTATCTTGAAACCATGGAGCGCGTCCTGGGCGGCGCAGACAAGGTGATCGTGGACAAAAGCGCCGGGCAGGGCGTCGTGCCCTATCTGCCGCTCGGCGACAAGAGCGCGGGAGGCAAGAAGTGAAACCCTCGACCGGCGTTCTCCTGACCATCATCGCGGTTCTTCTGGTCGTGTTCGCGACCGGCGCCATGTTCCAGGTGCAGCAGACCGAGCAGGCGCTCGTGCTGCGATTCGGCGCGCCTGTCTCGGGCCGGGGGCTGATCACAGAGCCCGGCCTGCATTTCAAGATTCCACTGATCGAATCGGTGGTGAAGATCGACAACCGGATTCTGGCGCTTGAAAGTCCGAAGCAGGAAGTGCTTGCTTCCGACAACCAGCGCATCGATGTCGACGCCTTCGTGCGCTATCGGATCGTCGATCCGCTGAAATTCTATCAGGCGGCAGGGTCGATCCCGATCGCCAACAATCTGCTCGCCTCCGTGCTGAACTCCTCCGTTCGCCGCGTACTTGGCGAGGCGAACCAGCAACAGATCGTGCGCGACGAGCGCGCGGCGCTGATGGTGAAGATCAAGGATCTGGTGAATCCCGAAAGTCAGCGATTCGGCGTTCAGATCGTCGACGCCCGGCTGCGCCGCGCGGACCTGCCGCGCGAAATTTCCGAAAAAGTGTTCAGCCGCATGGTGTCGGAGCGGCAACGCGAAGCCAACGAATATCGCGCGCAGGGCAACGAGCAGTACCAGAAGATCACGTCGAGAGCCGATCGCGACGCCATCGTGCTCAAGGCCGAGGCGCAGCAGGCGGCGGACACGATCCGTGGTCAGGGCGACGCAGAACGCAACCGCATCTTTGCAGAAGCATTTGGCCGCGATCCGGACTTTTTTGCCTTCTATCGCTCGATGCAGGCTTACGATCAGGCCCTGAAGCCGGCCGATACGCGGTTTGTGACCAGCCCAAGTTCGGATTTCTTCAAATATTTCAGCAATCCGGGCGGCAAGTAGCACGCAAGGGTTTCGCCAGTTCCACGGGAGCGCCTCATGAAAACCTCGTCCTTCCTCGCCCGCGTCGCGGGTCTTGCGCGCCGGCCCGCGGCGGCGGGGATTGCGCTGTCGCTCGTCCTCGGCGGAGCAGTGACGCTCGCGCCGCCCGTATCGTCGGCTTTCGCGCGCGGGGCGCCTGATTCCTTCGCCGATCTCGCGGCGAGCGTGAGCGGCGCGGTGGTCAACATTTCCGCGACCCAGACGATCGAGTCCAAGCGCGTCGCTCCCAACGCGCCGCAGATGACGCCAGGCACGCCGTTCGACGACATGTTCGAGGAATTCTTTCGCCGGCACGGGCGGGGCGGCGAGGAAACGCCGCGTGCGCGCAAGTCGAATTCGCTCGGGTCCGGATTCGTCATCGATCCGTCCGGCATCATCATCACCAACAATCATGTGATTGCCGACGCCAACGAAATCTATGTCATTTTCACAGACGGACAGAAGCTGAAGGCGCAGGTCGTCGGCAAAGACACCAAGGTGGACGTAGCGGTTTTGCGGGTGAAGCCGGAAAAGCCGCTGACGGCGGTCAAATTCGGCGACAGCGACAAAGCGCGCGTCGGCGACTGGGTGCTCGCGGTCGGCAATCCGTTCGGTCTCGGTGGGTCCGTCACCGCCGGCATCGTTTCTGCGCGCAACCGCAACATCGACAGCGGTCCCTACGACAATTACATCCAGACTGACGCCGCCATCAACAAGGGCAATTCCGGAGGTCCGCTGTTCAACATGGACGGCGAGGTGATCGGCATCAACACCGCAATCCTCTCGCCTTCGGGCGGCTCCATTGGCATCGGCTTCGCGACGCCCGCCAATACGGTGACGCCGATTGTCGAGCAATTGGAGAAGTATGGAGAGACGCGACGCGGCTGGCTCGGCGTGCGCATCCAGAACGTCGACGACGCGATCGCGGAAAGTCTCGGCCTCGGCAAGACGCGGGGCGCGCTGATCGCCGGCGTCGAGGACAAGGGGCCGGCCAAGCCGGCGGGACTCAAGACCGGCGATGTGATCGTGAAATTCGACGGCAAGGATGTGCAGCAGTCGCGCGACCTGCCAAAGATCGTCGCCTCCACTCCAATCGGCAAGGAAGTGGACGTCGTGGTTATGCGCGATGGCAAGGAAGTGACCAAACTGGTCAAGCTCGGCCGTCTCGAGGACGGCGAGAAACTGGCCAAGGCCGCATCCGGCGAGGACGCCACTGCGCCAGCGTCTGCGATAACAAGCGCGCTCGGCATGGATGTCTCCAGCTTGGACGATGAGATACGCCACAAGTTTTCGATCAAGGAGAGCGTGAAGAGCGGCGTGGTCGTCACCAAGGTCGATCCGTCGTCGAACGCCGCCGAAAAGCGCATTCAGCCGGGCGAGACCATCGTCGAGGTCAACCAGAAGGCGATCAATTCGCCGGGGGAACTGGTCGCGGCGCTCAAAGCGCTGAAAAACGAGAGTAAAAAGTCGGCGTTGCTGCTTGTGGCGACGGCTGCGGGCGAGGTGCGGTTTGTGCCGATCACGCTCGAGTGAAACGGGAGGCCGCGCGGCCGGGTGTGGCTGAAATGGCGCGCCCGATTCATTGATCGGCCAAGCTTGCGCCTGATTTGTTGACGGTGCGCGGCCGAGGGGGTTGACTTGGCCGGTCGCGAGCGGGCCTTGCCCGCATGCGATGGGGGTGCAGACGGCCGTTCGCGGTGCTCTGGGGGCGCGCGGGCGGCCGTTTTCTTGATGCGACCGGCGCAAGACGACGCTGGTCACGCTTCCAGAAAGCTCTGCACGGTTGAAAACAGCAACCCACGCCCGGTCTCCAGCGCCATCGTGTGCGTGCCGCGGCCAAGCAGGGCGAGTTTCTTCCATTTCGCGCGCGTCAGAAGCGGAAATATCTGCAGCGCCATTGCGGGCGGGGTGTCGGCGTCCCATTCGCCCAGCACGATGAGCGTCGGGCATTCGATGCTGCGGGGATCCCAGGTCGGCTGCGCCTGCATCCAGAAGCGTCGCACATCGTGGAGCACGCCGTTCGGCGCCCGCAATACCGGCGGATTCATTGCCGCGCCTACCGGATCTGTCGCCAGCGCCGCAGCCCAGAAAGCGTCGAACACGCCTGGCGGCACGATACCGTCACGCGAGCCCTCTGGCACGCCGCGCAACCAGCGATCTTTCGCTTCGTCGCGCGTCACGCCGCGCCATGCGCCGATTTGTCCCGACAGATCTCCAAGCGACGGCGCGTCCTTTGCGATCCAGAGCGGGGCGAACAGCGCGAGCTTGTTCACGCGCGAGGGATTGGCCTGCGTGTAACCCGCCATGATTGCCGTGCCCCACGACCAGCCCAGCAGGTTCAGCCGGTCCAGCGCACAATCGCCGCAGATGAAGTCAACCGCGGCGCCAATGCTGGCGATGGCGACGTCGGTCGTGATCACGGGCGGGCCATCCTGCGGCGCGGCGCTCATCTCCTTCGGGCGCGAGGAATGGCCATAGCCCGGAAGGTCCACGAGCCAGACATCGAAGCCGCGCGCGGCGATGTAATCCATCCACGATACGCCCTCTACGGGAAGATCGAAGACGACGCTTGCCGGATAGGTGGCACCATGCACGAACAAGAGCGTCCTGTCAGGCCCGAACTGTGCTGAACTGGCCGGACGCTTGTTGCGCAAATAGACGTCGAGCCCGGTCCGCCCGAGGGGAGCGTGGAATTCACGGCGCCGGATTTCGCCCTGCATGCTTCGTTTCCTACGGTTTGTTCGGCGCCGGTTGATCCGCGTCCGACTTCTTTGGCTTGGCCCGGTTCATGTCGCGCACGCGCGTCGACATGCGGATGCCGCGTTTTTCGCGCCGGCGGTCGCCGTGCGGCTGAAGGAACTTGCGATATTCGTCGCGCTTCTCGTGGATGGAGGCGATGACATATCCCATCGGCACGCCAATATCGACGAGCAGGGCCTCGGCCAGTTGCAAACTGGCCTCGATCGTCTCGGGTATGGCGTCAGTCACGCCGAGTTCGTACAGATGCGTCGCATGTACTGCGTCGCGCGCGCGGGCGATGATGGTGAGTTCGGGCCGCGCCGTATGGGCCGCGCTGACGACCTGTTCGACGGCCTGCGGCGCGTCCATCGTCACGACGAGCGCGCGCGCCGTGGCGAGACCGACGCGGTCGAGAAAGGCCGGCCGCGTGGCGTCGCCCCAATAGGCCTCGATCCCCTGCTCGCGCGCTTGCGCCACCAGAGGCGCTGCTCCATCGATCGCGACGAAGGGCACCTCATGGCCTTTCAGCATGTCGGAGACGAGGCGGCCGACGCGGCCGAAACCGACGATGATGACGCGATTGTCGGCGATGCCGGCGCCGGGGGCGAGGTGGGCGAATTGGGCCTCGTCCTTCGTGCGGGTCGACGTGACGCGGGCAGCGAAGGCGCCTAGAACCGGAATCGCGGTCATCGTCAGCGTGACGACGATCATGAGATCGACGCCTTCGACCGACGGCACCACGTGCGCGGCTATGGCGGCGCCCAGCATCAGAAAAGCGAATTCGCCGCCCGGCGCCAGCAGCAGCGCGACCTCGCCCGCGACCGGCGCGCCAAGCCGGAACAGTCGCGCGAGCACATAGAGCAGCGCCGCCTTGACGGCGATCAGGCCGAAGGCGACGGTGAAGATCGTCAGTGGATTCTGCACAACGCGGCTGATGTCGAGAGAGGCGCCGGTCGAAAGGAAGAAAAGGCCGAGCAGCAGGCCCTGGAACGGCGCTATCGTGACCTCGATCTCGCGGCGAAATTCGGTTTCGGCGAGCAGCAGGCCTGCGACGAAGGCGCCGAGCCCCATCGAAAGGCCCGCAGCCGCGCTGGCGACGCTCGCGCCGACGACGACAAGCAAGCTGGCGGCGACGAACAATTCGGTCGATTGCGCGGCTGCGACCAGATGGAACAGAGGTCTCAGCAGCACGCGCGCGCCGAACACCAGCGTGAACAGCGCCGCGACCGCAGGCGCCCAGGTCCAGAAGAGGCGCAAACCCGAGACTGGCGCGCCCCTGGATTCCAGCAGTGGAATGATGAACAGCAGCGGCGCCACCATAAGATCCTGGAAAAGCAGCACGGCGAACGATGCGCGGCCGGCGGCGCGGTTGAGCCTGCGACGTTCCGCGAGAACCGGCAGGACGATTGCTGTCGAGGACATGGACAGGGCTGCGCCGCTGAGCAGGGCGGGGCCGAGATCGAGGCCGAGCCAGACTGCGATCAACAATGTGAGAATTGCCGTGGACGCCGCCACTTGTGCTGCGCCGAGGCCGAACACCAGCCGCCGCATGCGCACAAGGCGGTCCCATGAAAGTTCGAGGCCAATCATGAACAGCAGGAAGACGACGCCGAATTCCGCAATATGCGCGGCGCGCCCGACGTCGCCGATCGTGACGGCGCGGAGGAATGGCCACGTCTGCGCGAGCTTGCCAATGCCGGATGGTCCGAGCAGCGCGCCGGCGACCAGATAGCCGAGCACGGGGCTGACGCGCAGGCGGCGAAAGATAGGCACGACAACGCCGGCGGTCATCAGGAAGATCAGCGGCTCCCGGTAGGTCTCCCAGTGAAATCCCTGCTCCATGCCCGCTCCGCCGCGCGCCCGCGATTCAGGGCGCACGGGGAGAGTAACGCGCAGGGCGCGTCGCGGAAATGCGATAGGCCGAACATTTGGCCGCGAGCCGTCCGGCTGGCATCACCAGGGAGATCCAGCGAACCTTCAGGCTCGCTGTTCTCAATCCAGGAATTCGTCGCGCGAATATCCCTGCGCATAGAGCAGGGCGGTCAGGTCGGAATTGTCGATGCGCGCGTGGGCGGCGGCGGCCACGGCCGGTTTGGCGCGCCAAGCGACGCCGAGACCGGCCTCGCGCAGCATGGGCAGGTCGTTCGCGCCGTCGCCGGCGGCGAGCGTCTGCGCCGGCGAGAGGCCGCGTTGCGCGCGCAATTCCTTCAGCGACGCGAGTTTGGCGTCGGCGCCAAGGATCGGATCTACCACGCGGCCGGCGAATTTGCCGTTCTCGACGATCAGCCTGTTGGCGCGATTCTCATGGAAGCCGACCTGTTGGGCGATGACGGACGTGAAGGCGGTAAAGCCGCCCGAGACGAGCGCCGTATAGGCGCCGTTGGCGCGCATGGTCCGCACCAGCGTTTTGGCGCCGGGCGTGATGGTGATGCGGCGCGCGATGACGTCTGAGACGACGTCGGCGTCGAGGCCGGCGAGCAGACCGACGCGCTCGCGCAGCGCCGGCTCGAAGGCGATCTCTCCGCGCATGGCGCGCTCGGTGATGGCGGAGACGCGCGCCTTGAGGCCGACGAGATCGGCCAGTTCGTCGATGCACTCCTGGCCGATGATGGTCGAATCCATGTCCGCGATGAAAAGCTTCTTGCGGCGATCCGCCATGGGTTGCAGCACGATGTCCACCGGCGCCTTGCCGAGCGCGTCGCGGAGGGCGGCGGCGAGGCGCGTCCGGTCGAACGCGCCCCGCGGCTCGAATTCCAGATCGACGGCCGCGCCGGGCGCGAGCCAGCGCGCTTCGCCCGCCGCCGGCAACGCGGATTTCGCATTCGCGACCAGCGCGTCGGCGAGGATCGGCGCGACCGGATTGCAGATCAGCGTCGCGACGTGAGAAAGGGAAGAAGCCATAGGCGGGCGGAAACTCTGGAATCGATCATATGGGGCGGTTGAGCGCCATCCTCATCGCAGGACCGACGGCAAGCGGCAAGAGCGCGCTGGCGCTGGAGCTGGCGCTTAGATCCGGCGGCGCGGTCGTCAACGCCGATTCGATGCAGGTCTATCGCGATCTGCGCATCCTGTCCGCACGGCCGACCCAGCAGGACGAGGCGACGGTCGAGCATCTGCTGTACGGGCATGTCGACGGCGCCGTGAACTATTCGGTCGGGCTGTGGCTCGCCGATTTTTCGCGCGCGCTCGACGTCCTGAGGGCCGCAGGCCGCATGGCGGTCGTCGTCGGCGGAACTGGCATGTATTTCAAGGCGCTGACGCAGGGCCTATCGGACATTCCGCGCGTGCCGGAGGAAATTCGCGCGAAAGTCCGGGCCGGGGCGGAGGGCGTTCCGGCCGCGCAGTTGCACGCACGGCTCGCCGCACTCGATCCCGCTACGGCTGCGAAGCTGCGCCCGACCGATCCCCAGCGCATTCTTCGCGCGCTGGAGGTCTTCGCGGCGACGGGCAAGCCGCTCGCGAGCTTCCAGGGGGCTCGCGCCCAGCCTTTGCTGAAGGAAGGGGAATGGCGCGGGTACTTTCTCGCGCCCGAGCGGCCGGCGGTGCGCGCGGCGATCGACAGCCGGTTCGAGAAAATGATGCAGGCGGGCGCGCTCGACGAGGTCGCGGCCTTGCGGATGCGAAACCTTGATCCGGCGCTGCCGGTCATGCGGGCGCACGGCGTTCCGAGCCTGATCGCGCATCTCGAGGGGCGGATGTCGCGGCAGGAAGCGGTGGCGAAGGGGCAGAGCGACACGCGCGCCTACGCGAAACGGCAATTCACGTTTGCGCGGCATCAATTGCCGGAATTTGCGTGGGCGGCGGGCGGCTCTCTTGACCTCGCCGTCCCGCTCCGCTAGGAAGCCTCACCATGACAAAGCTCATCGTAACCGTAGCGCCAAAGCCGGAGCGGGTCTGAACCCCGAAACTCCGCCGATGGCGCTTACCCAGGTCCCGAAAGGGGCCTTTTTTATTGCCCGAAATTCAGCCAAAAGACCGCAGTTCCGAGGAGAAGGCCATGTCGAGACAGATGACCGGCGCCGAAATGATCGTGGAGGCCCTGAAGGATCAGGGCGTCGAGACGATTTTCGGCTATCCCGGCGGCGCGGTTCTGCCGATCTACGACGCGCTGTTCCACCAGAACAAGGTGCATCACGTGCTGGTCCGCCACGAACAGGGCGCGGGCCATGCGGCCGAAGGCTATGCGCGCTCCACCGGCAAGGTCGGCGTGCTGCTGGTGACGTCCGGCCCCGGCGCCACCAACGCTGTGACGGCGCTGACCGACGCGCTGATGGATTCGATCCCGATCGTCTGTATCTCCGGGCAAGTGCCGACCCATCTGATCGGCTCGGACGCCTTCCAGGAATGCGACACGGTCGGCATCACCCGTCATTGCACCAAGCACAATTATCTCGTGAAGCGGATCGAGGATCTGCCGCGAATCCTGCACGAGGCGTTCTACGTGGCGGCGGCCGGCCGCCCCGGTCCGGTCGTGATCGACGTGCCGAAGGACGTGCAGTTCGCTGTCGGGACCTATTCGGCGCCGCGCGGCATTCATCACAAGACCTACCAGCCGAAGCTGAAGGGCGATCGCGACAAGATCAGGCAGGCCGTGGCGATGATGGCGGCGGCGAAGAAGCCGGTGTTCTATACTGGCGGCGGCGTGATCAATTCCGGGCCAGCCGCCTCGCACCTGCTTCGGGAACTCGTGCAACTCACGGGCTTTCCGATCACCTCGACGCTGATGGGGCTTGGCGCCTATCCCGCGCCCGATCCGCAATGGCTGGGCATGCTGGGCATGCACGGCGCCTATGAAGCCAATAACGCCATGCATGATTGCGATCTGATGATCGCCGTCGGCGCGCGCTTCGACGACCGCATCACTGGGCGCCTCGACGCGTTTTCACCGAATTCGAAGAAGATCCACATCGACATCGATCCGTCCTCGATCAACAAGAACGTGAAGGTCGATCTCGGCATCGTCGGCGATTGCGCGCATGTGCTGGAGGACATGGTCACGCTCTGGCGCTCGGGAGCGCATGAGCAGGACAAGAAGGCGCATGAGTCCTGGTGGAAGAAGATCGACGGCTGGCGCGCGCGCAATTCGCTCGCCTTCAAGCCGTCCACGGAAACGATCAAACCGCAATACGCGATCCAGCGCCTTTATGAGCTCACAAAGGACCGCAAGACCTACATCACGACGGAGGTTGGCCAACATCAGATGTGGGCGGCCCAGCACTATTACTTCACCGAGCCGAACCGCTGGATGACCTCGGGCGGCCTTGGCACGATGGGTTACGGCCTGCCGGCGGCGATCGGCGCGCAGATGGCGCACCGCGACGCGCTGGTGATCGACATTGCCGGCGAAGCCTCGATACTCATGAATATCCAGGAATTGTCGACCGCCGTGCAGTTCCGCTGTCCGGTCAAGATCTTCATCCTGAACAACGAATACATGGGCATGGTGCGCCAGTGGCAGGAACTGCTGCACGGCGGGCGCTATTCGCAGAGCTATTCCGAGGCGCTGCCGGATTTCGTCAAGCTCGCCGAAGCTTATGGCGCACACGGCATCCGGTGTTCGGACCCGGCCAAGCTCGACGATGCGATCAAGGAGATGATCGACCATCCCGGCGTCGTGATCTTCGACTGCCGCGTCGACAAGGCCGAGAACTGCCTGCCGATGATTCCGTCGGGCAAGGCGCATAACGAAATGATCCTGCCGGACGAGGACGACGACATCGGCTCGGTGATCGACGACAAGGGGAAAATGTTGGTGTGAATCCGGCCTCGCCTGATTCAAACGACGCGCGACAGGCGGTTGCGCAGCAATCGCAGAAAGCGCCCGACCGACCAAACATTCATCAGGATCGACCAAACATGAACGCTCCCGCCTCCCCTCCCTCCCCCTATTCCTCGGCCATCGGCAAATCCAATGTCGAGAGCCACACATTGTCCGTGCTCGTCGACAATGAACCCGGCGTTCTCGCGCGCGTCGTGGGTCTCTTCTCCGGCCGCGGCTACAATATCGAGAGTCTCACCGTCGCCGAGGTGGCGCATGGCGAGCATCTGTCGCGCATCACCATCGTCACGACCGGCACGCCCGAAGTGATCGAGCAGATTTCCCATCAGCTCGAGCGCATTGTGCCGATCCACAAGGTCACGGACCTCACGGTCGGCGGAAAATTCATCCAGCGCGAACTCGCCATGGTGAAAGTGGCGGGCAAGGGCGAGAGCCGGGTGGAGACGCTGCGCCTGGCCGAAGCCTTTCGCGCTAAAGTGATCGACGCCACGACGGAAAGCTTCGTGTTCGAGCTGACCGGTTCGACCACCAAGATCGACGATTTCGTCGAGCTGATGCGCCCGCTGGGGCTGGTCGAGGTCTCCCGCACCGGCGTCGCCGCCATTTCGCGCGGGCCGGAGCGGATCTGACGGGCCGGTCATCCCTGCGAAAACGGGGATCGCGCGGCAAAACGCAATCGATGGCCGTATCCGCCCATGGATTGCCGCTCTCGCGCGAATGAGAAGGCCTCCGGGACTTGACCTCGCCCGCCCAAACCGTCACCAAGCCCCCGAATAATTCATTCCAGGCTGCCCAACGCGGCTGGCCCACCCAAGGAGAAAACAAAACATGCGCGTCTATTACGATCGGGATGCCGACATCAATCTGATCAAGGGCAAGAAGGTCGCCGTGGTCGGCTACGGCTCGCAGGGCCATGCCCACGTCCTGAACATGCGCGATTCCGGGGTCAAGGACGTCTGTGTCGCGCTGCGCGCCGGCTCGGCCTCGGCCAAGAAGGCCGAAGGCGAGGGCCTCAAGGTGATGACCGTCGCCGACGCCGCCAAATGGGCCGACGTCGTCATGATGCTGACGCCCGACGAGTTGCAGTCCGACATCTATAACGCCGACCTCGCCCCGAACA
The DNA here is from genome assembly GCA_021781815.1 of Pseudomonadota bacterium. GTDB lineage: Bacteria > Pseudomonadota > Alphaproteobacteria > Rhizobiales > Beijerinckiaceae > JAJXWB01. Next base: position 156,211 of record JAJXWB010000001.1, on the reverse strand, counting down.
TGAAGCAGGGCGCCGCCCTCCTGTTCGCGCACGGCCTGAACGTCCATTTCAACCTGATCGAGGCGCGCAAGGATCTCGACGTGCTCATGGTCGCACCGAAAGGCCCCGGCCATACGGTTCGCTCCGAGTACAAGCGTGGCGGCGGCGTGCCTTGCCTGATCGCCATCCATCAGGACGCTTCCGGCAATGCGCACGACCTCGGCCTCTCGTATGCCTCGGCGATCGGCGGCGGCCGCGCCGGCATCATCGAGACGAGCTTCCGCGAGGAGTGCGAAACCGACCTGTTCGGCGAGCAGGTCGTGCTGTGCGGCGGTCTGGTCGAACTGATCCGCGGCGGGTTCGAGACTCTGGTTGAAGCCGGTTATGCGCCGGAAATGGCCTATTTCGAGTGCCTGCACGAAGTGAAGCTGATCGTCGACCTCATCTATGAGGGCGGCATCGCCAATATGAACTATTCGATCTCGAATACGGCCGAGTACGGCGAATACGTCACGGGGCCGCGCATCATCACGCCGGAGACGAAGGCCGAGATGAAGCGGGTGCTGAACGACATCCAGTCCGGCAAGTTCACGCGCGACTGGATGCTGGAGAACAAGGTCAACCAGACTTCGTTCAAGGCGACCCGCGCCCGCAACAACGCCCACCAGATCGAGGACGTCGGCGAGAAACTGCGCGCAATGATGCCCTGGATCGGCAAGAACAAGCTGGTCGACAAGGAGAAGAACTGATCCGGACATCATCCGGCCGGTCGTCGGCGATGCAGGCGACCGGAGGCGTTCACGCCGCGGGGGCAGGGCGCCCCCGGGCTGCTGGCGGACGGGAGGCGCCATGAGAGATCACGCCTCGGCTTTCATCTCCGCCCGTGATTTTGGGACGGGAATGGCGCGGGACGCCTCGATCCGCAGCTGCGTCACATTATTTTCCTTCGTGCCTTTACAACCCGGGAGCGGACGTTGGTTCTCGCGCGCTCGTTGATTTTCCTGCTCGCCTTTTCGCTCTGGTCGGCGCTGGTCATCCTCGCCGCGCTGCCTTTCGCGATTGCGCCGACGAAATGGTCCGGCTTCTGGTTCCGGACCTGGAACCGCGGCACGATCATGCTGTTGCGGACGATTTGCGCTGTGCGCGTCGAAGTGCGCGGCCAGCCGCCGCAGGGCGGCGCACTGATCGCGGCCAAGCACCAATGCATGTTCGACGCCTTCACTCCCTACAGTCAGCTTCCGCAACCTTGCGTGGTCACGAAGCAGGAACTGGGCAACCTGCCGTTCCTGGGCTGGTTCGCTGATCGCGGCGGCCTGACGCTCACCGTCGACCGCGAGGGCCATTCCAAGGCGTTGCGGCAATTGCTTGAGAAGGGCAAGAAGGCGCTGGCCGAGGGCCGGCAAGTTCTGATCTTTCCAGAAGGCACGCGGTCGCCGCTTGGCGCGCCGCCGGACTACAAGCCCGGCGTCGCCGCGCTGTATTCACAGTTGCACGCGCCCTGCACGCCGATGGCGACCAACGCCGGCGCGCATTGGCTCGCCGGCTCGATCCTGCGCAAGCCCGGCCGCATCGTCTTCGAATATCTTGATCCGATCATGCCCGACCTGCCGCGCGCCGAATTCATGAAACTGCTGGAAGAGCGGATCGAGACGGCGACCAACAGGCTGCTGGCGTCGGAGACCTGAGCGGCCGACGCTCCCGCGGCGGCGGGACGCCGGGTTCGGCGGCGGGTTTTTGTCGCAATCCCAGCGGAGTCACGATCGCTTGCTAGTCAGGCATCAGGAATGACACCCTGCCGAGATGAACATTCTCTCCATCCAGTCGCACGTCGCCTTCGGCCATGTCGGCAATTCTGCGGCCGTGTTCCCGCTGCAAAGGCTCGGGCACGAGGTCTGGCCAATCCATACCGTGCAGTTTTCCAACCATCCCGGCTATGGCGCGTGGCGGGGGCAGACCTTCGACGAGCGACTCATCGATGATTGCGTCGAGGGAATCGCCGGGTGCGGCGCACTTGAGATCTGCGACGGAGTGCTGTCCGGCTATATCGGCGCCGCCGAGACCGGCGCGGCGATCCTGCGCGCCGTCGCGCGCACGAAGAAGGCCAATCCCGCCGCGCTCTATTGCTGCGATCCGGTGATCGGAGATGTCGGCCGTGGCGTCTACGTGTGCGCCGGCGTACCCGATTTTTTTGCGCGACTGGCGATGGAGGTCGCCGACATAGCCACGCCCAATCTGTTCGAGATCGAATGGCTGACCGGTGCGCGCGTCGCGACGCAGGCTGCGCTGCGCGAGGCGCTGGCCAGGCTGCATGCGATGGGACCAAAGGTCGTCCTGGTCACGTCGGCGTTGGTCGCGGACACGCCGGCGGACGCGATCGACCTGTATGTTTCGTCGGCGGAAGGTCTGTTCCGGTTGCGAACGCCCAGACTCGATCTTGTCGTCAACGGCGCCGGCGACGCAATCGCCGCCCTGTTCTTCGCGCATTTTCTGACAACGCGCTCGCCGCGCGCCGCGCTGGAAAATGCAGCCTCGTCGGTGTTCGGCGTTCTGGCGTATACCATGCGGGCGGGTTCGCGCGAACTGTCACTGGTCGCGGCGCAGGATGAATTCGTCGCCCCGACCCGCTTGTTCGCCGCGGAGGCGATGTAACGGGGAGCGCCGGGCTCCCGACTTGCGGTCAGGCGCGAGCGCTCGGGCGGCTCAACACGAGATTGTACCAGCGCACGAGGTTCGTCAGATCATCGGGAATCTTCGAGCCGGTCGCGCGGCCCATGACAAAGGCGCATTGCGCAGTGATGTCAGCGACCGTGTAGGTCTCTCCGGCGATATAGGCGCGCTCGCCCAGTTCGCGATTGAGCCAAGCCATGCGCTCCAGCAATTGCGCCTGGCGCACGCGCCCATATTCCGACACCTGCGGCCGGCGTCCCGCCCAGAATGGATTCAGATGAACGAACACGTCCTGGATCGGCAACTGGATTTCGAGCTCCATGCGCCGGTTCCACATTTCGATGCGCGCCCGCTCCAGCGGCGTTGTGCCGAACAGCGGCGGATTTGGCTGCAACTCTTCAAAATAACGGCAGATCGCGATGGATTCCGCCAGATAGGTTCCGTCGTCGAACTCAAGCACGGGCATTGTGCCCATCGGATTGATCGCGAGATATTTTTCGCCCTTGTTCTCGCCCTTGACCATGTCGACGTCGATCGAGGGAATCGTGATCCCCTTTTCCGCCAGAAAAATTCGGACGCGGCGCGGGTTGAGCCCGTTCTTCAGGTCGTAGAGTTTCATGCCTTCCCCCTTTGGATCGCGGGAGAATGCAACGGGATGACAGGCAAATCCAGCGGCCGCCTCCGCGCGATTGTCCGAAGCCGTCGCTGTAGCGCATAATCCGCGTTCTATCGCAGGGAGTGGAACGTGGGCGCGCCAAAGGCTTTTTTCTTCGACGTTTTCGGCACGCTGGTCGACTGGCGCGAGGGCGTGGCGCGCGAGGCGCGGCTGATCCTGCACCCGCTCGGCCATGACATGGTCTGGACCTCGTTCGCCGACGCCTGGCGCGGCGAATATCAGGCGGGCATGGAGGAGATACGCTCGGGGCGACAGCCCTTCGCCCGGCTCGACGTGGTGCATCTGCGCAATCTCGAACGCATTCTCGGGACGTTCGGCCTCACGGACATTTCCGAAGACACGAAGCGCCAGCTTGTGTTGGCGTGGCGCAAACTCGACGCCTGGCCTGATGTGCTGCGCGGTCTGGCCGCCCTGCGCAAGCGCGCAATGCTCGCGCCGGTGTCGAATGGAAATTTCTCGCTGATGGCGGCGCTGGCGCGGCGCAACGGATTCCAATGGGATGCGCTTCTCGGCGCGGAATTTTCGCGCGATTACAAGCCGAAGCCGAACGTATACCTCTCGGCGTGCGAGGCGTTCGACCTGTCGCCGGCGGAGTGCATGATGATCGCCGCCCATTCGGACGACCTCAAGGCGGCCGCCGAATGCGGACTGCGCACCGGTTTCGTCGCGCGGCCAAATGAGAAGGGGGCGGGCAGGGGTGAAAGCGCCCCCACGGTCAAAGTGGACGCTGCTGGCGATGATCTTCTTGATCTCGCTATGAAAATTTTGGGATAGGCGCGGTCGGGCCCGGATCGCAGAGGCGGAGCGAAGGACCGCAATGCCTCCCATATCAGAGGCTTGGCCGGCGACTCGCCGAGTGCGGCGCGATGATGGCTCGGAGTCGCTTGTTACGATCCGTTAATACAGTTTCGTTTCTCTTGGTCAATCGACGACCCGACGGCCAGTATTCCGGGATGAGTCGATCCTCGGGGGAGGATTTATCGCTATGGACGCCTCGTCTATCGCCCGCCGCGACATCCTCATGGTCGCGTCGGTTCAGGACACGGATCCTGACGTACATGCGTATCGTATGCCTGCGGCGCAAAAATGGATGTTCATCGTCAATATCAACGCGATCATGTTCTTTGTCTTCAGTATTCTCTTCGTCTTCATGTTGCATCAAAAACAGTTCGATCCACTGATCTACAAATTCACGGATTTTACCGGGATCGTTCTGGTTGGAGTGGCTGCGACGATCCTCTCGCTCGCGCTGGATTACGCGGCTATCCGGGTCTATCGGACAGCTGAGGGTAATTCCGGCTCCCGGCTGCAATGCGGGCAGATCCTCGACTACAGCTCCTTCTTTCTTATCCTCACCGCGGGCGCGGTTCTGGCCTGGACGGCGTTCTGCTTCCTGCGGTCTCTCGTCATGTTCGCCCCTCTGGTCGCCTCCCTGGCTGAGTGAGCCGCGGAGGCAGGCGCAACACAGTCGAGAGCCGGCGATAAACCGCGTATGTTGCGCGCATGCGCTGGCGATTCTTCACGCTCGACGTTTTCTCGCGAGAGGCGCTCGCCGGAAATCCGCTCGCCGTCGTCGTCGACGCCGAAGGGCTCGATGCGACGCAGATGCAGAAAATCGCGCGCGAATTCAATCTGTCGGAAACCGTGTTCGTGCTGCCGGCGCGCAACCCGATCAATACGGCGCGCGTGAAAATTTTCACACCAGCGACCGAACTGCCGTTCGCTGGGCATCCGACGGTCGGAACAGCCGTGCTTCTGGCGTCGCTGCGCGCGCCGGAGCTTGCCGGCGGCGCCGATCTCGCGATCGTGCTGGAAGAGCAGGTGGGCGACGTCCATTGCACCGTCCGGCTGGCGCGCGCCGGCGCGTCCTACGCCTATTTCGCCCTGCCTCGCCTGCCCGAGAAAATAGGCGAGGCTGATGCGACGGCGCTGGCTGCGGCATTGTCGCTTTCGCCCGAAGACATCGGCTTCGATCGCCATCGCCCGACCGTCTTTTCGGCGGGCGCGCCCTTCTGCTTCGTGCCCGTCGCAAATGCCGATGCGATGTCACGCGCCAGGCCCCGCGCGGAATTGCTGGCGCAGGCCGTCGCCGGGGGACGCGGGGCGTTTCTCTACGCGCGCGAGGTCGTCCGTCCAGAACATGCGGTGCACGCCCGCATGTTCGGCGCAGGGATTGGCGTCGCCGAAGACCCTGCGACCGGAGCGGCCTGCGCCGCCTTCGCCGGCGTCGCGATGGAGTTTGAGCGTGCCGAGGACGGCGAGCACGCGCTCGTCATCGAGCAGGGTTTCGAGATGGGGCGGCCATCGCTGATCACGCTGGGTATGAGCGTAGCGCAAGGGCGCCTTGTCGCCGCCACCATCGGCGGCCATGCCGTGCGCGTCGCCGAAGGGATGCTGGCGCTGTGAGCGCCGAAGCCCGTATATTTCGCGTCTCGCGCCTGGACTGCCGCGTGAGGCCCTACGACTGGCCGTTCGCGCGCGAGCGCGCCGACGAAATCGCCGCGCACTGGGAGAGACTGGTTTCCGAAAAGCCGACCCTCTACGACGGGCGTGTGCTGCTGTGCCGCGACCTTGCCCTTCCAGAAGGCGAAGGCGGGGCGCTGCGCGCGACCTATTTCGAAACCTCGTTCTCCGGCTTCATTGCGTGGCGTGATTTTGGATTTCCCGACAAGGCCGTCCGCAACTGCTTTTCGATGGCGGCGCTGCGCTCGGCTGACGGCGCATTTCTGCTCGGCGAAATGGGCGCACACACCGCAAATGCAGGACAGGTCTATTTTCCCGCAGGCACGCCCGATCTGTCTGATGTCCGCGGCGAGGCCGTCGATCTCGCCGCCAGCGTCGCGCGTGAATTGCGGGAGGAGACGGGCATCGACATCGCCGAGGCGCGGGCCGATCCGCACTGGACGATCGTCGCGCTTGGTCCCCGGATCGCTTGCATGCGGCCGCTGCATCTGTCAGCGCACGCCGATGCGATCCTCCTGCGTGTCGAGGCCATGCTTGCGGAGGAGCGCGAACCTGAGCTCGCAAGGATGCGCGCGGTGCGCTCGCTCGGCGATCTGGCGGGCGTCCGCGCGCCAGATTTCATTCACGCCTATCTGGCGCATGAATTCGGGCGCAAGCGCGCATCCGGAGGTTCCTGCCGCACCGATGACTTCTATCCGGGATAGCCGTGCCGGTTCTTGCTGGCGTGGATCAGGGCGCTCGCCCGCCCGCCGTCGCCGGACGAACATGCCGCCGCCGCGCCGGAAATCTCGCTTTCGATCTGCGTGTAGACGCTGTCGTTGACGTTGCCTGTGTCGTGATCGTTGGCGATCACGGCGCGGTAGCGTGCGATCTCGCCGGAGCAGCCCGCGCCGTCAGGCAGCTTGAAGCCGGGCGGGGTCATGGCGATGCGGCCGGACTGCGGGGCGGACGCCTGCGGCGGCGGGGCGCTCGAATTGCAGCCGGCCAGCGCGAGCGCGGCGGCGCACATCGCGGGCAAAACAAGAATCGATTTCATTGGGGGCGCTCCTCGCAATGTCGCGAAGGGTGGCTGCGTAGCCCGTTGCGGTCAAGACGTCGCGCAGGCGTCTATTTGTCCGCGTCGCCGAGCAGTTTGTCGATCGGTTCGCCGATCTTGAAGACGCCGTTGACGCGCACGGCGAGTTCGCCGTCGGCATAGATCAGTCCCTGCGCGAACACCAGATTGCGCGTCACGCGAAGTACGCTGGTGTGGCCGGTCAGCCAGCAGCCGAGCGGCGCCGGCGCCAGGAAGTCGGTGGACATGCTGATCGTCGGCAGGAATTTGCGGCCGACCTTGGGATGATGATGCGCCGCCATCGGCAGCATCATGTCGGCGAACGTCATAAGCCAGCCGCCGTGGCCGACGCGGCGTGGGTTGCAGTGCCGCTCTTCGATGCGCATTCCGAGTACGAATCCGTCCTCCTCCATGCGGTAATAAAGCGGGCCGTTGCGGTCTATATAGCCGCCCCGCAGGGTGAACAGGGTCCAGCCTTCCGGCGCTGGCGGGGTGCAAATTTCGATTGGCGCATCGGTCATATCGTCGGCCTTTTTTGTCTTACAGTTCTTGTCAAACTGCCCGATGCGTCCGATTACAGCAAGCGCGATCTCACGTCATGCTGCATGGCTATTTGAGTATTAATGCAATTAATGCATAGCTAGACCTTGCCGGATGCAGCGCGATCGATTATTCATGGCGAACGCTGGCGTGCTGTACCCGGCGCATCGCGGGGATTTCGTGGCTTTCAACGCCGCCCAGACGCAGACCGACGCCCGCAGGCTTTTCGCCCGCGCGCAGTCGCATGCGCGCCTCGCCCCCGGTCTGCTTCTTCTTAGCCGCCCCTGAGCGCCGGCTGGGCCATTGGCCTGGGCGCTGAGGGGACAGCTACACCAATCGCCGGCCAGATCGCATTTCTGACTTTTCCGCGCCGGCGTCCAACGAATTCATATTTCGGGATGATCACATGAGCACGCAGACCAGTCAGCGCAGCAACAAGGACAAGGTTCTGATCTTCGACACGACTTTGCGCGACGGCGAGCAATGCCCTGGCGCAACGATGACCTTCGATGAGAAGCTCGAAGTCGCCGACCTGCTCGATTCCATGGGTGTCGATATTATCGAGGCGGGTTTTCCGGCCGCCTCGGACGGCGATTTCGAATCCGTCGCCGAGATTGCGCGCCGGGCGAAGAACGCCGTCATCGCCGGCCTGTCGCGCACGGGACTGGCGGATATCGACCGCTGCGGGGAAGCGATCAAGCCAGCCAGGCGCGGGCGCATCCACACGTTCATCTCGACATCGCCGCTGCACATGAGCGTCAAGCTCGGAATGACGCCGGAGCAGGTGCTGCAGTCCACGATCGACGCGGTCACGCGCGCCCGCAGCTACACGGACGACGTGGAGTGGTCGGCCGAAGACGCGACGCGCACCGAGATGGATTTCATGTGCCGGATCGTGGAAGCTGCGATCAAGGCCGGCGCCACGACGATCAACCTGCCGGACACCGTCGGCTACACGACGCCGCAGGAATATCAGGCGATGTTCGAGACGGTCCGCGCGCGGGTTCCGAATTCCGACAAGGCGATCTTCTCCGTGCATTGTCACAACGACCTCGGCATGGCGGTTGCGAACTCGCTGGCGGGCGTCGCTGGCGGCGCCCGGCAGATCGAATGCACTGTCAACGGCATCGGCGAGCGCGCCGGCAATGCTTCGCTCGAAGAAATCGTGATGGCGGTGCGCACGCGCGGCGACGTGCTGCCCTACGAGATCGGGGTCGAGACAACGATGCTGAACCGCGCCTCGAAGCTCGTCGCCGCCGTGACCAGCTTCCCGGTCCAGTACAACAAGGCGATTGTCGGCCGCAACGCTTTCGCGCACGAGAGCGGCATCCATCAGCACGGCATGCTGAAGAGCGCGTTGACCTACGAGATCATGACGCCGGAATCCGTCGGCGTATCCAAGACGTCGCTGGTCATGGGCAAGCATTCCGGCCGCGCCGCCTTCCGCGAGAAGCTGAAGGAGATGGGTTACGACCTCGGCGAGAACGCCCTGAACGACGCCTTCCGCCGGTTCAAGGATCTCGCCGACCGCAAGAAGATCGTCTACGACGAGGACATTGCCGCACTGGTCGACGATGAGATCGTGACAGCCAACGACCGCGTAAGGGTCGTTGCGCTGACGGTGATCGCCGGCACCAATGGCCCGCAGTCGGCGGCGCTGACGCTCGACATCGATGGCGATAAGCGAACCCATCAGGCGACGGGCAACGGCCCCGTGGACGCTATCTTCAACGCGGTGCGGGCGCTTGTACCGCACAGTGCGACCCTGGAGCTCTACCAGGTGCATGCGGTCACGGGCGGCACGGATGCGCAGGCGGAAGTTTCGGTGCGCCTGTCGGAGGACGGCCGCTCCGTCACGGGCAAGGGAGCCGATCCGGACACGCTGGTCGCCTCGGCGCGCGCCTATGTGGCGGCGCTCAACAAGCTGGAGATTAACCGCGCCCGCGGCAAAGCCGGGGCGTTGCGCGCGACCTGATTGCCAAGTCGCAGCCGGACGACGAAAGGGGGCTCGCCGCCCCCTTTTGGTATTGCGTATGGTCCGCGCGATGTTGTCGCAGGGGCCTGCGAGCGGACGCGCTGCCTCCCCAAATAACAGTAGCGTTGGCTTTCGGCCACGGCGTGAAGATAGGAGAATGTCATGCGCATTGCGCTTATCGCTGTTGTCACACTTACCGCGGGCCTCGCGTTCGCTTCATCGGCATTCGCCCAGCGTCCCGCGCCCGGTTCCGGGCCGGTCGCCGCCGCATGCCAGGACGATATCCAGAAATTGTGCCGGGGCCTCGAACACGGCCGCGGCGCGGTGCGCGCTTGCCTGGAGACGAACAAGGCCAAGGTCAGTCCAGCCTGCGCGTCGGCGCTCGAGTCCACGGGCGGGGGCCCTCGCCGGTAATCCGGCCGGGCGCTCAACGGGCGGGGCGAACGGGGGTAGACACGGCGGGAAGCGTTTGCTATCTCGCCGCCTCCGGTGCAAATCGGTCGATGGGCGCATAGCTCAGTTGGTAGAGCAGCTGACTCTTAATCAGCGGGTCCTAGGTTCGAGCCCTAGTGCGCCCACCATCGATCCCTATGAATCTCTTTGAGGTTCTCCGTCGTGTTGCCTTATTGGGAACGGCGGCGTTTTTGGTGGGGTTACACCGGGGTCACGCTAGTGACCCAGCGCCTGAGACCTCGCGCACGATGAGCCTGCATTAGACACCCAGCCTTCAGAAGTGGCCTTCGGCCAGCTCAAGGACTGGCGGCGCATCCACACCCGCTACGACCGGTGTGCCCACACGTTCATGTCGGCCATCTGCATCGCAGCCACCGTCATCTTCTGGCTCGATCAATGAGTTCTGGCCCTAGATGTTCCAACTGGCTTGGAATGAAATACAAGTGCGCGCTCGAGGCGCCACAATTTGAGAATCGGGAGGCGGGATCAATGGATCGACTGTCTCCAACGGCAACGCCGGTGGGACTCGGGCCAGTACGGCCATCGGCGCCGATCACTGTTGGCGAGGGCGCCAGGTCCGAACCAGCGCGCATCATATTGTGGATTTCCGAACGGCCACGGCGACGCCATCGCTGACAGGTGGCGGCGGAAACAGGATGACTGCGTCTTTCTCAGCGAGTCCATTCGAAATGACGGCTTCGGTGTCGTTGCGCTGCGCGACCGCCACGTGTTTCATGCGTGCGCGTCCGCTTTCGGCGACGAAGACCGCCCACCCGGAGCCGCTTCGGAACAAGGCGCTGACCGGCGCGACCAACACGTTTTCGGCGCGCGCGGTCTCGATGCGCGCCTCGACGCGATAGGCGTCGCCGAGACTCTTCCACTCTACGCGCGGCGAGACAATATCGAGGATCACGAACACCCGTTGCTCGTCTATGCCGAGAGCCGAGACCTTGGTGAATCCGCCGGGCTCTACCCGCGCCACGCGCGCCTGCAGATTGCGCGAGCCGCCCCAGCGCTCGATCGTCGCCGGTGCGCCCGGCGCGATCTGGACCGCATCGGTCGTCAGGACGTCGACGACGATTTCGAGCCGGGCCGGGTCGCCGATTTCCATGATCGGAGCGCCCACCGCGATCGGCCCCTCGCTCTCCTGGATCAGCTTGAGAACGACCCCATCGACCGGCGACTTGATTTCGATAGCGCGCGCCCCATCCCCGGCAGCGTCGGTCTGGAGTGCGGCGCGCGCCAGCGCCTCTTCGTGCTCCGTAACATGCACGTCGAATTGGGCGACCTGCAATTCGCGCTCCGCCACAGTTGCGGCCAACTCGTCCTGCTCCCTGCGCGCCGTGGCGACGACGCCGCGCTCAGCGAGCAATCTGGTTCTGGCGAGGTCCGCCTGGGCCTGTAGCTGACGGGCGCGGGCGCGCGCTTCGGCGACGGTCGCGCGATTGTGCGCCGCCTCGGCGACGCCGAGACGTTCCTCCAGCTGGCGCCGCGCGCGCGGATCGTCCAGCGGCGTCTGCCCCGGCGACACGATCGCGACAACCGTCGATCCGTCGACGGGGTCGCCCGCTTTCAGCGTCACGCGTCCGAGCATGCCGGCAATCGGTGCCGACACGACGTATCGATCGCGCACCCGCGTCTTGCCCTCGTTGAGGATCGTCCTGACGAAAAGCCCGCGATTGACCTGCGCGGTTTCGACCGAAATCGGAGCCGGGCGCAACAGAAGCCAGACGCCGGCGATCGCCCCGACGACGGCGATGAAAAGGAACGTGCGAAGGCGCCAGACCATTGTCATGCTCGTGTCTTGAGAACCGAAACCAGATCGAGGCGCCAGACGCCGCGGCCTATGATCGCCACGCTAGCAATGGCGGAGCCGAGCACCAGGGCGCCGGCCAGCAGATAGGAATATGGCGCCACCGCTGCGGGAATTTCGAACATTTCCGTTTCGAACGCCTTCAATATCCAGCGAACGAGAAAATGTCCGGCGATGAGGCCGAGCGGGATGGCGACGAACACCTCGACTGCGATCTCGGCGAAGAGAATGCGCGCCGTCTCGAATTTCGTGAAACCAAGAATGCGCAGCGTCGCGAGCTCGGCTGAGCGTTCATGAAACGCGATCCGCGCGCTGTTGTAGACGACGCCGAAGGCGATCGTGATCGCGAACAGCGTGAAGAAGCCGGCCAGAAGCAGGACCACCGCGCCTGTCGATTCGCGAAAATTGCGCATGGCGCGGGCGGTCAGACTGACAGTTGCGATTTTCGGGGTCCGTTTGACCGCCTCGTAGAACGCATCCGTCTGTCGGCTGTCCAGCCGGACCGCGATTGCGCTGAAGCGGCTGTCTTCCTGCAGGAAACGGCCCAGATACGCCCGGTCCATATAGGCCGACAGGCCGATGAGATCGTTCACGAGACCAGCGGTCGGAGCCGTCCGCCGTAATCTGCGACCTTCGAGGATCTCGACGTCCACGGGATCGCCGACCTTGACGCCCAGCTTTTCACCGAGACGGCGCGCCAGAAGGAGTCCGCCCGTCGCAGTCTCGATCGGCTTCAGGTTCTCGTCGAGCGTACGACGGAGCCGTTGATCGTGCGAGATGCCGAGCAGCGCTGTCTCGTACGAGCGATTGGCGGCGCGGAGCCGCACGGGCGCGCTGCGAATTGGCTCCGCGAAGATGACGCCAGGCATGCGGCGCACTTCCTCCAGGACGCGCGGAGAGAGCGGTTCGACGAAACTGACGACGGCGTCCGACCTCTCGGTGGCGGCGACCTGGACGTCGATCATGTAATTCAGCGCGTCGGTCCAGAATATGCTTATCAGAACAAGGGGAGCCGCAGCGACAATGCCGCCGAGCGTCAGACCCGCCCGCAGGGGATGGACGACGACGCCACGGATCGCCATCATCCAGCGCGCCGGCACCCCGGCGCGCGACCGCAGATAGCGCGACTGGTAGGACGGCGGCGCGGGCGGCCGCATCGCTTCGGCGGGTCTCAGACACTCGACGTTGCGCACGGCCGCCAGCGCGCCTCCCAAGCCCGCGACGAAAGCGAGCGCGGCGGCGGCCAGCGGCGTCCATGCGCGAAGATCGAACACGAATTCCGGAAAGCGAAAGAATGGCCGGTAGGTCCAAAGGACGACCTTTCCCGTGCCGACGCCGAGCGTAATGCCCAACGCCACGCCCAACGCAACGACGAAAGCGGCGAATTTTCCGAAATGCCACGCAATCTCGCGTCCGTAGCCCAGCGCTTTCAGGGTCGCAATTTGCTCGCGCTGCGAGGCGACCAGGCGCTCCATGACGACACGAAGCAGGAACGCCGAGACCAACAGGAATATTGGCGGGATTGTCGTCGCCATCGTTCCCTGCTGCTTGATTTCGTCGTCCAGATAGCGATTCGAGGTCTGGAGACTCCTGTCGTGAGCGACGAGCCCACCCCAGCGTTCAAGCAGGCGATCCAGCGCCAGTTCCACCGCGCGGGGATTTGCGCCCGGCGAAAGTGTCACGGCGACGTCGTTGAAAGCGCCCTCCATTGCAAATGCGTGGGCAAGCGCATCATGCGCCACGTAGAACACCCCGAAACGCTTGTCGTCTGGCAAGGCTTCGCCTGGCGCGACCGCGAACACATATTCGGGCGACGCGACGATTCCGACAATGCGAAAGACCTGCTTTCTGCCGTTGAGAATGGCTGAGATCGTATCCCCGGGCCGCAAAGTGTTTGCTTCCGCAAAACCCTGCGTGACCATCGCCTCGTCCAGGCGGTCCGGCGCGATCATGCGACCGGCCAGAAGCCTGAGCGTGTTGATGCGGGGCGCGCGGTCGGGCGGCAGCGCGATCATGCGGCCCGACGCAGGCAAAGTCAGCCCGGGAACGTCGATTGTAACATCGAAGACGAGCCGGACCTCAGATTGGGCGACGCCTGGAATCTCGGCGATGCGCTCCGCAACGGACCGCGGCGCGCGCTTGAGCCGCGCAAAGACGTCTGCGAACCGCGTCTCTTCGTAAAAGCGCGCCCGCGAAGCCAGTAACGAGTGGTACGCCGTGAGCGCGCTGATGAATACCGCGATGCCTGAGGCCATCACCAGGGCGATCGTGACGATCTGGCCAGCCAGCTGGCGGCAATCGCGCAGAAGCTTCTTGTCCAGCGCCTTCACCAACTGATCTCCTGCGGGCGCGCGCGGGACGTGTTGACATCGATCTTGCTGATCGCGCCGTCGTGCATGTGGAGGATCCGATCCGCCATGGCTGCAATCGCTATATTGTGCGTGATGACGATGGTTGTGGAGCCAAGCGATCTGTTCACCTCGTCGAGCGCGGCGAGCACACTGACGCCTGTTCTTGAATCGAGCGCGCCCGTCGGCTCGTCGCACAGGAGGACATCCGGGTTCTTGGCGATCGCGCGCGCGATCGCCACGCGTTGCTGCTCGCCCCCCGACAGTTGCGAAGGGAAATGTTCGAGGCGATCCGCCAGCCCGACCTTTGCGAGGGCTACCTCGGGCGACAGCGCATTGTCCGCGATATCAGTCACGAGAGCCACATTCTCCCGGGCGGTCAGGCTCGGGATGAGGTTGTACGACTGGAAAACGAACCCGACATGTTGTCGACGGTACACCGTCAGATCGTCGTCAGTCGCCGCAACGAGATTGTGATCGCGCCAGGCCGCCTGGCCCGAGGTCGCACAGTCGAGTCCGCCCAGTATGTTCAGGAGAGTAGACTTGCCGCTGCCCGAGGGGCCGAGCATCACGATGAACTCCCCTTGGAAGATTTCCAGATCGAGGTCCCGCAGTGCGACGACGTCGATCGCTCCTGTCCGATACACTTTCGACAATTTGCGCGCGAGGAAGACGACGGACTTGCTCAAACGATTCCTCCGACTGAACAATGAGGCGCGGCTCGTCGAATATTCGAATCATCGGCGAGTTTCTGCAACTCGCGTTTCTGTATTTGGCCAGCGCTTTCTCCAATGCGGCGACGCAGAACGAGGCGTCCATCGTGTTGGAAAGGCGCCAGCGAATGGCCCGGCTTGCCCAGTCGATCACCGCGACCAGATAGAGGGATCCCCGGCCGATCGGGATGTACGTTATGTCTGCCGCCCAAACCTGGTTCGGCCGGTCGATCGTCATGTCACGCAAGAGGTAAGGATAAATCTTGTGCCCCGGCGCGGGCTGGGTCGTCCTCGGCTCCGGCCCGAGCGCCTCGATCCCCATCAGCCGCATCAGCCGCCGTACGCGCTGCGGTTGATCAGCAGACCCGCTTGGCCCAACATTTTGGCGATCCGCCGCGAGCCGAGAAACGGGCGCTCGGTGTGCCGCGCATCGATACGGCGCATCAGAGCCAGATCGTTGTCGTTGGCCGGCGCCGGCTTCCGGCAGACGCTCGATCGCGCCACGCCGAGCATCGCACATTGTCGGCGAACCGACAGATCGGGATGATCGCGATCGAGCTTGGCTCGACAGTTCGACGCGCTTATTTGCCGAACCCTTGGCGAAAAAATCATTTTCAATCGCAACTGCCCGATCTTGGCGTGAAGCTTCTCGATCTCCCGCGCCACCGCAGCGTCGGCGTCCCGAGCGATCCCGGCATCGAAGGCGCGCGCCGCGAAATCCCGAAGCTGCTTCTTCCATGCGTAAATCTGGTTCGGATGAACCTGATAGCGCTGCGCCAGATCGTTCATCGTCGCCTGCTTGCCCAGCGCCTCCAAAGCGATCTTCGCCTTCAGCGCCGCGTCAATCTTACGTCTTGCCTTCGTCATTTTCCGCTCCGTTCCATGTCATTCGGAGCAGGCTCCCTCCAACTACGCCATTGGTCCCAAAATCGGGGGCCACTTCAATACGCCTTTATCGAGCGACATCGGACGGTCTGGCCGGCAGCGGCGCAATGTCGTGCGCTGAACGTCAGCGTCAGCGGCTATCATCAATATCGCGCGCGTCATACGAGAGATACGGCGTCCGCTGATCCCGGAAGCAGACTTTGCGACATAGCTCTGCTGACGCACATCAGGGCGATTTTCAATGAGATGAAGGGCGCCTATGGCTGGCCGCGCATCTGGCGTGAGCTTCTGGCGCGCGGCGTTCACGCGGGCAAACAGTTTATCGATCGGGTCGGCGCAACTACGGTCCAGCCGCCGAGCCGCCCTTCCAGCGCCATCAACGGTCTTCATGAAATTTCATGGTGGCGGCGACAAGGTTGGATACGCGACGCCTGAAATCAAATTAGGACACTACCCGCAATCGAGCTATTTCGCGCGCGGCTTCATCGCCGCCGCAGCGCCCGCTACGAGAACCGCGGCGCCCATGCCGATATAGGCGCCGGGAAAGCCGATGAGCGAGGCCGCCGCACCGAACAGGCTCGGCCCGAACACAATCCCGAGATAGGTGAACATCAGGCTGCCTGATGTCGCGAGGCCCACTTCGGCCGCGCCCACATCGCGCATGATCTCAGCAAGGAACACGCCGTTCCACCCGCTCGCTGTGCCGCCGAGCAGGACGACGACGCCCGCGAGGCCGAGGATCGGCCAGGCCGGCGAAAACAGACTCATCAGCGCGGCCGCCAACGCCATCAGCACGGCGATCACCAGCAGCACCGCGCGCGGAGAGGAGGCGCGATCGGCGACATAGCCCCAGAACAGCCGCCCGCCGACGCCTGCAAGCTGACTGGCGCTCAGCAGCGCGCCGGCGCGCACGAGATCGAGCCCGGTGGCGCCAGTGAGATAGACGACGAGAAACGAACTCAAGACGAGTTGCATCGCCGCATAGATCATCGAACTCAACGCGAGCCGAGTCAGGCCTGGGCGGCGCAGGATGAAACGCGCGGGCTCCAGCATGCTGGCGCTGTGTCCGTGCGGCGCATCCGGCGGCTCATTGCGCACAATCTTCAGCGCGACCCCTAGCAATGCGCCGGATGCCGCCGTGGCAAGCCCGATCAGCGCGCAGGCGTTGGCCCATCCGTGCCCCACCACCAGCGGCGGCGCGACGAGGCCCGCCAGCACGCCGCCAATCGGCACGCTCGTCTGCCGCACCGAAACGAGAAAATTCATCCCGCCCTGTGTGCGATAGCGCGCGAGCACATGCGAACTCGCCGGCGTCAGCGGCCCGTAGGCGAGACCGATCAGGACAGTCGCGACCAGCGCGGCGATGACGTTGAAGAGTGCGAACAGCGCGAGCCCCACGCCGCCGGCGATCACGCAAACAAAACTCGTCCGCAGCGGACCGCAGCTGGTGATTAGCGAAGCGGTGAAGGACGAACTGGCGATCGCGCCGACATAGACGAGCCCGACGTAGAAGCCGGCGATCTCCGGCGAGAGGCCGAGCGAGGCGGCGATCTCGTTCGCCATGATTGGCGGCGTCATTGCGAGCATGGAGACGACGGCCTGCGGATAGATCGTCACCAGCAGGATCTGCGCCTTTGCCTTCCAGCCGGCTACGGCCATGCGCAACCGCTCCGGACGCAGGTCTGGACGTCCTTCGGGGAACGTCCGGTCGTTGACTCGCAAATCATCATATGCTGAAATCTATTTCATGGATGTGAAATCCGCCAGCAGAACTCTCGACCTGTTTGAACTGTTCGCAAGGGAGCGACAGCCGCTCACCCTGAGCGAACTGGCGACCGCGCTCGACGTGCCGCTGTCGTCCTGCTTTAACCTCGTTAAGTCTCTGACCAATCGTGGATTTCTGTTCGGCGCCGGCCCGCACAAGCAGATCTATCCCACGCGAAAAATGTACGACATCGCCGCGACCATCGCCGCCGCCGACCCTTGGCTGCAGCGCATCCTGCCGCGGCTGGAGGCCCTACGCGACGCGACCGGCGAGACCGCGATCCTCGGCAAGGAGCAGGGCGGCCGGGTCGTCTATCTCGTCGTTCTCGAAGGCGCACAAAACATCCGCTACACCGCACGGCCCGGCGATCTGAAGCCGCTGCATTCCAGCGCCATCGGCAAGGCGCTGCTCGGCGCCATGACCGCGCCCGCGCGCGAAAAGACGATGTCGAAACTGAAGCTCGAAGCGATGACGGACGCGACCATCGTCGACCGCGCACGTCTCGCCGAAGAGATCGACGCCACCATCGCACGAAAATATTCCATCACGCGCGGCGAGAACGTCGCCGACGTCATGGCGATCGCCGCGCCCGTGAAATTCCGCGACGATACATACGGCATCGCCGTCGCCGGACCCATGCATCGCATGAACGAGCATGTAGCAGAACATCAGCGGCGGCTCGCCGCCGCATGCCGAGAGATCGAGGAAAGCAGGTGAACGATTTGATTTCGGCCGATCTGGCCAATGGCGTGTTGCGTGTGACGTTGCAGCGACCGGAAAAGCGCAATGCGCTGAGCGACGCGCTGATCGCGGCCATCGGCGCGACCTTCTCACATTGGGCGATGCGTGAGGACGTCGCGCTCGCCGTGCTGACTGGCGCCGGCAACAAGGCTTTCGCCTCGGGCGGCGACCTCAAGGAACTCGAATCCATGCGAACGGAGGCCGAGGCGGTCGCCTTCGCCGCGCGCACGCGCGGCGCCTTCGACGAGATTCGTCGCTTTCCTGTGCCGGTCGTCGCGCTCGTCAACGGCGATGCGCTCGGCGGCGGCGCGGAACTGTCGATGGCCTGCGATCATCGCATCGCGCTCGCCCACGCACGCATCGGCTTTTTGCAGGCGAAACTCAACATCGCGCCCGCATGGGGTGGCGGCACGGATCTGTTCACGCTGGTTGGTCCGAGCCGCGCGGTGCGGCTGCTGGCTACCGCCGAAATATTGAACGCCGAAGCCGCTCATCGCGCGGGCATCGTCGACGCCGTTGCGCCGGCCGAGGGCGTCGAGGCTTTCGTCGCGACCTATCTCGTGGAGATGAAACAGCGCCCGCAGGTCATGCGCGCCATAAAATCGCTCGCCATCATGCATCGCTTCGGCGGCACACCCGGCGAGCGCGCGAAAAGCGAAGGCGCCCGCTTCGCCGCAGCCTGGGTTCACGACGATCATTGGGCCGCCGTCGCCGCCATGGCCGGCGCCAAAAAGTAAGGGAGTCGTCTGTGTCCGGTTTGCCCGCTCGAACATCGCCTCCTGAAGTCTCAGGCCTCAGAACGCCGTCCGGCGTCGAGATTCCGCTCGTCGCCACGGCGCGCAACCACAAGCCGGACGATAGCCTGCCCGGCGAATACCCGTTCACGCGCGGGATCTTCCCCGACGGGTTCAACGGCCGTCTCTGGACGATGCGGCAATACGCGGGCTTCGGCAGCGCCGAGGATTCCAACCAGCGTTACAAGTTCCTTCTGGAACAGGGCCAGACCGGCCTGTCGGTCGCGCTCGATCTGCCGACGCAGTGTGGCTACGATCCGATCGATCCGATCGCGCGGCCGGAAGTTGGCAAAGTCGGCGTATCGCTGTCGACCCTTTCGGAAATGGAAATCCTGTTCGACGGCATCGACCTGTCGAAAATTTCGACCTCCTTCACCATCAATGGAACGGCGGCGATCATTTACGCCATGTATGTGGCGTGCGCGGACAAGAAGAATGTCGCACGAGAAAAGCTGACTGGCACGATCCAGAACGACATCCTCAAAGAATATGTCGCGCGAGGGACGTGGATATTCCCGGTGCGGCCGTCGATGCGGTTGATCGCCGATTCCATCCTCTACGCCAACGACGTGACGCCGCGCTTCAATCCCATTTCCATCGCCGGCGCGCATGTACGCGACGCGGGCTCGACCGCTGTCGAGGAAATGGCCTACACGCTGGCGAACGGCTTCGCCTATGTCGACGAACTGATCTCAAGGGGCGGTGACGTCGCGAAATTCGCCAAACGACTGAGCTTCTTCTTCTACGTCCACATGGATTTCTTCGAGGAAGTCTGCAAGTTCCGCGCCGGACGCAGGCTCTGGGCGAAACTGCTGAGGGAACGCTACGGCGTGATCGACGAGAAGGCGCTGATGTTCCGCTTCGGCGTTGTCTGCGGCGGCTCCTCGCTCACTGCCGCGCAGCCCTACAACAACGTCATGCGCGTTGCGATCGAGACCATGGCGGCCGTGATGGGCGGCGCGCAGTCGATCTTCACCGCCGCCTATGATGAGGCCTTCCAGATACCCACGGAATTCGCCGCTGAACTGGCGCTGCGCACTCAGCAGGTGGTGGCCTTCGAGAGCGGTATCGCCAAGTCCGTCGATCCGCTCGGCGGCAGCCATCTCGTCGAGACGCTGACCGACCGCATGGAAGACGAGATGCGCCGCGTGATGAACGAGATCGACGCCTACGGCGGCGTCGTCAAGGCGATCGAGGACGGCTGGATGCAGGCCAAGATCGCCGAACGTGCGCACGAGCGGAAGAAGAAGGTCGACAGCCGCGAGACCATCGTCGTCGGCGTCAACGCCTTCGAACGCTCCGGCGAAGGCGTGCCGTCGGGCGAAATGTTCAAAGTCGACCCGACCGCCGCAAGACGCGTCGTCGAGAAATTCGAGGCGGTGCGCGCGTCCCGCGACAATGCCGCCGTTGAACGCGAACTGGCGCGTTTGTCCGACGCCGCCGCAAAGGATCGCGAGAACCTGATGCCCTATCTCGTCGATTGCGCGCATGCCTATGCGACGGTCGGCGAAATGGTCGAGCGACTGAAGGGCCCGTGGGGCAATTTCGAGGAGCCTGTGGGCCTATGAGCGAGCAAGCGAAAACGCATGCGCTGAAGGGCAAGCGCATTCTCATCGCCAAGCCCGGCCTCGACGGCCACGACGTCGGCGCCAAGGTGATCGCGCTCGCCCTGCGCGACGCCGGCGCCGAGGTCATCTACACGGGCCTGCGCAAGACGCCCGATTACATCGCGCGCATCGCCGTGGACGAGGACGTCGATGCGGTGGGCCTGAGCGTACTCTCCGGCAGCCATCGCGATCTCGTGCAACAGACACGCGAGAGCCTCGATGCGATCGAAGCCGCGGACATTCCGATCTTTCTGGGCGGCACCATTCCTGCCGAGGACTGGCCGGATCTCTTCGCGCTCGGCGTGAAGAAGATCTACACAAGCGAGATGCCGCTCGCCGATGTCGTCGCTTCCATCGCCGAGACGCTGAAATGAGCGGTCCGCTCGCAGGTGTCAGAATTCTCGAAATCGGCCATATGCTGGCCGGCCCCTACTGCGGGCTCCTGCTCGGAGATCTCGGCGCGGACGTGATCAAGATCGAGCCGCCGGAGGGCGACATCGCCCGCAAGGTCAGCCCTAACTCCATCGGCCCGCACAACGAATATTTCGCCTGCCTCAACCGCAACAAGCGCAGCGTCGTCATTGACCTCGCCTCGAAACAGGGACAGGCTCAATTGCACGCGCTCTCCCGCAGCGCGCAGGCGCTCGTCACCAACCTGCGTCCGACGGCCATCCAGAAGCTCGGCCTGACCTACGAGGCGCTCCAAAAAATCAACCCGAAGCTGGTCTGCGTCGCGCTGACCGGCTTCGGCCTCGCCAGCCCCTATGCCGATCGTCCGGCCTATGACTACGTCATCCAGGCGATGACCGGCGTGATGCAACTAACCGGCGAGCCCGATGCGCCGCCGACCAAGACCGGCTATTCGGCGGTCGACAATTCTGCGGGGATGATGGGCGCGCTCGGCCTGTTGGCAAAACTCGTCGAAGGCAAGGGTGGGCAGATCGACGTCGCCATGTACGACGTCATGCTGTCGCAACTGAACTACATCGCGTCCGCCTGGCTCAATTTCGGCGTTAAGCCGCGCCGCTACGCGCACTCGGCGCATCCCTACATGGTGCCGGCGCAAGTGTTCCCGACGCACGAGGGCTGGCTGACCCTGTTCGTCACGCACGACGATTTCTGGCGCAAATTCTCGCTCGAAGCCGGCCAGCCTGGATGGATCGACGATCCGCGCTTCGCGACGATGGAAGCGCGCCGCGCCAATCGCGAGGCGGTTGTCGAGGCTATCGCCGCGGTGCTGCAGCAGGCCGGCGCGCGCGACTGGATGGACCGGCTCGCGCCGCTCGGCGTCGTCGCGGCGGAAGTGTCGTCGCTCGAACACGCGCTCGCCAGCGAACAGGTGCGCGCGAGGAGCATGGTGATCGAGATCGACACGCCGCATGGCGTGATCCGCTCGGTCGGCAATCCCCTGAAGACAAGCGGCGCGCAGACCTTCGCGCCTCCGCCGCTGCTCGGCGAACACAACGATATTCTGCTGACGAGCGGCGCTGCATGAACGCTCCTCAAAAGACCGACCGCAGGGCGCTGGGGCGCGCCTTGAGCCGCACGGCCAACGCCTCCGTCGCTGACGTGCTGGCGAGCGCGCAGGGCGCGAGCGGCGCCTGCCGGCGCATCGGCGTCACCGGCCCGCCCGGCGCCGGCAAGAGCAGCCTGATCGCCGCGCTCGTGCGGCAGCGTCTCGCGCGCGACGGCGACATCGCCATTCTCGCCATCGACCCGACCAGCCCGGTCAGCGGCGGCGCCATTCTCGGCGACCGAATCCGCATGGAAGATCTCGCACAGAATGCGCGCGTCTACATCCGCTCGCTCGCCAGCCGCCGCAGCCACGACGGGCTCGCCGACAATCTCCCCGACATGCTCGAGATCATCGAGAATGCTGGATTCGCCGAAGCCATTCTGGAAACGGTCGGCGTCGGTCAGGTGGAATATGCCGTGCGCCATGTCGTCGACACGATCCTGCTCGTGATGCCGCCCGGCGCCGGCGACCAGATCCAGGCGATGAAGGGCGGGATTCTCGAAACTGCCGACATTCTCGTCGTCAACAAGGCCGACCAGCCCGGCGCGCAGCAACTGGCGTCCGAACTCGCCGGCGTGATGAAACTGCGCGGCGAAGCGCCGTCCGGTTGGGCCCCGCCGATCGTCAAGACGTCGATCCGGGACTCGGCCAGCGTCGCCGCGCTAGCGGAGGAGATCGACCGTCATCAGGCCTGGCTTGCGGAACGCGCCGGGGCAAAGGGACGGCTGGAGGCGCGCCGCGCGCAGCATGTCGCAAGCCTAGTCGCGCGTCGCGTCGCCGAAGTGCTGGAGCGGACGTCCCCCGAAGATCTGCGGCGGCCCCTGGCGGGCTTATACGAGTCGGTGATCCGACATCTCGCGGTATTCAATGGGGCCGCTTGAACGAAAGGTCACGCGACGCGACAATAGGTTTCGAGGAGAAACCGGCTTCGAACAGGGCGATCAATCGCCAGATCCGGCGCAACGGGAGGAAGAGCATATGACGAACGGAATCACTCGCCGCGCCGCGCTCGGTGGCATAGCCGCGCCGGCGATCATCGGGCTGGCTGGCGCTGCCCGCGCCGACGCGCGCACGCTCAAAATCTCCCACCAGTTTCCGGGGTCGTCCGGCGAGACCGGCGATTTTCGCGACCGACTCTGCCGCAAATTCGCCGCTGAAGTGGAAAAGCGCAGCAACGGCGCGCTGAAGTTCGAGATCTATCCGAATTCCTCGCTGATGAAGACCTTCGCGCAGTTCGACGCACTGAAGAAAGGCGCGCTCGATATGTCGCTCTATCCGACGACCTACGCCGGCGGCGAGATTCCCGAGCTCAACCTCACCTTCATGCCGGCCGTCGTGACGAGCTACGAGCAGGCCTATCGCTGGAAGACAAAGCCGATTGGCAAGGAAATGACCGCCCTGCTTGAGGCAAAGGGCATCAAGATCATCACCTGGCTCTGGCAGTCCGGCGGCGTCGCCTCGCGCGGCAAACCGGTGATCAGGCCGGCCGACGCAAAGGGCCTGAAGATCCGCGGCGGCAGCCGCGAGATGGACATGATGTTCAAGGCCGCGGGCGCCGCGGCCTCCAACATGCCCTCGAACGAAATCTACATTTCGATGCAGACCGGCGCGATCGACGCGGCCGCGACGACCTCGTCGAGCCTCATCTCTTTCAAGCTCGAAGAGCTGAGCAAGGGCCTGCTGTCGGCCGGCGGCCGCAGCTTCTTCTTCGTGTTCGAGCCTCTGCTCATGTCGAAATCGATCTTCGACTCGCTGGCGCCGGACCAGCAGAAGCTGATCATCGAGGTCGGCGAGCAGATCGAGCCCTTCGGCCTCGAAGGCTCCAAGAACGATGACAAGCGCCTTTCGGACGTCTACGCCAAGGCCGGCGCGCAGACCGTCGAGATGGACCAGGCCGCGCTCGACGAATGGACGGCGCTGGCGCGCGAAAGCGCGTGGAAGGATTTCGCCGCCCGCTCCGCCTCGACCGCCCGCTTCCTGAAGATGGCGGAGGAGGCTTGAGCGATCAGACGCACGCGGCCGCAGCGCTCCTTGGCGCGCTCGGCCGCATCCGCAGCCTTTTCGACCGGCTCGACGGCCTGCTCGTCGCGCTCTGCGCCTTCGCGACGATCGGCGCGGGCCTCGTGCTGAGCTATTCGATCGCCGTGCGCTACCTGCTGCATTCCTCGACAGACTGGCAGGACGAGATGGCGGTGTTCCTGCTTGTCGGCGCCACCTTCATGTCCGCCCCCTTCGTTCAGTCGCGGCGCGGGCATATCGCGATCGAGGCGATCGAAGGCTATTTTCCTGACCGCATTGAGCATGTCCGCCTGTTCATAGCCGACATTGTCTCGCTGCTGTTCTGCGGATTCTTCACCTGGCAGTCGTGGCTGATCTTTCTCGAAGCCTTTGATGACGGCCGCGTCACCGATTCAGCCTGGGCGCCGCCGCTGTGGATTCCCTATTCCCTGATGACCGCCGGCATGACGCTGCTGACGCTGCGCATCGTAGTGCAACTCGTCGAGACCATCTCCTCCCCCAAGGAGAACGCATGAACCCGCTGACCCTCGGCGTGCTCTATGGCGGCGTCACGCTCGTCGTGCTGTTTGCCGGCGTCCCGCTCGCCTTCGCGCTAGGCGCGGTCGCCATGTCCTTCATGATGATGTTCATGCCCGCTGCCTCGCTCGGCACGGTCGCGCAAAACGTCTACCAGGAGATCGCCAACATCACGCTGCTGACGATCCCGCTGTTCGTGCTGAAGGGCGCCGCCATCGGCCGCTCGCGCGCCGGCGCCGATCTCTACAATGCGCTCTACGTCTGGATGAACCGCGTGCCCGGCGGCCTCGGCGTTGCCAACGTCATCGCCTGCACGCTGTTCGCGGCGATGGCGGGATCGAGCGCGGCCACCTGTTCGGCGATCGGCAGCGCCGGCATCCCTGAAATGCGCCGGCGCGGTTACTCCCCGGGCCTCGCCTCGGGGATCATCGCCGCCGGCGGCACGCTCGGCATTCTGCTGCCACCCTCGATCACCATGATTCTCTACGCAGTCGCAGCCGAGCAATCGCTCGGACGCCTTTTCCTCGCCGGTCTGGGGCCAGGACTGCTGCTCAGCATGATGTTCGCGGTCTACGCCGTACTGCGCTACCAGAAAGAACATCGCGACGCCGAGCGCGTCGGCAAGGAACACGCCATCCTGCGCAAGGACGTGTTCACCATGGCCGACAGGTTCAACGCACTGCCGCGCATCATGCCGTTCCTCATCCTGCTGATCGGCGTGATGGGCGCGCTCTACGGCGGCTACGCCAGCCCCGGCGAGACGGCCGGCCTCGGCGCGATCCTGGCGCTCGTGCTCATCATCCTCATCTACGGCGCCTGGCGCTACAGGGATCTGAAGCCGCTGCTCGTCGCCTCCGTCAGCGAGTCGACCATGCTGCTCATGATCATCGGCATGTCGCTGCTCTATTCGATGGTGATGAGCTACCTGTACATCTCGCAGAGCGCGGCGGAATGGATCGTCGCGCAGCATTTCTCGCCATGGCTGCTGCTGATGGCGATCCTGCTGATGGTGGTCGTGCTGGGGTTCTTCCTGCCGCCCGCGAGCATCATCCTCATGACCGCGCCGATCATCCTGCCGCCGCTGCGCGGCGCCGGCTTTGATCTCGTCTGGTTCGGCGTCGTCATGACCATCGTCATGGAAATGGGTCTGATCCATCCGCCGGTCGGGCTCAACCTGTTCGTGATCAAGAATATCGCGCCAGACATAAAATTCAGCGACGTGATCTGGGGCACCTTGCCCTTCGTCGCCCTGATGATCCTCGCCGTGCTGCTGCTCTGCTTCGTGCCTGGCATCGCCATGTGGCTGCCCAATCTGGTGATGAACAAGTGATCCTGCCGCTCGCCGGAGTGCGCGTGCTCGATCTCACGCGCGCTCTCTCGGGGCCGTTCTGCGCAATGATTTTGGCCGACATGGGCGCCGACGTCGTTAAGATCGAACCGTTGCCGGACGGCGAGATGAGTCGCGCCTGGGGGCCGTTCGATCACGGCGTCAGCACCTATTTTCTCTCGACCAACCGCAACAAGCGGGATCTTGCCATCGACTTCCGCAAACCCGAAGGGCTCGCCCTCATTCGCGAACTCTCGCTCTCGGCCGACGTGCTGGTCGAAAATTTCAAGCCCGGCGCGATGAAGGCGATGGGCCTCGAGCACGAGTCCTTACGCGAGAAAAATCCACGCCTGATCACCGCGAGCATCACCGGCTTCGGCAGAACTGGACCGGCAGGCCAGTGGCCGGGCTTCGATCAGATCGCGCAAGGCTATTCCGGCCTGATGAGTCTGACGGGAACGATAGAGTCCGGCCCGACGCGCGTCGGCGTCGCCATCGGCGATTCCACCGCCGGCATGTGGGCGGCGCTCGGCGTGCTCGGCGCAATCATCTTGCGCGAGAAAAGCGGCGTCGGCCAGCATGTCGAGACCTCGCTGCTGTCGGGCCTCGTTGGTCTGCTCAACGTGCAGGCGCAGCGCTACCTGTCGTGCGGCGAAATTCCCGCGCCGAACGGCAACGCCCATCCCGTCATCTCGCCCTACGGCGCCTATGAGACCGCGGACGGCCCGCTCAACATCGCCACGGCGACGCAGGACATGTGGCGCAAGCTGGCGCGATGCCTTGGCCTCGATGCGCTGATCGACGATCCGCGCTTCATCGACAATTCCGTCCGCTTCGCCAACCGCGACCTGCTGAAGTCACTGATGGAGCAAAAGCTCGAAAAGAGATCGAAACGCGAGTGGACGGAACTCCTGATCGGCGAGGGCATCCCGGCCGGTCCCATCAACAATCTCGCCGAAACCTTCGCCGATCCGCAGGTCGTCCATTGCGGCATGGTCGAGCAGATCGATCATGCAGAGATCGGCGCGCTGCGCCAGGTCGCCTCTCCGATCCGTATGGAGGCTATGGGCGAGTCCAGCACACGACTGCCGCCGCCGCGCCTCGGCGAACACACGCGTCAGACGCTGGCGGATTTCGGCCTACCGCCCGAAAGGATCGACGCATTGGCGGCCTCGGGCATAATTATGCAGTCCAAACAACCGGAGCGCGCATGAACGGCAAGATCGATGTCCTGCTCAATGGTCCGATCGCACATCTGACGATCGGCAATCGGCCCCGCCGCAATGCGTTGACGGTCGCCATGTGGGCGGAGTTGAAAAACGCCTTCGACGCCTTCGCGAACAACGAAACCCTGCGCTGCGTCGTCATCCGCGGCGACGGCGATTCCTTCTGCGCCGGCGCCGACATGTCGGAATTCGAACGCGTGCGCTCGACACGCGCGCAGGTCGAACATTTCCACGAGACCTGCGTGCTCGGCGCGCTCACCGCGATCTCGGAATCTCCTGTCCCCGTCGTCGCGGCCATCGGCGGCGTCTGCATGGGCGGCGGACTCGAGATCGCCGCCGTCTGCGACATCCGCATCGCCTGCGCCTCGGCGTCGTTCGGCGCGGCCGTCGGCAGGCTCGGCTTCCCCCTTGCCTTCGCCGAGACACAGGCTGTGTTTCGCGTGGCCGGCGCGGCCGTGCTAGCGGAAATGCTGCTCGAAGGCCGCATGCTCACAGCGCAGGAGGCGCTGGCGAAGGGACTTGTCGCCCGCGTTGTCGACGACGAACATCTTGCCGCTGAGGCGGAAGCAACCGCGGCACGCATCTGCGAGAGCAGTCCGCTTGCAGCCCACGAGCACAAGCGCCAGATCAGGCGGCTGCTGCGCGACGCCACCCCTGTCACGCGTGAAGAGCGGATAGCGGTCTACGCGTTCGCCGAGACGGAGGACTACCGCATCGGCTACCGTGCATTCCTGGAAAAGAAGAAGCCGCGTTTCGTCGGCCGTTGAACGGAAGATGCAGACATGAAGAGAAAGATCCGCGTCTACACCGACTACAAGAGCCCCTATGCCTATGTCGCGAACGCGCCGCTGTTCGAACTGGAGCGCACGCACGACGTCGAACTGGAATGGCTGCCCTATACGTTGCGGATCGCAGAATATCTGGGCTCCGTCGACGACCGTTCGCCGCACTACTGGCGCAAGGTGAAATACGCCTATATGGACGCGCGCCGCTACGCCAATGCGCAGGGGCTGATCCTGAAAGGGCCGCGCCGTATCTACAACGGCTACCTGTCGAGCGTCGGCATGCTGTTCGCGCAACGGCATGGTTTTTTCCGGCCGTATCACGATACCGTCTTTGAAATGTTCTGGACGCACCAGCTCGACATTGACGTGCTCGACGAAATGAAAGCGGTAATCGCAAAATTGGGTGGTTCCGCGGACGAATACACGGCCTTTACAGTCAGCGCGCGCGAGGAACATGGCGCCATCGTCGACGAGGCCGAGCGCCTTGGCGTATTCGGCGTGCCCGCGATGCTGCTGGATGGCGAATTATTCTGGGGTGGCGACCGCATCGACATGCTGCGCGAGCGGCTGGAGGGCATGGGCGCCCCGCTGACGCGACGTTGACTAGGCCAGATCGATTTCGACTTCGCGCGTGATGATGATCGGCAGATGGCCGTCAGGCAGGAAATTAGGCTCGTCGGCGCGCGTTGTTGCATAGGCCTGCGTCGCAGCGCCCGCGCGCATGTCGGCGGTCGAACGGAACCACGTGATCGCCAGCCCGTCGAAGGCGGGCGCGGCGCCTTCATATTCTTCCAACGCTAAGTGGTTCTGTTCGTAGCGCACCAGAGGCGGAATATGCGACGCGATCGGTCCGTGTGTCTCGCGCCAGTAGCGACGAAACGAATGCAGATCCATGCCCGGTCGGCGATTGACGAATTCGATATTTTTGACTGCAGACGCCGGGATCGGATTGTCCTTGATGACATGGACATCGACCGGAATCGTCACGAATTCTCCGGAAAATTCCGCGAGGTTTGCTTCGACCGACGTCCACGCGGCGCTTTTCCGCGCGGCGCGCATCGCATCGGCCGACTCGAACCAGAATTCGTCGATCCCGTCGAAAAGCAGGGGCCCCTTGGCGTAACCCTGCAACAGCGCATGCGACTGCACATAGCGCCGAACGCCCGGAAGCCTGCGCACGAGCGCGGAATGACCGTCGCGCCAGCGCGCATGGAACGCGCCCGGCGCAAGGTCGGGCATGCGCCGGACCAATCGAACGAGTTTTGCTTCCATCATGGCGCGCCTCCTACATCGCCAGATATCTGCGGCGCACGTCCTCGTTCGCCTTGAGACCCTGGATCGTGTCGCGATAGACGATCTGTCCCTTGTCGATGACGAGCGCATGGCTCGCAATGCCGAGACAGAAATGCATGTTCTGCTCGGCGATAAGTATCGTCAGCCCTTCGGCGCGCAGCTTGTGCAGCGTCTCAGCGATCCGCTGCACGATGATCGGCGCCAGTCCCTCGCTCGGTTCGTCCAGCAGCAACGCTATCGGGTTGCCGGCGAGCGCGCGCGCGATGGCGACCAGTTGCTGCTCGCCGCCGGACAAGCGTCGGGCGATGCGTTTGCGGAGCGGGTGCAGCAACGGAAAGGTCTCGAACAGCCGATCAAGCGGCCAGTCCATGCGCCCGCCCGGCCCCTTCTTGCGGGCGATCAGCAGATTATCTTCGACCGTGTGATCGGGAAAGATCTGCCGGTCCTCCGGCACGTAGCCGAGACCCGCTCGCGCCGCGACATCCGGCCTTCGGCCCGTCAGCTCCAGTCCGTTCAGGCGCACGGAACCGCGCCGCGGCGGCGCGAGGCCGGCGATCGCCTTCATGGTCGTGCTCTTGCCGGCGCCGTTGCGGCCGAGCAGCGCGACCGTCTGCCCCTCGAGCACGTCGAGATCGACGCCGAACAGGATCTGGCTGGTCGAATAGAACACTTCGAGCTCACGCGCCTGAATTACTGGCGCCTTGATGACGGACGCGGCGCTCATGGCGGCGCCTCCGCATTCGGCGTTCCGAGATAGGCTTCGATCACCCGTGCGTTGGCGCGGATTTCGTCCGGCGTTCCGTCGGCGATGATCTCGCCGTAGCAGAGCACGCAGATGCGTGGCGCGACGGCGAAGACGATGTCCATGTCGTGCTCGATGAACACCACCGTGATCTTCTGGCGCGTCCACATCTCCCTCACTTTCTCGATCATGCGCCAGCGTTCGTCCGGCCCCATCCCCGCTGTAGGTTCGTCGAGCAGCAGCACACGCGGCTCCCTGACGAGAGCGATGGCGATATCCAGAAGCTTCTGGTCGCCGTGCGACAGAGTCGAGGACTTGGTCCGCCATTTCGACGTCAGCCCCAGCATATCAGCCACTTCCTCCGCCCGAGAGGACGCCTGCGGCGGCGGAAAGCGGCTGAGCATGCGCTCCGACTGGTCGAGGCCGCTGGTGACGGCCGCCAGCAGGCTGTCGCCGACGGTGAAGGTCGAAAACAGGCTCGCGACCTGGAAGGCGCGGGCGATTCCGAGCTTGACGATTTCTGCGCGCGACAGCCCGACGATGTCGCGGCCCTCGACGCGCACCGTGCCGTAGTCCGGTCGTAGAGCGCCAGAGATCAGGTTGAAGAACGTGCTCTTGCCCGCGCCGTTCGGCCCGATGACGGCGGCAAGCGATCCGGCTTCGAATGTCAGCGACACGTTGTTGGTCGCGCGCACGCCGCCGAAGGATTTTTGCAGGTCCCTGATTTCGAGCGCGGCGGTCACGACGCCGCCTCCGTCGTCTTCGTTCGCTCTGACGCATCGGCTTCGGAGCGTGCCGAAAGCCAGTCGACGACGAAATCGCCGACGCCCTTCCGCAGGCCGAGCGCGACGACGAGGATGACCGAGCCGAGCGCCAGCCCGTGATATTCTGTGAAGCGCGATACGAAATCATTGAGCAGCAGCATCAGCACCGAGCCGAGCAGCGGCCCGAGAAACGTCGTCGTGCCGCCGAGCATGATGACGAAGATGCCTTCGCCCGATACCGTCCAGTAGGCGAAATCGGGATAGGCGCCGGAGACGAACAGCGCCTGCAGCAATCCGCCTATGGACGCGAACACCGCGGCGATGATGAAGGCCTTCAGCCGGACACGATCGACGGCAATGCCGAGATAGGCAGCGCGGTCGGCATTGTCGCGGGTCATGCGCAGCGTCGCGCCGAATGGCGACGACACGACGTGATGCATGGCGAACAGGCAGACGATCAGCAGGAAGGCGCTGAACATGCAGAGCTGCTTCTGGTTCGACAGATTAAGCCCGAGAAACGGCGGACGCGGCACGCCGCCGCGCAGGCCCTGATCGCCGCCGGTCAGCGGCATGGCCGCGAGGATTGTCGCGTGGATCAGCATCTGGAAGGCGAGCGTGACGAAGGAGAAGTAGATTTCCTTCAGCCGCACGCAGATGACGCCGACGATTGCCGCAAGCAGCGCGGAGCCGAGGATCGACGCGACGATGGCGACGGGAATCGAGACGCCTGCGCGCTGCATCGTCAGCGCGAAGAAATAGGCGCCGAAGCCGTAGAACATGCCGTGGCCGAACGACACCATGCCGCCGTAGCCGGCGAGCAGGTTGAGCGAGGTCGCGAAGATCGCCAAGGACGCGAGCCGGATGACGAAATCCATGAGAGCATGGTTCGCCGTCGTGGACAGTAGTGCGAACAACAGGCCGAGTACGATGGCGGCGAGCGCGAGAGCGCGCGAAAACGACAGCGCACGCATCAGGCCGCTTCCTTGCCGAACAGGCCGGACGGTCGGATCACCAGCACCATCACCATGAAGATATACATCAGGCCTTCATTGAACAGCGGAAATCCGAGCGCGCCGAAGGTGCGCAGCATGCCGATCAGCAGCGCGCCGACCAGCGCGCCGGCGATCGACCCCATGCCGCCGATGACCGTGACGATGAAGGATTCGATCAGAATCGAGAACCCCATGCCAGGCGACACCGTGCGCACCGGCGCGGCGAGCGCGCCGGCGAGCCCCGCCAGCAGGCAGCCTGCGGCAAAGACCAACGCATAGATCGCCACCGTGTTGATTCCGAGCGCGGAGACCATTGCGGGATTATGCGCCGCCGCGCGCACGATCTTGCCGAAGCGCGTGCGCGCGATGACGAGCGCCAGCACGATGGCGATGGCGGCTGCGACGGCGATGACGAAGATGTAATAAGGGGGCGCGACGCCGCCGAAAATGAAGACCGGCGGGACCTGGAATACGTCTGGCATGCCCATCGAGCGGAAATCGCCGCCCCAGATGAGGCGCGCGAGGTCGTCGAAGATCAGGATCAGCGCGTAGCAGACGAGGATCTGCATCAGCGGATTGGCTCCGTAGATGCGGCTCATGAAGGCGCGCTCGATCGCGAGGCCGACCAATGCCGCGCCAAAACCGCCGGCCAGCAGCGCCAGCGGAAACGAGCCTGTCGTCTGGTACACGGTCAGCGCGAGATAGGCGCCGATCATGTAGAAGACGCCGTGGCTGAAATTCACGACCTTGAGGATACCGAAGATCAGCGTCAGGCCGACGGCGACAAGGAACAGCAGCATGCCGATGATGAAGCCGCTGGTCGTCTGGGTGATGACGCACGACGTCGAGGCGAAGCACGAGAAAAGGGAGTCGAGATCCACAGGGCTGCCGTTCGTCGGTCAGAGAGGCGCGCCGCTCCGCGCCGGGAGCGGAGCCGAGGCGACGTCGTGGTGTCAGATATAGCCCTTGCTCTTCTTCCACGCCGTTTCCAACTCGACGATCTGCTTCCAGTCGCCGGGGGTGACGTTGGGCATGTAGGGCTCTTTCGGGATCGTCGTGCCCCAGCCGATGGCGTAGTCGACGATCGTTTGGTCTTCCGCGCGCATGGTGATCTTGCCGTTCATGCCGAAAGGCGAGTCGATGGTCAGGCCCATCAAGGCTTCCGACATTTTTGCCGTGTCGGTGGAATTGGCCTTCTTCGCGGCGGCCGCGAGGAAGGCGACGGCGGCTGCGTTCTGCCACGACCAGTTCGTCGGATATTCCTTGAATTTCTCGCGGTAGGCGTCGCCCCAGGCGGCGTTCTGCGGCGTCATCGGGAAGGTCTTGATGTAGCGATTGCCAGAATGGATGCCTTGCGGCAGGTTCTTGACCGCCGTCAGCACCGTGTAGTCGGCCATGTTGACCGCGAAGAACGGCGTCTTCGAGAACACGCCGTAGAGATTGCCCTGATCGATGAAGGCGGTGAGATCGCCGCCCCAGATGCAGGAATAGACCGCCTGCGGGTTGGCCTGCAGCAGCTTGGTCAGCGTCTCCGTATAGTCGGGCTGCGCGAGCTTCGGCCAGGATTCCGAGACGATCTCCACGTCCGGGGCGAATTGCTTGAGATAGCCGACAAATTCCGCGGTCGTATCGCGGCCGTAGGCATAGTCGGGCGAGCAGGTCGCCCATTTCTTCAGGCCTTTTTCCTTGGCGATCTTGGCGGCATAGGCGGCGCCGGCGACAGAGTCGTGCACGCCCTGACGCACGCAGCGGAAGGCGTTGGGGATGCGCAGCTTCGGATCGGCGGACAGCGACGACGTCTCCGAGCAGGTGTGGATCGTCAGCATCTTGAGATCGCGCGCGACCTCCTGCACTGCGAACGAACCGGACGAAGCTTCCCCGTCGATGATGATCTCACAGCCGTCGGTGTTGACGAGTTCGCGCACGACGCGCGCGGCCTCCTGCGGCTGGGCTTTCGAATCGCGGAAGATCATCTCGACCGGACGCCCGGCAAGACCGCCGGCGGCGTTGACCTTTTCCATCTCCATCATGACTGCGTTGCGGGAGGAAATGCCGAGCGTCGCCACGCGCCCCGAGAGAATGGTGGGCATGCCGATCTTGATCGTCCTGGCCTGAGCGCGCGCCACCCAGGGCGCGGCCAGCATCGCCGCCGCGCCGCCGCCGAGAACCAGAGCCGCGCGCCGGCCGATACGGCTGTCGTTGTCCGTCATGTTCTCCTCCGATGGCCGGTGCGATCTCAAGGTCGCCTTTGGCTCAGCGCCCATCTTAGGTTAGGGCGGCGGGGCGTCAAGAAATCCCGGGAAGTCCAGCGGAAAACGGATTGCGCGGGACGGGAAAACGCGAGACCATCGGGTCTCGCCGATCTCCACCGGACCAATGATCAATCTCTCCGCCTTCATCGCCTATCACGCGCGGGTCGCG
Source organism: Pseudomonadota bacterium (assembly GCA_021781815.1). Taxonomy (GTDB): domain Bacteria; phylum Pseudomonadota; class Alphaproteobacteria; order Rhizobiales; family Beijerinckiaceae; genus JAJXWB01. The sequence continues at coordinate 122,137 of JAJXWB010000001.1, read as the reverse complement.
CCGGACCGCCCGGCGCTGATGTTCGAAAATGCTTCCGTATCCTATGCGCAGTTCGAGGACCGGATCGCGCGTACTGGCGGCTGGCTTGTCGGCATGGGGATCGCGCCCGGCGACGTAGTCGCCGTCTTCATGAAGAACTGCCTCGCCTTCATGGACCTCGCTTTCGCCGTCAGCCATATCGGTGCGGTCTTCCTGCCGATTAATTTCCGGCTCTCGGCCGACGAGGTTGCCTATATCGTTGGCGACGCCGGGGCGAAGCTCCTGGTCGTCGACGAGGAACTATCGGCTGCCGCCGCACGCGCGTCCGCGAAAATCGTCGTCGCCGACCGCGCAGCGCAGGCCGACGCGACGCGGCTCGGCGCCGGCTCGTCTGTAGAAATGCGCGCACTTCAAAAATCCGATCTCTATCGTCTCATGTACACGTCCGGCACGACGGACCGACCGAAGGGCGTGATGCACACCTACGACAATTTCTACTGGAAGAGCGCCGGGCTCGGCGTCGCGCTCGGGATCGGCGCCGATACGCGGCTGCTGACGACAGGCCCGCTCTACCACGTAGGCGCCTTCGATCTGCCGGGGATCGGCGTGCTCTGGGCCGGCGGCATGATGTACGTGCATCGCGAGTTCGATGCGGCAGCCTGCCTCGAGTCCATCGCACGCCATCGCCTTAACGCGGCGTGGCTCGCGCCCGTCATGACCAGCGCCCTGCTTGCCTGCCCCGGGCGTGAAAAATACGATGTCTCCAGCCTGCGCTGGGCGATCGGCGGCGGCGAACGCACGCCCGAGCAGCGCATCCGCGATTTCTCCGGATACTTCACGAACGCGCGCTATATCGACGCCTATGGGCTCACCGAAAGCTGCAGCGGCGACACCTTGATGGAGCCCGACCGCGAGATCGAGAAGATCGGCTCGGTCGGCCGCGCCATACCGCATGTCGAGGTCCGCATCCGCAGCAGCGATGGCGCTTTCGTCGAGGCGAACGAGGAAGGGGAGATCTGCCTGCGCGGGCCGAAGGTGGCGCAGGGCTACTGGAACGCGCCTGAGAAGACCAAGGCGAGCTTTTCGGGCGAATGGTTTCTCACCGGCGACGTGGGCTATCTCGACGCCGACGGCTTTCTGTTCCTGACAGACCGCAAGAAGGACATGATCATTTCAGGCGGAGAGAACATCGCTTCGTCGGAAGTCGAACGCGTCATCTACCAGATGCCGGAGGTCGCCGAGGTCGCCGTCATCGGCGCTCCGGACGAGAAGTGGGGCGAAACGCCGGTGGCGATCGTCGTGCTGGCGCCCGGCGCCGAACTCGATCACGAGAAACTCGTGGCGCATTGCGAGGGAAAACTCGCGCGCTTCAAGATTCCGAAGCGCACGATTCTGCGGGAGACGCTGCTACGCAATCCTTCCGGCAAGATACTGAAGCGCCTGCTGCGCGAAGATATCGCAGGAAGCTGACGAGCGCGTCGGGCCTTGCTGGCGATCAGAGCGAGATCCGCGCACACGTCTTTTGCGCCGGCAGGCGCGCCGCCTGCTCCACCCACTGGCGGTTTGTGAGTGCGCCGCCCCATGGCGCATCCTCGAGCCCGACGCGCACATGGAGGGCAGCCTGCTCCAGCGTGCCGCGATTCTTCAAATACGCCGTGATGCCGGTCGCACGAAACGTATGGCGAGCCTGCGCAGAGCTGGTCGCATGTGGCGCGCTCGCTGGAAAGCGGCCTCAGCGACCCCAAAAAAGGATAGGGTTTGTTTGAGGAATCGTTTTGCAGTCGCTCTGCAAGCTACTGATTCTATCGGCGTGAACTGGCGATTTTCTGCAAAACGATAAATGTTAACTGATTGATTTATAATGCATTTATGCGGTTAACTGCTTGACTCTTAATCAGCGGGTCCAAGGTTCGACACCTTTGTGCGCCCCCCATCGAAATCAAAGACCTGCCTCAGTCCCTGCGAGATGGGCGTTGAGCGCATGTACTGCCCATTCCCTGGCGCTTGTGCGGCAGGACGGGTCTGTTGGGGGCCAGCCCGCCCTGCCCCTTCCCGTCCGGGCTTCCTGCAGGGTCGCCGCGGCCGGGCGGGCGCGTGGCGCAAACCCGCGCAGCGCTGTAACCCCCAAATGTGGGCGATGGTTCCAGTCGATCCGCTCGAATTCTGCGCGCGAGTCATCGTTCTGCGGCGAGGGGCCGGTCTTATTTGTGGGAAAGCTTCTCCTGAACGCAGGCGCGCATGAACTCGCGCCTGCGCTGTTCGTCGACGCCCTTGCGCTCGCGTTCGATGCGGCAGGCGCGGATTTCGGCTATGTGGCTGGCCCTGCTGACATAGCAATGGTCGAGGTAGGTTTCGCGCTCCTTGTCTTTCAGCCCGTGCTCGTTGGCGCGCAGGCCACATGAATGGCGCATCTGGCGCGCTTCGAGCTTCGAAACGCGATCGGAGGCTGCGCCCGCGTTCGCAGCGAAGACGGCGATCAAACAGCCCGCGAACATCGATCTGACAGGCGCATGCATGACGTGGCCCCGCTCAGCGTCCGCCAGAGGGCGCGGCAACTCCGGGTTTGCCGTGAATCGGAAACTCGTCGATGAATGCGTTCAGCGTCCAGAAGCAGTCGAGGTCGCCCGGCGGCCGGATGCAGGCGAAGGGGCCGTTGCGTATGTCGATGCCCACGGTTGCCCCCTTGGTCGTCTCGATGCATTCGCGCGAAGCCTTGGTTTCGGCCTCGAAGGCTGGCCCTTTTGGATCCTTTTTGGTGCGCATCTGCGTGATCGTCCGCAAAGTCTCCAGATTTTTGCAGGCGATGAGCCGTCCCTTCGTCGCAGCCGCATCGGCGGACGACGTTACGAGAGCGGCGACAATCCCCAGAATCGCGGTATGACGAATCACGGACGCACTCCAAAATCTGTCCGCCGCAGCGGACGACATGTGTCGCTGCGATTAGCACATACAGTGCTGCGCTGTGCAAGACCGTGGTCGAATACGGGGGGCGTCTTGCCGAGGCCCGCAAGCCGCGCGCAGGAGACCATCCGCGGCGCTGCACGCTTCGTCCTGCGTCCGCGGACATCTCGTCTGATCGGATTTACGACAGCGGGACGCGACGGGTCTGTCCCGCGACGCGCCGTCAGCGATTGTCGCCGCCGTCCACGCGCACGATCGCGCCGGTGACGAAGCTCGACGCGGGGCTGGCGAGATAGAGCGCGGTGGTCACGATTTCCTCTGGCCGTCCGGGCCGTCCAGCCGCATTGTCGGATTTTTCGCGCGCTTCCTCCGTCCATGCTTTTGCGATGTCGGTGAGGAAAGGGCCGGCGGAGATGGTGTTGACGCGCACCTTCGGTCCGTATTCGTGCGCCATTGACACGGTCATCGCGTTGAGCGCGGCCTTGGCGCCGCTATAGGGAATGACCTGCGGCAGCGGCTTCAGCGCGCCGGACGAGGATGTATTGAGGATGACGCCGCCGTCGCCGTCGGTCATGCGCTTCGCGACCAGCGACGCCAGATGAAATGGCCCCTTGAAGTTCAGGTTCACGACGGCGTCGAACAGCGCTTCCGGCGTCTCGTGCGAGGGCTGGCGCGGCCCCATGCCGGCGTTGTTGACGAGAATGTCGATGCGGCCAAAGGCAGCGTAGGCTTCATCGACGAGTTTGTCGATCTCGTTCCAGCGACCGAGATGCGCGGACAGCGCGACCGCGCGGCGGCCCATGGCGCGCACCTCCTTTGCGACCGCCTCGCAGGCGTCGAGCTTGCGGCTGACGATGATGACATCGGCGCCGCGCTCGGCGAAGGCGCGGACCATCTGCAATCCAAGGCCGCGGCTGCCGCCGGTGACGAGCGCGATCCTGCCGGTGAAGTCGAACAGCTTGTCCATTTGGCGTTTCCTCGTGTCTTGTTGGCCGTCATTGCGAGCCGAGGGCGAAGCAATTCAGAGCCGGGTCGTGGCTCTGGATTGCTTCGCTCCGCTCGCAATGACGGATAGGGAGTGGCGAGCGCCTACGCGCGTTCGAAAATCGCCGCTATGCCCTGGCCTCCGCCGATGCACATGGTCTCCAGGCCGTACTTGCCCTTGGTGCGCTTCAATTCGTGCATGAGGTTGGCGAGAATGCGCCCGCCCGTGGCGCCGATGGGATGACCGAGCGATATTCCGGAGCCGTTGACGTTCAGCTTGTCGTTGCGCTCGTCTCCGTCGGACCAGCCCCAGCCCTTGAGCACCGCCAGCACCTGTGGCGCAAAGGCTTCATTGAGTTCGACGAGATCGATGTCGTCCCACTTGAAACCCGTGCGGGCAAACAGGCGCTCCACAGCCGGCACGGGACCGATGCCCATGCGCGCGGGGTCGCAGCCCGCGGCGGCCCAGCCGACGAACCAGCCCATCGGATCAAGATTGAGTTCTGCGAGCTTGTCCTCGGCGACGACGAGGCAGGCCGAGGCGGCGTCGTTCTGCTGACTGGCGTTGCCGGCCGTCACCACGCCGCCCTTTTCGATCGGACGCAGCGCGCCGAGCGACTCGATCGTCGCGTCGGGACGATAGCCCTCGTCGTGCGCAAAAATCTTCGGATCGCCCTTGCGCTGCGGCACGGCGACCTCGACGAGTTCGTCGGCGAATTTGCCGTCTTTCCAGGCGGCGGTCGCCCGCTGGTGCGAGCGCACAGCATAGGCGTCGCTGGCCTCGCGACTGATCTGATAGTCGCGCGCCAGATTTTCCGCTGTCTCGATCATGCCGGAAATGACGCCGAAGCGCGCGATTGGCTGGCTCATGACACGACCCCGCGTGAGGCGGTCATGCATCGTGACCGAGCCCATGCGCGCGCCGTTGCGCATGTCGGTGGTGTAATATTCGACGTTGCTCATGCTCTCGACGCCGCCAGCGACGACGACGTCGGCCGCGCCTGTCTGCACCATCATGGCCGCATCCACCACGGCTTGCAGGCCCGAGCCGCAGCGGCGGTCGAGTTGATAGCCGGGCACCGAGAGCGGCAGGTCGGCGGCGAGCGCCGCCCAGCGTGCGATGCAGGGCGCCTCGCCATTGCCATAACCCTGAGCGAACACGACGTCGTCGATCTTTTCCGGATCGATTTTCGTGCGCGCGACGAGCGCTTTCAGGATGACTGCGCCCAGATCGCCGGCGGTCATGCTGGCGAGGCCGCCCTGGAATTTGCCGACCGCGGTGCGCAGCGGCGAGACGATGGCCGCGCGACGCAGGCCGTTGGCTTTCGGAGCCATGAATTATCTCCCTTTGGAATTGATGGCCGCAAACTGGCAGACGGGCGCGCCGGGGACAAGCGCGACAGGGCGATGGTCCGCAATTTTTGTCGGACATCTTGGCAAGATGCATCATATCGGGTCTTTTGGCGGGCAAGGCGGATTGCTGGCGATCCGGACAAGAGGACACGGATGGGACCGCTCAAGGGATTTCGCATCGTCGATATGAGTCAGGTCATTTCGGGGCCGTTCGCGACCGCCTGGTTGGCCGATCAGGGCGCCGACGTCGTGAAGGTCGAGGATGCGCGCGGAGATCCGTCGCGATTGATCGGGCCGCGCAAGGATGACATGTCCGCGTTGTATTTTGCGGTCAATCGCGGCAAACGCGGGCTCGTCGCCGACCTGAAGAGCGAGGAGGGCAGGGCGGCGGTCTGGGCCGAGATCGAACAGGCGGACGCCCTCGTCCAGAATTTCAGGCCGGGCGTGGCGGAGCGGCTCGGCTTCGGCTATGCCGCGGTCGCCGCGCGCCGACCGGGGATCGTCTATTGCTCGATCTCCGGTTTCGGGACGACGGGGCCGCGCGCCGCTGCCCGCGCTTATGACGCGATCGTGCAGGCGGTCGCGGGGTTCGCTGCCTGCCAGGCTGGTCCGTCAGGCGAGCCGGAGCTGGTTCGCTCCTATGTCTGCGACAAGGTGACTGCGCTGGTTGCGACGCAGGCGATCACCGCAGCCCTGCTGTCACGCGAAAGGACAGGTCGCGGGCAGCATGTCGAGGTCAACATGCTCGACGCCGGGCTCGCCTTCCTTTGGCCGGAAGGCATGTGGAACGACGCTTTCCTCGACGATCCGCCGGCGCCGGCGCCGGAAGTGTCGACGACCTACCGGCTGTGGCGCACGCGCGACGGCCATGTATCGCTGTCGGCCCTGCAACAGGTCGAGTTCGAAGCGATGTGCCGTGCGCTCGATGCGCCGGACATCGCCGCCGATCCTCGCTTCGCTTCAGCGTCGCTGCGCATGGCGCACAGGCTCGAATATCGGGCGGCGATGGAGGCGAGGGTCGCAAGCTGGACTACGGCCGAACTCGACGCGCGACTTGCGCGCGAGGACGCCGCGGGCGGGCGCGTGAATTCGCGCGAGGATCTTCTCGACGATCCGCAGGTTCTCGAGAATGGCGGGTTCATCGAGATAGATGCGGCGGACCTCGGGCGCGTGCGCGGCGCCCGGCATCCCGCCCGGTTCAGCGAAACGCCGGTGTCGCCGCGCCCGCATCCGGCGCCGCGGCTACGGTCAAAGAGCTGAACCCTTTCGGTCCGTCTCGATCAGTCTCTTCAGTTTCGCGAGCGCGCGGTCGGGCGCCTCCTGATAGCCGAGAACATCGAAGAAATTTCCGTCCGAACCCATCAGATAGACGAAGGCGGAATGGTCCATCGTATAGTCATCGCCGGTGAGCCGAACCTTGCGATAGTAGACACGAAACTCCTTCGCCACCTGCGCGATCTCGTCCGGGGTTCCCGTGAGGCCGACGACATGAGGTTCGAAGGCTGCGAGGTAATCGCGCAGGACAGCCGGCGTATCGCGATCCGGATCGACCGAGACGAAGAAAATCCTCAAGCCTTTGGCTTCGTCTCCGAGCCTCGCCATCAGCGCGGCCATGTCCATCATCGTCGTTGGGCAGATTTCGGGGCAATGAGTGAAGCCGAAGAATATGGCGTAGGGCTTGCCTTTCAATGATACGCTGTCGACGAGTTCGCCGGTCGCGCTTCGCAGGCGGAACGGTCCGCCGATCGAACCCGCCTTCGATCCGACAGTGACATAGAGCAGAGCGGCCACGAGAACGACGGCCGCCGCCGCGGCTGTCGTCCATAACGCGATGCGCAGGGTCTTCATGACGCAGCCGCCGCGTTCAATGCGCGCCTTGGCCGGACGCGCGATCAGCGCCCGCGCCCATCGCCTCGACCTTGAATTCGACCGGCAGGGTTCCGGCCTTTTCAAAGGTGAGCGATCCCTTGACGGCGTCTCCGACCTTGAGTTGATGCTTGAGCCCCATGAACATGACGTGGTAGCCGCCGGGTCTCAGCTCGACGCGCTTGCCGGCGGGGATTTCGATTTCCTTGACCGGGCGCATCTGCATGACGCCGTTGTTCATCGCCATTTCGTGGATTTCGGCGTGGTCGGCGGCGTCCGTGGTCGCTGAGACCAGCCTGTCGGCCGTAGAACCGGAGTTTTCGAGCGTCACATAGCCCGCGCCGACCGGCGCGCCGGCAGGGGTGGCGCGCGACCAGGGATGCGCGAGCGTGATGCCGCCGGCTGAAGCGGCGGTTGTCGCGCCGGCGAGGACTGCCGCGAGAACGGCGGACGTGAGCATGGATTTCATCTGCTTGTCTCCTGTTGCGTCGAAATGTGCCGGCAGCCTCGAAAGGCTGCCGGATCGCGCTGTGCGCGTTCCGTTGACCGCGGCGTCGCGCGACAGGGCAATGCGCGCGGCGGAGCGGGGCGAAGGCGCGGAGTCCGGTCGGCGTCCGACCGGCCTCAGCGGCGAATCAGTGGAAAATGGAATTCGGCGAGGCCTGACCGCGCGGTGGCGCCTGCTGGCATGCGCCGTCGCATCGCGCGCGGCGCCGATTCAGCAGGCGACGATCACGACAGCGGAGGGCCGCGCGAGGTTGGCGCGCGAAACGACGCCGGCGTGACCCTTGCGACCTCCAGAGGCCGCGTGGCGAGCCAACGGGCGCGCGGCGCCGGCAGGCACGATTGCGCAGCAGGCGGAAGACCTGGAGATGCGGTCAGCGCGCAGGCGTCGCAATGATGATCGAACAGCGCCGCGCCGCCCTTGCCGTCGGTCTGTCCGCAGATCGGCGGCAGGGAGCCGTCCGGCGCCGCGTAGGCCGCCAGATCGATGTCGGCGGGCGAAGCGAGCGCTATCGGCTTGTGCGCAAAGCCAAGAAACGCCACGGCCAGCGCAAACAGCGTCGCGACGACGATGTTGACGCGGGTATGATGCCGGCTGCGGAGCATGCGCAGATGCAAACAGACCGCATATGCGCCGTCAATCGCCGGCGGCTGGCCCATTTGTCGCAGGCGCGACTAACGCTCGATCGGGCCGCCCGCCGCGCTCCACGCGGCGATGCCGCCGGCGATGTGACACACATCGTTGATGCCCATGTCCTGCAACGTCTTGGCGGCGAGCGTGGAGCGACCGCCGGAGGCGCAGAACAGGACGAGCTTGCGGCCGGCCAGTTCGCGCTTGTGCATGGGGCATTCCGGATCGGCGAGGAATTCGAGGAATCCGCGCGGCGCGTGCGCGGCGCCGGGCAGGGTGCCGGTCTGCTCGATCTCATTGGCTTCCCGGATATCCACGAACTGAATCGATGGATCGCCCACGAGCGCAAGCGCGTGCCTCACGTCGATCGTTTCGATGGTGGCGTTGGCTTCAGCCAGCATCTGCTTGAAGCCTTTGCGCAACGGCGCGCGGGTCATGGACGGTCTCCAGGTCGATGGATCTCGATCCGAAATGCCATTTTGCAGCGAGCGGGGCAAGCTGGCGCCTATTTGCGCGCCTCGCCCGGCCAGCCTATCGTCGCTGCCGCGCGGCGAATGTGGCGCTCCTTCAAACGTGGGGACAGGCATGAAGGTGACCGTCAATATCGATTGTACGCCGCTCGAAGCGCGCCAGTTCTTCGGTCTTCCCGATGTGCAGCCGTTGCAGGCGGCGATGATGGATGCACTCGAAAAGCGGATGATGAAGGAAATGGAGAATTACACGCCCGAGCGCCTGCTTGAGGCGTGGGCGCCGATCATGTCGGCGAACCGCGACATGTTCCGCAATTTCTTCACCGCCTTTTCGCAAGGCGGCGGGGAGGTTGCAAAAGACGACGGGAAATAATGCTCGAGGCGGGGGAGGGCGGGACCAAATGATGCGGACATGGATCGTGGTCTGGCGCGCATGATTCACTCCATCCACCATCTTTCGATCGCCACGCCCGACGCGGATGCGGCCGGACGCGACTATGCGACCCTGCTGGGGCGCGCGCCGGACGGCGCGACCGACGCGGACGGAACGCGGCAGGTCTGGTTCTCGACGTCCAATGTGCGTCTGGCGCTGATTGCGCCGGCGGGCGGGGGGCCGCTCGCCGACGCGGCGCGCCATCGGCTTGCTGAATCCGGCGAAGGCCTGTGGGAAATCGTTTTCGGCGTCGATGATCTCGACCGGGCGGTCAGCCTGTTCGCGCGGCGCGCGCTTGCGCCCGGCGCGGAGTTTTTGCGCGCCATCGTCGGAGACGGCGGAACGACGGGTGTGCGCGCCGCGCGACTCGGCGCGGCGACAACGCACGGCATCGACGTCGCAATCGCGCAGGCGCCGCCGATGCGGGGCGGCGGAGGCTGCGCGCCGGCCGGATTGTCCGGTCTCGATCATGTCGTGGTCCGGAGCCCGAATCCTGGCCGCGCGGTCGAATTCTACGGCGGACGCCTGGGGCTCGATCTGCGTCTCGACCGCACCAATCCGGCCTGGGGCGCGCGACTTCTGTTCTTCCGCTGCGGCGATCTCGTTGTCGAGATCGCGCACGAGTTGAAGTCCGGCGTATCCGACGAGGCAGACCGGTTCGGCGGCCTGTCATGGCGCGCACCCGATGTCGCCGCCGCGCGTGCGCGGTTGGCGGCGAGCGGGCTGGAGGTTTCGGAACTGCGGATCGGGCGCAGGCCGGGTTCACAGGTCTGCACGGTGCGCAACGGAACACATGGCGCGCCGACCATCCTGCTGGGCGTGTCGTAATATCCGGCGGAGACGAGGGGAAAACATGATTTACGAAATGCGCGTCTATCGGTGCATGCCCGGGCGCCTGCCGGCGCTGCTAGCGCGGTTCGAACATGCGACGCTCGCCATCTGGGCGCGGCACGGCATCCAGCCGGCGGGATTCTGGACGAATGAAGTCGGCGCTTCGAATCTCGAACTCATCTACATGTTGCGCTGGGACTCGATGGCGGAGCGCGAGACGAAATGGGGCGCGTTCATGACCGATCCCGAATGGGTGGCGAAACGCGCGGAAAGCGAGAAGGACGGACCTATCCTCGCCAACATCTCCAACTCCTTCCTGCGTCCGACATCGTTCTCGACCGTTCGATAGGAGAGGCGCGTGCCGCATGTCGTCGTCGAATATTCGGCCAACCTCGAAGCGGAGGTCGCGCCGCGCCGACTGATCGAGCGCATTCATGCGGCCGTCGTTGCGACCGGCGTGTTTCCGCTCGGCGGCGTGCGCACACGCGCCGAGCGTCGTGACGTCTATTGCGTCGCCGACGGCGATCCCGACAACGCCTTCGTCGCGATTCTCATCCGTATCGGGCGTGGACGCGACGAGGACACGCGCCGGCGCGTGTCGCAAGCCGTGCTGGCGGCGCTGGCGGAGGAGACGCACGCGGTCTTCTCGCGGCGTGGGCTGTCGTTGTCCGTCGAGATCCAGGAAATCGACGAGGCCGGCGCGAGCCGAAAAAACAACCTGCACGAGCGGCTGGGCGCGGGGAAGGCATAGGACTTGCTGCGCCGCAGCGTCCGGTTTGCGTCGCGTCATTGCAGCATGACCCATTCCATACTAGCCTGTCGACAGCCGGCGTGTGTCTTCATACGCCGGCGTGTGGCCGTCAGCGGACGGCGGGTCCGAGAGGCCCGCGCGCGAGGCCGGAGGAAAGGTGCAAGGGATCATGCCCAATCTTACAATCAATGGGCGCGCTCATTCCGTCGATGCGACGAATGACACGCCGCTGCTGTGGGTCATCCGCGAACAGTTGCAGATGACAGGGACGAAATTCGGTTGCGGAGTCGGCCTGTGCGGCGCCTGCACCGTCCATGTGGACGGCGTGGCCGTTCGCTCCTGCTCGACGACGGTCGGCGATGTCGCCGGCAAGAAGATCACGACGATCGAGGGGCTGAGCCCCAAGGGCGAGCACGCCTTGCAGGCGGCATGGATCGCCGAACAGACGCCGCAGTGCGGTTATTGCCAGTCCGGCCAGATCATGCAGGCCGCCACGTTGCTGGCGAAGAACTCCAATCCCTCGCGCGAAGAGATCATCGCGCACATGGACGGCAACCTTTGCCGCTGCATGACCTATCCGAGAATCGTGAAAGCGATCCAGCGCGCCGCGGCCGATCTGCGCGCCTCCAATGAATCCGCCGGCGTGAGGAGAGGATGATGACCAAACATCAGAAGATCGCCGCGGGCGATCGCATCGACCTGTCGCGCCGTTCGTTCGTCGTCGGTTCGTCCGCCGCCGGTCTCGCCTGCGCCTTCGCCCCCTCGCTGGCTTTCGCCGATGCGCAGGGATCGGCGACATTCGAACCGAGCGTCTGGTATTCGATCGCGCCGAATGGAATTGTCACGGTGAACGTCGGCAAGGCGGACATGGGCCAGCATGTCGCGTCGACAATGGCGCAACTCGTCGCCGAAGAACTTGGCGCGTCCTGGAGCGACATGCGCGTCCATTTGATGGGCAATGATCCGAAGTACAACGATCCGGCGCTTGGCGCGATCATCACCGGCGGCAGTTGGTCGACGAAGATGAACTTCGACGCCATGAGCCGCGCTGGCGCGGCAGGGCGTATCGCTCTCATGGACGCGGCGGCTTCGATGATGGGCGTTCCGGCGAACGAACTCGTCGTGCGCGACTCCACCGTGTCGCATCCAAAATCGGGCAAGTCGAAAAGCTTCGCCGAGATTGTCCGGTCGGGCAAATCGGCGCGGTCGTTCACGGCCGACGAAATGAAGGCGATCACGCTCAAGACGCCGGATCAATACGTCTATATCGGGCAGGATTTGCCGCAGATCGACATTCCCGCCAAGACCAACGGATCGGCGAAATACGGCATCGACCTGATGTTGCCGGGGATGCTGTACGGCAAACTCGTCATGCCGCCCGTGCGCTACGGCGCGAAAGTGACGAGCGTCGACGACAGCGAGGCGAAGAAGGTCCATGGCTTCGTCAAGGCCGTCGTAATCGACGACAAGACCGGCACGACGACCGGATGGGTGCTGGCCGTGGCAAACACCTATTTCAACGCGATGAAGGCGGCCAAGGCGCTGAAGGTGACATGGGACAAGGGGCCGAACGCCGCCGAATCGTCCGATACGCTGCTGGCTGAAGCGCGCCGGGCGCAGGCCGACGCTTCGGGCGGTCTGTTCTTCGTGAAGCAGGGCGACGCTGCTGCGGGCATGAAGGACATGCCGACGGTGCTGGACGCGGAATATACGACCAGCATCAACATCCACGCGCCGATGGAGCCGATGAACGCGACCGCCGAATTCAAGGACGGCGTTCTGCATCTTTACACCGGCAACCAGTTTGCGACGCGGACGACGGGCATCGCCGCCGGCGCGACCGGACTCGATCCCAAGCTGATCGTCATGCACCAGTTCTGGCTTGGCGGCGGCTTCGGACGCCGGCTCGATTCGGACATGGTGATTCCCGCCGCGCTCGCGGCCAGGGAACTCGGCAAGCCGGTGAAGGTCATCTATTCGCGTGAAGACGACATGACGTTCGACTTCACGCGGCCGTTGACCTACCAGAAGGTCAAGGCCGCGCTCGACGCCAACGGCAAACTCGTCGCGATGGAGCACGATGTCGTCAGCGCCTGGCCGACTGCGCGCTGGGGCATACCGGCCTTTCTGACGCCCTCGGTCGACAAGAAGGGCTCGCTCGACGGGTTCGCGATGAACGGCTCCGATCATTGGTATACGGTGCCAAATCATCAGGTGCGCGCCATCCTGAACGAGAAGGCGCAGGCCGCGACGCCCTCCGGCCAGTTGCGTTCGGTCGCGCCCGGATGGACGTTCTGGGCGGTTGAAAGCATGATCGACGAACTCGCGCACGCCGCGGGCAAGGATCCGCTGGACTTCCGTCTTGCATTGCTCGACGGCGCCGGCGCCAACGCAGGCGGAGCGCAGCGGCTGCGCAACGCGCTGCTTGCTGCGGCGGGGCTTGCAGGCTACGGCACCAAGAAGCTGCCGAAGGGCGAGGCGCACGGCGTCGCCTGCGTGTCCTCGCAGGAGCGCGGCGCCGGTTCGTGGACTGCATGCGTCGCGCAGGTTGCGGTGAGCCCGGAGGGCGCGATCAAGGTCAAGCGCCTGACGATCGCCGCCGATGTCGGGACGGCTGTCAATCCCGACGGCGTGCGGGCGCAGGTGACGGGCGCGGCCGCCTGGGGCATGTCGCTCGCGCTGTTCGAGAAGGCCGTTCTCAAGGATGGCGCGATCCAGCAGACGAACTTCCACATGTACAAGCCCATGCGGATGAGTCAGATGCCGGAAATCGACGTGGCGGTCATTTCGAATGGCGAGCCGGCGGCGGGTTGCGGCGAGCCGGCCGTGACCGTCGTCGCGCCGGCGATCGCCAACGCCATCTATAATGCAGCCGGCGCGCGGGTGCGGGCGCTGCCCATCACGCCGGAGGCGGTGAAAGCGGCGATGAAGGCCTAGATAGCGTTTGCTTCCTCTCGACGCCTCGCGCCGCCGGCGCGGGGCGTCTTCGTCAGACGCCTTTCGAGTGGCGCGTCGCCCCGCGTTCGAGATGTGCGTCAAACGCCGCGCAAATCGAGCGGATGAAATCGCGGCCCGTGCGTGTCGCTTCCACGACCGCGCCGTTCACGTCCGCGATTCCGTCCTCCTGCATTCCTTTCAGCATGGCGAAGGCCTCGCCCAGTTCATCGAGCTGGCGGCCGTGGCGCGCGCAGGCGTCAGCGAGGTCGACCTTGAAATCGCACATCAGGCGTTCGATGATTTCGGCGCGAAAACGGTCGTCGGACGTCATTTCGACGCCGCGCGCGACCGGTAGTTCGCCGCGTTCGAGCTTTGCGCGCCATTGTGGCACGGCGCTGGCGTTCTGGACGTAGCCTTGCGGCATGCGGCCGATCGAGGACGCGCCAAATCCGATCAGGACGGGAGCTTCGTCGGTCGTATAGCCCTGGAAATTGCGGCGCATGCGGCCTTCGCCAGCGGCGGCGGCGAGCGAATCGTCGGGTCTGGCGAAATGATCGAGACCAAGGCGGCGCCACCCGCGTTCCTCCAGAAGATCGGCCGCGCGCCGCTGCATCGCATGGCGCAGGCGCGAATCAGGCAGTTCCTCGTCCCGAATCAGCTTCTGGTGCGCCTTCATCCACGGCACGTGCGCATAGCCGAACAGCGAGAGGCGGTCGGGCGACAGCGTCAGCGCCTGGTCGATCGTCCGTTCGAGGCCGGCGAGCGTCTGGCGGGGCAGGCCATACATCAGGTCGAGATTGAGCGAGACGACCCCTGCGTCCCGCAGCAGATCGGCGGCCCGCGCGACGACATCGAAAGGCTGGTGGCGATTGATCGCCTGCTGCACGTCCGGGTCGAAATCCTGGACGCCGAGGCTTGCGCGGTTCATGCCGCCTTGCGCCGCCGCCCGGACCCAATCGGCGGTCAGCGTGCGGGGATCGATCTCGGCGGCGATTTCGGCGTGCGGCGTGAAGTCGAATCGCTCCGCCAGTTTGGCCAGAATCGCCCCGACCTCGTCCGGCGCAAGCATATTCGGCGTCCCGCCGCCGAAATGGACGGAGCCGGCGATCAGGCGTCCGGAGAGCGTGCCCGCGACCAGATCGATCTCGCCCAGCAGCCGACCGACGTAATCCTCAATGGGAGCGCGGCGATTCACCACAGCGGTGTTGCAGCCGCAGTACCAGCACATCTGGTCGCAGAAGGGCACGTGCAAATAAAGCGAAACGGCGCCCGAATCGCGGCGAAGGCTCGTCAGCCATGCGGCATATTCACGCGGCGAAACGCCGGGGGTGAACTGAACCGCGGTCGGATAGGACGTATAACGGGGCGCGCGCCCGCCGTACCGCTCGATCAGAAGATCGGTCCGTTCGACGGAAGCCGTTGGATTTTCGTTCATTTTCGTTGCGGGCGTCGCCATTCGTCCTCTCGCGTGCCTTTTGGCCTATAGGCGCACGCTTCGCGTATGACACCTTGACGCATGTCAAAGTCTCGGCGTGCTGCGATATGCACTTTGGCGCAGTTGGCGGGGACAGGTGCGTCCCCGCCAACCGTGAATATTCTCGCGCAACAGGGCAAACTCATGGCGCAAGCAGCTCAAACCGGCAAAAGCATGCGGTTTGGCGAAGTCGGCCTTCTGGTCGTTTTCGCCGCGCTCGCACTCTTTTCAATATTCGTCGCATCGAAGGCCTGGACTCCAGCCTTCGCTTTTCACGCCTGGCTCTTTGCGCTGGGCTCCATCGCCGCCATCCTCGGCATTTTCAAGCGCTACAGCGTGCGTTCGGCCGATTGGCCGGCGCAGATGATCGACGGTCGACCCAATTACAATTACGGACCGGTCAAGTTTGCGGCCGTGATGGCGATGTTCTGGGGTATAGCCGGCTTCACGGTCGGGCTTTACATCGCGACCGAACTTGCGTTCCCGATGTTCAATTTCGACCTGCCGTGGATCGCGTTCGGAAGGTTGCGTCCGCTGCACACCTCCGCGGTGATTTTCGCTTTTGGCGGCAACGTGCTGATCGCGACATCCCTGTATGTCATGCAGCGCACGTCGCGCGCCCGGCTGGCGGGCGATCTGGCGCCGTGGTTCCTGGTGCTCGGCTACAATTTCTTCATCCTCGTCGCGGGAACGGGCTATCTGCTTGGCATCACCCGCAGCCATGAGTACGCCGAACCGGAATGGTACGCCATCTTCTGGCTGGTCTGCGTCTGGCTGACCTATCTGTTCGTGTATCTCGCCACGCTCCACAAGAGGACCGAGCCGCACATCTACGTCGCAAACTGGTTCTACCTCGCGTTCATCGTGACGATCGCAATGCTGGTGCTTGGCAACAACACGGAAGTGCCGGTCTCGATCTTCAGCTCCAAGTCCTATCCGGTGTGGTCAGGCGTGCAGGACGCGATGGTCCAGTGGTGGTATGGCCATAACGCGGTCGGCTTCTTCCTGACCGCCGGCTTCCTCGGCATCATGTACTATTTTGTGCCGAAGCGGGCGGAGCGGCCGGTCTATTCCTACCGGCTGTCGATCGTGCATTTCTGGGCGCTGATCTTCCTGTATATCTGGGCCGGTCCGCATCACCTGCACTACACGGCGCTGCCCGACTGGGCGCAGACGCTTGGCATGACCTTCTCGATCATGCTGTGGATGCCCTCATGGGGCGGCATGATCAACGGCCTGATGACGCTGTCGGGCGCGTGGGACAAGCTGCGCACGGACCCCGTGCTGCGTATGCTGGTCGTGTCGGTCGCCTTCTACGGCATGTCGACCTTCGAAGGTCCGCTGATGTCGGTGAAGGCGGTGAACGCGCTCAGCCATTACACGGACTGGGGCATCGGCCACGTCCATTCCGGCAGCATGGGCTGGGTCGGCTTCGTGTCCTTTGGCGCGCTGTACTGCCTGATCCCATGGGTGTTCAATCGCAAGGGCCTGTACTCGCTCAAGCTCGTCGACTGGCACTTCTGGCTCGGCACGATCGGCATCGTCTTCTACATCTCGGCGATGTGGGTGGCGGGCATCATGCAGGGTCTGATGTGGCGCGCTTACACCCCGCAGGGCTTCCTGGAATATTCATTCGTCGAAACGACGGAAGCGATGCATCCGATGTACGTGATCCGTGCGCTCGGCGGCTTCCTGTTCCTGTGCGGCATGCTGATCATGGCGTTCAATATCTACAAGACCATCGCTTCGCCCGAGGCGTCGTCCGTCCCCAGCGGACGTCCTGCCCTTGCGCCGGCTGAGTGAGGAGAGACAACAATGGCTAGCTCCACACAATCCTCCTCTCTCTGGCACAAGCACGCGATCTTCGAGAAGAATTCGATCCTTCTCGTGCTTGGCATTCTTGTGGTCGTCGCCATCGGCGGCCTCGTCGAAATCGTGCCGCTCTTCTATCTGAAGAGCACGATCGAGAAGGTCGAAGGGGTTCGTCCCTATTCGCCCCTCGAACTGGCCGGTTTCAACATCTACGTCCGCGAGGGCTGTTATCTCTGCCATTCGCAGATGATCCGGCCGCTGCGCGACGAGGTCGAGCGTTATGGCCATTATTCGCTCGCCGCAGAAACGATGTACGATCATCCGTTCCAGTGGGGCTCGAAGCGTAGCGGTCCTGATCTGGCGCGTGTCGGCGGCAAGTATTCCGACGACTGGCACCGCGACCACCTGCGCAATCCGCGCTCGGTGGTGCCGGCGTCGATCATGCCCGGATATCCGTGGATGGAGAAGACTCCGCTCGACTACACCCACATCGCGGACAACATGAAAACCCTGTCGATCGTCGGCGTCCCCTATACGCAGGAGATGATCGACAACGCTCAGGCGGACATGGTCGCGCAGGGCTCGGGAGCGGGTAAGGCGGCGACGGCGATGCAGGCGCGCTACGCGAATGCGATCGTCCGCGATCTGGAAGCCGACAAGGGCAAATTGACCGAGCTTGACGCTCTGGTCGCGTATTTGCAGCGTCTCGGCACCCAGGTCGACTTCAAGCTGTACGACGACAAAGCCAACATACGGTGAGGGCGCGACATGAGCTCCTATCACTTCTGGCGTGAATTCGCGGCGACCTGGGGGTCGCTCTACTTCGCCGCGATTTTTATTGTCGCCGTCGCATATGCGCTGTGGCCCTCGAAGCAGAAGAGCTTCGAGGAGGCCGCCAACATACCGCTCATCGAGGATTGACCATGGCCACTGCTTCTGAACCAAAGGTCGACGCCCGGACGGGCACTCCGACCACTGGACATGAATGGGACGGCATCGCCGAACTGAATACGCCACTGCCGCGCTGGTGGCTGTGGACCTTCTATGCCTGTATCATCTGGTCGATCGGGTATTGGGTCGTCTATCCGACGTGGCCGGGCATTACCGGCTTCACCGAAGGGCTGTTCAACTGGAACTCCCGTTCGGCCGTCGTGGAGGATCTGAACGAACTTCAGACGATCCGCGCGCCGGGCGCAGCCAAGCTCGCGGCCGCCAACATCGGCGACATCGAGAAGAACCCGGAGTTGCTGACCATCGCTACGGCGACGGGCAAGGCGGCTTTCGCCAACAATTGCGCACCCTGCCACGGCTCGGGCGCGCAGGGCGCGAAGGGGTATCCGAACCTGAACGACGACGACTGGCTGTGGGGCGGCACGCTGGCCGACATCCAGCAGACTCTGACGCATGGCATCCGCTGGGACGCCGACAAGGACACGCGCGCGGGCGACATGCCGGCGTTCGGGGCCACCGGCATGCTCAAGGCCGACGAAATCGCCAACGTCGCCCAATACGTGCGGTCGTTGTCGGGGCTGCCGAACGAAACCGGCGCGGATCTGGCCAAGGGCAAGGACGTCTTTGCTGCGAACTGCGCAGCGTGTCATGGCGACGCCGGCAAAGGTAACGCGGAACTCGGCGCGCCCAACCTGACCGACAAGATCTGGTTGTATGGTTCGGACACGGCTTCGATCGTCAACCGCATCAACGTTGGCGGCGGCGGCAAGATGCCTGCGTGGGGCGGTCGCCTCGATCCGACCACGATCAAGGCGCTCACCGTGTTCGTCCACAGCCTGGGCGGAGGCAAATAGGTTGGGTTTCCAGATTGACGGAATGCAGGCCGGGGAGAACATCTCCCCGGCCATCCTTGTTTCTGAGGCCGCCGGCGCCGGCGACAGCCCGCTCTACGCCGCGCGCAGGCAGATATATCCGCAGAAGGTCAGCGGGACGTTCCGTCGGATCAAATGGACGCTGCTCGTTCTTACGCTCGGTATCTACTACGCCCTGCCGTTCCTGCGCTGGGACCGCGGTCCTGGCGAGCCGTCGCAGGCTGTTCTGGTCGACATCGAACATTCTCGATTCTATTTTTTCTTCATCGAAATCTGGCCGCAGGAAGTTTATTATCTCACAGGCCTGATGATCCTGGCCGCCTTGGGCCTGTTTCTCATGAACGCGCTCGCGGGGCGCGTTTGGTGCGGCTATCTTTGCCCGCAGACAGTGTGGACCGATCTGTATCTGATGATCGAGCGGCTGGCGGAAGGCGACCGGCGCGAGCGGATGCGCAAGGACGCCGGTCCCTGGACCGCCCAGAGGATCGCGGAAAAGACGATCAAGCATTCGTTGTGGCTTGCGCTCGCCTGGTGGACCGGCGGCGCATGGGTGCTCTACTTCAACGACGCGCCGACCCTCGTGCGTCAGCTCGCGACCTTCCAGGCGCCGGCGATCGCCTACATATGGATCGGAATTCTCACCTTCACGACCTATACGCTCGCGGGCTTCATGCGCGAGCAGGTCTGTCTTTACATGTGCCCATGGCCGCGCATTCAGGCGGCGCTGACGGATGAAAATGCGCTCAACGTCACCTATCGGTACGACCGCGGCGAGCCGCGCATGTCGGCGAAAAAATCGAGAGCGCTTCGCGCGCGGCGCGAAACGGCGGGCGACTGCGTCGACTGCAACCAGTGCGTGTCGGTCTGTCCAACCGGGGTCGATATCCGCGAGGGCGCGAACATGGGCTGCATCCAGTGCGGCCTGTGCATCGACGCCTGCGACAATGTGATGCGCAAGATCGGGCGTCCGGAGCGATTGATCGCATATGATACCGATGTAAACATAAAGCGTCGCCTTGAAGGGAAGGCGAACATTTTTCAGCCGGTGCGCACGCGCACCGTCCTTTACATGGTTCTCATCGTCGCGATCGGTGGACTCATGGCTGTGAAATTCGCTACCCGGGCCGACGCCAGCCTTGCTGTGATCCATGACCGCAATCCGCTGTTCGTGACCCTGTCCAACGGCGGCATACGCAACGCCTATACTGTTCGTTTCGCGAACATGGCGGCGCGCACGCGGCATTTCACGCTCGCTGTCCAGGGATTGCCCGGCTCGAAAATCGAGCTCGTCGGCGAGACGACCGGGGAGCAAGCGAGCGAGTCGCTGGTCATGGGGGCAGATCAGACGCGCGAGGCGCGATTGCTCGTTTTCAGTGGAGAGGCGCGTCTCGACAGCAATTCGACGCCGCTCGTTTTCGTCGTGACCGACGAGGCAGGCAAGATCATCGCTTCGACGAAGGATTTCTTCAGATCGCCCTAAGGAGGCTCACATGCCGACCATGTTTCCGAGCGCTCAGAACGACGCTCCTGCCGCTGCAGATAGCGGTCGCAAGCTGACCGGCCTTCATGTCCTTCTCATTCTGCTGGCTTTCTTCGGCACGGTCGCCAGCGTGAATTTCATCATGATCCGCGCGGCCCTGTCGACGTTTCGCGGCGAGGTGACGGATCATCCGTACGAGCGGGGGCTCGCCTACAATGACGATATCAGCGATGCGCGTGCGCAGGCGGCGCGCGGCTGGAAGGTCGATGGCGCGGTCAAGCGCGGCGGCGACGGGATGGCGAGGATCGAGGTGGCCGCGCATGACGCTGGCGGCGCGGCGCTGGTCGGTCTTCAAATCTCCGCAACGCTGGCTGCGCCGGCTGACAAGAAGCGCGACCATATCGTCAAGCTCGACGATGTCGGCGGCGGCGTCTACCATGGCGAGACGACCGCGCAGACGGGCGCGTGGGATCTGGAGCTCTCGGCTGCGCGCGACGGCAAGGTCCTGTTCCAGTCGCACAACCGTATCATGCTGGAGTAGGAGCGGGGTCCGGTGTTGATGGATGTCGATCTTTCGGGTTTTGTGCGCGAGAGCGAGGACGGCGCGCGGCGGATCGACTTCGCCGTCGACGGAATGACCTGCGCTGCCTGCATTGTCGAGATCGAGCAGGCGCTGAAGAAAATACCCGGCGTGGCGCAGGCGCGCGTGAACTATTCCAACAGCCGGCTGGCGCTCGGCTGGAAGGCTGACGATCTTGATCCCGCCGCTGCTGTGGAGCAATTGCGCCAGATGGGCTACGTCGCCCATCCGTTCGAGCTGGCGGAGGCGGAAACGCGCGACGCCGAGCACGCGCGTTATCTGTTGCGGTGCCTGGCGGTGGCCGGCTTTGCGGCGATGAACGTGATGCTGCTGTCGGTGTCCGTCTGGGCCGGGAACATGAGCGACATCACGCCCGAGACGCGCGACATGTTTCATTGGCTCTCCGCCCTGATCGCGCTGCCGGCCGCGGCCTTCGCCGGCCGTCCGTTCTTCGCGAGCGCGCTGGGGGCGCTCCGGCGCGGCGCGCTCAACATGGACGTGCCCATCTCGCTCGGCATTATTCTCGCGCTCGGCATGTCGGTGGTTGAGACAGCCGGGCATGCGCGCAACGCCTATTTCGACTCGGCGTTGATGCTCATCTTTTTCCTGCTGTGCGGGCGCTACCTCGAACAGGCGATGCGCCAACGCACACGCGCAGTCGCCGGCAATATAGCGGCGCTGCGCTCGCCGCTCGCCGCGCGCATCAATCACGACGGGTCGATCACGCAGATGCCGACGGCCCGCATCGCCGCCGGAGACGTCGTGCTGGTTCGGCCGGGCGAACGCATTCCGGTCGATGGTGCGGTGATCGCCGGCCAGAGCGAGATCGACGAGAGCATCGTGACCGGAGAGACCGCGCGCCGGGCGATCGGCCCGGGCGCCGATGTATACGCGGGCACGATGAATTTCGCCGGCGCGCTTCGCGTTCGCGCCCGTTCGGTAGGGTCGGGAAGTTTTCTTGATGAGATCGAGCGCCTGCTGGAGGGCGCGGCGAGCGCGCGTTCCCGCTATGTCGGCCTGGCCGAACGCGCATCGAGAATTTATGCGCCCGTCGTCCACCTGACAGCGCTGATGACGGCTATCGGTTGGTTTGTCTTCGGGGCGACGCTGCACGATTCGATTGTCATCGCGATCGCCGTTCTCATCGTCACCTGTCCCTGCGCGTTGGCGCTGGCCGTGCCGGCGGTGCATGTGGTGACGAGCGGAACCCTGTTCCGCTCGGGTGTGCTGCTCAATGGGCCCCACTCCGTCGAGCGGTTGGCGGAAGTCGACACGATCGTCTTCGACAAGACGGGCACGCTGACGCTGCCTGAACCGCGTGTCGCCAACGCCGCCGAGTATTCCTCCGACCTGATCGAGACCGCTGCGCGGCTCGCGCGATCGAGCCGGCATCCGCTCGCGCGCGCTCTGGCGCATGAATCGCCGGCGGGGGCGCCCTTTGATGGCGCGCGCGAAGAGGTTGGCGCCGGCGTCGTCGCACTGGTCGATGGCGTTGAGGCGCGGGTCGGCAGCGCGAGGTTCTGCGGTCTCGACGGCGCGCCGGTCGGGGATCGCGCAGATGACGCATCCACGATCTTCTTCCGTCGCGGCGCGGAGAGCGCGGTCTTCCGCGTGCGCCAGACGCTGCGCGCGGACGCCGCGACCGTCGTCGCCGAGCTGCGCGCGCACGGCTATGCAATCGAGATCATTTCCGGGGATTCCGGGCGCGCAACCGCCGCTGCGGCGGCGGCGCTCGGCATCGAGGCCTGGCGTGGGGCGGCGACGCCCGCCGACAAGGTCGCACGGCTCGAAGCGATCAAGGCCGCCGGCGGAAAGCCGCTGATGGTCGGGGACGGCTTCAACGATGCGCCGGCGCTGGCTGCGGCGCATGTGTCGCTGTCGCCGGTCAGCGCCGCCGATATCGCGCAGGCCGCAGCGGACGCGGTGTTCCTGGGCGAGCGCCTTGCGCCGGTGGCGCGCGCGCTTGCGGTGTCGCGTCTGGCGCGCAGGCTGATGCGGCAGAACCTGACGATCGCGGTCGTGTACAACGCAATCGCGGTTCCGCTCGCCATCTCCGGCCTGGTTACGCCCTTGATCGCCGCGCTCGCCATGTCCGGTTCGTCGCTGATCGTCACGCTGAACGCGCTGCGCGCGGGCGGCGGCGCCAGCGAGCGTTCAGGTTCGCAGGCTGCGGCGAGTCAGAACGCGCCGGAGGGCTCGCGGTCCAGCGCCGCAGGGCGCACCGGGTTCGGAGCAGCGGCATGACGATCCTTCTGTTCCTCGTGCCGATCGCATTGCTGCTCGGCCTCACCGGCCTGGTCGCTTTCGTCTGGTCGCTGCGGGCTGGCCAGTATGATGATCTCGACGGCGCCGCCACGCGCGTGCTGTTCGACGACGACGTCGCCGCGCCGCCCAAATGAGCTACGCCGACCTCGACCCGCTGGCTGGTCGCGCGGGACGCCTCGATTGTGTTTGTCCTCCGGGCGCGGAGAGCGCAGGCGGCGGCGAGGGGCTGGCGCGGCTTGCGGCCGGTTTCGGGCTGGCGATCCTTGCGCAGACGCTGGTGCTGGCCGCGCTGCCGCTGGCGGCCGCGGCTGTCGCGCCCCAGCCTGCGCTCGCGGGCCTGCCCTACGCTATCACGCTTCTCGGCGCGACGCTCGCGACCTTCCCGGCGTCCTACCTGCTGGATGCGTTCGGCCGGCGCGCCGCCTTCGCGCTTGGCGCGAGCCTCGGCGTCGCGGGGGGCCTCCTTGCGGGATGGGCTGCATTGCACCGCGAATTCGTCCTGCTGTGCTTGGGCGCTTTGTGGTTGGGGCTCGCCCATGGCTTCGCACTGTTTTATCGGCATGCGGCGGCCACGAGCGCGGCCGGCCCGCGGGGCGGGGCGATCGTCTTCGGCGGCGGCGCGCTCGCCGCGCTTGCTGCGCCCACCATTTTGCAGCTTGCATCCAACCTCACCGGACCGCTTGCCGACGCCGCAGTCCTGACCGCGGCGGGCGCGGTCGATCTGGCGGGGCTCGTGGTTGCGGTCTCGCTGCCGCATGCCCTGGCGGCTGGGGGGGCGGCCAAATCTTCGCGGGCGCGGACCGCGACCTTCGTCGCCGCCACCGCGGTCGGCGCGGCGGCATGGTTCGTCATGACGGCGGTCATGGCGGCTGCGGCGCCGACGCTCGTCGGCTGCGGCGCGGAGGCTGCGGCGGTTGGCGGGGTCATCGCCTGGCATCTTGTCGCGATGTACGCGCCGGCCGCCATCATCCGATTCACCGGTGCGGTCGTCCCGCGCGCAGCAACGCTTGCTGTTGGCGGCGTCCTGCTGGGCGGGGGCGTCGCCTTCTTCATGACCGGCGGAACAGTCGTCTCGGTGGGCGCGGCCATGATCGCGGCCGGCATGGGCTGGTCGCTCGTCAATGCGGGGCTGTTGCAATGGCTTTACGCGGACGGCGCGCCGACGAGGCTGATGCTGGCGGCGCACGATTTCGCCCTGCTCGGCGCCGCCTTGTGCGGCGCGCTGGCGGCGCCGTCGGTCTAGCGTCAGTTCAGAGGCGTCCGTGTTTCGATAGCCGGCGCGAAGGACAGGATCCGGCGACCGCGCGGAAACGGAAGCGCACGGGCCGGCGATCTGCGGCCGTCAGGCGCCCAGGGCTCTATCGTCACCTCCCGGCAGGAGTGGTCGCTGGCGAGAGCGTCCAGCGTTGCGAGAAATGCGCGCTGGATGGCGTCGCCCGCGAGTTGAAACGTCGCGATATGAGAAACACGTAGCTTGCGGGCTGGCGTCACGCGGTATCCGAACAGCGCGTGATGGCGCCCACGTCCGTCGACCAGACCAATCACGCGATCAACGCCGCCCCGCTCACATCGCCGGACGAAATCGGTCCACCGCCGGAGCGAAACCTCTGGATAGCGGCAGGCGACCAACGGAAACGCCAAACGCGCCTCGGATGCGCGGAGGGGCTTTAAAGTGAACATTGACGGATCGTTGGACAGATAGATCAACCACCTTCCGGCACACGACGAATGTGTCAAAATGAGCGGTGGCGCGGGTCGAGTCCTTGCTATAAATCAATGTAACCGCAATTACACCGGCCCGGGGGTATCGGTCGGCCGAGGGGAACATGGACCAGACGACGACTGCCGCAATTCTTCGCGACCATGTCGCCTGCGAATGCGCTGACATGTGCCGGCACTGCGAAACGCGGGCCCTCAGCGTGTGCGGGCCGCTTGAGAGCGACGACTTCCTCGGTCTGCAGCGCCTGAACCATCCGGTTACTTTCCCGGCGAGGGCGGTTCTGTTCAATCAGGAATCCCCGGTGCGGCACGTTTTCACGATCGTTCACGGCGTCGTGCGCCTCTACAAGCTATTGCCCGACGGACGGCGGCAGATCGTCGGCTTCGCGCTGCCTGGCGATTTCCTCGGTCTTGCGCTCGCTGACGGCTATGGCTTCTGTGCGGATTCCGTGACCGCCGTCAGCGCCTGCCGGTTTTCGCGCGACCATTTTGCGGATTTCGCGGATCGCCATCCCGCCATGCTGCGGCGCCTGCACGACATGGCGACGCACGAACTGGCGCTCGCCCAGCAGCAAATGGTCCTGCTCGGTCGACGGGACGCGGAGGAGAAGATCGCGTCCTTCCTGATCGTCCTGCAGAAACGATGGGCGCGGATCACCGGCAAGATTTCCGTCACCATCGATTTACCGATGGGCCGTCAGGACATTGCCGATTTCCTTGGGCTGACCATCGAGACGGTGAGCCGCACGCTCAATCGCATGGCGCGGGACCGCCTGCTCGTGATCGTGCCGGACGGGGTGCGCGTGCTCGACGCTCCGCGTCTCGAGTCTCTCGCATCGGCGTGATCCCGGCTGCGCGGCCCGTCTTGCGCAGGTCGTGAAAGTCTGGTCCGCTCGCGCCCATGACAACAGCCGCCACGACACCGGACACAGAGCGCAGACCCAAATCCGACGCGCGCGGCTGGCTGTGGGCAGGTTCTGGACTGCTGGCGCTGATCGTCTGCTCCTATTTCCTGGTCGATCGGCCGCTCGCGACGTTCGCCCATGAAAACTTGTGGCCGTGGCGACGCGCCTTCGACGTGCTGACGCACATCATTGATCCCTTGCCGTCGCTCGCCGGCCTGGTTCTGCTCTGGACGATGGGCGTCGTGGCGCGAGGTCGGCCGATCGGTCCCGTTCTTGCGGATCTCGCGCGCGCCGCCGGCGGCCTGTGCTGCGCGATTGTCGTCAAGGACCAGCTCAAATACGCATTCGGCCGGACTTGGCCGGAAACGTGGATCAACGGGAATCCGTCGTTCTTCCGCGATGGCGCCTATGGCTTCGTTCCCTTCCATGGCGGCCCCGGGTGGTTCGCTTTTCCATCCGGCCATGCAACAACGATCTGCGCGGCCGCTGCCGCCGCATCGATCCTTTGGCCGCGCGGCCGACCGTTCTATGCCCTGGCGACGATTTTGGTGGCGATCGGGTTGATCGGCGCGGATTATCACTGGCTGAGCGACATCATCGCCGGCGGCGCGCTCGGAACGGCCTTTGGCCTCTCTGCGGCGCTGATCGGGCGGAATGTGTGACGGCTCGACGCGACGCCATCGTAAGGGGAGATCATTGCTTGGGCGAACAAATCCCACGCTATCCTGACCCGGCGATCGAGATTATCGATCCGGCGTTTGCGCGCCTCGTTCTCTTCAACGCGGCGATCGAACGGTTGTGGACCGGCGGCCGCTGGGGCGAAGGGCCGGTGTGGTTCGGCGATGCGCGCGTCCTCTACTGGAGCGACATTCCGAACGACCGCATACTGCGCTGGGACGAGGCGACGGGCGCTGTCGCCACGTTCCGGCAGGGCTCCAACAACGCCAACGGCAATACGCGCGACAGACAAGGCCGTCTCGTCACCTGTGAGCATCGCACGCGCCGCGTGACGCGAACCGAGCATGACGGATCGATCACGGTGGCGATGGACGCTTGGCAGGGCAAACGCCTCAATTCGCCGAACGATGTCGTGACGACATCCGATGGCGCGATCTGGTTCACCGATCCGACTTTCGGCATACGCGGCTATTACGAAGGCGAGAAGGCGCAACAGGAAAGCGGCGCCAATGTCTATCGCATCGATGCGACAGGCCGTGCGAGCCTGGTGGCCGATGACATCGACCAGCCGAACGGCATATGTTTTTCGCCTGATGAAACTCGTTGCTACATCGTCGAGTCCGGAACACGACCGCGGCGCATTCGCGTTTACGATGTCCTCGACGGGGCGCGGCTCGCCAATGGACGCATCTTTTTCGCCGGCGCCGGCGATCAGGCGCCGGACGGATTTCGCTGCGATGTCGACGGCAATCTCTGGTGCGGTTGGGGCGGAGGCGAAAAGCACGACGGCGTGACGGTATTCGCCGCCTCTGGCGACCTGATCGGCCGCATTCATCTGCCGGAACGCTGCGCCAATTTGTGTTTTGGCGGCGCGCATCGCAATCGTCTGTTCATGGCCGCTAGCCGATCGCTGTATGCGCTCTATCTGAACACGCAAGGCGCGCCTGGCGGCTGAGACTGTCATTGGACCGAACTGCCGAGTTCAGACGATTCGCGCATGTCATGCGCAAGTCGAGGGTGGAATTTTCTGGCGCCGCAGCGGAAGCGGCGCCACGGAAACCTGCCGGTTGACCTTCGGCGCGTGACGCGGTCTCCTGAGGGACGCATTTCACGGAGTCGATATGCCGATCGTCAATCGCATTGCAGAACTCGCCGATGAAGTCGCCATCTGGCGGCAGGACATCCATCAAAATCCTGAACTCATGTTCGACGTGCACCGCACCGCCGGCATAGTCACCGAAAAACTGAAAGAATTCGGCTGCGACGAGGTCGTGACGGGAATTGGACGCACCGGCGTGGTCGGCGTCATCAAAGGCCGCAAGGGCGAGGGCCCGACGATCGGCTTGCGCGCCGACATGGATGCGTTGCCGATTCCAGAGGCGACGAACGTTGCGTACAAGTCCAGGAATCCCGGCCTCATGCACGCATGCGGGCATGATGGCCATACCGCCATGTTGCTCGGCGCAGCGCGCTATCTCACCGAAACCCGAAACTTCGCCGGCACGGCTGTCGTGATCTTTCAACCGGCGGAAGAGGGCGGCGGCGGCGGCCGGGAGATGGTCCAGGACGGCCTGATGGACCGTTTCAGAGTGGAGCAGGTCTACGGCATGCATAACGCGCCTGGACTGCCGGTCGGCGCTTTCGCGATACGTCCGGGTCCTGCCCTGGCCTCAGCCGACCGATTCGAGGCGACGATCACCGGTCGCGGCGGCCATGCGGCCAAGCCGCACGACTGCATCGACCCGATCGTCGCTGGCGCGCAGATCGTCAATGCACTGCAGACGATCGCCTCGCGCGAGGTCGCGCCGCTCGATTCGATCGTTGTATCGGTGACGCAGTTTCATGCTGGCACGGCCAACAACATCATTCCCGAGGCTGCGCATTTGACTGGCACGATACGCGCGCTGAAGAACGAAACACGCGCATACGCCAAGACGCGATTTCACGAGATCGTCGAGCATGTGGCGGCGCTCAACCGGTGCAAGGTCAGCATTGACTTCGAGGACGGCTATCCTGTCACCGTCAACCATTTGGCTGAAACCGAATTTGCGACGCAGGTGGCGCGTGACATCGTCGGCGCGGACAAGGTGCTTTATGGCATCCCGCCGGAAATGGGCGCGGAGGATTTCTCCTACATGCTGGAGGCGCGGCCTGGCGCCTTCATCTTCATCGGCAATGGGTCTACCGCCGGCCTGCATCATCCGGAATACGATTTCAACGACAAGGCAATTCCGGTAGGCGTGAGTTACTGGGCGCGCCTGGTGGAGACCGCGCTGCCGGGGTGAGGCGCGGGACCGTCCGGGAGGTTCATGTCAGAGACCGCCAGCGGCGACCGTCGCGCGCAAGCAGCGCGTCGGCTTCCGTCGGTCCCGCCGAGCCGGCGCGATAAAGCGCGAGACCCTGTTCGCCGGCGATTTTCCATGCCTCCAGAAACGGTTCGACTGCGCGCCATCCAGCTTCCACGCCATCGTCGCGCTGGTAGAGCATGCTGTCGCCGATCATGCAGTCGAACAGCAGCGTCTCGTAACCAGTCGCCGGCGTGGCGTCGAAATAATCGGAATATCTGAACCTCATCCCGACGCGCTGGATCGACAGGTCGGGGCCGGGCGTCTTGGCGTTGAACTGCAACGTGATGCCTTCATCCGGCGCGATCTGCAGCACGAGATAGTTCGAGCGCAAGCCGTCGAGGTCGATGCCTCTGAACATGGAAATCGGCGCCTCGCGGAATTTGATCGCAACTTCCGTGTAACGCTGCGCCAATGCCTTGCCCGTGCGCAGATAGAACGGCACGCCGGCCCAGCGCCAGTTGTCGATGGCGAGGCGCATCGCGACGAAGGTTTCCGTCGCGCTTGTCGGCGACACGTTCGCCTCGCCGCGGTAATCGGCGATCTGCAGGTCGCCAATCTTGCCCGCCACGTATTGCGCGCGCACGGAATTGGCGAGGGCCTCCTGCGGCGTCATCAGGCGAATGGCGTCGAGCGCGCGCGCCTTCTCCGAGCGCACGCTTTGCGCGTCGAGGCGCGCCGGAGGCTCCATGGCGACGAGCGACAGAAGCTGAAACAGATGGTTCGGCACCATGTCGCGCAGCGCGCCGGTTTCGTCGTAGAAGGCGCCGCGCCGGCCGATGGTCACGCTTTCGGCGACGGTGATCTGCACGTGGTCGACGTGTTCGCGTTTCCAGATCGGCTCGAACAGCCCGTTGGCGAAGCGCAGCATCAGAATGTTCTGCACGGTCTCCTTGCCGAGATAATGATCGATGCGGAAGATCTGGTCTTCCTTCAGGATTGTGCGCAGATCGGCGTTGAGCTTCATGGCCGAAGCGAGATCGGCGCCGAATGGCTTTTCGACGATGACGCGGGCGAACTGGCCGCTGATCTCCTGCGTCAGACCGGCCTTGCCGAGCGCCTGCACGGTCGGAATGAATCCCCTTGGCGGAACGGCGAGATAAAAGATGCGGTTACCCTGCGTCCCATGCGCGGCGTCGGCGGCGGCGAGGGCGTCGCGCAGGCGAACGAACGACGCAGAATCGGAGGCGTCGGCCACGACGGTCGACATGCGGGCGAGGAGATCGTCGACGATCCCGCGATCGAGCGGCTGTTTGCAGAAATTGTTCAATCCGCCGCGCAGATGTTCGCGCATCGCACTGTCGCCGAATTCGCCTCGCGTCACGGCGAGGATGGCGAAGGCTGGCGGCAGCAGCTTCTGCGCCGCGAGGTTGTATAATGCGGGAAAGACGAGGCGCTGTGTCAGATCGCCATTGGCCCCGAACAGGACGAAGGCGCAGGGCGGGGCGGTGCGGGCGGCGGAGAGGGTCATGGGCGCGCCGCCATTCGCTTATTTCGCTTCGCCATGGCCGCCGAAGCCCTTGCGCATGGCAGACAGAATCCGGTCCGCATAGGTCGTGTCCCGCCGCGAGCGGAAACGCGCAAACAGTGCGGCGGTCAGCACATTGGCAGGCACGGCTTCCTCGACCGCGGCTTCCACCGTCCAGCGGCCCTCGCCGGAATCCTCGACATGCCCCGTGAATGCGGCGAGCGCCGGATCAGCGGCGAGCGCCGCGGCCGTCAGGTCGAGCAGCCATGACGAGACGACGCTGCCGCGCCGCCAGACCTCTGCGATATCGGGAATGTCGAGGTCGAATTTTTCGTCCGGCGCGCGGCCTTCGTCGCCTGCATGGCGCAGAATGTCGAAGCCTTCGGCATAGGCCTGCATCAGACCGTATTCGATGCCGTTATGAATCATCTTGACGAAATGGCCTGCGCCGACCGGGCCGGCGTGCAGGTAGCCCTGCTCGACGCGCGGATCGCGGCGTTCGCGGCCGGGCGTTTTAGGGATGGCGCCGGCGCCGGGCGCGAGGGCGCTGAAGATCGGGTCCAGCCATTCTACGCTCGCCCGATCGCCGCCGATCATCAGGCAATACCCGCGCTCGAGGCCCCAGACGCCGCCCGATGTTCCGACATCCAGATAATTGACGCCGCGTTCGGCAAGCTTTTTCGCGCGCGAAATGTCATCGCGCCAGAAGGTGTTGCCGCCGTCGATGACGACGTCGCCCCGATCGAGATGGCCAGCAATGTCGAAGACAGTCCGCTCGGTCACGTCGCCCGAAGGCAACATGATCCAGATTGCACGCGGCGGTGCGAGCCGCGCTGCGAGGTCGGCCAGGTCGGTCGCCGCCGTCGCGCCATCGGCGGCCAGCGCCTGAACGGCCTTGTCGTCGCGATCGTAACAGACGATCCGATGGCCGGCGCGCATGAGCCGGCGCGCGATATTCGCGCCCATGCGTCCCAATCCGACGATGCCCACCTGCATATGATGCTCCGCTCATGCGCTGGACATCAGACTTAGGCCGCCTCAGGATCGGCGCCAAGGCCGCTTCGTCGGCCACGGGAGGAAGCCATGCGGCTAGCGGGCAAGACCGCCGTCATCACCGGCGGGGCGGGGAACATCGGGCTGACGACGGCGCAGCGATTTCTGGCGGAGGGCGCGCGCGTGCTCCTGATCGATCGCGGCGAGCAGCGCATCGCGGCCGCGCTCGGCGCGCTTGGCGGGGCGAATGCGCATGCCCTCGACGCCGACGTGACCGATGCGGGTGACGTTGCGCGTTATGTGGCGGAGGCGCAGCGACTGTTTGGCGCCGTCGACATTTTTTTCAACAACGCCGGCATTGCCGGCGCGGTCGCGCCGCTGGTCGATCATCCTGATGCTGCGTTCGATTCGGTGATGGCGGTGAACGTGCGCGGCGTTTTTCTCGGCCTCAAGCACATGCTGCCAGTTCTGCGCGACGGCGCCTCGGTGATCTGCACGTCCTCGGTCGCCGGCCTGCGCGGCAGCGCCGGCATGGCCGGGTATGTCGCGAGCAAGCATGCGGTGGTCGGCCTGATGCGCGTTGCGGCGATCGAGGCCGCGCCGCGAAAGATCCGGGTCAACACGATCCACCCGGGGCCGGTCGAGGGCGACATGATGCGCGAGCTTGAGGCGGGCATGGCGCCGACCGATCCGAAAGCGGCGCAGGCGGCGATCGCGCAGCGCATGCGACTCGGCCGTTACGTCGAACGCCGGGAGATCGCCGATCTCGTTACGTTTCTGGCGAGCGACGAGAGCCGCATGATCACGGGGACGACGATGGTGATTGACGCCGGCATGGCGGGATAGGGCTCGTCGAGGCGAGCACGCCGTCACAACGGCTGCGCATATGTGGGAGCATCCATTCATGAATATCACGCCGCTACATCCGTTCAACGGGCTGGATATCGCCGAACTCGTGCGAATCCGCGCGCGCACGCGGCGCGATCATCCCTTCCTGATTTGGGAGCCGTTCGAGGGGCGCGGCGAAACGCTGAGCTACGGCGCATTTCACGATCGCGTCCTGCGTCTGGCGGCGGGCATGGCGAAACGAGGGGTTCGGCCGCGCGACCATGTGCTGATCCATCTCGACAATTGCCTGGAAACGCTGATCGCATGGTATGCCTGCGCCGATCTCGGCGCTGTGCCAGTCACCACGAACGCACGCTCGTCTCTCGACGAACTCACCTATTTCGCTGATCATTGCGGCGCTGTCGCTGCGATCACGCAGCCGAAATTCGCCGAACTCGTCAACGCAGCGTCGAAAAATTTCCGGTTCATCGCCGTAACCTCGCACGACAATGGCGCGCCGCCGGCGGCCGGACATGCGCCCGGCAAGGCGGATTCGTTCGAGGGGCTCCTCGCCGACGCAGCGGATGCGCCGCGGCGGGCCGTCGATCCGTTGCATCCCATGGGCGTGCAATACACGTCCGGCACGACCTCCCGGCCGAAGGGCGTATTGTGGACGCACGCCAATGCGCTGTGGGGCGCGCGCGTCAATGCGGCGCATGAAGACCTGCGCGGGGACGACGTGCATTTGGTCCACCTACCGCTGTTTCACACCAATGCGCAGGCCTATTCCATTCTCGCGACGCTTTGGGCCGGCGCGACCGCGGTCGTGACGCCGCGCTTCTCAGCCAGCCGGTTCTGGGCGGTCTCGCTGCGCAATCGCTGCACCTGGACCTCGGTCATTCCGTTCTGCGTGAAGGCGCTGATGGACATTGAGAGGCCCAGCGAACACTTCTATCGTCTGTGGGGCAGCGCGGTATGCGAACCACCGACCGACGCATATTTCGGCATCAGAACGCTCGGCTGGTGGGGCATGACGGAAACGATCACCCACGGCATCGTCGGCGATATCCATCTGCCCAACACGCCGCTGTCCTGCGGCCGGCCCGCGCCGGAATACGGCATATATATCGAGAATGACGAAGGCAGGCCGGTGCAGCCGGGCGAGACGGGCCATCTGCTCGTGCGCGGAATTCGCGGGTTGTCGCTGTTTGCGGAATATATCAACAATCCGCAAGCGACAGCCGAAAGCTTCGATGAGCGTGGCCTGTTTCGGACCGGCGACCGCGTGACGCTGCTCGACAGCGGCTGTATCCGCTTTTCCGACCGCGACAAGGATATGCTGAAAGTCGGCGGCGAGAATGTCGCGGCATCGGAAATCGAGCGCGTGATCCTCGCGACGCCCGGCGTTCGCGAGGTCGCCGTTGTGGCCAGACCGCACCCGATGCTGGACGAGGCGCCGGTCGCGTTCGTGATCGCGGACAAATCCGTGGCGGGCGATCCAGAGACATTGTCCGCGACGATCATCGCTGCGTGCAAATCGGCGCTCGCCGATTTCAAGGCGCCGCACGAGGTATGGGTCGTCGAGGATCTGCCGCGTTCGACGCTGGAGAAGGTGGCGAAGGCGGAGTTGCGGAAGCTGGCGCGCCAGTAGCCCGCTGCTCACATGGCGGGCAGGCCGAAGGCGGCGCGCAGGCGTGCTTTCAGCACGGTTCCGTCGCGCTCTGGTATGACGCGCGGCGGCTCCGCCCTGTCGATGGCCACGACGAACAAACGCGGGTCGCCGGCCGGCGTGGCGAGGGTTGGCGCGAGCGCGTCGATTTCGACGAATGATGCGATGTGAAGCGCCTCGGCTATGCCGCACCCGCGCGCGATGGCCGCGAGGTCGGCGCCGAGCGCGGTATGCGATAGCTGACCGCCAGTTTCGCCATAGGACGCATTGTCGAGCACGACGATCGTGAGATTGGCGGGCGCCTGCGCCGCGATCGTGGCGAGCGCGCCGAGACCCATCAGCATTTCGCCGTCGCCTGTGATGACCACGATGGACGTGTCGGGCTGCGCCAGCGCGAGGCCGAGCCCGACCATGGCCGCGCCGCCCATCGCGCCCCAGAGATAGAAGTTGCGGTCGCAATCGCCGGCGGCGGCGAGATCATATGTCGATGCGCCGAGGCCGGAGACAACGACGCATGCGCCACGTTGCGCCAGGAGTCGGGCGACCACCTCGCGCCGTTCAAGCCGCGCCGTCATTGCTTCGCCTCCGCGTGGAAGTCCTTGGCGCCGACGAGGCGCTGTCCAAGCAGCACGACATTGGCGCAGCCGCCGTTGAACGCCATGGACAGCGCCGCGTCCGCCACCGGCGCCACGTCGCGCGGATCGTCGGCGCGCAGCGTGCGCAGGCCCATTGCCTCGATCACCGATCGGGTCGCGCGGCTCATGGGAATCTGCCAGGGATTGAACTCGCCCCATTCGCCGCGCATGGCGACGAAGGCGACGAAGGGGATGCGGCATTGGGCGACGAGCGAAAACATGTTGACGCAATTGCCGACGCCGCTCGATTGCATCAGCATCACGCCGCGCGCGCCGCCGAGCCAGGCGCCCGCGAGCAGCGCCACGCCTTCCTCCTCCGTCGTCAATGGAATCGCCCGTAAGCCAGGCGCGGCATGGGCCGCGCGGATCAGCGCGGCATGGCCGCCGTCGGGCACGTAGGCGAGCTGTCTTACGTCATACCGCTGCAACGCCGCGAAAATCTGCAATGGCCAGCCGGACAAGAGTCTCTCCCGAAAGGTGCGGTCATCTTAGCTTTGCGCCATGCCGGGCGCCACCATGTTCGCCCGCGGTCCTGACGGCGATCGACGCAACCTCGGCGGCTGTGCGTGACGCTGCGGAGTCGATCCAGCTCGCATGGAACACGAGGTCCGCCAACGGCGCCTCGCAACGCACGATGCGCAATTGCCCGCGCCGCAATTCATCGGCCACGATCGCCGGCGGGATGACGGCGACGCCCATATTCTCCCGGGTCATGCGCACGACCGTGGCGAGCGAGGCGGAGGCGTGAAGGCGGACCTGTGGCATGTGCGGGCCATCGAACAGCGTGGCGACGGCGGCATAAGGCTGGGTGTTGCGCGAGAATGTGACGATCGGGTGGCGGGCGATTTCGTCAATCCGCGCCGGACGACGCGGCCAACGGATCGCAGGGCTCGATATGAAGGCGAGGGGATAGGCCGCCAGCGGCAGGGCGCGGGCATTGGGCGCGTCGAGCGGGCCGATCAGGAAGGCGAGGTCGAGTTCCTGCACGCGGAGGCGCTCGCGCAGATTGGGCGAGATGTCTACCTCGATTTCGAGCGCAAGCAGGGGAAAGCAGAGGTTTACGGCCTTGAGGAACGGGGTTAGCCATGTGTGCACCACCGTCTCGGCGACGCCGAGGCGCAGCACGCCGCGCGCCGTCGTAACGTCGCCAACCGCGGCGAGCATTTCCGCGCGCAGGCGGAGCAGCTTTTCCGCATAAACCAGCAGTTCGCGACCGCGCGGCGTCGGAGCGATCGCGCGCGCCTGACGGGACAGCACACGGGCGCCAAGCGCCTGCTCCAGCCCGGCGATGCGTTGTGAAACAGCGGGTTGCGTCGTGTTGAGCTTCGCCGCGGCGGCGCGGAACGAGCCGAGAGTCGCGACCCACAAGAAGGTTTCAAGTTCCTTGAAGTCGATCATGACCGATTTCCGGGATAAGAGAAAATTATCGCGGAGGATTTGAAAATACGATTGGACTTTATCGCAGGGGCCGTCTGAAATCGAGACCGGTGTAGCGAGCAAAGGGACGTCGTGCGCCGATGGAGACAGCAAGCGCTGCGCACTCCGGTCTCATTGATGGGCTGTCCGTTCGGCGTGCCTGTCGCGCGGGTGCGGTGCGCGGCACGACGGCAGGCCTCGCCCCCGGATTTGCGCAAGGCAATCTCGTCATCCTGCCAGTGGCCGATGCGACGGATTTTCTGCGCTTTGCGCAGGCCAATCCGAGGCCCTGCCCGCTGATCGGCGTCAGCGAGGCGGGCGATCCGCATCTGCCTGCGCTCGGCGCCGATCTCGATGTCCGCACGGACTTGCCGGGCTATCGCATCTGGCGGGACGGTGAATGTGTGGCGGAGGTGGCGGATGTTCGCCAGTTCTGGCGCAAGGATCTTGTTTCCTTCGTCATCGGGTGTTCCTATTCCTTCGAGGAAGCGCTGCTTGAGGACGGCGTCGAAATTCGGCACATCAGCGAGGGCGTCAAGGTGCCGATGTTCCGGACGGGAATCTCGTGCGCGCCGGCAGGGAAATTTCGCGGGCCGCTCGTCGTCTCGATGCGCCCGCTCAAGCCGGCCGACGCAATCCGCGCGATCCAGATAACCTCGCGGTATCCCGCCATGCACGGGGCGCCGGTCCACATAGGCTTGCCGCAGCAGATCGGCGTCGCCGACGTGCGACGGCCCGACTATGGCGACGCCGTGACCGTGCGCGACGATGAACTGCCGGTCTTCTGGGCTTGCGGCGTGACCCCGCAGGCTGCGCTGGTCGAGTCGAACCTGCCGTTCGCCATCACGCATTCGCCGGGATCGATGCTGGTGACGGATGTAAAGAACCGGAGCTATGCTGTGATCTGAGAGGCCGTGAATGGACGACGGCAAGGAACGGGAGCCGAGGATGAAGCTCAATCGTCGTGAGATCATGACCGGCGCCGCCGTGCTCGCCGCCGCGCCGCGTGTGGCGCGCGCGCAGGGCGCGGGCGAGATCCTGATCGGCGCCGTGTTTCCAATGACAGGCTCAACCGCCCAGACCGGACTTGACGCGAAAAACGCCATCGAGACGGCAGCGGCGATCATCAACGACAAGACCGATCTGGATCTGCCACTGGCCCGTGGCGCGGGCCTGCCAGGCTTCGGAGGCGCGAAGGTGCGCGTGATCTACGCCGACCATCAGGGCGACCCGCAGAAGGGCAGGGCGGAAGCCGAGCGCCTGATCACGCAGGAGAAGGCGGTCGCGCTGATCGGTTGCTACCACAGCGCGGTTTCCGCGACCGTCAGCCAGACGGCGGAACGTTACGCGTTGCCCTTCATGTGCGCGGATTCCTCTTCGCCTAGCCTGAGCAGGCGTGGCCTGAAATTCTTCTTCCGGGCCTCCGCGCATGACGAGATGTTCTCGAGCGCGATGTTTGATCTGATGGATTCGTTGCGCGCGAAAGGTCAGAAAATCGAGACGCTGGCGCTTTTCCACGAGGACACGATCTTCGGCGCGGATTCGGCGAACGTGCAGACGAAGCTTGCGGGCGAGCGCGGCTACAGGATTGCCTGCGATGTCAAATATCGCGCCAACTCGCCGTCGCTGACGACGGAAGTTCAACAGATCAAGTCCGCGGCGGCGGATGTGCTCATGCCCTCTTCCTATACGACCGACGGCATCCTGCTCGTGCGCACGATGAATGAACTCGGATACAAACCGAGGGCGATTGTGGCGCAGGCGGCCGGGTTCTCCGAGCAGGCGCTGTATGATGCTGTCGGCGATCTGCTGCATGGCGCGATCACGCGCGGTTCGTTCTCGCTCGACCTCGCGCAAAAACGTCCGATGGTGGCCAGGGTCAACGACCTGTTCAAGGCGCGCGCCGGCAAGGATCTCAACGACAATTCCGCGCGCGAATTCATGGCGCTGATCGTGCTCGCCGATGGTGTCAACCGCGCTGGGACGACTGACGGCGAGGCGATCCGTGCCGCGCTGACCGCGACCGACATACCCGGCGACAGGACGATCATGCCATGGAAAGGCGTGAGGTTCGACGCGACCGGCCAGAACAATGGCTGCGACCCGGTGCTGCTGCAATATGACGGCCGAAAATTCGTTACGGTGTTCCCGCTGCTGGCCGCGATCTCCGAGCCGGTTTGGCCGATGAATTCCTGAACCTGGGCCGGGAGGGCGTAGACATGACCGCGCAGGCTGTTGCGCAATCGTTGGTGAGCGGCCTGCTCATGGGCCTGATCTATGCTCTCGTCGCAGCGGGCCTTGCGCTGGTCTTCGGTCTCATGAACGTCGTCAATTTCGCGCATGGCGAATTTCTGATGACGGCCATGTACGCCGCCTTCGGGCTGTTTGTCGCCGTTTCCCTCGATCCGCTCCTCGCCGCTCCATTTGTCGCAGCGGCCATGTTCATTTTTGGATCAGTCGTCTATCTCGGGGTGGTGCGCTTCGCCATGTCGGCGTCCGCCAACGCCGGGATGGTGCAGATTTTTGCGACCTTCGGGCTTGGCGTCGTCATGCGCGGATTGGCGCAACTGCTGTTCACGCCAAACTACCGCTCGATCCCGCATAGCTGGCTTGGCGGCCGCACCATGCAAATCGCCGGCGTGTACCTGCCCGCGCCGCAACTCGCCGGCGCCTGCGTGTCGCTCGCGACATTCGGCGCGCTCTGGCTCATCATCAATCGCACCGATTTCGGGCGCGCGCTCGAAGCGACGCGTGAAGATTCCGGCGCCGTAGCGCTGGTCGGCATCGACAGGAAGCGGATTTTCGCACTTGGCTGGGGCCTCGGCGCCGCTCTGGTCGGGCTGGCTGGCGCGGTGCTCGCGATCTTTTTCTACATCTACCCGGACGTTGGCGCGTCCTTCTCGCTGATCGCCTACGTCACCGTCGCGCTCGGTGGATTTGGCAGCGTGTTTGGCGCTTTTGCGGCAGGCATTCTCGTTGGGCTGGTGGAGGCGGGCAGCGCGCTCGTTTTGCCGGCGTCGCTGAAATACGTCGGCGTCTACGCGCTGTATCTGCTCGTCGTGCTTGTGCGGCCGCGCGGGCTGTTTGGATCGCTGTGACATGACGAGCGATCCGCACATCAAGGCGCGCCGCGAAAATATCTTCGTCGCAATCGGCGTTGTCTTCGTCGTCGCGTGCCTGCCTCTGTTCGTGACAGACGTATATGTCCAGAACGTGCTGGTGCTCACGCTGATGTATGCTGCTCTGTCACAGAGCTGGAACATTTTGTCGGGCTTTTGCGGACAGATTTCATTGGGACACGCGCTCTATTTCGGGACCGGCGCCTATGTGACGGAGCTTCTGTTCACGAAATTCGGCGTGGCGCCGTGGTTCGGCATGCCTGCGGGCGGTCTCGTCGCGGCCGTAATTGCGGCGGCAGTCGGCTATCCGTGCTTCCGGCTGAAGGGACATTATTTCGTGATCGCGACGATCGTGATCGCGGAGG
Organism: Pseudomonadota bacterium; assembly: GCA_021781815.1. Classification (GTDB taxonomy): domain Bacteria; phylum Pseudomonadota; class Alphaproteobacteria; order Rhizobiales; family Beijerinckiaceae; genus JAJXWB01. The sequence continues at coordinate 82,923 of JAJXWB010000001.1, read as the reverse complement.
CCGGCTATCTTCTGATGTTGAACTGGGACTATGCCGGCGCCGCCCAAGGGATCGATATCCCCGTGCGCGCGGATTCCTGGGCGAAGTTTCAGTTTCTGCGCTCAAAGCTTCCATATTTCTATTTCGCGCTCGGGTTCGCTTTCGTCGCCTGGCTCGTGACCTACATGATCGAGGAGTCGCGCTGGAGCTACTGGTGGCGCGCGGCGAAGGACAATGCGGACGCGGCGGAAAGTCTCGGAGTCGATGTGTTCCGCTCAAAAATGGCGGCGGCCGCGCTGTCGGCGTTTCTCACGGCGGTGGGCGGCGGCTTTTACGCGCAGTTTGTGTCCTACATCGATCCCGAGAGCGTGATGGGCTTCCAGTTCTCGCTCTTGATGGCGCTGCCGGCCGTGCTCGGCGGCCTTGGCACGCTCTGGGGGCCGGCGGTCGGCGCAGGCATTCTCATTCCACTTACGGAATTGACGCGCTCCTTCGCTGGCGGCTCTGGCAAGGGGCTGGATCTCATCATCTATGGACTTCTGGTCATGGGTATCGCCCTCGGGCGTCCGGAAGGCATCGTCGGCGCCGTGACGAAGCGCGCGCGAAAAGGCCGGCCATGAGCGAGCCGTTGCTCGATGTGCGCGGGGTGACGCAGAAATTCGGTGGCCTGGTCGCCAATTCGGACGTGTCGATGCAAGCGCGGAAGGGCGAGATCCTCGGTCTCATCGGGCCTAACGGCGCCGGCAAGTCGACGCTGTTCAATGCGATCGCCGGCGTATGCAAACCGACGAGGGGCCGCGTCTTCCTTGCGGGCGCCGATGTCACCGAACTCGGCGCGCCGCAACGCTGTGCGCTGGGGATAGCCCGGACCTTTCAGGTCGTGAAGAGCTTCGAGACGATGCAGGTCGTCGAGAACGTGATGGTCGGCGCCTTTGTCCGAACGTCCTCGGCGCGCGAGGCGCGCGCCAAGGCGGCAGACGTGCTCGATCTGGTCGGTTTGCGGACCCGCGCAAACGCCATGGCGGGCGACCTGACGCCGCCGGAAATGCGCCGGCTGGAGGTCGCGCGCGCGCTGGCGACCGAACCGAAGCTTCTGCTGCTCGACGAGGCCATGACCGGACTGACGCCGACTGAAGCGCAACAGGGCGTGGAACTCGTGCGAAGACTCCGCGACAGCGGGATCGCCATCGTCATGGTGGAGCATGTCATGGAAATCGTCATGCCGCTGGCCGACCGCGTGGTTGTACTCGATCTCGGTCGGGTCATCGCGGAAGGGCCGCCGGCGGAAATCGTGCGTGACGAGCGCGTGATTTCGGCTTATCTCGGGGAGCGACGCCGTGCTCGCCGCGCGTGACCTTTCGACTGCCTACGGCGGCCTGATCGCATTGACGCAGGCGACGATCGAGGTGGAGCGCGGCGAGATCGTCTGCGTCGCTGGCGCCAATGGCGCGGGCAAATCGACGCTTCTCAAGACGATTGCCGGCATGGAGCGGCCGTGTTCCGGCGTGGTCGAGTTTCTTGGCGAGCGCATCGACGGGCTGGCGCCGCATCTCGTGACGAAGCGCGGCATCGCCTATGTGCCGGAAAACCGGCGGCTGTTTTCGCGGCTGTCGGTCGACGACAATCTGCGGCTCGGCTCCTATCTGTTTCGGGGCAGAAGCGACCGGGACGCGCCGCGCGAGATGGCGATCAGGCTGTTTCCGCGTCTTGGCGAGCGTCTGCTGCAGCGCGCCGAGACGCTTTCGGGCGGCGAGCAGCAGATGCTGGCGATCAGCCGCGCCTTGATGACGCGGCCGAAGCTGCTGATGCTGGACGAGCCATCGCAGGGCATCATGCCGAAACTGGTCGACGAGATTTTCGACGCAGTATCGGAGATCCGCGCGTCGGGAACGACGGTGTTGATCGTCGAACAGCGGCTGACAGAGTGTCTGGAGATTGCCGACCGCGCCTATGTATTGCAGACCGGCCGCGTCGTGATGAGCGGAACGGCGGCGGAGATCCGCGACAACGCGGGTGTGCGGAAAGCGTATCTTGGATTGTAGGGCTGGGGGACCGTGAGACTGAATGCTCATGGTTCATGAGGGGCAGCGACATGGCGACCGTCGATCTCAATTCCGACATTGCCGAAGGCTTCGGCGCCTATACTTGCGGCGACGACGACGCGATGCTGGATATCGTGACGTCGGCCAATGTCGCATGCGGCTTTCATGCGGGCGATCCGGAAATCATGGCGCACACGTTCGCGCGCGCGAAGCAGCGCGGCGTTGCAGTCGGCGCGCATCCCGGATTCCCGGATCTCTGGGGCTTCGGACGCCGGCCGATGCCATTCTCGAACGGCGAAATCGAGAGGCTCGTCGCCTACCAGATCGGCGCAGCGCAGGCGCTGGCGGCCTACGCGGGAACGCGCATCGCCTACGTGAAATGCCACGGCGCCCTCGGCAATCTCTGCGAGACCGAGCGAGCGACGGCTGAGGCGGTCGGACGCGCCATCCGGGCCGTCGACGCTTCGCTGGTCTGGCTGACGATTGCTGCGGGCGAGCAGGTTCGGGCGGCGGAGACGATGGGGCTGGCCGGCGTCGCAGAAATCTTTGCCGATCGGGGCTATTCCGAAGAGGGCCACCTCATTCCGCGCGGCAAACCAGGGGCGATGATCCTCGATCCGGACGGAGCAGCGGCGCGCGTGGTTGCGATGGTGAAGGCCGGCGCAATCATTACGGCGAACGGCAGGCATGTCCCGACCGCGATCGGCTCGGTCTGTGTCCATGGCGATTCTCCACATGCGGTCGAGAGCGCGCGGCGGGTGCGCGGGGCGCTTGAGAACGCGGGCATTGCCGTCCGCGCCTTTGCGTCGGCGTGAACCCATGAGATCGCAGGCCGAATATCGAGTACTCGACGCTGGCGAACGGGCGCTCGTCGTCGAGTTCGGCTCGACCGTCGATCCGCAGATCAATGGCAAGGCGCTCGCGCTCGATGCGGCGCTGAGCGAGGCGCGCGTGCCGGGCGTGCGCGAGACCCTGCCGACCTACCGCTCGCTGATGATTCATTATGATCCGCTTGTCGTCTCGCGCGCAGAACTCGTCGCCCGCGTCGCGGCGATCGAGGCGGCGCATGTCGCTGCGCCGGAACCGAAGGCGCGCTGGCTCCTGCCCTGCTGCTACGATCCAGCGATCGCCGAGGACATCGGCCAGATCGCGGAAATGACGACGCTCGCTATCGATCGCGTCGTCGCGCTGCACGCCGGCGCCGCTTATCGCGTCTACATGTATGGCTTTGCGCCGGGCTATTGCTATCTCGGCGGGTTGCCGGACGAGCTCGCCGTTTCGCGGCGCGCCGCGGTGCGGGCGCCTACGCCGCAAAATGCGGTGTTGATCGGCGGCGGACTGTCGCTGGTGGCTACGATTTCCATGCCGACAGGCTGGTACGTCATTGGCCGCACGCCCGAACGCATGTATGCGGCGCGGCGATCGCCGCCTTTCCTCGTCGACGTCGGCGATGAATTGCGCTTCGATCCGGTTGACCGTGCGACGTTCGAGACGCTGGATGCGCGCGCACTGGCCGGAGAGGACATCGCAAGGCGTGAGGCGCTGAGATGAACGCCGGTCTGCGTGTGCTGCGCGCCGGGCCGGGAGTCACCCTCCAGGACGCCGGTCGGTGGGGCTATCTGCGGTATGGAGTGACGCCGGCCGGACCGATGGACGCTCTGGCGCACGAGGCCGCCAATCTTGCCGCCGGCGGGGCGGCGGGGGCGGTGGCGCTTGAAATTTCCGTGGGCGGCCTGGATGTCGTCGCCGAAGGCGCGGAGATCGGGGTGGCGATCGTCAGCTCCGGGTTTCGTATCGCGCTCGACGGAACGGCGCTGTCCGGCGACTGCATCGCGACGATCGCCGCGGGACATACGATGTCGATCCGCGCCGGCGCCGTCGGCGCCTGGGCCTATCTCGCGCCGTTCGGGCGGATCGATGCGCAGGCGGAACTCGGATCGCTGTCGATGCATGTGCGCTCCGGCATGGGCGGCGGCGGCATTCGCGCCGGAGATCTGATCGCGCTCGCCGAGTTGCGGCCTGGGCCGTCCGCGCCGCAGAAACTGGCGCAATTTGGAGCAGCGCGCGAGATCCCGATCCGTTTTGTCGCCGGGCCGCAGGACGATTATTTCGACGCGGCGAATGTCGCGCGATTTCTCGAAGGGCCGTGGCGCATTTCGGCGCGCAGCGACCGGATGGCCTATGCGCTCGAAGGGCCTCGGATCGCGCACGCCAAAGGGTTTAATATCGTGTCGGATGGAGTCGCGTTCGGGGCCATACAAATTCCCGGCGACGGGCTGCCGCTCGTGCAGATGGCCGACCGCGCGCCAACCGGAGGATATCCGAAGATAGGCACGGTGATCGCGGCCGACCTTGGCCGGTTCGCGCAGATGCGGCCAGGCGCCAGCCTGCGGTTCGTCGAGGCGACGGTCGAGCAGGCGGTCTCTGCGTGGCGGGCGGCGCGGGCGCAGATGATCGGCGCGCTTGCCACGCCGCACGCCGGCGCGACCCCTTCCTCGGAAAGCCTTCTGACGCAAAATCTCGTTGGCGGCGTTGTTTCGGCGCGTGAATAGGCGTCCGTTAACAACGCGTTAACCATGTCGCGCAAAAGTGAGCCCGATCTAGATCACGAAAGCGCGGCAAAGCGATGGCCGGTTCCCAGGGCGCTCAAGACCTGACTGCGAAAGCCAAACGGGACGCTGTGTCCGACCACATCGGCCGATCTGCGGCCGATGCGGTCGAACGGTTGCAGCGCGCGGCCGAAATGTTGGCGGCCGACGCCGAGCGACTGGCGAAGGCCTCGATCGTCGATCCGCTGGCGGCGACGCATGTCGCACGCCCCGGCTTCGCTGCGCTTGCAAAAGGCAGGTGGGGGCGGGCGGCTGCCGCCTCCGCTGCGTGCGTCGCGATTGCCGGCGCGACGATTCTCGGTTTGCGCGATGGCGCGCCGCGCGGCGACGTCGGAACACTCGCGTCGATCGACCATGCTTTGCCATGGAAACAGGGGCCCGAGGATTCGCGGGCAAACAGCGACTTGCGTGCGCAGATCCGCGATCTGTCGCAGGAAGTGCGCAGCCTGCGCGCGCAGGCGCAGAAGCAGGCCGAGGATGTTCGCCTGGCGCAGGCGCATGAAGGCGCGGCGACGGCGGCGGCCGCGCAGACCGCTGCGCGGCTGGACGGGGTCGAGCATGCCACGACGACGAAACTCGATCAGATGAACGCGCGCGTCGAGCGCATTGAGAGGTTGACCGCAGACCCGATCGTGACGAGCGCGATCGCAAAAAGCGGGATGAGCGCATCGCCCAGCCCGAACCCGGACGAGGCGAAAGCGGCCGGCGGCGGCTACAGGCTGCGCGGAGTGCATAATGGCGTCGCCACCATACAGACGTGGCGCGGGCTGATCGAAGTCGGGCCTGGTGACAGGATTCCGGGCGTAGGGCGGGTGCGCAGCATCGAAAAAATTGATGGCCGCTGGGTGGTCGTCATGCGTCACGGCGTGATCGATTCGGACTGAATCTGCCCGCAGACAGGGCCTTTCGTCATAATTCCGTCGTCAGACTTGGCGATTGACGCGGGGCCTGCTACGGCCTCCCGTGTCGCCGCCTTCAAGCCTACGTTATCCGAAAGTCCCATGGCCGTACGTTCCGTCGCATCGCCGGCCTTGGCGGGTCGCCAGCTACCCAACCAATGGGATGTGATCGCCCTGTGCCTCGTGTTTGGCCTGCTGGCGTTGATCGTGCAGGGCTCTCGCGGCATGACCGCTCCGCTTGCGGCGCCCGTGACCGCGGACCTGTCGCTCAATTATTCCAACCTGCCGTACTATGCGCTGCGCACGACGCTGCGCATGTTTGCTGCGATCCTGTGTTCGCTCGCCTTCACTTTCAGCTATGCGACGATCGCAGCCAAGAGCCGGCGCGCCGAACTCGTGCTGATCCCGTTGCTCGACGTGTTGCAGTCGGTGCCGGTGCTCGGGTTCCTGTCGTTCACGGTGACATTCTTCCTCGGCTTGTTCCCCGGCTCGACGCTCGGCGCCGAATGCGCGGCGATCTTTGCGATCTTCACGAGTCAGGCCTGGAACATGGCTTTCTCATTCTACCAGTCGCTGCGCACAGTGCCGCGCGATCTGGAGGAGGTCGCGCGCAGTTTCGGCTTTTCGGGCTGGCAGAAGTTCTGGCAGCTCGAAACGCCGTTCGCCATGCCCGGGCTGATCTGGAACACGATGATGTCGATGTCCGGGGGCTGGTTCTTCGTCGTCGCCTCCGAGGCGATTTCGGTCGGCGACACTACGATCAAGCTGCCGGGCGTCGGCTCCTATCTCGCGCTCGCGATCGAGCAAAAGCGCATAGATTGCGTCGCCGCCGCCGTCGTCACGATGGCGGTCGTCATTCTCGCCTATGACCAGATCATCTTCCGGCCGCTCGTCGCGTTCTCCGACAAGTTCCGTGTGGAGCTGACTGCGGCGCAGACGGAAGCCCACTCCTTCGTTCGCGATCTCTTCCTGCGCACGCGATGGCTCAGGCAGACGTCGCGCGCGCCTGCGCGCCTGTTCCACCGCGTGGCGCTCTGGCGTCTCGAACCGCCTGCGCGCGTCGAAAGACTCGCCTCGAACATCCGGCTTTCGTCGCGCCTGTTCGATATCGCCTGGTATGTGATCGTCGTGGCGGGCGCGGGCTATTCGCTGTATCTGGTCTATGATTTCGTCAGCCGGGATCTTGGGCTCATTGATGTGAGCGAGGCCGTCGGCGTCACCTTCATAACCATGGCGCGCGTGCTGACGCTGATAGCGCTCGCGAGCCTGTTCTGGGTGCCGGTTTCAGTGTGGATCGGGCTGCGGCCGGCGATCGCGGAAAAGCTGCAGCCGCTCGCGCAGTTTCTTGCAGCGTTTCCCGCCAACGTGCTGTTTCCCGTCGCTGTGGTCTTGATCCTGAAGCTGTCGCTCAATCCGGACATCTGGCTGTCGCTGCTAATCGTATTCGGCACGCAATGGTACATCGTGTTCAACGTGATTGCCGGTGCGACAGCCTTTCCGAACGACCTCAAGGAGGTCGCCGCGAATTTCCAGATCGGCGGCTGGGACTGGTGGCGCAAAGTCATATTGCCCGGCATATTCCCGTACTACGTGACCGGCGCGCTGACCGCCTCCGGCGGCTCCTGGAATGCGGCGATCGTCGCCGAATATGTCAAATGGGGCGACGACACTGTTTCCGCGCACGGTATCGGAGCCTATATTGCCAAGGCGACGGCCGCAGGCGATTTTCCGCGCATCGTGCTGGGCGTGTGCGTGATGTCGGTGTGCGTCATCATGTTCAATCGTCTGCTGTGGCGCCCGCTGTTTGGATTCGCGGAACGCCGTCTGCGTCTTTCCTGAAGGTCCGGCATGCTCGACACGTCCGTTCCGCTTCTCAACATCCGCGCGGTCAGCCAGACCTACCAGAAAGGGTCGGGCGAACCCGGTCTGCCGGTACTCGACAACATCTCGCTGTCGATCTGCGAGGGTGAAATCATCGGCCTGCTCGGTCGGTCCGGCTGTGGCAAGTCGACCCTGCTGCGCATCGTCTCCGGGCTGAACCGACCATCAAAGGGAGAGGTCGATTATCTCGGCGCGCTCGTCGACGGGCCAGCCGACGGCGTCGCGATGGTGTTCCAGAGTTTCGCTCTGTTTCCCTGGCTCACCGTGCTCGAGAACGTGGAGATAGGGCTGCGCGCCAAGAAGGTCGCCGAAGACGAATCGCGACGCCGGGCGCTGGAGGCAATCGATCTCATCGGACTCGATGGTTTCGAGAGCGCGTATCCAAAGGAGTTGTCGGGCGGCATGCGCCAGCGTGTCGGATTCGCGCGCGCGCTCGTCGTGCATCCGAATATTTTGCTCATGGACGAGCCATTCTCGGCGCTCGACGTGCTGACCGCCGAAACTTTGCGTACGGATTTGCTCGACCTGTGGGTCGAAGGCCGTATGCCCATCAAATCGATCCTGATGGTGACGCACAACATCGAAGAAGCGGTGCTCATGTGCGATCGCATCGTGGTGCTGTCGTCGAATCCGGGCAGAATCGCGGCCGAGATCAAGGTCGATATGGCGCATCCGCGCAACCGGCTCGATCCGGAATTCCGCCAGCTCGTCGATCACATTTATGCGCTGATGACGAAGCGCGACGATTCCGCGCGGCGCGAAGGCGCGTTCCCCGGTCTCGGTCTCGGCATGTCGCTGCCGATCGTCTCGACGAATACGCTGGCTGGCATGATGGAGGAGGTTGCAGGCGAGCCCTATAACGGAAAAGCCGATCTGCCGGCGCTGGCGGAATCGCTTCAGATGGAGATCGACGATCTCTTCCCTGTCGCCGAAACCCTGCAACTTCTTCGTTTCGCCGAGTTGGTGGAAGGCGACATCAAGCTGACTCAAGCCGGCCGACGCTTTGCAGATTCGGATGTCGACGTGCGCAAGCGACTGTTCGGCGATCATCTGCTTGCTTATGTGCCGCTCGCGCAGCGCATCCGCCGCGTGCTCGACGAGCGCCCCTCGCATCACGCCCCCGCGACCCGCTTTCGCGAGGAGCTTGAGGACTACATGAGCGAGGATTATGCGGAGGCGACGCTGCGATCGGTCACGACCTGGGGCCGCTACGGCGAACTCTTCGCCTACGACGAATCCTCGCAGTCATTCTCGCTCGAAAACCCGCAGTGAACGGGACTACATCGCTTTCTGAAGCTGGCCTCTGATTTCACCGCCCTTGTTCTGTTCGGTATGCACGTTGAAGTACCATTTGCCTGCCATGAGGTCGGCGACCTGTGCTTGGCTGAGCATGGCGGAGCCGGAGAACGGGCTCGCCTTTCCGTTCGCTTGCACGGCAACCGGCGCGCTGGCGCCGGGCGCGCCCGGACCGTGGAAGTGAGACATCAATTCGGGCCCGGTCAGCCCAGAATAGGAGCCGTTCCAGTTCAGCTTGCCGGTCGCAGTGTCGAGCGTTGCAACGACGTCGCCGGAGGCTCTTGAATCGTTGGGCGGCGTTTCAGCGGCGGCGCTCAGATGAGCCTTGAACTTGACCATTTCCGCGCGCGCGGGCCCAGCCGCGAGAACCACAAGCGCCACAAACGCCGCTGCCGCTGAAACCGAAATGCGCATGTCGCCCTCCGCCGTTGGAACGGGGCAGGTAGAGCGGCCGGAAATTTTGGCAAGACCCGTGGTGTTGCGCGTCGGCGCATTTTGCTATTGCTGGCGCATGCAATGATGGAGCGCGCCGCATGTGGAATGTCGTGGTCGAGGACGTGAGTCTCGCGGAGGTGAAGCGCGGGCTTGATGACGGATCGATCATCCTGATCGACGTGCGCGAACCGAATGAATGGGCCGCCGGGCGCATCGCCGGCGCACGGCTCAATTCCCTCTCCACATTCGACGTGTCCGCGATCCCCAACGAGCCGGGCAGGCGCGTCGTCGTCTATTGCCGATCAGGACGGCGCACTTTGCAGGCTCTGGAGCGCGCACAGGCAGGGGGGCGGCTGGATGTGAAGGCGCATTTCAGCGGCAGCATGCTCGCATGGCTGGCCGCCGGCGAACCTGTGGAGCTTTGAGCCTCGCCAGGGATTTGCTACGCGGCTTTCCGCTCCGTCATGCCAACCCAGAATCGCCGCTGCTCCGAGCGGCGCAGGACGTCGATCGGAACGGTGCGGCCAATGCGGGCGGCGTCGAGCAGCCGCACGATGTCGTCGGCGCCCGTCACCAGCGCGTTGTCGATCGAGAGGATGATGTCGCCGGTCAACATGCCGGATTCATCCGCGGGCGCGCCGCGCTCGATCGCTGTGATGACTGCGCCGCTCGCCTGTTCCAGGTTGAGCCGTAGCGCGACCCGGCGCGGCAGCGGCAGGGTGCTGGCGCCGACGCCGAGATAAGCGCGACGCACGCGCCCGTGCCGGACGATTTCCCCGAGCACGAACTGCGCCGTATTCGATGCGACGGCAAAGCAGATGCCCTGTGCGCCCATGATGACGGCGGTGTTGACGCCGATTACCTCGCCGGCGCTCGACACGAGCGGACCACCGGAATTGCCGGGGTTGAGCGCTGCGTCCGTCTGGATCACATCGTCGATCAGGCGGCCGTTTTTCGCGCGCAAGCTGCGGCCCAGCGCAGAGATGACGCCTGCCGTCACGGTGGCGTCAAAGCCGAGCGGATTGCCGATGGCGATAGCGATCTGACCGCGCTTCAGCACCTTGGAATCGCCGAGCCGCGCGGCGGGAAGGATGTCGCTTCCGTCGATCCGCAGCAGCGCGAGATCTGTGTCCGCATCGTCGCCGAGGATGCGCGCGGAAAACATGCGTCCGTCGAGAGTCGTGACCTCCGCACGCCGGCCGGCGGCGGCAACGTGGCTGTTGGTGAGAACAAGTCCATCCGGCGAGACGATGACGCCGGAGCCAGAACCGGTGCGCCGGCCATCGCTGCTGGTCAGGTCGATGCGCACGACGCTCGGGCCGACTTTATCGACCACATCGGTCACGGCGCGGGAATAGGCGTCGAGCAGCGGAGCGTCGTTCGAACGCTCTTCGGCGAGGTGGGAGGACGGGTTCGCGTCCTCGTCGAGAACGAGGGAATAGGGGACGTCAAGCATGGAAGCCTCGATCATCGATATGGGCGCCCGGCGGCCGCATTGCAAAGGCCGTGAAATCCCCGATTGATTGTCGAAGCTTTTCGTCCGACAATTCTTGCCGAGCGGGCGTTCGATCCGCGCAGGAGGAACACATGAACGTCATTTCGTCAGCATTGCGCTGGTCATTCGTCACGGCGCTCGCCATCGCCGCCACGCCGGCGCCTGCGCAGAAGGCCTATGGTCCAGGCGTGACCGATACCGAGATCAAGTTCGGCAACACCATGCCCTACAGCGGGCCTGCGTCGTCGCTTGGCACGGTCGGCAAGATCATGTCGGCCTATTTCGACATGATCAACGAGAAGGGTGGCGTCAACGGACGCAAGCTCAAGATGATCTCGCTCGACGACGGGTTTGCGCCGCCGAAGACCGTCGAGGCGGTCAAGCGCATGGTGGAGGACGATCAGGTCGCATTCATCTATGCGACCATGGGCACGGCGCCATCGTCAGCGGTCGCGAAATATCTCAACGTCAACAAGGTTCCTCAGATATTCGCGATTTCCTCCGCCGCGAAATGGAACGATCCCAAGACCATGCCGTGGTCGATCGCGCTCGCATGGGCGCCGAACTATCCAACCGAAGCCGGCATAGATGTGCGTTATGCGCTGGCGAAAAATCCGAATGCGAAATTCGCGGTGCTCTATCAGAACGACGACGCCGGCAAGGAATACATTCGCGGCGTGCGGGAAACGCTGGGCGCGGACGCCGGCGAGAAGATCCTCATGGCTGCGCCGTTCGAGGTCACAGATCCAACCGTCGACTCGCAGATCGTTTCGCTTGCGGCGACCAAAGCCGATGTATTCATGATCTACAGCGTGACGCCGCGCGGGTGCGCGCAGGCGATCCGCAAGGCCTGGGAGTTGGGTTGGCGACCGCTCCGCTTTCTCTCGAGCGGGTGCGCCAATATCGAATCCATCCTGAAGCCCGCCGGTCTTGAGGCGGCGACCGGCGTTTTGACCCTTGCGTCTATCAAGCCGCTCGATTCGACAAAGAAAGACGCTGGCCTCGACGGCTATGTCGAGTTCATCAAAGCGCATGTGCCGGGCGTCGATCCCAACTACGGCTCAGGGGAATATGCCTATACCAGCGCCGGCGCGCTGGTCGCGCTGCTGACGCAGTGCAAGGACGACCTGACGCGCGACAACATCATGAAGCAGGCGGCGAATCTGAAAGGCGTCCAACTGCCGCTGCTGCTGCCGGGCATCACGCTCAATACGTCGCCGACCGATTATTCTCCGATCAAGGACGGCTACATGATGCAGTTCGATGGAACGAAATTCACGATCATCAGCGAACTTCTGAAAGCGAAGTAAAATGCGACGCTACCTCTCGCCATGGCGTCGCGTGACGAGAGGAAACCAGCCTCATCGCGCCGGCGCAAGCGCGTGAAGCCTGCTCTTGCGCGCGGGCGCCCTAACCGGGCTCCGTCAGTTTACGCCAAGCTTTTTCTGAAGGTTGGTCGACGACGTCGTGTACTGGAAAGTCAGCTTTTTATCCGGATAGACGTAGCGATGCACTTTCTGTGCGGCGAGCGCGCCTTCGTGGAAGCCGGACAGGATCAGCTTCAGCTTGCCGGGATAGGCGTTGATGTCGCCGATGGCGAAGATGCCGGGGGTCGATGTCTCGAACTTCTCCGTATCTACAGGCACGAGATTTTCGTGCAGGTTTAGGCCCCAGCCGGCGATCGGGCCAAGCTTCATGGTGAGGCCGAAGAAGGGCATCAGGCGCTCGCAGGCGATCTCGTGCGCCTTGCCGTCGTTGGCCTTGATGGTCGCGGTCGCCAGTTCGCCATTTTCGCCGGCGATCCCGCTGACCTGGCCGATGACGAGATCCATCTTGCCCGCCGCCACCAGCTCGCGCATCGCATTGACCGAATGCGGCGCTCCGCGGAATTCGTCGCGGCGATGCACGAGAGTGATGCGTCGGGCGACCGGATGCAGGTTGAGCGTCCAGTCGAGGGCGGAATCGCCGCCGCCGACGATGAGCACGTTCTTGTCGCGGAAATCCTCCATGCGGCGCACGGCGTAGAATACCGATTTGCCCTCGAAGGCGTCGATGCCGGCGATCGGCGGCTTCTTCGGCTGAAATGAACCGCCTCCGGCGGCCACGATCACGCACTTGCATTCGAAGGTCTTGCCGGCGTCGGTCCTGACGCGGAACGCCGGATGGTTGGGCTCGCCGATGGATTCGACAGCCTCGACCATCTCGCCGAAATGGAAGGTCGGGTGGAAGGGCTCGATCTGCTTCACCAGATTATCGACGAGGCCCTGGCCGGTCACGATCGGGAAGCCCGGAATGTCATAGATCGGCTTTTCCGGATAGAGTTCGGAACATTGACCGCCGGCGCGCGGCAGGATGTCGATCAGATGCGCGCGAATGTCGAGCAAGCCAAGCTCGAATACAGCGAACAGGCCTGCGGGGCCCGCGCCGACAATAACGACGTCGGTAATGATCGTGTCGCTCATCTTTAACCTTCCGCTCGGGAGCGAAGTCCCTCATGCAATGAAATTGCGGGCGATCAGCCCTGCTTGCCGGGGGTGGCGACCACGAGCCCGTCGAGCGCGTCGGAAACCTTGATCTGGCAGCAGAGGCGGGAGTTCGGCTTCACCTCGAAGGCGAAGTCCAGCATGTCCTCTTCCATGGCCGAGGCCTTGCCAGTCTTCTCGACCCATTTCTCGTCGACATAGACGTGGCACGTGGCGCAGGCGCAGGCGCCGCCGCATTCCGCCAGAATTTCAGGTATCGAATTGCGGATCGCGGTTTCCATCACGGTCGATCCGGTTTCGGCGTCCACCGTCCGGGCGCGGCCCTCGGAATCGACAAAGGTGATCTTGGCCATGTAAGCGAATCTTTCCTCGGCTCAGAAAGGGAAATCGCCGCCGGGCGCGGCGGCCTTCCTTTATAGATCTCGCGTAGATTTGGCGAGGGCTCGGGCCGCTGCGGGCGGCTGGAGCGTCACAAAGCCGCAAATCGATCGCCAACGGACGGAAAACAGGAGATTTTTTCTCTCCATCCGCCGAATCGCGAAAGGTTTCACTGGTAACTTTTCGTCGCCGCAGGCCGGGCGCGCGCCGATGGCGCGCCGGGACGCCTCCAGAGCGCAGCCTCAGTTGGCGAGAAGTTCGACGATTGCTTCGTGTGCGGCGGCTACGGCCTGCCCGAGGCGCTCGAAAGCGGGTTTATCATCCTCGCCGCGCGTGGCTGCGCTTTCGTATTCCTCGGCCGCGCTGGCCACGCCGAAGGCGCCGATCGCCCTGGCGGAGCCTTTCAGCGTATGCGCGATATCGGCCTTCACGCGGCTCTCGGTCATGTCGTGGCCGGCCAGATGCGCGAGAATCTGCGTGGACTGGCGATCGAAAAGCCGCAGCAGTTCGGCTTCGAGGTCACGTTCCCCGAAGGTCTGCTTGGCCAGATGGACGAGATCAATGGGGCGGTTCGCTCCGGTCCCGTGCGCCGATTTCTCATCGACCATTTCGAAATAAGCTCGCGCAGTCTGGGCCAAATCAGCCTCCATGCTTTGAAAATCCGCCAAAACGAAGAACCTGAAGCTTGGCGCTTTTCCAAGCTTCGATCGCGCTGCTGTCCAAACGGTTCATTTTGGCTGTTTCGCGCAAGTGTTGATCAAAGATGGTGAATGCAGCGTTAACGACGTTTCGAAGATGCCAGCGGCCAAGGTTTCAAACACGACCTCTAAGGGTTAAAGTCACAATTGGTTAACGGTTCCGCAGGCGGGCGGACTCCGTCCGGCGGGCGCGCCGGCATGTACGAGAGGCGTTCAATGGCTACCCAACCCAAGGCTCAGGATGCGGCGAGCGCCGCTTTCTCGGCGATCGAAGATGCGTTGAACCTGAGCAGCGACGACGCCGATCAGGCCGGGGAGGCGAAGGCCGAAACGCTTGCAAAGCCGGGGGAAGGGCATTTGGGCTTCGAGCTTCCCAAGCCGCGCGTCGCCGCGGAGGACCGTCCGCTCAAGCTGCCCGAAATTCGTGACGACGAACTGGCGCGGCCCGCGACCGGGCCGGTGGCGGAGCTGAACCTGCGGCCCGGCGAACCGCGTGGGCTCGGCGTTACGCCGACGATCCCGCCAGCAAATGACGACCGGCGCACCGTAGGCGAGATTTTGCAGGCCATGCAGGTGCGCCCGAGCGGCGGCTCATTGCTGGCGGCAAGCCTGGCCTCGGTCGCATGGGCCGGCGTGTGGGTCGCCTACGCGGTCGCCAATCGCGGCGCGCTGTTTGTCGGCGACCTGACGCGCATCGAACCTGCGCTCGCCATTCTCGCTCTGGTCGGACCGATCCTGTTTTTCTTCCTGCTCGCCGTCATCGGACGGCGCGCCCATGAAATGCGACTGACCGCGCAGTCGATGACCGAGGTCGCCATTCGGCTGGCCGAGCCCGAGACCATCGCCACCGAGCAGGTGATCACGCTGTCGCAGGCGATCCGCCGCGAAGTCGCCTCGATGGGCGACGGAATCGAGCGTGCACTGGCGCGCGCGAGCGAACTCGAGACCATGGTGCGTTCGGAGGTTGCAACGCTCGAACGCTCCTATTCCGACAACGAACGGCGCATACGTTCGCTGATCGACGAACTCGCCAATGAGCGCGAGGCCATTCTCGTCAATGCGGACAAGGTGCGCACGGCAATGTCGGGCGCACACGAAAATCTCTCGCAGACGCTCGCCTCCACCTCGCAGCGGTTGGCCGAATCCGTCAGCGAGGCGGGCGTGCGCGTCACGCAGTCGCTCGGCGCCAAGGGCGAGGAAATCACCGGATCGCTCAATCTGACCGGCGAGAGCATCGTCTCGGGACTCAGCACGCATGGCGGCGACATTCTGGCCCGGCTCGCTGAAACGGGCGAACATATCGTCACCGGGCTGAGCATGCACGGCGGCGATGTTGTAGCGCGTCTTGCCGAGACGGGAGAGGTCGTCACGCGCCAGCTCGGCGGGGCCGGCGATGCGGTCGCTGAACTTTTGACCACGAAGATCGCGGACTCGACCGGCCGGCTGCGCGAAACCAGCGAGGCGCTGGCGCTGGACATCCAGGGGCGCAGCGAGGATGTGCTCCGCCAGCTCGGCGCACTCAGCGAAAACATCGCCGTGACGCTCGACGGGCAGGGCATGAACCTGGTGGATCGCCTCGCCACGACGGGCGACCGCATCCACGAGACGGTGACGGTGCGGGGCGCGGAACTCGATTCGGCGCTCGCCCAGACCGCGCAGCGTCTGCAGGACAATCTCGTCGGCGGCGCGCAAATGTTGCAGGAGCATCTGGCGCAGGCCTCCGAGAGCCTGCATCAGGATATTTCGGAGACCTCGCGCAATCTCACCGTGGCGCTCGCGGGCCTTTCGCAAAATCTCAACGAGTCGCTCGCAGCGCGAGTCGCTGATGCTTCGGCCTCCTTTGATGCTCATGGCAAGCGCATGGCGCATCTGCTCGAGCATACGCATGAGAAGGCGCGCGCCGACCTCGATGCGCACGGCGAACGTGTCGTCTCGCTCTATCTTGCGAAAACCGACGAAACGACGACGGCGCTCACGCGCCACGCCGATGACCTGCATGATCGTCTGGCGATGACGACGGCCCAGGCTCAGGGCGCGTTCGAGCAGCATACGCTGGCGCTTCAGGATGGCCTGGCGACGACCACGGCCCGGGCTCAGGATGCGTTCGAGCGTCATACGCTGGCCCTTCAGGATGGGCTGGCGGCCACAGCGGCCCAGGCGCAGGACGCATTCGAGCGCCAAACCGAAACGCTGCAGGATCGGCTGGTTGCAACGACGACCCAGGCGCAGCAGGCTTTCGAGCAGCAAACCGGCTCGCTTCATGAGCGGCTTGCGGCCACGACCATGCAGGCGCAGGACGCTTTCGCCGCAAACACGGCTCAGATCGAAGAAAAATTCTCGGAGGCGGCGTCGAACATCATCGGCGGGCTGGAAAGCCGCGCCGACGAGGTTCAGCAACGCATCGCGGCGACGACTGGCGAGACCGCCGATGCCATTCATTCGCGGATCGCCGGCCTCACCGATGAGTTCCGCGCGACGTCCGAGCGCGCGCTTGCCGATATGCAGACCCGGACCGGCGACATGCACCTGCGGTTCGCCGCGACGGCCGGCGAAGCGGTCGACGCCATCGGCGTGCATGGCGACCGTATCAACGAAACGCTTGCTGGTCAGATGCGCACGTTCACCGAGACCTTGAGCCGACATGAAGGCGAAACCTTCGAACGCCTCATCGAGCAGGGCGAACGTCTCGTCACCGACCTTGCCGTTCGGCTCGCATCCGTCGAATCGGCGCTGGAGAGCGCAGCCGGCCACATCGGCCGCAATTCCGAATCCTTCCATGCCGCGCTGGGCGACCGGCTCGATGCGTTCGAGACGACGCTGCGTGCGCATGGCGCGCAAGCCGCCGACCGCATCGCCGGTCATGCGCGCCAGTTCACCGAAGAATTCGCCAACCACCTGCAGGGGGTCGAACAGGCGGTAACCGTTCATGGCGCGATGTTCAACAGCGCCCTTGCGGACCGCGCCGCGGAGATTTCCGCGCAGCTCGGCGCTCAAGTCGAGGCGTTCGAACAGAGTTCGGGCGACAAGATGCGCGACGCGGCCCAGCAGTTCGACCAACTCGTCGCCCAGATCGACGGGGGCCTCGAGGCGCGGTCGCAGACCTTTAACGAGGCGCTTGCGCGGCGGGCAATCGAAATCGCGCGCGTACTCGGCGAAGGCGGTCGCGAAGTGACGCATGCGCTGGACGCCAAGGCGCGCGAAATCGACGCCATCCTGCTGTCGCGGTCGAGCGAACTCAGCGAAACGCTTGGCGCCAAGGCGGGCGAGATCAATGAGACCTTGGGCGGTCGCGCGCAGGAGATCGCCGCGACGCTCGACGGGCGTATCGCCCAGTTCGAGGATCGCGTCGTCAATCGACTTGGTTCCGTGTCGGAGGAGATCGACAGTCGCGGGCGCGAGGTTGTCGATTCCCTCGCTAACCGTGTCGGCGAGTTCGAGCATCGCGTGGTCGAGCGCCTGCAGGATGTGTCGGCGGACATCGATGCGCGCGGTCGCTCGGTGATCGAGACGCTGGCGCAGCGGGTCCAGGAGATCAACTCGACCCTCAATGCGGCGCGGCGCGAACTCGACGTCATGTTGCATGCGCGCACGAGCGAACTCGGAGAGGCGCTGATCAAGCGCGTCGGCGACATCAATTCGGCGCTCAATGTCAATCTGGGCGCGCTCGATACGTCGATCCAGACGCGCGGCGAAAGCCTCTCCGAACTTTTGTCGACGCGCACGACCGATCTGCATCAGATATTCGACAGCAAGGGCGCGCTGCTGATCGACCTGTTGTCGTCGCGCGGCGACGATCTGTCGAAGGAGCTCACCGCGGTTGGCGAACTCGTCACCAACGCCATCGAGCAGCGTGGGTCGGCGGTTGTCGAACATCTCACGCGCAAGCAAGCGGAGATCGCCAGCGCGCTCGACAAGTCGGCGCATGCGATCGAGCAGGCGATCGACACGAGCACGAACCAGTCGCTCGGCGCGGTCGGCGGCCTGCACGAGAAGGTGCGCAACGAACTGACGCAGGTGCTGGGGCGTCTTGGCGAAACGAACGCCGCGCTTCAGAACATCGTCAGCCAGGCCTCGTCCGGCCTGTCGTCGCTCGATGCGGCGCTGGTGGGCAAGCTGCACGAGTTCCGCAGCGCGGTTGAGGCGACGTCAGGCGAGGTAGGCCGCATCGCGGCAACCGCGACGACGGTGGTCGGCGACGCACGCGACCTGACGAGCGCGCTTGACACGCACAACGCCGCGCTAACACAGAGCGCAGTCGAGCTTCGCCACTCGCAGGAGGCGATCGATCAGACGCTGGAAGCGCGTCGGGAATCGCTGCAGGCGCTGCTGGTGGAGATCGAGAGCCGGCGCGACGATTTCGACAATGTGCTCGCCTCGTTTGCGGGGCTTGTGGAAAACGCCTTCCGCCAATCGGAAGCGCGAGCGCGCGAGATCGGCGCCTTCCTTACCGAGGCGGCGCAATCCACTGCGGTTTCGGTCGAGCATCAGTTCGGCGAAATCCGCTCGGCTACCGGCCGCGAGCGCGAGCGCACGGCGGCGGCGCTGCGGGCCGCATACGAGCAGGCCAATGAGCAGATGACGACGCTGTTCGGCGAAGCCACAGAGCGATTTGCCGCCGCCGCCAATGATATCCGCGGCATGTCCTCGGACATTCGTCGTGAACTGGAGGGTACGCGCCAGGAACTGGCGCGAGCCTCGCTCGACCTCCCGCGCGAGACGCTCGAACAGACGACCGCGGTGCGCCGTATCGTCGGCGAGCAGATCAAGGCGGTCAACGAACTGACCGCGATCGTCGAACGGTCCGGACGCGGTTTCGATGTGGTGGAGCCGACGCCCGCGGCTGCGGCGCCCGTCGTTGCGGCGGCGCCCATTCCGCCGCGACCGGCGCCTGCCGCACAGGGCGCCGAGGCGCGCCGGCCGGCCCCGCCCCGCGCGCCGCAATACCCGCCGCAGCGCGAAGAGGCTGTCCGCCCGCGCGCGCCTGCGCCGGCCCCCGCGCTCCGTCCAGCCGTCGAACCGCAGCCGGCTGGCGGCCGCGGCGCCGGGTGGCTGTCGGATTTGCTGGCGCGCGCCTCGCGCGACGAGGATGGCGCCGCCAGGCGTGTGACGGCCAAGCCGATCGATTCGCTCGATGCTTTGTCGCTCGACATCGCGCGCATGCTCGACCATGACGCCGTGATCGACCTGTGGGAGCGCTACCGCCGTGGCGAACAGAACTTGTTCGACCGTCGCCTGTACACGCAGCAGGGACAGATCGCGTTCGATGAAATCCGGCGCAGGTATCGCGAGGAACGCGATTTCCGCGAAACGGTCGATCGCTATATCCAGGAGTTCGAGCGCCTGCTGTCGGAAGTCAGCCGCGACGATCGCGACGGCTCGCTCGCCAAGTCCTACCTCGTTTCGGACACGGGCAAGGTCTATACGATGCTCGCGCATGCAGCGCAGCGATTTGGTTGATCCGACGCATTCCGTGTGAGGGCGGGTCGGAAAATCATGACAAATCAGGCGGCGCTTCGGCGCCGCTTTTTTGCCCTGGAGAAGCTTCACATATCCTTGCGAGGATCAAGCGCCGCAATCGTTGCGAGCGCGAGGCCGGCTGCGGCGACGCCGGCCATGACGAAATAGGCCTGCTGGCCGAGCGCGTTCCAGAGGAAGCCGCAGGCGATGACCACCGCCGCATAGGTCAGCGCGCTGATGCCGGAAATCCATCCCTGCGCCTGCGCGCGCCGCGTCTCGCCGACGAGGCGCGTCAGCGCGTAGACCGCGCCGAGATGGGTCGAGGCGAAACTCGCGGCGTGCATGGATTGCGCCAGAAAGAGCAAAGGCGTCGGCAGCACGAAAGCCATGGCGATCCAGCGCGCCGTCGCTGCGGCGCCGCCGATCATCAGGAACAGATAGGCGGCGCTGGCGCCGCCGAACCTGCGGCTGGCGACGACGAAGAACAGGATCTCGGCGGCGACGCCTGCGGCCCAGAGCAGCCCGATCGCGACATCGCCGTAGCCTTGCGCGCGAAATGCGATCGAGCCGAAGGAATAGACTAGGGCGTGGCTTGCCTGAATGATCGATGACCCCAGTACGACCAGCGCGACGAGGCGCGGGCGCTCGATCCTTTCCCGTGGCCCGTGCGCAGCGGCTGCCGGCGCCGCCGCGTTGCGCGGCGCCAATAGAAGAATGCCGGCAAGCGTCGCCGCGATCACGGCGGCGATGACGAAGATCATGCTCCGTGGCGGGAAAAGCCCGACGAGCCAGCCGCCGCACGCCATCAGCACGAGAACGCCGAGCGAGCCAAATCCGCGGACCGCGCCGTAATCGAGCGGGCGCTCGCCGGCGAGAACCCGGCGGCGCGCCTCGCGCAGGGTCATGCTGTCGCCGAGCGCGATCATCGGGCCCTGCGCGAATGTTGCGACGACAATTCCGGCGAAGACGAACCAGAAGGCCGTGTGCAGGCCGGCGAGCACGAAACCAAGCGCGCCGCCTGCCGCACAGAATGCGAGCAGGGTGGCCGCATTGCCGCGCCGGTCGGCGATCGGCGGGATCAGAAGATTGGCGACGAAGCGCGCAATCGGCGTCGCGCCCTGAATGAAACCGATCGCTTCGGCGCCGAAGCCGATGCTCGCATACCAGAGGGACAGGAAGGGCAGTTGCACGCCGACCGGCGCGAACACCAGCAGGTTCAGCGCGGCGAGGCGCCATGCGGAAACGACAGGCGGTGGAGAGGGAGAGGACGGCAATGGGCAGGCTTGTCGTTGCGGGATGGCGCGCCCGGCGGCGCAATTGACACGCATCATCGCATGGCCGTCGCGAGGTCCGTATAGTGCGAAAATGTGCCGTTCGCCCGGCGACGGCGCGAATCGACGGGAAGCCCGGGCGCGAGGGAGAGTGCGTCATGGCGTCTTTGCTGCCAAGCCTCTGGTCCAGAAGCGCGGGGATGGACCCGTTTCGCGCGATGCAGCGTCAGATGGATGAAATGTTCCGCAATTTCGGCAGCGGCCAATCGTTGGATGTCGGCGCGAGTTCGCCGGCGCTCAATGTCGCCGAGACCGCCGACAGGATTGAGGTGACTGCAGAACTGCCGGGAATGGACGAGAAGGACATCAAGGTTTCCGTGGACGGCAACCGCCTCGTGATTTCCGGCGAGAAAAAAACGGAAACCGATAACAAGGACAAGGAATGGCATGTTGTCGAGCGGAGCTGGGGGGCGTTCCACCGCTCCGTGGCGCTGCCCTTCGAGCCGGCCGGCGGCGCCGTCGAGGCCCATTACGACAAGGGCATCCTGCATCTGACGGTGAAGAAGCCCGAACCCGCCAGCGCCGCGACGACGTCGATTCCGATCAAGGCGGGACAGCCGCCGCAAACATGAGCGGTTCGGGCGCGCAGCATCGGTTGCTGCGCTCTCCGCCCTCATTCCATAACGGCTGCTTTCAGAATGCAGACCATCGTCGCATGGGCGGGAGCTCCGGTGCGGTTGCGGATGACGTGCGGGCAGTCGCAGCGATAGCGCAAGGTCTCGCCGGCGCGCGCGGTCTCGACGACGCCGGCGACCTCGACCTCAAGTTCGCCTTCGAGTACGGACAGGCATTCTACCGACCCGCGCTGGTGAGCGTCGGATTCGAGCACGCCGCCGGGGTTGGCGGAAAAATCATACCATTGCAGCCATTCGACCGTTTTGATCCAGCCGATGATGGCCAGCCGGCACTTGCCGTCGCCGGACAGAAGGATGGGCGTGTCGCCCCGCGAGGATTTTTCGATGAAGGGTTCGTCCTGCGCGCCTTGCAACACGCGCTCGATCGAGACGTCGAGCGCCTGCGCCAGACGCCAGATCGTCGATAACGTCGGGTTGGTCTCGTTGCGCTCGATCTGGCTGATGATCGACTTGGCGACGCCGGATTGTTCCGACAGGTCGGACAGAGAAAGGTTGTAGGCCTTGCGCAGGCGCTGCACCGTGCGCCCGAGTTGGCCGGACACGCCCAGCGCGCCGGCTTCGAGCGCCTTTTGCTTGTCTTTCCCCTCGACGCCCATTGGAGTCCTTGATCTGCTTCTTCAGGATCATAGGCGAGTTTGTTTGGAATAACGAACAAAATCGTCCGTCAGGTCATTCCACTTACAGTTTCGGCAGGCGTTCGGGCGCGCATCAGGCGGAGCCTGTGCGGCCAGCCGACGCTCATCGGCGTAATGGCTGAACTCCTGAGCGGGAAGGCGAAGGTCGAGGCAACCTTGAGGCGATGTGTTTCAGCTTGCGTCAGATCACCGTGTTGAAGGCGCCGCCGTCGATCAGGATGCTCTGGCCAGTGATATAGCCCGCGTGTTCGCTCGCCAGAAAGGCGCAGAGCTTGCCGAATTCATCCGGCGCGCCGAAACGTTTCGCCGGCACGCTCTTTTCGCGCTCGGCGCGGAATTGCTCAGGCGTCACGCCTTTCATGGCCGCCATCCGTACGGTCGCAGTGGCTATGCGGTCGGTGTCGAACACGCCAGGCAGAATATGGTTGATCGTGACGTTTCGGTCGACGAACTGGCGCGCCGCCGCCGCCAGAAAGGCTGTCAGGCCGGCGCGCGCGCCCGACGAAAGGTCGAGGCCGAGGATCGGCGTGCGGACCGAGGACGAGGTGATGTCTATGATGCGGCCGAAGCCTCGTTCGGCCATGCCGTCGATCACCGCCTGCACCAGGGCGACCGGGGTCAGCAAGTTGGCGTCGAGGCCGGCGATCATCTCCTCCCGTGTGATCTGCCGGAAATCCTTGGGCTGGGGGCCGCCGTTATTGTTGACGAGAATGTCGGGCGCAGGGCAGGCCGCGAGCAAAGCCCGGCGCCCGGCCTCCGTGCCGACATCGCACGCGACCGCGTGGATTTTCGCTCCCGTCGCCTCGGCGATCTCCCTGGCGGCGGCTTCCAGGACGGCGGCGTCGCGGCCATTCATGACGATTTCGCAACCCGCTTCGGCCAGCGCGCGCGCGCATCCCTTGCCGAGCCCTTTTGACGATGCGCAGACAATGGCCTTGCGGCCGGCAATCCCTAGATCCATGGCGCTTCCTTCCCGGCGTCGTCGCCGCGCCCGGGGCTGTCATGCAGCCGCAATGAGAATCTGTTGAGACAGATCGCAGACCGATCCGTTGCGACCAGATTAGGCTTTCGACAGATGACAAGACAAGAGCCGGGACGCTACCGCAGCCTGTTTCTCTCCGACGTGCATCTCGGCACGCGCGGCGCCCAGGCCGATCTTCTGCTCGACTTCCTCAAGCACAACGAGGCCGAGACAATCTATCTCGTCGGCGACATCGTCGATGGCTGGCGTCTCAAGAGCGGCTGGTACTGGCCGCAGGCGCACAACGATGTCGTCCAGAAGCTGCTGCGCAAGGTGCGCAAGGGCGCGCGGATGATCTATGTTCCCGGCAATCATGACGAATTCGCACGCGATTATTTCGGCCAGACCTTCGGCGGCGTCGAGGTGGTCGATCGCGTCATCCACGAGACGGCGGACGGACGGCGCCTGCTCGTCATCCACGGCGACCAGTTCGACGTCGTCGTGCGCCACGCGCGCTGGCTCGCCTATCTCGGCGACTGGGCCTACGAGGCTGCGCTCGTCATCAATACCTGGTTCAACCGGATTCGGCGCGTCTTCGGATTCGGCTACTGGTCGCTGTCGGCATGGGCAAAACTGAAAGTGAAGAACGCCGTCAATTTCATCGGCGACTTCGAGGAGACGCTCGCGGCCGAGGCGTTTCGCGCGGGAGTCGACGGCGTGATATGCGGGCACATTCATCACGCTGCGATCCGTCGGATCGGTTCGGTCGATTACGTCAATACCGGCGATTTTGTCGAGAGCTGCACGGCCATTGCCGAGCATTTCGACGGAAAATTCGAAATCCTCCGCTGGCAATCGATCCTGGCCGAGCCGGCCGAACACCCCGCGGCGTCGGCGGAGGCTGCGGCGGCCTGATGCGCATCCTCGTCGTCACCGATGCGTGGCGTCCGCAGGTCAACGGTGTCGTGCATTCGCTCGAAGCCCTGGCGAAAGCGGCCGGCGCGCTCGGGACGACGATCGTGTTCCTGACGCCCGATGGCTTTCGCACGTTTGGCCTGCCGACCTATCCCGAAATCAGGCTGGCGATGGCGTCGCCCTGGGCGGTCGCGAAACGGATCGACGCGAGCCGGGCGGATCATATCCACATTGCGACCGAGGGACCGCTCGGCGTCATGGCGCAACGAATCTGCATCGGGCGGAGAGAGCCGTTCACGACGAGCTATCATACGCGCTTTCCCGAATATCTCTTCGCGCGCACACGGCTTCCGGCGGAATGGACCTATGCGGCGCTTCGGTCGTTTCACAACGCTGGCGCAGGCGTGATGGCGTCGACGCAGCGTCTCGCCGACGAGCTTTCCTCGCGAGGATTTCGCAAACCGCTGATCTGGTCGCGCGGAGTCGACGCTGATCTGTTCCGCCCGCGCGCGAGCGCGCTCGACCTGCCGCGGCCGGTCTTCCTCTATGCGGGGCGACTGGCGGTGGAGAAAAATCTTGCGGCTTTTCTGGCGCTGGATCTGCCGGGATCGAAGGTCGTTGTCGGCGATGGCCCCGCCCGCGGCGCGTTGCAGGCAGCCTTTCCCGACGCGCATTTCATGGGCTTGAGGACTGGCGAAGCGCTGGCGACGCTCTATTCGAGCGCCGACGTGTTCGTCTTTCCGAGCCTGACCGACACGTTTGGCATCGTGCTGCTCGAAGCCATGGCGAGCGGCGTTCCGGTTGCGGCCTTTCCGGCGCAGGGGCCGCTCGATGTGGTGGGCGCCGGCGCCGGCGCCCTGTCGCCCGATCTGCGCGAAGCATGCCTTGCCGCGCTCTCGATTCCGCGCGAAAATGCCAGAGCGCATGCGCTCGGCTTCACGTGGGAGGCGAGCGCGCGGCAGTTTCTGGAGAACGTCCGGATTGCCCGTGAAGGCGCCCGATCAACAAAACAGCGCCAGCTTTTCGACAAGCGGCAGTGCGTCCAGGTGTGACAGCGCGACGACACGCGGGTCCACGGCAGGCGCGGGCTCGCTCTCGACGCGCGGCGGCAGCGCGAGGATGTCGCGCGCGGTCGGCAAAACGCGGGCGGCGTTCTCGGCCTGCGGCGCCGGATCCTGTAGGCGCGAGCCGGCCAACGGCAGGAAGGCCGGCGTCTCCTGCGTGCTCTGCAATTCCGTCCGCAGCGACCTGATGACCCTGATCTGCTTTTCGAGTTCAGCGCAGAATTGGTCGCCCACGCCACGCTCGCGCATTGTCCAGACGATGTCGCTGAGCTTTTCGGCGACAGCGGCTGCTGTCTCGTTTGCAGGCTCCGGTTCCGGCTCCGGCCCGGAGGGGGGGCGCGCGGCCGCCAGCCCCGGCGCCATGCTCGCGATGGCGTCTTCCAGCCGATCGACGGCGTCAGCCAGGCGCTGCGTCTCGGCGGCGCGCTGGCGGCGCGCGTATTCGAGCAGGAACCAGCGCCCGCGCGCGGTCTCCATCACGGCGTCCTCGATCGCGGCGTAATCCGCGGCGGTGACGCCGGGCGGCGGGTTGATGAGTGTGATTTCGTTCATGGGCGCCGAATCATCCGGCGCCAGTGTCGGCCAATCCTGCGCCGTTGCAAACCGTTCAGGCGGCGGACATCCTGCCGCCCCGGGCCTTGGCCCCCTGCGCGTAAGTCTGGTTGCGCCCCTTGCGCTTGGCGACATAGAGGGCGGCGTCGGCCTCATCGATCAAGGCTTCAGGCGAGCAAGTGCCGACCTGCTCGACGGCGACGCCGAAGCTTGCGGTGACGACGTCGGCGCAACCGCTGTCTTCGTGCGGGATGCCGAGGCCTGCGATCGCCGCCCGGATGCGCTCGGCGACGCCAAGCGCCCCGTCGAGATCGGTCTGCGGCAGGAGCACAAGGAATTCTTCGCCGCCGGTGCGGAAGGCGAGGTCGCCGGCGTTGCGCAATTCGGCAGTGGCGCAGGCCGCGACACGCCTGAGACAGGAATCGCCGAGCACATGGCCATATCGGTCGTTGAACGCCTTGAAGTGGTCGACGTCGAAGACGATCGCGGCGACCGAGCGGTCGCCCGCCGCGCCAATGCTCCAGAGTTCACCCGCCTGCTTGTCAAGATACCGCCGGTTTCCCAGCCCCGTCAGCGGATCGTGGTTGGCGTCGTCATCGCTCTCGGCGGCGTGGAGCCGTTCACGCAGCGTGGTCAGGAAATGCCAGCGTTGCTCGCGCTCGATCAACAAGTTGGAATTCAGGGTGACGCTCACGCAGATCACGTAGATCATGCTGTGCATGGCGACGATTTCAACCGGAAGGTCATTCCGCCATGCGAGCGCCGCAAGCAGCAGAACAAAAACAATAGCCGAGGCGACATGGGCCTGCGCCGTGCGCCACCGCTGCACGGAATTCAGCGACAGAACGGTGCTTGGTACGAAATAGAGGTAGTGGGCGGCGTAGGGCGATCGTGTCATGCAGAATATCGCAAGTATCTGCAGGACCATTGCGACGGCGATGGATGCGCCCAGGCTCTCGCGCAGGTTTGCATTGCTGATGTGCGGCAGAATCGTGGCGACAAGCAGCATGTAAGGGGTGACGACCGCAAGATGCAGGACGAGCGCCAGACGCAGGGTATCGGGCGTCAGAAACAGGTCGCCAAACAGGAAGACGTTGTAGATGAATGCAGTCCGCAGCGTCGAGACGCGCAGGAGTCTTGCGCGGCGCGCGCCGGTTTCCTGCTCGAATTTGGCGGCGAGCTGCGGCGAAAACGAATGGCCGTTCGAACGGTCCGTCAGGAGATGTTCGACTTCCTCCAGTGTGATCAGGCGATCCGACATGAACGTTCCCGACGACCGTGGCCGAGCAGAGGTCGCCGGACTTCAAATTCCTGGCGCTTATGCCGCGACAGGGAACGAATAACGGAAATAGATTAAGTAAAAATCATCGAATAGAGAAAATTTTACGTAACAGCCACGCTTGCCGTCGTCCTGTCTTCACGGGGGCCTGCGCTGTGGCGCGCGGCAATTGCGCGCTCCAGTTCATGCCGAGTTTACGTTGCGTCGCAAAGATGAAGCCGCGCACGCCGGAGTATTGAACAGTTCGCTTCGAGCGATCGAACCCGAATTCCTCGAGGTTCACACCGCCCCGAACACCCGCCGGAAAATCGTGTCCACATGCTTGGTGTGATAGCCGAGGTCGAACAGTTCTTCGATCTCCTTGTCGGAGAGTTTCGAGGAGACGTCCTTGTCCCCTTTCAGTAGCGTCAGGAAATCGCCTTCGCCGCGCCAGACCGGCATGGCGTTGCGCTGGACCCAGGCGTAGGAATCCTCTCGCGAGACGCCCTTCTGCGTCAGCGCCAGCAGCACGCGCTGCGAGTGGACGAGGCCGCCGAGGCGGTCGAGGTTCTTCTGCATGTTCCGGGGATAGACGAGCAGCTTGTCGATCACGCAGGTGAGGCGCACGAGCGCGAAATCGAGTGTCACCGTCGCGTCCGGGCCGATCATGCGCTCGACTGAGGA
The DNA here is from genome assembly GCA_021781815.1 of Pseudomonadota bacterium. Taxonomy (GTDB): domain Bacteria; phylum Pseudomonadota; class Alphaproteobacteria; order Rhizobiales; family Beijerinckiaceae; genus JAJXWB01. The sequence continues at coordinate 55,236 of JAJXWB010000001.1, read as the reverse complement.
ATGCGAAATGTCGCGCTCGTGCCAGAGCGCGACATTTTCCATCGCGGGTACGGCCATTCCGCGCACGAGGCGAGCGAGGCCGGTCAGGTTTTCCGTCAGTACGGGATTGCGCTTGTGCGGCATGGCGGACGAGCCTTTCTGGCCCTCCGAGAAGAATTCCTCCGCCTCCAGCACCTCGGTGCGCTGAAGGTGGCGGATCTCGGTCGCAAGCCGCTCTATGCTCGATGCGACGACGCCGAGCGTGGCGAAGAACATGGCGTGGCGGTCGCGCGGAATGACCTGCGTGGAGACGGGCTCGGGTTTGAGACCAAGTTTGTTCGCGACATATTCTTCCACGCGCGGATCGATGTTGGCGAAGGTGCCGACCGCGCCGGAAATTGCGCAGGTCGAGATCTCTTCACGCGCGACGATCAGGCGTTGTTTCGCGCGTGAAAACTCCGCATAGGCTTGCGCGAGCTTGAGGCCGAAGGTGACGGGCTCGGCGTGAATGCCGTGCGAGCGGCCGATGGTCGGCGTCATCCTGTGTTCGAACGCGCGCTTCTTCAGCGCGGCGAGCAGGCCGTCGACGTCCTTGATCAGCAGATCGGCGGCGCGCTGCATTTGCACGGCCAGACAGGTGTCGAGCACGTCGGACGACGTCATGCCCTGATGCACGAAGCGTGAGTCCGGGCCGATGAATTCGGCCAGATGCGTCAGGAAGGCGATGACGTCGTGCTTGGTGACGCGCTCGATCTCGTCGATCTTGTCCACGTCGAATTTAGCGGCGCTGCCTTTCGCCCAAATCGCCTTCGCGCTTTCCTTCGGGATCACGCCGAGTTCGGCGAGCGCCTCGCAAGCATAGGCCTCGATCTCGAACCAGATGCGAAAGCGCGTCTGCGGTTCCCAGATGGCGACCATTTCGGGGCGGGAATAGCGGGGGATCATGTTTCCATCCGTCGTTGTCATGCCCGCTGAGGCGGGCATCCAGAGGCAGGGGATCAATCTTTCGTCATTGGCGCTGGAGTTCCCACCAGCGCTGGAACGACAGCCGACGATCGGTCGAAGAAACGTCTAAACCAATACTCCGATTGCGCTTTCTGCCGCTGTGCGGATGGCGGCGATATTGGCGGCGTATTGCGCGCGGCCGCCTTTGAACGCTGCGGAACCCGCGACAAGATAATCCGCGCCAGCGGCGGCGACTTCGCCCGCATTTGCGGCCGTCACGCCGCCGTCGACTTCCAGCGCGATGTCACGGCCCGCGATCATGGCCTTCACCCGCCTGATCTTGTCGAGCGCGGAGGGGATGAAGCTCTGGCCGCCGAAACCGGGGTTGACCGACATGACGAGGACAAGGTCGACCATGTCCATCACACATTCGATCGCCGTTTCCGACGTGCCGGGATTGAGCGAGACGCCCGCTTTCTTGCCCAGCGCGCGGATGGTCTGCAATGAGCGGTGCAGATGCGGGCCGGCTTCGGCATGAACGGTGATGATGTCGGAGCCCGCCCTGGCGAAAGCTTCGAGATAGGGATCGGCCGGCGCTATCATCAGATGCGTGTCGAACGGCGCGTCGGTCGACTTGCGGATCGCCTTCACGACGTCCGGCCCGAACGAGATGTTCGGCACGAAATGTCCGTCCATGATGTCGACATGGACGAGGTCGCCGCCAGCTTCGACGACAGCACGCACGTCGGCGCCGAGATCGGAGAAATCGGCAGCGAGAATGGAGGGGAGAATGCGGATTTTTCGCATGGCGTCGGGGTAGCATGCGGGACTGACGCGAGTCCATGCGGCGGCAGGCCTCACATCGCTTGATGCGGCCGCTCGCCAATGTCCGCGCCTAGCTGGCCGGCGGTCGCGCAAACCATGCCGCCGCCCAATCCCAGGCGCGGGCGAGAAATGCGACCGGCTTCGCCATGCCGTGACGGATGAACGCGATCTTGCGCAGGTGGTCGGGCACGCGCCACACGCTCCAGGTTCCCGCAGGAAAATAGGCGACGTCGCCCGCGCCGAGCCGGCGTTCCGCTCCCTTGTCGTCTGTCACGAACACCTCGCCATCGATGATGTCGACGGTTTCATCGATGTTGAAATACCAGCGGAATTTGCCTTTGCTGGTCTCCCAGACGACGGTGACGGCCGCGCCGTCGGGGCTGCGGGACAGTTCGGCGCGCCTCGCCTCCGGCTTGCCCTCGATGATCCAGTCCGAGGGAATTGGGGCCGCGGCCAGCGCAGTTTCGGCCGGAACGGAAATGACCACAGGCGGAACGGAGGCGTCCAAGGCTCGACTTCCTTTTGCTGGCGCGAAAGTCGCATAAGTTTGCCATACGAAGGATTAATGGTGGGCGTCCGGGAGCAGCGAAGTGAGCATCAGGGCGGATATTGTCGTGCTCGGCGCGGGCATGGTGGGGGTGGGCGCCGCCCTGGCGTTGCAGGCGCGGGGGCGCGATGTGGTCCTCGTCGACCGGCGAGGCGCGGCCGGGTGCGAGACGAGCTACGGCAATGCCGGCCTGATCGAACGCGCTTCGGTGGATCTTTACACGTTTCCGCGCGACTTCGCCACGATCGCGCGCACGATCCTCGGACTCAATGCGGCTGCGCGCGTCGCCTGGCCGGAGCTTCCGTGGACGGCGCCCTGGATCGCCCGGTATTTCGCCGAGAGCGCCCCCCGGCGGGCTGCAGCGCACGCGCGAGCCGCTCTACCGCTGATCGAACGCTGTCTGGGCGAACATCTGGACCTCGCCGACGCCGCGGGCGCGCGCAGCCTCATCCGTCAGACCGGCTGGATCAAGGCGTTTCGCAGCGAGCGGACGCTGGCCGCCGCCGGGCGCGAGGCGCGACATATCCGGGAGTTCGGCCTGACGTTCGATGCGCTGGACGCGCGCGCGTTCGCGGCCATCGAACCGGATGTCAAGGGCTTTTCCGGCGCGATCGTCTATCGCGATCCGGCTTCGTGCGTCGATCCGGGCGGCCTTGTCGCGGCCTACGCCGGCCTGTTCGCCAAGCGGGGCGGCCGCCTGTTTTCCGGCGACGCGCGCACGCTCGACTCGACGCCGCAGGGCTGGAATGTGCGGACGGATCAGGGGCCTCTTGCCGTGCGCGAGGCGGTCGTCGCGCTAGGGCCTTGGTCGGACGAGATATTCAGGCCGCTCGGCTACGACATCCCGCTCGGGATCAAACGCGGCTATCACATGCACTATGCGCCGGTCGACGGAGCGAAGCTGGCGCATCCGCTGCTCGACGCCGACGGCGGCTTTCTGCTCGCGCCCATGGCGAGGGGCGTGCGCCTGACCACCGGCGCCGAATTCGCCCGCCGCGACAGCGCCCCCTCTCCAGTGCAACTGGAGCGGGTCGAGCCGCTGGCGCGCCAGACATTTCCGCTCGGCGCGCGGCTCGACGCGCAGCCCTGGATGGGGTCGCGGCCCTGCCTGCCCGACCTGCTGCCGGTCATCGGCCCGGCGCCGCGCCACGACGGCTTGTGGTTCGATTTCGGCCACCAGCATCACGGGTTCACGCTGGGGCCAATCACGGGACGGCTGCTGGCGGACATGATGACCGGCGAGGCGCCATTCACTGACCCCGCTCCCTACCGCGCCGACCGCTTCTGAGGCCTGCCGGCGGCGAGGCTCACGAAACATTTGCTTTGTCGCGGCGCGATCGCCGACTAGAAGGAAGCATGGCCTCGGATGTCACGATCTCGGCCGCCGGCGTCGCCGGCGTGCTCTCCTTTCTCAGCCCCTGCGTCCTGCCGCTGGTGCCGCCCTATCTCACTTTCATCGCCGGCACGACGATCGAGGAGCTGGCGGACGACGGGACAGGGCGGGCGCGGCGCGACGTTCTTGTGGCCGCCCTGCTGTTCGTCGCCGGATTTTCGACGGTCTTCGTGGCGCTCGGCGCGACAGCGTCGGTCTTTGGCCAGTTCGTGCGCGCCAACCTGCAGATCCTGTCCTATTTCGCCGGCTTCGCCATCATCGCGATGGGGTTGCACTTCCTCGGCGTATTCAAATTGCACATCCTCTATCGCGAGAAGCGGATGGACGTGGAAAGGCCGGTCGGCCTGTGGGGCGCCTATGTGATGGGCGTCGCCTTCGCCTTCGGCTGGACGCCGTGCATCGGACCGATCCTGGCGGCGATCCTGGCGGTGGCGAGTTCCGAGGACACGGTGGCCAAGGGCGCGGGCCTGCTGGCCGTGTATTCGTTCGGGCTCGGCGTGCCGTTCCTGATCGCGGCGCTGGCGATCGAGCCGTTCATGGGTTTCCTGAAACGGTTCCGGTCGCATTTCGGCAAGGTCGAGAAGTTGGTCGGCATTGCCCTCATCGCGACCGGGATCGCGTTTCTCACGGGCGGGATGCAGACCATGAGCATCTGGCTGCTGCAGACGTTTCCGGGGCTGGCGAAGCTGGGGTGAGCAGCGCGCTTGGCCACGCGGCGATGGTGCGGCGCGCGAAATAGAGGCGATGCGAAGCGGACTGTACGTCATGACTGACGAGGAGGCGGCTGCAGTCGACGAAGGTCTCGCGCAAGCCGAACGGGGCGAGTTCGCCTCGGCAGAGGATATGACGGCTTTGTTCCGGCGTTTCGCCGGCTCATGATCGTTCGCTACACGCCGCGCGCTGAGCGCGACGTATCCGATATTCTATCTTACGTCTCGGCGCATTCGCCGAAAGGCGCGGCGCGACTTGCGCAGCAGTTACGTTCGGCTGCCTAGCTTTTGGCGGATGCCCCTCGTACTGTTAACTTTGGACCAAAACAGGGCGAATTTTTTGGCGATCGTTCAATTTCCTCCTGGGATTTCGAATGGTCCACAAATGTCGAATTTCATTTCTTTATCTCAAAATTTGGAAATCATTTGGGGACCACACGCGCGCGCGATTACGCGCGTGCGGCTTTTCTTACAACTGCTTGTATGTGATCTTGCCGTCGGCGCCCTTCACCCAGCGGTAGACGACATAGTCGGCGCGCGTCACGTCGCCCTTCTTGTCGTAGGAGATGTCGCCGACGACGGTGTGGAACGCCATGCCGGAGTGCATGACCTTGGCCATCGCCTGCGTGTCCAAGGATTTCGCGGCTTCGGCGGCCTGCTTCATCACCTGCACTGCGGCGTAGGCATAGAGCGTGTAGGTCTCGGGATTGAATTTCTTCGCCTCGAATTCCTTGACGACGGCGGCCGCGGCCGGGTTCAGGCGCGGGTCGGGCGGGAAGGTCATGAGCGTGCCGATCGCGCCGTCGCCGGCGATCTGCGCATATTCCTCCGAGGCGATGCCGTCGCCGCCCATCAGGATGGTCTGCATGCCCTGGTCGCGCATCTGGCGCACGAGCAGGCCGGCCTCCGTCTGCTCGCCGCCGTAATAGACGAGATCGACGCCAGCCGCCTTCAATTTGGAGACGACCGCGGAATAATCCTTCTCTCCGGGATTGATCGTCTCGTAGAGAGCTTCCTGCAGGCCGGCGGCGTTCATTGCCTTCTTCGTCTCGTCGACGAGGCCCTTGCCGTAGGCCTTCTTGTCATGGACGAAGGCGATCTTCCTGCCCGCGAAATTCCTGGCGATGTATTCGCCGGCGACGGCGCCCTGCTGGTCATCGCGTCCGCAGGTGCGAAACACGTTCCACTTGCTCTCGCCGGTCTTCGGGTCGGGGTTGGTCAGGCCGGGATTGGTCGAGGCGGGCGTGATCTGGAGAATGCCGTTCTCCATGTAGACGGCGGAGGTCGGAATCGAGATCGACGAGTTGAAGTGCCCGACCACCCAGGTCACGCCGTCGCCGACGAATTTGTTGGCGACCGAAACGCCCTGCTTGGGATCGGAGGCGTCGTCGCCGACCTCGACGGAAATCTTCTGGCCGAGAACGCCGCCGGCCGCATTGATATCCGCGACCGCCTGCTCGGCGCCCATCTTGAGTTGCGCGCCAAACGCAGCGCTGCCGCCGGTGATCGGGCCGGCGATGCCAAGTTTTACCTGTGCGCTGGCGTTGCTCGCGAGAGCGAGCGCGGCGGAGAAGGCGACGCCGGACAGAAGGCTACGTTTCATGATCGAGTCTCCCCTCGCGCCCGCCTTTTGAGGTTCGGGCCGAATCCGAGAGGGAGTTTCGTCGGTTTTGCGAGCGGTGTCACGGTCATTGTCGCGCCGCTAGTCGCGCGTCGTCGCTTGCGGCCACCCACGGATATTGCCGCTGCATCTGCTTCCTGCGCGCCACAGCGAAGCCGCCGAGCGCGGCAAGGGCGAGCGTGACGAAACCGAGCAACCCTTGCGCGCAATTCGTCAACTCCTGAAACAGCGCGTAGTGCAGAAAGCGCACGGCCGCGCTGAGGGGGACCATGCAGGCGACGCCGAGCCATTGGCTGCGCCAGCTCTGCGCCATCGCGCGTCCCGTGACGAAAGCGCCGGCGCAGCCCAGAACGAGCGTCAGCGCGACGAAAGTGCGCATATCCGGAATGAGGCCGCTTGCGCTCAATGTTTCGCGCCTCCCTCAAGATAGGCGGCGCGCACCTGCGGGTTCGCCAGCAGTTCGGCGCCCGTGCCCGACAGCGCGATGGCGCCGTTGACCATGACGTAGGCGCGGTGCGCGAGTTTGAGCGAATGCCAGGCGTTCTGCTCGACGAGAAACACGGTCAGGCCCTCCAGCCGGTTCAGGTCGCGCACGACGTCGAAAATCTGTTTCACGACAAGCGGCGCGAGGCCGAGCGAGGGTTCGTCGAGAAGCAGCAGCCTGGGCCGACTCATCAGCGCGCGGGCGATCGCCAGCATCTGCTGCTCGCCGCCCGACAGCGTGCCGCCGCGCTGGTTCGCGCGCTCCTTCAGCCGTGGAAAGATATCGTAGACGCGGTCGAGGTCGCTCTGGAAATGCGCCAAACCATTGACGGCCGCGCCCATCTGCAGGTTCTCGAAGACGGTCATGCGCGCAAAGATGCGCCGGCCTTCCGGCGATTGCGCGATCGACAGGCGGGCGATCTCGTGTGTCGGCAATCGCGTGATGTTGCGGCCGGCGAATTCGATGCTGCCGTCTCGCGCGCGAGGTTCTCCGAAGATCGTCATCATCAGCGTCGTCTTGCCGGCGCCGTTGGCGCCGATGAGGGCGACGATCTCGCCCTCGTTGACGGTGAGGTCGACGTTGCGCAGCGCGCAGATAGCGCCGTACCAGGCGCTGACGCCATTGAGGGAGAGGAGTGGGGTCATGGACGCGATCCCTCGGTCGCCCACAGCGCGCGCCAGCCTTTCCGCGCGTCATTCCGGCGCGCGTCGCGCGCATCCGCGCCACGCCGCCGGGCGAGCAATGGATGAGGTTGCTTCTCGACCGCCCGGAACGACGAGGGACGATGAAGCGGCCCGGCCTGAATGGCCGCGAGCGTTGGAAGCGTCACGACAGCGCCTCCTGCACAACCGCATCCACTTCCTCGTCCGGCACGCCAAGGTAAGCAGCGATGACGCTCGGGTCGGCGCGGATTTCCGCTGGCGTCCCGTCGGCGATCTTGCGGCCGTAATCGAGAACGACGATGTGGTCGGAAATTTCCATCACCACCGACATGTCGTGCTCGATGAGCAGAAGCGATACGCCGAACTCATCGCGGATCATGCGGAGCAAGGCGGTGAGGTCGGCGGACTCGCGGGGGTTGAGGCCGGCAGCCGGTTCGTCGAGACAGAGCAGGACCGGATCGGCGCACATGGCGCGCGCGATCTCGAGGCGACGCTGGTCGCCATAGGGCAGGGCGCCGGCGGGGTCGTCGGCGCGGTCGAGCAGATTGATGCGCGCCAGCCAGTCGCCGGCCTTTTGCTTTGCTGCGTTCTCGGCGGCGCGAAACGACGGCGCGCCGACAAGCCCCGCAAGCGAGAAGATCGAAGCCCGCATCAGCGGCCGGTGCTGCGCGACGATCAGGTTTTCGAGCGCGGACATGCCCGCAAACAGGCGGATGTTCTGAAACGTGCGCGCAACGCGGGCATGGCGGGCGATCTCGTGATCGGGCATGCGTTCGAGCAGATGGATCCCGTTCCTTTCACGCGACGATGAGCGTGTCAGCGCATCGATGGCGTCCGGATCGGCGAGGCCTTCCGCCGACATTGCGATGCGGCCTGTCGTCGGCTTGTAGAAGCCGGTGATGCAATTGAACACGGTGGTCTTGCCGGCGCCGTTCGGCCCGATCAGTGCGGTGATGTCGCCGCGCCGCACGTCGAACGAGAGTCCGTCGACCGCCAGCAGGCCGCCGAAGCGCATGGAAAGGCGCTCGACGCGCAGCACTGGCGGAGCCTCGCGCATCAGCTGCCATCCCGAGATGCAGCGCTGTCGCGTTCGCGGCCCAAGCAACTTACGACCGGCAATCCCGCTCCGACTTTGCGCGGCGCCGGCGCATGCGCGGCGCGCTGCCGTCCGGTTGGCAACGTTCGCAGCGGCAAAAGGCGTCCGGCCATCAACCGCGCCCCTCTTTCACAAAATCGCCGCCGATTTGCTTGCGCGCGCCGAGGAAGATGCTCGGCTCGCGGGTGGAGACGAAGCCCCGCGGGCGCCAGTTCATCATCATCACCATCGCGAGGCCGACAAGCAGCATGCGATATTGCGTCGGATCGAAATCCTCTCCGAAAACATGCTTCAGAAAATCCAGTTCGCGCAGCAGTTCCGAGCCGCCGACGATCGCGATCGCCGCCGCCGCCACGCCGATCTGCGAGCCGCGCCCGCCGAGCACGACGATGGCGAGGATGGTCGCGCTTTCCGTGAAATTGAAGCTCGACGGCGAGACGAACCCCTGACGCGCCGCAAAGAAGGCGCCGGCGAAGCCGCCGAACATGGCTCCAAGCGCAAAGGCCGTGAGTTTTGTTTTCGTTGTGTCGATGCCAAGCGAGCGGCAGGCGATCTCGTCCTCCCGTAATGCTTCCCAGGCGCGGCCGATGGGCAGGCGGCGCAGGCGAAGCGTCGCCAGATTGGTGACGAGCGCGAGCGCGAGGATGAGGTAATAGAGGAAGACGACGCGGTGAATCGGCGAGAAAGGCAGGCCGAAGAATGCGTCGAACCCTTTCGGCCCCGGGACGAACGGCAGGCCGAAGAATGTCGCTCGCGGAATCGACGCGATGCCGGCGTCGCCGTTGGTCAGCGCCGAGAAATTGATGAGCACGATGCGAATTATCTCGCCGAAGGCGAGGGTGACTATGGCCAGGTAATCGCCGCGCAGGCGCAGCACGGGAAAGCCAAGCAAAACGCCCCAGAAGGCCGCGAGGCAGCCGGCCACCGGCAGGCATATCCAGAACGACGCGCCATAATTCGTCGCCAGCAGGGCGTAGGAATAGGCGCCGACGGCATAAAAGGCGACGTAGCCGAGATCGAGCAGGCCGGCGAGGCCGACGACGATGTTCAGACCCCAGCCGAGCATCACGTAAATCAGAATCTGCACGCCGTAATTATCGATCCATTTCAGCGCGCCGCCCGGACCGAGCGCGAGAAGCACCAGCAGCGGCCAGATGAAGATGAGGCCGAGGCCGAAGGCGGCGAACGCCTGCGCGGCGCGGCGCGACGCGCGTTTCGCCTGCGCCGCCTGCGCCGTTTTCGGTCTGCGCGGCGGAAGGAGGGACAGGAGCAGACGCCCGGCGAAACCGGCGACTGCCGCGCCGAGCATCCATGACCAACGCGGTTGCAGCACGAGCCGGTTGGAAAAGTCCGGCTCTGCTCGCAAAGCCAGAACGGGGAAGGCAAGGGCGCCGGCGATGAGGCCGACGCGCGCGGCCTCGGCAAGCGCGGCGCTCGCCGGTCGATGTTCGGCGACAGGCGTTTCCGCCATCACACCTTCTCCACATCGGGGCGGCCGAGCAGACCAGAGGGCATGAAGATCAAGGTGATCGCGAGAATCGAAAAGGCCGCCACATCCTTGTAGTCAGCGGAGAAATAGGCGGACCAGAACGTCTCGATCAGTCCGATCAGAAGGCCGCCGACAACGGCGCCCGGGATGGAGCCTATGCCGCCCAGCACGGCGGCGGTGAAGGCCTTGACGCCCGGCACGAAGCCATCGGCGGCGTTCACGACGCCATAATAGAGCACGTACAGAACGCCGGCGACGGCGGCGAGCGCTGCGCCAATGACGAAGGTGGCTGCGACTGTCCTGTTCACGTCGATGCCGAGGAGGGCCGCCATTTTCGCATCCTGCTCGCAGGCCCTTTGCGCCCGTCCCAGGGGCGTTTTCTGCACGACAAACCAGAAGACGGCGAGCAACACGGCCGTCACGACGACGATCAGGATTTGCTTGTAGGAAAGCGTCACGTTGTAGGCGCCGCCGCTCGTCAGCTTGACGACTTCGGTGAACATCGGCGGCGCCGCCTTGTTGCGCGGCCCCTGCGCGACATAGACGAAGTTCGACAGAAAAATGGACATGCCGATCGCCGAAATCAGCGGCGCAAGTCGGAACGAGCCGCGCAGGCGGCGATAGGCCATGCGTTCTATGGCGTAGTTCCACAGCCCGGTCAGCGCCATCGACAGGAACAGAACGATCACGAACGACAGGGCCAGCGACTGCACGCCGAAAAACTGCTGAAGCGCGAGAAACAGAATAAGCGCGATGAAGGCCGACAGCATGAACACGTCGCCGTGCGCAAAATTCACCATGCCGATGATGCCGAAAACCATCGTGTAGCCGATGGCGATGAGGCCGTAGATCGAACCAAGGGTCAGCCCGTTGATGAGCTGCTGCAGGAACACTTCCATCCGCCGCTCTGTCCTCGTGCGCCTTGGTTGGGCGGGGGTGCGCGCCTCGCCTGAATCGCGGCGAAGCTAGCAAGCGTCGCGCCATGCGGCAATTGCAGCCTTGAACCGGGCGCCGTTTATCCCGTGCGAATCGTGTGGCCGCGCAGCCGGACGCTGCAACAGCTCGCTTGCTCTGTTTGCGAAAAATGTTATGGTTCATACCTATTCGGCGTCAGACCGAAGCGCGGCTGAACGCCGAAGGGAGGAACAACACCATGGATCGCAGGCGTTTTCTCGCATCGGGCGCGGCATTCGGCGCCGCCGCTTCGCTGACCTTGCCGTCGCAATTGAAGGCGCAGGGCGCAAAGCCGCTCAAGATCGGGATCATGAACGATCTGTCGAGCGTCTATGCCGACTATCAGGGCGTCGGATCGAAAATTGCGGCCGATCTGGCGGTCGCTGACTGGTCGGCCAAGCTCGGCGTGCCGGTCGAGATCGTCACCGCCGACCACCAGAACAAGCCGGACGTTGGCGCGGGCATCGCGCGGCGCTGGTTCGACAGCGACGGGGTCGATGTGATCATGGATCTGCCGAATTCGGCGGTTGCGCTGGCCGTGCTGTCGGTGGCGAACGAGAAGAACAAGGCGGTCATCGGCTCGGGCGCCGGCGCGTCCGTCCTGACCGGGCCCATGTGCTCGAAGAACTTCGTGCACTGGACCTACGACACCTATGCGCTCGGCCACAGTCTCGGCAAGGCGCTGAGCGACGACGGCGCCAAGACCTGGTATTTCATCACCGCCGACTACGCCTTCGGCAAGGATCTCGAGCAGAACTGCGCCGACGCGGTGGTCGCGAACGGCGGCAAGGTGCTGGGGACGGCGCGTCATCCGCTCAACACGGCCGACTTTTCGTCGTTCCTCGTGCAGGCGCAGGCGTCCGGCGCCGATGTCGTGGCGTTCGCGAACGCCGGCGGCGATCTCAACCAGTCGCTGAAACAGGCGGCGGAATTCGGCCTCGGCAAGAAGCAGAAGCTGGCGGGGCTCATCCTCAACGTGACGAACATTCCGGGCCTCGGCCTTGCCGCCGTGCAGAACGTGAAGATCTGCACCGGGTTCTACTGGGACCAGAATGACGGCACGCGTGCGTTCGCCAAGCGGTTCCAGGCCGTCCACCCGAGCAAGGCGATGCCGAACGACATGCACGCCGGCATGTACGCGGCGACCGAGCATCTGCTGAAGGCGATGGCGCAGACGAAGAGCGCCGCTGACGGAATCAAGCTCGTCGATGCGATGAAGGCGATTCCGACGGACGATCCGCTGTTTGGAAAGGGCGTGATCCGCATCGACGGACGCCACCTTCACAACATGTATCTGCTTGAAACCAAGACGGTCGCGGAATCGAAGGGCGGCTGGGACTATTTCAAGGTGCTGTCGACCATCAAGCCGGAAGACGCCTGGCGGCCGCTCGACAAGGGCGGTTGCCCGTTCGTGAAGGTCTGATCCGATCCGCGCCTTCAGTCCGCCGGGGCGGGCGCCCCGGCGATCGCGCCGCAACGGCGGCATGAAACGAACCGCGTGAACAGGCCGGGGACGGCGCTGGCGTCTTTCGGACCGTCGATCAGCCGAGCAGGGCGGTCCAGTTGCGCGCGCGAGAGCGAGGCGGGAAATCGGCAATTGGCGCGCCGCCGCAATTGAGCGGATCTTTGGCCTGTTCCTGACGTTGCGCTTTGCCGGCGTCTCGGCGAGAAAACGACTGCGCCGCGGAGCAGTTCTGGTTTCGTCGGCCCTTGAAGACAGGGGACGCATTTGCAACGAAGATTTTTTTTGAAAACCATTGCGACAGCGGCGCTTTGCGGTCTCGGCGCCGGCTGGAGTACGAAATCCGCGGCGCAGATGATGACGCTCGATTCGATCGTCAACGATCCCGACGCCCCGACGGGGGGGAACCCCAGGGGCGACATCGCCATCGTCGCCTTCCTCGATTACAATTGCCAATATTGCAAGAAATCCGCCCCGGAACTCGATCGGGCCATCGCCGCCGACGGCAATATCCGTTTGGTCTACAAGGACTGCCCGGTTCTCACCGAAGCTTCCGTCTATGGCGCCAGAATGGCCCTGGCCGCGAAATATCAGGGCGCCTACGACCGGATCCACGCGGCCCTGATGCGGGTTTCCGGCAAGAGAAATCCGCAGTCCTTCATGGAGGAGGCCATCCAGACGTCCGGCGTCGACATGCCGCGGTTGAAGGAAGATCTCGACAAGCACGGCGGGGACATCGACACCCTCATCCGGCGCAATATCGCGCAGGCGCGCGCGCTCGGCTTCGAGGGCGTACCGAATTTCCTGATCGGACCGCTCAAGGCCAGCGGCTATCTCGACGCCGAGGCATTCCAATCGGCGATCCAGCAGGCGCGGGGAATGCGATTGCAGAGATGACGCGGCGGGTGTTGCGGCGGTGTTGCGGTGACATGATACCAATTGTACCGATCCCATCGCCGGGGTCGCGGGCGAGATAATTATGCAATTGGTATCATGTCACCGTAACTCCGGCGTCGACATGCCGCGGTTGAAGAAAGATCTCGACAAGCACGGCGGGGACATCGACACCCTCATCCGGCGCAATATCGCGCAGGCGCGCGCGCTCGGCTTCGAGGGCGTCCCGAATTTCCTGATCGGACCGCTCAAGGCCAGCGGTTATCTCGACGCCGAGGCATTCCAATCGGCGATCCAGCAGGCGCGGGGACTGCGATTGCAGAGATGACGCGGCGGGTGTTGCGGCGGTGTTGCGGTGACATGATACCAATTGTACCGATCCCATCGCCGGGGTCGCGGGCGAGATAATTATGCAATTGGTATCATGTCACCGTAACTCCCACCGTAACTCCGTAACTCGTCACCGTAACTCCGGCGGGACATGCCGCCCGAAACGGATGCAACAACGCGTTCACGCAGATCGAGCGAGAGGGGCTTGGACATGCATGCCGGCCTCCTTCGCCAGCATGCAGTTTGAATCAGAGACGCGCTGATTTGGGAATCCCAATCGATTCAGAAAGATTGGAAAACGCTCTAGAAGGCAAGCTAGGGCGTCCCGGGCATTCGATCCTTGACAATATGACATCATGACGTCATTATCTCCTGGTGACCACCGAAGCTAGCCATGCGCCCCTTTATGCGAAAGTCGAGGCAACTTTGGCCTCGGATATCGCCCGCGCCGTCCTCATCGCTGGTTCCCAACTCCCCCCGGAGGACAACTTGACCGCGAGGTTTGGCGTCAGCCGAACAACGGTCCGAAAGGCCGTTGAAAATCTGGTCGCGCGTGGGCTGGTCGAGATTCGCCGCGGCAAAGGTACATTCGTTGCCGAGCCGAAGATTCGCCAGGAATTGACCGAATTGAGCGGCTTTGTGGAAGACATGGTCGCCCTGGGGCGGACCCCAACGGCGAGGCTGCTGGACAAACGGCCCGTTGCTGCCAGCGATGCGGTCGCAGCGCAGTTGGGCGTTTCCGTAGGGACGCAAGTTTATCGCATCGAGCGGATCCGTCTGGCCGACGGGATCGCCATGTCGTTCGATGAAACCTACTTGCCCTTGGACATAGGGGAGAAGATCGGAAGCCACGATCTCGAAGCAGAGCCGATCTTTTCGTTGCTGGAGGACAAATACGCCTTGCCACTTGTCGAGGCGCAATATCAGCTCGAGGCTGTCACGGCGAATGAACATGTCGCGCACGCGCTCGGAATTGCGCCCGGAAGCCCGATCTTCTTGATCGAGCGCACATCGTATTGCGATGGCCCCAGGCCAATAGACTATGAAAAGCTCCACTACCGGGCCGACCTCATCAAGTTTGTCACCCGCCTGTCGCGTCGGCCGCGGCAGAAGCCGTGATCGGATGGGATGTCCGACATGGGTGGAGTTGAGACAGTCTGGTTATCCATTGCAGCTTGTGGAGCAAGCGCGTTCGGCGGCATATTGGGCATGGCGAGCGGCATTTTCATCGTGCCGATCCTCGTCTTTTTGTTTGGCGTCAGTATCCATACGGCGATCGGCGCGAGCCTGGTGTCGGTGATCGCGTGCTCCTGCAGCAGCGCTTCGCCGCTCTTGAAAGAACGGCTGACCAATATCCGGCTGGCCATTGTCCTGGAGACTGCGACGACGTTGGGCGCTCTCTCAGGGGTCTTCCTCGTCGGGATCATTCCGACCTCTTATCTGTACTGGCTGTTCGCGGCCATTCTCGTTGTCTCGGCGCGGCAAATGCTCTTGCGTCGTCGTGAGATGGCTCCAACGACGGAGCGGGTGTCCCGAAGCTGGGCGACGATGCTGCGCCTGCATGCCTCCGTTCCCGACGAGGCGAGAGGCGCCGCGCCCTATATCGTCGGCTCGGTCCCGATTGGCTTGTCGTTGATGTATGGGGCGGGACTTGTCTCGGCGCTGTTGGGGATCGGCAGCGGCGTGCTGAAGATCCCGGCGATGGACACGGCGCTGCGGCTTCCAATCAAGGTTTCTTCCGCAACATCCAACTTCATGATCGGAGTTACAGCGGCTGCGAGTGCCGGCGCCTATTTCGTTCGCGGCGACATAAACACTGCGATCGCCGGCCCGGTCGCGCTCGGCTCCGTCGTGGGAGCGATAGTAGGCGCGCGCATGCTGACGGGTCTTTCCGGCGACAAGCTCCGCAACATCTTCGTGATCGTCCTCGTCCTTCTCGCCATTGGAATGGCCCTGGGCGGTTTCCAGGCGCATCTCAAAACATGACCGACGTCGCAGGCTTGAACGACGACAAGGACATTCGCGAGATCCAGGGGCGCGTCATTGCCGCACTCCTGCGCCACGGTACTTGGCTGGCCTCAGCCACCATTGGAGCCGGCCTGGCAGTGCTATGGCTTCGCCCCATGACCGGAACGATTCCGTTTGGTGTGAGCGGCGTCGCTCTGATGAAGATCGGCGTCGCCCTGTTCATTTTTCTGCCAGTTTTGCGCGTGGCTCTTATGCTCTTCCTGTTCGCGCGAGAACGGGACACTGTCTACACCGCGATTTCAGCACTTGTTCTGGCGATCATGGCGGCGGGATTTCTTTCAGCCATCTAACTCTCGCCAACAGGATTTTGTGTAATGGAACCTGCCAGCAAAGAGCTGGAGAATTACGGGGACAGCATATCAATTGCCGGAATTCAACATGTCATTGCGATGGCAGGTTGTTTGCTTGGATGCGGCCTGCCGCTGCAATTCGGAACTACAACTACCCGCCGTCATCAAACGCAACTTCGCACCTCGACCCATATCCTCAGCGCCGCCTGCTCTTCTTCGCGGCCTTTCCCGTCGCTTTCTTCGCGCCTTTTCTGGCGGTCTTTTTCGCGCCTTTCGCCGGCGCCTTCCCGGCGGCTGACTTGGCGGGCTTGCGGACCGCTTTGTTCGCGCTCTTTTTGGCGGCCCGCTTTACTGCCTTCCCCGTTCCCTTCCCGGCCGCCGTCCTGGCCTTCTTTTTCGTCGCCTTTTTCCCCGTTTTTGCGGCGCTCTTGCCGGCGGCCTTCTTCGTCGCGCGCGGGGTGGGGCGCGCCGCCTTGTTCTTCGCCGCCTTCTTCGGCCGGCGGTGCGGGAAGGATGCGGGGCGCGTGCGGGCCGCGGGCGCCGTCAGGAAGTCGATCACGGCCTGGTTGAACGCCTCGGCGTCCTCGATGTTCGAGAGATGGGCGGCGTTCAACTCGACGAGCCGCGCGCCGGGGATGGACGCGGCGATTTCACGGCCGGCTTCCGGCGGCGTCGCCGGATCGTGGCGGCCGACGATGACCAGCACCGGCGCCTTTACGCCGCGGATGGCCTCACGCAGATCGACGTCGCGCAGCGCCGACATGCAGGCGGCGTAGCCGACGGCGGGCGTCGCGATGAACGATTCCCGGATGCGCGCGACGGCGTCCGGATCGCGCCCCTGAAAGTCCTTCGTGAACCAGCGGTCGATGACGCCCTCGACGAGGCCGTTGAGGCCGTGCTCGCGCACCACGCGCAGGCGCTCGTTCCAGACGTCGGGCGTTCCGAATTTCGCGGCGGTGTTGGCCAGAACCGCTCGCTCGATGCGCGAGGGCGCGTGGACGAGCAGCCATTGCCCGAGCGCGCCGCCCTTGGACAGGCCCATCCACGACGCCTTCTCGACGCCGAGCGCATCGAGGATCGCCAGAGCGTCCCGCCCGAGTTGCTCCAGGGAGTAGGGGCCTTCCGGCGCGGCGCTTTTCCCGTGCCCTCGCGAGTCGTACCGCACGACCCGGAAGTGCTTCGTCAATTCCGGAATTTGCGGATCCCACATGTGCAGGTTGGACCCGAGCGAGTTGGAAAGGATCAGGACCGGCGCCCCATCCGGCCCCTCGACCTCGACATTGAAGATTTCGTCGCCGATGTTCATGTCAGCCATGGCATTGCTCCGCGCATCTCGCCTGGGAGGGAGACTAGCCTTTGCCCCGCGCGCCGCAAGTGGCGCGCGCAGGGCAGGACGTGCTTTAGTCCACTGCCTTGTGAGCGACGATGCCCTATATTGGGGGCCGCAGATATTGGAGCGACGCGGGATCATGCAGGAAAATGTCCGGCCGGACGGAACAGCGGCGACGCCAGACTCGATCGAGTCGACACTAGCCCTGCTGCGATCGGCGAGTTACGTCGCGGACCGATCGCTGGCGACCGTCCTGTTTCTGGCGCTGCGGCTCGGGCGGCCCCTGTTCCTCGAAGGCGAGGCGGGCGTCGGCAAGACCGAGATCGCCAAAGTGCTGGCGCAGACGCTCGGACGCAAGCTGATCCGCCTGCAATGCTATGAGGGGCTGGATGCGGCCGCTGCGGTCTACGAATGGAACTACGCCCAGCAGATGATGGCGATCAGGCTGGCGGAAGCCGCCGGCGAAAATGACCGAACACAGATCGAGCACGACATCTTCTCGCGCCGCTATCTGATCGAGCGTCCGCTTCTCAAGGCGCTGGAGCCCGCGGTGGAAGGCCCGCCCGTCCTGCTGATCGACGAACTCGACCGCACTGACGAGGCCTTCGAGGCGTTTCTGCTGGAAATCCTGTCGGATTTTCAGATCACCATTCCCGAGTTGGGCACGATCAAGGCCGACCATCCGCCGATCGTGATCATCACGTCGAACCGCACGCGGGAAATTCACGACGCGCTGAAGCGGCGCTGCCTCTATCACTGGGTCGACTATCCTGATGCGACTCGCGAGATCGAGATCGTACGCGCGCGCGCCCCCGAGGCGCCGCAGAAGCTGACCGAAGCTCTCGTGCTGTTCGTGCAGAAGCTGCGCAAGCTTGATCTGTTCAAGTCGCCGGGCGTGGCGGAAACGCTGGATTGGGCATCGGCGCTGACAGAACTCGACGCCGTGGCGCTCGATCCGGCCGTCGTCTCCGATACGCTGGGCGTATTGCTCAAATATCAGGACGACATCGCCCGTATCGATGGCGCCAAGGTGACGGAACTGGTGAACGAGGTCGCGGCGGATATGAAGGCGCGGGTGTGATTTCCTCCCCGCAAGGGGATGGGACAGGGAACGGAAACAGGTGCAAACTTCCGAACACGTTTCAAACCCGTTCGCCGCCTCTGCCCCGGCGGCCACGGGAAAGCTCGCCGACAACATCCTCTATTTCGCGCGGGCGTTGCGGGATGCGGGATTGCCGGTCGGGCCGCGCAGCGTGATCGACGCGATCGAGGCGGTCGAGGCGGCCGGAATCGGGACGCGCGAGGATTTCTACGCAACGCTGCATGCGGTGCTGGTCAAAAAGCACGAGCACACGATCATCTTCGATCAGGCGTTCCGGATCTTCTGGCGCAAGCGCGGCTTCACGGAAAAACTGATCGCGTTGATGTCGCCGATGGCGGTCGACAACAGCGAGCCGAAGAAACCCGACGCCGGCGCGGCGCGCGTCGCCGACGCGCTTTACAAGAACCGGGCGGAAGAAAAGCCGAAAGAGCAGGTAGAGGTTGACGCGCGCTTCACCATGTCGATGTCGGAAGTGCTGCAGACCAAGGATTTTGCGCAAATGACCGCGGATGAAATCGCCGCCGCCCGCGCGGCGATTTCCCGCCTGCGGATGCCCTCGGAGCAGATGCGGCTGCGCCGCTGGAAACCCGACATCCACGGCGGTCGAATCGACCCCCGCGGGACCTTCCGCAATTCGCTTCGCGCGGGTGGCGCGGGCATCGAATTCGCGTTCCGCAAGCATGCCGAGCGCTACGCGCCGATTGTCGCGATCTGCGACATTTCCGGTTCGATGAGCGACTACACGCGCGTATTCCTGCATTTTCTGCATCAACTGACCGAGCAGCGCCGGCGCGTGCACACCTTTCTTTTTGGAACGCGGCTGACCAACGTGACGCGCGCGCTGCGGCAAAAGGACGTGGATGAAGCGCTCGGCGAATGCTCCGTCGACGTGAAGGACTGGTCGGGCGGGACGCGCATCGGCGCATCGCTGCACGCCTTTAATCGCGAATGGTCGCGGCGCGTGCTGGGCCAGGGCGCGATTTGCGTGCTGTTCACGGATGGGCTGGAGCGCGACCGGCTCGACCGGCTCGAGGCGGAGATGGAGCGCCTGCACAAGTCCTGCCGCCGGCTCATCTGGGTCAATCCGCTGCTGCGCTATTCGGAATTTCAGGCCAAGGCGTCAGGCGTGCGCGCCATGTTGCCGAATGTCGACGAATTTCGACCGATCCACAATCTGAAGTCGATGGCCGATCTTGTCGCGGCGCTGGCGCAGGAGAAGAATTCGTCCGCATCCGATCCCCGGAAGTGGCTGAGGGCGGCGTAGGGCGGTTTCCTTGTCCCGCACGCGGGAGAAGGAGGCGCGATCAAAGGAGTTGGCGATGCTGGCAACTGAAGACGACATTCTCTCGCAGGCCGAATCCTGGAAGCGCGCCGGGCGCGGCGTGGCCATCGCCACGGTCGTCGAGACATGGGGCTCGGCGCCGCGGCCCGTCGGCAGCCATCTCGTCATCGATGACGAAGGGCGGTTTCTTGGCTCCGTTTCCGGCGGCTGCGTCGAAGGCGACGTCGTGACGGAGGCGCAGGACGTGATCGGCGACGGCAAGCCGCGCACGCTCGAATATGGCGTCGCCGACGAGACGGCGTGGCGAGTCGGCCTTTCGTGCGGGGGGCGCATCCGCGTCTATGTCGAGAGGATCGACTGATGCGGCTCGACCTTCTGAAGGCGCTCAATGTCGAACGTCGTGCGCGCCGCGCCGCCGTGCTCGTGACCGATCTTGGCGGTGGCGAACAGCGTCTGGTGAAAGGCGACGCCGTCGCCGCCGATCCGCTGGCCGAAGCGATCGACCGGCAATTGCGCATGGGCAGGAGCGGCGCGATAGAGCATGAGGGCGTGTCCTATTTCCTCAGCGTGCAGGCGCCGCCGGCTCAACTCGTCGTGATCGGCGCGGTGCATGTCAGCCAGACTCTGGCCGAGATGGCGCGCATGGCCGATTTCGACGTGACCATCGTCGATCCGCGCACGGCTTTCGCCAATGAGGAGCGCTTTCCGAATGTGCGCGTGATCGCGGAATGGCCGGACAAGGCGCTGCGCGAAATCGGACTCGACAGATATACGGGCGTCGCCGCGCTGACTCACGATCCGAAAATCGACGATCCCGCGCTGCATCTCGCGCTCGGCGCCGAGTGTTTCTACATCGGCGCGCTAGGCTCGCGGAAGACGCATGGCAAGCGGGTCGATCGGCTGACGTCTGCGGGTTTTGGCGCCGAGCAAATCGCGCGCATACATGCGCCGATCGGTCTCGACATCGGCGCGGTGAGTCCAGCAGAGATAGCCGTCGCCATTCTCGGCGAAGTCATCCTGTCGCTGCGCAAGAAGCCCCTGCGTGCGGAAAGAGAGAAGGCTGCATGAAGTTCGGTCCGATTGCGATCGATCATGCCGAAGGCGCCATCGTTGCGCACGCCGTGCGGCGGCCGGGGCTGACGCTCAAAAAGGGCGACGTGGTCAACCGCATGCATATCGAGACGCTTCGCGCGGCGGGGGTCGGCGAGATCATTGCAGCGCGGCTCGAAGCCGACGACGTCGGCGAAGACGAGGCGGCGCTGGCGATGGCGCGCGCCATCGCCGGCGAGAACCTCCGCCTCGACACGCCCTTCACCGGCCGCTGCAATCTGTTTGCAACGCGTTCGGGCGTATTCGTGATCGATCCCGCGCGGCTCGATGCGGTCAATGCGCTCGACGAAGCGATCACGATTGCGACCCTGCCGCCGATGCGCGCGGTTGTGGACGGCGAGATGGTCGCGACGGTCAAGATCATTCCGTTCGCCGTGCCGCGCGCCGCGCTTGACGCCGGGCTTGCGGCCGCCAGGAATGCGAGGCTTCGCGTTGCGCCTTTCCGGCCCATGTCGGTCGGCGTCGTCTCGACAATCCTGCCCGGGCTGAAGCCGTCCACCATCGACAAGACCGCGCGCATCCTGCAGGATCGGCTCGATCGCGCCGGCGCGCGCATCGCCTCCCACGTCAAGGTCGGGCATGCCGCGGAGGAATTGGCGCCGGCGATCGAACAGGCGGCGCGCTCGAGCGATTTGGTCATTGTATTCGGCGCGTCGGCGATCACGGATCGGCGTGATGTGATCCCGGCGGCCGTCGAATCCGCCGGCGGGCGGATCGAGCATTTCGGCATGCCGGTCGATCCCGGCAATCTGTTGCTGCTTGGTCGCACGCGCGAAAACAAGCCATTGATCGGCGCTCCGGGTTGCGCGCGCAGCCCAAAGGAAAACGGGTTCGACTGGGTGCTCGACAGGCTGCTGGCGGGCGTGGGAGTCGCGTCTGCGGACATCGTGCGGTTTGGCGCTGGCGGTCTTCTGATGGAAATCGTGTCGCGGCCGCAACCGCGCGCGGGCGGCGAATCAGCGGAGGAAAGCGATGGCTGACGTTGCAGCCGTCGTGCTGGCGGCTGGCCGCGCGGTGCGGTTTGCCGGCGGCGCCGAAGGGCGCACCAAGCTCACGGAAATGCTTGGAGGCAAGCCGCTCGTGCGCTGGGCGGTCGAGGCGGCGTTGGCGTCCGGCGCGGCGCCGGTCGTCGTTGTGACGGGACACGCGCGCGATGCGGTGATCGCTGCGCTCGCTGGCCTCGATATTCGCGAGGCGCGCAATGCGCATTACGTCGATGGCCTGGCGTCGTCTCTGATCGCCGGCGTCGCGGCGCTCCCGCCAACGTCGGCCGGCGCGCTTGTGCTGCTCGGCGACATGCCGCTTGTCGACGCATCCTTGTGCCGGCGGCTGATCGAAGCCTTTGCCGCAGATCGCGACATCGACGCGGCGGCGCCGGTCATCCACGGGCGGCGCGGCAATCCCGTGCTGCTGTCGCGGGCGCTGTTCGCCGATGTCGGACGGCTGAGCGGCGACGAAGGCGCGCGAAAACTGCTGATGCGGCCGGGTATGCGGGTCGTCGATATCGAGGCCGCCGGCGAAGGGGCGGGGTTCGACGTTGATACGCCCGAAGCGCTTGCTGCGCTCCGGGCTTCTGCTGCGCCGATCGCCTAAACGGAGGCCTTCCGCCAGCCATCCACCGACCAGCCGCCGGCGCCGTTGGCCATGATCGACAGGAAGCCGCCGGCTATCGCGACGTTCTTCCAGAAATGGATCATGTTCCCGGCATCGCCAATCGGCAGGTGGAACAGGAGGCCGGTCAACAGCGTGAAGCCCGCCATCAGGAAAGCGACGACGCGGGTCTTCCAGCCGAAGAGGATCAGCAGGCCGCCGCCAAGTTCGGTCGCAATGACCAGCGGCAGCAGAACGCCCGGCACGCCCATGTGTTCCATGTAACCGACCGTCCCTGCGTAGCCCGTGATCTTGCTGGCGCCGCCCATGATGAAAATCAGCGAGATGAGCACGCGGCCCGCAAGCGCGGCGGCATCGTTGAATGTCTGGTTGTTCATGGTCCCTCGTCCGGTGTGTTGATGACGCCAGAATAGTCGGTGACGTCACGGTGCGTAGCTGTGGATAGGGCAGCCGATGCTTGCGTGATCGCAAGCGAAAAGGCGGGCGCTGGCCCGTATCTTGCTTTTTTCTGTGCTGCGGTCGCCCGTCTTAATGGTTTGGCAACCAACGAAGTTTGCAATCCGGTGATTGCAGCCCTCGCAAATGGCGGAGCGGCGGCAAAGCAAAGGATCGACTGACCATGTGAGGGTTCCATGATCGAGAAAGAGCGCGTCGAGGCGGGCCAGACGGGCCGCGCCGGTCGAGTGTCCGAAGATTTTCTGCGCCAGCTCGCGGGATGGGGGCTGACAACCGCGGAAATTCTCTATCGCATGCCCGATCATCCCTCGTTCCTGCAGAGCTACATCTGGCAGGAGTACGATTCCGCGCCCTCCTTTCCGATCCTCAAGAAATTCCTGACATTCTGGCGGGAGAAGCTGGACGGTCCGCTGTACGCCGTTCGCATCGGCCATGAGCGTCTGATCCGGCCTGCGGAAATCCGGGCGATCGGCGCGGAGTTCAGATTGAACTGACGGGGCTCAGCCGCGCGCTGACGATTTCGTCGCTAGGTTTCGTGGGGCGTGGCCTTGAGGTCCGCCTCACGCGACCGATCGCCGCTGCGACTGATCTGGCGCGGCGTCATTCTGTTTCGCCAGCATCTTCGTGATTTCGGCGGCGCTGACGGGTTTCGAGAACAGATATCCTTGCAGTTCATGACAGGCGAGCGCCTGGAGAAAGCGGTGCTGTTCGGGTTCTTCCACGCCTTCCGCGGTCACGGTCAACCCGAGAGCGCGGCCGAGATGGACGATGGAATGGACGATTATGGCGCTTTCGCCGGTCGCCTCCATCGAATCGAGGAAGGATTTGTCGATCTTGATCTTGTCGAAGGCGAAGCGGCGCAGATAGATCAGACTGGAATAGCCTGTGCCGAAATCGTCGAGCGCCAGACGCACGCCCATGGCGCGGACGTTGATCATGGCCTCTTCCGCCGTGTCGGCGTCAGCGAGGAGGATGTTCTCGGTGACTTCCAGTTCGAGGCGGGAGGGATCGACGTCCCGTTCCTTGAGCATGTCCTGCAGCGCGCTGACGAAGTTCGGCTCCCGCAGTTGAATGCCTGACACGTTGACGGCGACGCGCAGTCCGGGCCATTGCCCGAGGTCGGTCAGAGCCCGGTGCAGCACCCATTCGCCGAGCGGCAGAATGAGCCCGCATTCCTCGGCGAGCGCGATGAAATTCTGCGGCGATATGAAGCCGTGCGCGGGATGCGGCCAGCGCACCAGCGCCTCGACGCCGACCATGCGCTTGCCCGTCACCTCCATGACCGGCTGATAGAGAAGCACCAGCTCGTCGCGATCTATCGCCGCGCGCAGGTCATCCTCAACCGCCTTCTGAAGCTTGAGCTTCTCGCCGGTCTTGGTTTCGAAGAAGCAATAGCAATTGCGACCCTGATGCTTGGCGCGATAAAGCGCGAGATCGGCGCGCCGCATCAGTTCCTCGGCGTCGCAGGAGTCGATCGGGCAGAGGGCGATGCCGATCGAGACGCTGACATAGACCTTGCGGTCGCCCAGATCGATGGGTTCGGCAAGCGCATCGACGACATGGCGGGCGAGCATTTCGGCGTCGCGCGGCCCGACGATTTCGGTTTGAAGGATAGCGAATTCGTCGCCGCCGACACGGGCCAATCGCCCCGACGAACGAAGCAGGCCGACGATGCGCTGCGACAGCGCGACGAGCAGGCGATCGCCGACGTCCTCGCCGGCCGTGTCGTTGATTTCCTTGAGGCGATCTATGTCGAACAGCAGGACGGCCGCGCCGCGGTCGTTGATCGATCGCTTCACGCGCTCGACCTCTCCCTCCAGCAGCCGGTTGAACAGAATCCGGTTGGGCAGGCCGGTGAGCATGTCCTGTCCGGCCGCGGCCCGCGCCCGCTCCTCGTTGCTGGCGGCCTCCATCGTCACGCGGCGGGAGTGGAACAGGACAAGCAAGGCGAAAATCGAGGCGAAGGCGATCAGGAAAAAAGCATTCCTGTCGACGATCCTGTCGCCGGGACGTTCGAGCCGCCAGACGACCGCAAGGTCGGGCTTCGAGGAAGCGGGGTCGAGGCGAATTGCCCCTGTGTCGCCTTCGTCCGGGGAGGCTGCTCCGATTTCAAGGCGCTCCGTGCCGGCTGCGCGCGCGAGGTCGGCCAACATGCGATCGTCGATCGGACGCACGTCGAGCAGAGCCGGCCGCTCGACCTGTCCCGCTGGGGCGGCGAAGGGAACGAGCGCCACGACATAAGCCCTGCCGCCCGCGACAGCGATAAGGCTGCTTTCCTGGCCAAGCCGGGATGAGGCCGCGGATTCCGGCAATGCGCCGCGTAAATCCACGGCGGGGCCCGACGCGGCGAGATAGGACGCAACACGAGCGAACAGCGGCGCGAATTCGCCCGTCGCGCCATGCGGCGCGAAATCGCGCGCGAGATCGAGCACGAAGGCCGGTCCGCCTGGGCCGGCCAACGGCTGCGGACCGCCGGCGCCCGCGCTGCCGGTCATGAAAGATTCCGGCGAGAGACGCTCAGCGTAAGCGCGGGCCTGCGCCGCGAACTGGAGGCGGGCGTTGTCGAGGGCCGCCTGGACGGCGTGGCTCTCGGTTTCGGCTTCCTCCTGGTTTGCGGCGTTGCGCGACAGGAACATGCCAAAGAGCGCTGCAATGAGGACGACGCAGGTCAGGACCGCGATCGGAAACAACGCGCGCTCGTGACCTCTGGAGACATAGGTTCTGGGGGGGCGCAAAGTCATGAAAAATCCGGGAAGGTCAACCGGTCATGGACACTACCGCCGGATCGTTAATGACAGGTATGGAAAGCTATAGAATCCGCAAGCCCTTGAAGCTCGCGTGGCCGTGTTTGCCGATGATCAGGTGATCATGCACGATGATTCCCATCATCGTCGAAATGCTCACGATTTCCTCGGTCATGCGGATGTCCGCCGCGGATGGCGTCGGATCGCCGGAGGGATGGTTGTGGGCGAGGATCAGCGCGGTCGAGCTCAATTCCAGCGCGCGGCGGACGATTTCGCGCGGATAGACCGGCGTGTGATCGACCGTCCCGACCGACAGAACCTCGTCGGCAATGATGGCGTTGCGTTTGTCGAGAAACAGAACCCGGAATTCCTCACGTTCCGAATAGGCCATCGCGGACCGGCAATAATCGATCACATCCTTGAAAGACGACAGGACGGGCCGCTTCTGCAGCGTCGCCCGGCCAAGGCGCTTCGCCGACGCCCGAATCAACCCGAAATCGGCGATGGAGCCTTCGCTCAGTCCCTCGACCTCGCGCAGACGTTCCGGGCGCGCAGTCACGACTTCGGCGAATGAACCGAATTTCTTGATCAGCGTCTTGGCGAGCGGCTTCACGTCGCGACGCGGTATAGAGCGGAACAGCAGAAGTTCGAGCAGTTCGTAATCGGCGAGCGCCTCGTCGCCCGCTTCCATGAACCTGGCGCGCAGCCTCTGGCGATGGCCGAGGTAATGCTTGTCGGCTTCGTCGCGCTCCGGCATCGGCGCGGTCAGGCGGATCGGATCGGCGGATGGTCCAGCCCGCGCGGCGACAGGGTGAAAATCTCGACGCCCGTCGCGGTGATGCCGACGGTATGCTCGAACTGCGCCGACAGCGAGCGGTCGCGCGTGACGGCGGTCCAGCCGTCCGACAGAATTTTCACATGCGGCCGGCCGAGGTTGATCATCGGCTCGATCGTGAAAAACATCCCTGGCTTGAGTTCGGCGCCCTCGCCGCGGCGCCCGTAATGCAAGATGTTCGGCTCGTCGTGGAACAGGCGCCCGAGGCCGTGTCCGCAGAAATCGCGGACGACGGCGCATCGTTCGCCCTCGGCATACGTCTGGATGGCCTCGCCGATATCGCCGGTGTGGCCGCCGGGCCTGGCCGCCGCGATTCCTCGCAGCAGCGATTCGTAGGTCACGTCGATCAGTCGTTCGGCGCGACGGGGGATTTCGCCAACTGCGTACATGCGGCTGGAATCGCCATGCCACCCGTCGACGATCAGCGTGACGTCGATATTGACGATATCGCCTTCACGCATCGCTTTGTCGTCGGGAATGCCGTGGCAGACCACATGGTTGACCGAGGTGCAGATCGACTTGCGATAGCCGCGATAATCGAGCGGCGCGGGGTAGGCGCCGTGGTCCATCGCGAACTGGAAGACGAGATCGTCGAGATGCCGGGTCGTGACGCCCGGTCCGACCTCGCCGACCAGCATGTCGAGCGCTTCCGCCGTGAGGCGGCCAGCCTTGCGCATGCCATCAAAATCAGCCTCATCGTGCAGCTTGATTTGGCCCGTCTTGCGGCCGGGCGAGAGAGAGGCTTCGATAAACGTCATGTCGTGCGGCTCCAGGCCGGAATGATAATTTCCCCATATTTAGGCGAAAGCGCGGACAGCGCAAAGCGTCCTCCGGCCGGGGCGGGCAGGGCAGGGCTGCGCTGGCGCGGAAAACCGGTTGCGGATAGTGTCTGACTCATGCCGCAATCCACGGTCAACGACCTTTCCACGTTCGGCGCGCACGCCCCTGGCGCAGCCATGACGCGCCTGATCGCGGCGACGCGGGCATTCCCCGAGAGCTGGGCAGGCAAGCGCCTCGCATTTTTTTTGCGCGGTCTTGGCGTCAGGGCGCTGAGGGGGCGGCCAGCCGACGTGGAATCGCTGGGCGCGCGCATGCGCCTCTATCCTTTCTGCAATGTTGCGGAGAAGCGAATTCTGTTCACGCCGCAATATTTCGATGCGCAGGAACTGTCATTTCTCGAACAGCGCATGAAGCCGGATTTCGTATTTGTCGATATTGGCGCGAACGTCGGGGGATACAGCCTGTTCGTCGCGGCGCGCGCTGGTCCCCGCGCGCGCATTCTGGCGATCGAGCCGCAACCAGACATTCACGAGCGGCTCGTCTATAATGTGAGACAGAACGCCTTTGCTACGATCAAGACGCTCGAATGCGCCGTGGCCGACCGCGAGGGCGAAGTCACCATGTTCGTCGATCGGCGCAACCGCGGCGAAACGTCGATGCGAATCGTCCCTGCGCATGATGGCGGGCGCATCACGGTGCGCGCACGAAAGCTGGCGGATATCGTGGCGAGCGAGCAGATCGAGCGCATCGATGCGATGAAGCTCGACTGCGAAGGGGCGGAAGACCTGATCCTCGAACCGTTTTTCCAGACAGCGCCGCGCGCGGTCTGGCCGCAGACGCTCATTATTGAATTCATGCCGCAGCGTTGGTGTATCGATCTTCGCAGCTTCATAGCGCGGCAAGGCTACAGCGAGGCGCGGAGAACGCGCCAGAACCTCATCTTCGAGCTTGATTCAACGAGGTGGACGCAATGAGCGACAAAGAGCAGGTCACGGCCGCCATACTCGTGATCGGCGATGAAATCCTGTCCGGCCGAACCAAGGACAAGAATATCGGCTACATAGCCGACTATCTCATCCAGATCGGAATCGACCTGCGCGAGGTCAGGATCGTGCCGGATGTAGAACAGGAGATTGTCGACGCCGTCAACGCGCTGCGCAGGCGCTACACTTACGTGTTCACGACCGGCGGGATCGGGCCGACGCATGACGACATCACCGCCGACAGTGTGGCCAAAGCATTCGGCGTCGGCATTTCCGAACATCCGCGCGCAATCGAACTGCTGTTGACGCGCATCAGGCCCGAGGATTTGAACGAAGCGCGCCGGCGCATGGCGCGTATTCCTCACGGCGCCGAACTGGTCGAAAACCGTGTGTCGACGGCCCCGGGCTTCATGATCGAGAACGTGGTCGTCATGGCCGGCGTGCCCTCGATCATGCAGGCCATGCTCGACAATGTGAGCGCGCGCCTGAAGACTGGCGTGAAGATGCTGATGGAGACGGTGGAGGCCGATTCCGTGCCCGAGGGCGCCTATGCCGCTGACCTCGGCAAGATCGCGGAAAAATATCCGGATGCGTCGATCGGCTCGTATCCCTCTTTCTCGACGGGCAAATTTCGCAATCAAATCGTCGTGCGCTCGAAAAATTCCGAGACGCTGGAAAATGCGCTGGCCGACGTGCGGGCGATGGTGGATCGGCTTACCGCCGAGCGCCTGCAGAAATGAGCGGCCCCATCGACAAGATGTTCCCGGTTTCCTGGGACCAGTTTCATCGCGATGCGCGCGCGCTCGCGTGGCGTCTGTCGGGCCTGCCGCCTTTTTCCAGCATGGTTGCGGTTACGCGCGGCGGTCTGGCGCCAGCCGCGATCATTGCGCGCGAACTGGGGCTACGCATCATCGAAACGCTTTGCGTCGCCAGTTACAGCGGCGGCGAGGGAGGGACGCCCGAGCAGGCGCAAGGCGGACTGAAAATGCTCAAGCCCGTCGCGCCGTTCATTCTGGACAATGGCGGCGCCAGCGTGCTGGTGGTGGACGATCTGGCCGACACCGGCGCGACCGCGCGGCTGATCCGCGCTTCCCTGCCACGGGCGCATATTGCGACTGTCTACGCCAAACCAGCCGGCCGACCGTTCGTCGACACCTTCGTTACCGAGGTGTCGCAGGACACCTGGATCAATTTCCCCTGGGATCTGCATCTTTCGTTCGCACCGCCGATCGGCGGCGCCAGCAGTTGATCGCGACGTGGCGCGATCGTCCGACTCCCGCTACAAGGGCGGCCAGGCGGACGTGGCGAAACTGGTAGACGCAAGGGACTTAAAATCCCTCGGCCTTGGCCATGCGGGTTCGACCCCCGCCGTCCGCACCATATCCGGAGCGCTCGACCATGAAGTCGCCCCGGTCGCCGCTTCGCCCGGCGTCACACGTCCGGATTTTCGAGCTGGGCGAAGGCCGCCGTATCAGGAAACTCCGAAAATTCGACGACAAGGCCGTCGCGAAACCGCAGAAAATTGCAGATTTCGACCGAGATCTTTTTGCCGGTTCCGCGATTGCGGATGCTGGCGGTGCGCTGCAGCGCGACGCGGTCGCCGTCGATCAACAACGTGTTGATGGTCGAGCCGAAATTTTCGTAGGCGACATTGACCGCCTGCGCCATGTCTCTACACGAGTCCTTGCCGGCGCAAGTCGTGTAAAACGGGTAACTGAGCCCGCCGCCGACTTTGAAGACGATATCGGGGGCCGCATATTTGAGCATGCCGGCCATGTCGCCGCGCGCGCGCGCGTCCGCCAGAAAATGAATGCGTCGCTCGATCAGCTCCCGATCCAGTTGCGACAGTTCTCGTGATGTGTCGTTGCTTTGCACGCCGATCCCGCGGGGTTGTCAGGATAATCTCTGAAGTCGAACCTGTGTAACGACTGGTCACTTGTCAAACCAAAATCGACACAATGTTCGTGTCGCCGGTTTCATAACGCGAATTTTTCAAGAAACGGTTATCGGAAATTCGGGTCGGTTTTCTGTGCGGTGGCCGTGTTGTTTTTATATGCCTCTGGAAAATAAGATAAAATTTCCGGGCGACGCTCATCGAAGCGAACTATTCACGATAAATCCAGTCGCTCGCGCGCGCCAGGCCGGACGGCCCAAGCGCCCGCATTGCCATGTTCCGCGCCAAGGCGGCAGGGCCGGACAGGTGATAGACGATGCCCTGATAGAAGGACGCGCGCTGGACTCTGTTGGCTCGGCCGGCGCGCGCGCGCTGATAGTGACCGAGCGCGGCGGCTTCGTTGCCCGGATGGGCCGAGAAGGCGAGACCGAGCGCGTCGGCGTCCTCAATCGCCTGCGCGGCGCCCTGCGCAAGAAAGGGCGCCATGGCGTGCGCGGCGTCGCCCAGCACCGTGACGCGGCCGCGCGTCCAACGGTCGACAGCCCTGCGGACATAAAGCGGCCAGCGCCGCCATTCCGGGGCGTTCGCGATAATGTCGCGGATTTCGCGCGCCCAGCCCTGGAAGCGCGAGGAGAGGAAAGCCGCGTCGCCATGCGACGACCAGAAATCGGCTGCGTCGAGGTCGCTCCACTCGTCCTCCACGATGGCGACGGCGTTGAGAACGCTGCCATGACGGAGTGGGTAGAGAACGAGATGCGCGCCTGCGCCGAGGCAGAGCGACGTGCGCGGGCGCAGCAGCGCCGCCGAAGTAGCGGCCGCCGGCAGCAGCGTTCGCCAGGCGGTGCGGCCGGAATAGCGTGGGCCGTCTGGCGACGCGAGACTGAGACCCTCTCGCACGCGCGAGCGTAGTCCATCAGCGCCGATCAGCGCTGCGCCATGCAGGTCGGGTCTGCCTTCGATATGGGCGACGACGCCGTCGATGCTCTCGTGCCAACCCTCAAGGCTGCATCCGAGCCTGACCTCGATATTGGGATTGCGCGCTGCAGTCTCTGACAGCGCCGTCAGCAGGTCGGCGCGATGCGCGAGCAGGTAGACGGCTCCCCAGCGTTTTTCCGACTCGCCGACCGGCACTGTCGCTATCGTCGAGCCATCGCGGCCATCCCGAATGTCCACAGCCTCGGGCGCGGTCGCAAATTCCTTCAGGCGGTCGAGCGCCCCCCATTTCGCCAGACGGCGTGTCGCATTGGGACCAAGCTGCAGCCCGGCGCCGTATTCGGCGAGCGTGGCGGCCCGCTCCAGGACGATGACATAGCGACCGGCTGCCGCGAGCGCGAGCGCTGCGGACAGTCCACCCACGCCCGCGCCGGCGACAATGATCGGACGGTCGGGCATGAACGGGCTCCGAGTTCAGGCCGCGGCCTGCCGATATTGGCATTCAGCCGGATCGGAATGCCCGTTCAGGGCGGCGTCGAAGACATAAAGCGTCGAGCAATACGGGCAGATCGTTTCGGTCGCATCGCCCATGTCGATGAAGATGTGCGGATGGTCGAACGGGGGAAGGGCGCCGATGCACATGAACTTCTTCGCGCCGATCCGCACTTTCGGCAGACCGGGCTGGTTGTGGAAATGCGGCGTGACGTGATCGGCCATCTGAACGATTCCCCTCGGAATTACCGGCACAATAAGACTTCGCGCCCGCCCGCGCCATGCGACAAAGCGGGGCGGCGACTTGATATTGCATCGCGCGGTTCCATGCTAGACCCACTCAAACCGGATCGAAATCAACGGACTGTCATGCATTTCTTCCAATCCGACGGAATACGCCTCGCGTTCATCAACGAAGCGCCGACGGCAGAGGATCGCGGGGAGCCGATCCTGCTGGTGCACGGCTTTGCATCGTCGCATGCCGTGAACTGGGTGTTCCCGCTCTGGGTCAAGGCGCTGGCGGGCGACGGGCGGCGCACGATCGCGCTCGACAATCGCGGGCACGGGCGCAGCGAAAAGCTCTACGATCCGGCCCAATACCATACGAAAATCATGGCCGACGACGCCTTGCGGCTGCTCGATCATCTGCGTATCGAGCGAGCCGACGTCATGGGCTATTCGATGGGCGCGCGCATCTGCGCGCATCTCGCGCTCGCACATCCCGATCGCGTGCGGTCGCTCATCATCGGGGGGCTCGGCATCCATCTCGTCGACGGGGTCGGACTGCCGGTCGGCATCGCGGACGCGATGGAGACGGAGCGGCCCGATCTGCTCAGCGATCCGCAGCAGAAGGTTTTCCGCGCCTTCGCCGATGCGACAAAGAGCGACCGCAAGGCGCTGGCCGCTTGCATCCGCGGCTCGCGGCAGGTTCTTACGCCTGAACAGGTCGGGCGCATCCTGACGCCGACCCTGATCTGCGTCGGAACCAGAGACGACGTGGCAGGCGATGCGCATGCGCTGGCGGCGCTGTTTCCGCATGCGCGCGTCGTCGACATACCGAACAGGGACCATAACCGGGCCGTTGGCGACCGCGTTTATCGTGAGGCGGCGCTGGCGTTCCTGCGTGAACGGGCGTGAGCGTCGAACGCTTTGACAGGCGCCGCCTGAGGTTGCCGGAGCAGGCGACGCGCCGCCTCGCGTGGGATCGCCCCATATGGCGAATGCGTTCCTGCCGCCCGACCGGCCGGCTAGGCCGGCTTGTAGGTCTGCAAATTCTGCATCAGGCTCGGGTCCACCCCGCCGCCCAGCCCCTGCGAAGCGCCGAGCAGAATGGCGTTTGTCGATGTCGACGCCGCGCCGGTCCCGGTTGCGCTGTTGTAATCGTACATGGCGGAAAAGCGCGCGATGAAACTCTGGAGTTTGGTCGGGTTGGCGAAATCCGAAAAGTTGATCTTCGACGCGAGCATGGTCGCCTGCTGGTCGATTGGTTCGACGCCGGTCATCGGCGAAATGTCGAGTGCGGTCTGCACGACGCTCAGCAATTGCTTATCGGCGAGCAGTCCGTAGGCGTCGGTTATCGACGGCGCCTTGCGCTGGAAGTAAAGCGCGAGCTGTACGCCCTGGTTCTGTTGGCCCTGATTGGTTTCGAGCGCGTTTTCTGTGTACTGGCTGACGACGCTCTGCACGAGCGAGGAGGACGAGGTTACGCCTGAACCGGCGCCAGCGAAGTCGAAGGCCTTGGCGAAGGCGATGATGTTGGGATCGTTCAGCTTGTTGGCGAGCGCCGTGCTCGATGTCACGCCCTGTTGCAGAACCTCGGTCATCAGTCCCTTGGCGTAGGTGCGGTCGCCGAGCCCGAAGGCCGTCATCGCGTAATTGAAAAGGCGCGGATTGTTTACGAAATCCGACACAGTTTTCACCGAACCTATATGGGCCTTGAAATAATTGGTCTGCGTCGTCACCGCCTGCGACTGCGCGGTGATCGTCTGCCATTTCGTCAAGCTGTTGGCGATGGAAAGATAAGACGAGAGCGTGGTCATGGTCGTCTCGTGGCGGGTTTAAGCTTACGTTTCGGGAAGATAGTACATTTGAGGATGGCGTGAATTCATTTCCTGCCATCTCATTGCGCCAGAGAGCTTGCGGGAAGCTTAAGTTTTGCTGGCAAATTGATTTGCTTGGACGGGGCAAGGGCGTGCGCAACGTGTCCACACGCCCGCGCTCTTGATTTACCCTCTCGGCGCATCACTTCTGGCGTGGCGCGGAGCGCGCGTGTTTTGTGTTATCATGCGCGCGTCCGGGAAGGGCCGCCATGGCCCAGTGCGGGCGGGAGTTGAGTCATGGCGACATCCGGACACGGGCAACACGCAGCCAAAATCGTCGATTTTGGCGGGAAGGACGCGCTATTTGCGCGGATCCGCTCGGACGCTCAGGATGCGGTGCGCCGCGAGCCCGACCTCGCCGGCTTTCTGTTCGCCAATGTCCTGCATCACGAGACGCTGGAGCGCGCGGTCGTGCATCGTGTCGCCGCGCGTCTGGACCATCCCGACCTGGGCGCAGATGCGATCGCGCATGCCTATGCGGGAGTACTGGCGGCTGACCCCTCCATAGCCGAAGCCTTTCGCGCCGACATTCTGGCTGTCTTCGACCGCGATCCGGCTTGCCGCCGACTGGTCGAGGCGCTGCTGTATTTCAAGGGGTTCCATGCCCTTCAGACGCATCGGCTGGCGCATGCGCTGCTCAAGGCCGGCCGGCGGGATTTCGCGCTCTATCTGCAAAGCCGGGCTTCAGCCGTGTTCCAGGTCGACATCAATCCCGCCGCCGCCTTCGGCAAGGGCATCTTCCTCGATCACGCGACGTCGATCGTGATCGGCGAGACCGCAGTCGTCGAGGATGACGTGTCTATCCTGCAGGGGGTTACTCTCGGCGGCACCGGGAAGGAAGTCGGCGACCGTCATCCGAAAATCAGGCATGGCGTCCTGCTGGGAGCCGGCGCCAAGGTGCTGGGGAATATCGAGGTCGGTCATTGCGCGCGCGTGGCGTCAGGCTCGGTGGTGCTGGCGTCGGTGCCGCACAACACGACTGTCGCCGGCGTTCCGGCGCGCGTCGTGGGCGCAGCGGGTTGCGCCGAACCTAGCCGCACGATGGACCAGATCCTCGCGGAAAAAGTCCCGACATTTAATCGGACTTGAAGCCGGACGTGCTTCGTGGCACCCCGTTGCCGGCAACCGGCGCAGCGGAGGAACACAGGGTGCACAAGGCGGAAATTGCAAAGCTTCAGGCTTTCCTGCGCCGATCGTTCGGTAATGCGGGCCTGCGCGTCGTTCCCGACCAGAGCGATCCGGAGAACGCCGCGGCGGTCAATCTCGGTGAACGTCGGATCGCGACCATCGTCGTTGACGATGAAGACGGCGATCGCTCCTTCGCTTTCTCGATGAAGCTCCCGGTCGGTCGTGAGGTTCTTCAGGAATATTTGCGCCGGCTGTTCGAGAACGACAAACTGAAGATCGTCGCGCGCGGGCGCAAGACCGATTCCGTCGAACTGAATTCGGGCGAGGACTTCCTCGGCGTGATCTCCGCCGACGACGCGAGATTGTCGAGCTTTACTCTCCAGATCGCAATTCTCGACTTCGATCTGGAGGACGATGAGCTCTAGACACGCAGCGCCGGCGCTCACCGCGCCAGCATCGACCTGATCAGCGCGCGCGATCCCTCCGACAGTTTTTCCCATTGCGGCAGCAGGCCTCGTGAAAAACGAAGCTCGACGTCGGCGCCTCCTTCATTGAAGCTTGCGATGCAGGTTTCCGGCAGACCGTCCGGCGGGGCTGTCGGACGTGTGCAGCGCGCAGCGAAGGCGCGGCCTTCGGGCGGCGCAAAGTAGAGGTCTTCGCCCTGGTAGGGCGACCCGTCTTGAAACTGGCGTTTCAGGAGCCCCGCAGCGGCCTCGTCAATTTCCGGGTCCAGAAAGCGATCATAGAGGGTGACGACAAGATCGGTCGGATCGACTTTGCGTTCGTGCGGCCCGATCGACAGAAACACGATGGCTGGCGCCCCCGCGGCGCTTTCGTCGCTGAGCGGCGTCGCCGCGTCGCCCGCAGGCTTCAGGTCGGGAAAGGTCGCGGCCATGTCGAGAGAATCGATGCGTCCGCCAAGTCGGCCGCCCGGAAAGCGCGCATAGGCCGCAGGATAGATCAGCCGAATGTCGCCGATCTGCGAC
The DNA here is from genome assembly GCA_021781815.1 of Pseudomonadota bacterium. GTDB lineage: Bacteria > Pseudomonadota > Alphaproteobacteria > Rhizobiales > Beijerinckiaceae > JAJXWB01. Next base: position 19,762 of record JAJXWB010000001.1, on the reverse strand, counting down.
TGAATGTATTCGCCGGCGCCTGTCCTGCGCGTGAGCAGCCAACCGCCGGCGCCGGCGGCGAGCACAAGCAGCGCGCCGGACGCGTAGACGAGGATAAGGGCGCTGCGCGACATGGCGATCGAACTATGCCAGATTCGCCCGCGAAAGGATTTGAAATGAGCGGAACAGCGTTTGCGACGGCGACCGACAAGCGGGAACTGGAGGAGGGCGCCGTATTCGCGCCGCGCTTCGACGCTTCCGGTCTCATCCTTTGCGTGACGGTGGAGGCGTCTACCAACGAACCGCTCATGGTCGCCTACATGAACGCCGAGGCTCTCGGGCTGACGATGGAGACAGGCGTCGCCCATTACTGGTCGCGCTCGCGCAATTCGCTCTGGCGCAAGGGCGATACGTCAGGCCAGACGCAGCGCGTCGTCGAAATGCGCGTCGACTGCGATCAGGATGCGCTGCTGCTGCGCGTCGAGGCGGGCGGCGACGGCGGCGCATGCCATACCGGCCGCAAGTCCTGCTTCTATCGCAGCGTCGACAAGGACGGCCGCCTTGTCTTTACCGGGCGCTAACCACGATTGAAGGTGCGACGTTCAGGCCTATTTCATTAAATGTCTGGCGATCTTGTTGGAGGAGCTTCGCTCATGGGCGGGAGGTTTGTCTGCTTTTGCAGCGTTGAGCGAGAAATGCCATGCTGTCGCTGATGCGTAGAGCACAAGCCATCTGGAGCGACGAATCCGGCTCCGCGCCGATTGTGTCCACCGAACAGAAAGACACACCTGCGCACGGGCCGGCCAACGGGCAGCGGCGCAGAAAAATCGGGCTTGCGCTCGGCGCAGGCGCGGCGCGCGGATGGGCGCATATTGGCATCCTGCGCGTACTGGACGCCGCCGGCTTCCGGCCGGACGTAATCGCCGGCACATCGATCGGCGCGCTGGTCGGCGGCTGCTATGCGGCAGGCGAACTCGACGCGATCGAGGAATTCGCGCGCTCGTTGACGCGGCGGCGGGTGCTGTCGCTGCTCGACCTGTCCTTCTCCGGCGGCGGACTGTTCTCCGGCGTACGCCTGCACGACCTTCTGGCGCGGAAGCTGGGGGAACGAAAGATCCAGGATCTGCCCGTTCCCTTCGCGGCGGTGGCGACGGAAATTTCATCCGGGCACGAAATCTGGCTGCGCAGCGGGCCGCTGGCGCGTGCATTGCCGGCGTCCTATGCGCTTCCGGGGCTGCTCGAACCGCAGATGGTCGATGGGCGATGGCTGTTCGACGGCGCGCTGGTCAATCCTATTCCCGTCTCGGTTTGCCGTGCGCTTGGCGCCGACGTCGTCGTTGCGATCAATCTGCAAGCGGACTCGATGTTCCGCGGCACAGTCATCGGCGACCGCAACATCGGCGACGAGACGACCAACGCGCTGGTCGAGAAGGTCGAGGAAGTCGGCAAGGTCACATGGTTCGGCGGCATGCCGTCGCCGACGGCGCTGATCAAGCGCCACTTGCGGCGTGGCTCGCGTGACACGCCCGGCGTCGCGTCGGTCATGCTCGACGCGTTCTCGATCACGCAGGACCGCATCGCGCGTTCCCGGCTCGCTGGCGATCCGCCGGACGTCACGATCAGCGCGCGGCTCGAGCAGTTCGGCCTGTTCGATTTCCATCGCGCAAGCGAAATGATCGCTGTTGGACGTGAGGCTGGGCTCCGCAAGGTGGTCGAGATCATGGAGCACGTGACCCGCGCTCCGGCGCAAACCTGATCTTGACCGCCGCTCGCGGGCCTTCCTGCACGGACTGGAAGCAGCCAAGCCTTATATATTCAAGATTTTGCATGTTAGACTTCTGGACCGCCCTGCAGTCGCGCGCGATCCGGCCGCCTGCATTCCAAGGAGCCTCGCATGTCCCGCATTTTCCATCTTCTGCTGGCTTTCGCCGTCGTGGCGCTGGCGGCGCCGGCGCGCGCGCAGCAACCGGCGGAAAAGCCGGACCTGCATATCGACATTCCCGTGCAGCCGAAGGCGAGCAAGGTCGTTTTCAACATGGGCCATCCGGCCTTCGCCGGAGATCAACCGATCGGTCTCATGCACATGCAGTTGATGGCGCGCTACTACGCCGAACATCATACGCCGCTCGAGGTGATCGCTATTTTTCACGGGGCGGCCGGATACATGCTGCTCAACGATCAAGCTTACGACCGGGCGCGGAAATCGGCGAAGGGGAATCCCTACAAGGAGCAGATCGCAGCTCTTCAGCAGGCCGGCATACAATTCGAGGAATGCGGGCAGACCGCAAGAAGCAACGGCTGGACCAATACGGACCTGCTGCCCGGCATCAAGGTCGACGCCGGCGCCAATCTGCGCCTTGTTCAACTGATGCAGGACGGGTTCGTCCAGCTTCAGCCCTGATTGATTCCGCTCCGGCGGGCGATGTCAGGCGCTCGCGATGTATTCGCGCATGGCCTTGTGCTCGACTTCCATCGCCTCGAGCCTGATCTTCACCACGTCGCCGATCGAGACCATGCCGGCCAGACGATTGTCGCGCAGCACCGGCAGGTGGCGGATGCGGCTCTGCGTCATCGTCTCCATCGTCTCCTCGATGGAGTGATCTTCCGTCGTCGTGATGACCTTCGCGGTCATGTGCTTGCTGATCTGGTCCTTGAGCGCATCGCCGCCGCCTGCGGACACGGCGCGAACGATGTCGCGCTCGGAGAGAATGCCGAGTACTTCGCCCGAGTCGCCGGATACGACGATCGCGCCAATCCGTTTACGGCAGAGAATGTCGGCTGCGTCGCGCAATGTAAGATGCGGTTGCGCCGTCACGACATCGCGCCCCTTGATCGTGAGAATGCGAGCGATTGTCATGGGTAGGGCCTCCTCCCTAGCGTTGCCTCAGCTCATTCGGCTTGCGCCTTCTTGCCGGGAAGCATGCGACTGTTCCCGTCGCTGCGCAAGCCTGATTCAATAGCCTGATTCAGCGGGCTTCGCGCGGTGCCGACGATGCGTGGGGTCGAACAGGTTGAACAGGAGAAATCCAGCAAGGAAGCCGCCGATATGCGCTTCCCAGGCGATCGCGCCATCCCCGACCGGGGTGTAGACGCCGAACAGCAAATTGAGAACGAACCAGAAGATGAGAAAGGTCATGGCCCGACGCTCGGTCAGCACCTCGCGCAGCGCCGGCGCCGGCTGCCGGTAGGCGTCCAGATCGCGCGCGCGGGAAAAGCCTGGGCCGAGCGGCGCGCCCGGAGTGAACGCAAAGCGCACGGCCGCGCCCATGGCGCCGGAAATGGCGGCTGAAGCGCCGATCACGGGCGCGAGGCCATAGGGGTGGACGATGTAATGCGCAAGAGCGCCGGCGACCGCCGTGATGATGAAGAACACGACGAACCGCAGGCTGCCGAAACGACGGCACACCGCTGCGCCAAAGGCGAGCAGCCACACGCTGTTCAGGGCGATATGGGCGAAGCCGCCATGCAGCAGCGCGTAGGTGACGGGCGTCCACCAGCGTATCCCGTCGCCAAGCAGCAGCGCCGCTTCCGAACTCTGCATGTCTCCCTGCGCCACTGCTTGCGAGGCCGCTCGCAGCACGCCTTCACGGTCCAGGGGCATGGTGAACTGGGCGGGAACGAAGGCGAGATCTGCCAGAAAGCGGAAGTCGGTCGCTTCATCGAGCGCCATGCGGAACAGATGCACGGCGACGAGCAGAACCACGATCGCGAGGACCGGATAGGAAGAGCGGGAGAAGGCGCGGTCAGCCGGATCGTGATGCGTCATGTTTGACCCGTCGGCGGGGGAAGAACGGGAGCCGCGTCCTTCCCCCATTAACGAAGTCTTGTCGATCGGCCGCGCGCAGCGTCCCAATATGGAACGGTCGAACCATGCAAATACGCTCACGTTCTCGCGGGCAGCCCCTCTGGCTGGAGGGCGCTTCGCTTCATGGCCCGGAGCCGGGGTCACAAGCGTTGCGTCACAAATCAAAACTCTCATTTCCGCGTTCGCTGCGCAATGAAAACGCTCCGTTAAGATTAATCGCCTCCGTGGCGCGCGCCTTGCTGCTCCAGCGAGCATGCAGGCGAAGGCGTTTCGCCTGTCCCAAATGAAAACAAGCCTGCCCGAACGAGGGCATGAAGGGGCGATCATGAGACAACAGGCGACGCGCGAACTCTATTCGTACTGGAACAGCATCCGCCGTGAGCGGGCCGCTCCCGACCGCGCCGAGATCGATCCCGCCGCGATACGCGCCATTCTGTCGGACACTTTCATGATCGAGGTCGATGGCGACGACGCGTTCCCTCTGCGCTTGTCCGGTACGCGGCTCAATGCGCTCTGGCTGAAAGAAATGAAGGGACGGTCGTTCCTCGATCTGTGGGGAGAAGACCGCGCCAATGTGGCCGCGGTCCTTTGGACAGTCATGGACGGGGCGGTTCCTGTCGTCGCCGGCGTTTCAGCCGCGCCGTCCGATCACCGCGCCATCGATCTCGAACTGCTGCTGCTGCCGTTGCGCCATCACGGGCGCACCCATGCGCGCATTCTCGGCGCGCTGGCCTGCGCCGCACAGCCGGACTGGTTCGGCCTGATTCCGGTCGAGCGGTTTGAATTGCGTTCGCTTCGGGTCATGAGCGCGGCAGATTCACGCGTCGACCTGCCTGTCATCCGGCGCATGTCCGGCGCGCCCGAACGCCGTCTGGGGTCGCGACCGCGCTTGCGGCTGCTGAACGGAGGACTGGACCGAAGCCATGTTCAGGGATCGAGGTGACGATCCGGAAACCTAAGAAGCACTTTGCAGCCGGTCGCCCAAATGTCGTAAGTCGCTATTAATCATCGCTGTTTAGAGTTACCGTTCAAACGAGCGTGAATTGGACCCGCCTTTGGCCTATCCTCAACTCAAGCCGGCAGCAAAGCCGATGGAGCGCCGCCGGCATCGCCGAGTGAAGGTGGCGATCGCTGGCCGCTACATGCTTGAGAGCAAACAGGAATACCCCTGCCATACAATCGACATGTCGCCGGGCGGATTGCGTGTCGGCGCGCCGGTCAAGGGTCGTGTCGGCGAGCGGGTCGTCTTCTATTTTGAAGACTTTGGCCGACTGGAAGGCTCGATCGTTCGCACGACCGGCGACGGATTTGCGGTCGAATTGAATCTTGCGCCCGCCAAGCGGGAACGTCTGGCCGACCTCCTGACCTGGATGATTAATCGCGAGGAGGAAGAGGACGACGCAAACCGCCGGCACAAGCGCATCGTACCGAAGCAGCGCGAAACCAGCCTGATCGTGAACGGCGGTCGCGAGATTCCTGTCCGAGTCGTCGACGTTTCCGTGTCCGGCGTGGGCCTGCAGGCTGAAGAGTTGCCGGAAATAGGCGCGCGGGTGGAACTGGGGCGGCGCGCCGGCAAGGTCGTGCGCCATTTCAAGGGCGGCCTCGCCGTCGAATTCCAGCGTCTTATCCCGATCGAGGAGTTTGACGCGGACATCGTTCTCTAGCGCCGTCGCGCCTGGGCTATTGCCCGATGACGCGCAAGCCCGTGGCGAACCTCTTCGCGCGCGACGCATAGACGGCGGCGATCATGCGCCCTGCGCCTGCGCCCTTTTCGTCCAGCGTGCGCGCCACGCGCGCCGGGGCGCCAACGATCAGCGAATTGTCCGGAAATTCCTTGCCCTCCGTGACCAGCGCATTGGCGCCGACGAGGCAGTTCTTTCCGATCTTCGCGCCGTTGAGGATGGTTGCGCCCATGCCGATCAGGGCGCCGTCGCCGATCGTGCAGCCATGCAGGATGACCTTGTGCCCGATGGTGACGTCCGCGCCGATTGTCAGCGGAAAGCCGGGATCTGTATGCAGAACGCTTCCGTCCTGAATGTTGGCGCGCGCGCCGATGTCGATGAGATCCGTGTCGCCGCGAATGATTGCGTTGAACCAGACGCTCGCGTCCTCGCCCAGTCGCACGCGCCCTATGACATGTGCGCCGGGCGCGACAAAATAGCGGCCTGCGGGCGGCAATTCAGGTGCGAGATCGTCAAGTCTGTAGATGGGCATGGACGTCCTTTCGTGCGGCGGCGCGCACCATGCCACGGCGCGCAAGACACGATCAATGGCTGTAGGACGTCCCGGCTCGCGCAAACTCCGCGGACCGACCGCTGGCCGCCGTCCGGGGGCGATGGACCGCCAGCGGCGCGGTCAGGTCCGCGCCATGCTCAGAAACCGCACCTGTTCGGCCGGGTCGTCGCGAAACAGGCCGGTGAACCTGGTCGTGATTGTCATCGCGCCCTGCTTGCGCACGCCGCGCATGGACATGCACATGTGTTCGGCCTCGATGTAAACTGCCGTACCGCGCGGCTTCAGGTGCTGCTCTATGGCTTCGGCGATCTGGGCCGTCATCGTCTCCTGCGTTTGCAGACGGCGCGCGTACATGTCGACCAGGCGCGCGAGCTTCGACAGGCCGACGACGCCCTCGCTCGGGTAATAGGCGACATGCGCCTTGCCGACGAATGGCACCATGTGATGCTCGCAATGGGAAGCGAACGGGATGTCGCGCACGAGCACCATATCGTCGTAGCCTTCGACCTCCTCGAACACCCGGTCGAGGATCGCGCCGGCCTCTTCGCGATAGCCGGCGAACAATTCGCGATAGGCCTTGGCCACACGCCGCGGCGTATCCTTCAGGCCTTCCCGGTCCGGATCGTCGCCGGCATAGGCGAGCAGAACGCGGACGGCTGCTTCGGCGTCTTCCTGGCTTGGCTGCGAAACTGGCGGGCGGGGCGAATTGGCGGGAGCGACATTCCGGCCGGACAAGGTCTTAACCACTGCGTCCATGTGGAGCCTCCGAAGCCTGAAACGAGCGCAGGCCCCAAATGTTCATTCATATTTCGCCACTCGCCTGGCGCGCCTATATAACTTAAATAAGACTGGCTGCTACGTTGCGCCAGTGCCGAGAGTCAGTTTCCTCCCATGCTGAGCGACATCTACAACAAGCGCATTCTCGAACTGGCCGGAAACATTCCGCGGCTTGGGCGACTGGAGCGGCCCGACGCCAGCGCGACCGCGCATTCGAAGCTGTGCGGATCGACTGTCACGGTCGATGTGGTCATGGAAAACGGCAAGGTCGTCGATTTCGCTCACGACGTGAAGGCCTGCGCCCTCGGGCAGGCTTCGTCCTCGATCATGGCGCGCCATGTGGTGGGCGCGAGCGGGCAGGAACTGCGGGATTTGCGCGATCAGGTGCGGCGCATGCTCAAGGAGAACGGACCGCCGCCCGGCGGACGGTGGGCCGACGTCGGCGTGCTGGAGCCAGTGCGCGACTACAAGGCGCGGCACGCCTCGACGCTCTTGACGTTCGACGCCGTGGTCGACGCCGTGTCGCAGATCGAGGCGAAGAACGCGGCGGCTGCGCCTGCCACCTGAGGCGCGTCAGAACCCGCCTATCGTGAAGGTGCGGGCGAACATCAGGCCGGCGGAATATTGATTGCGCGAGCCGAGGATGTTCGGGATCGGACTTGCGCCCGGACTGCCGGTGAGCCGCTGGAGGCCTCCATAAACGGTCGCATTCCAGCGCGGGTCGAAGTCGTAGCGGGCCGTCGTCATGAAGCCGGCTGATGTGACGCCTCCATGCGACTGGAAGGGCGGAACGCGGCCGTTCGCCAGCGCCTGATCCGGCGTCACATCGAAATAGCCGTTGGCGTAGGCCGCCGTTCCGAGGTTGATCCGCGGGCCGGCCGAAAAAAGGAACGCGCCGGCGCGCCTAATGAAATCAGAGCCGAAGGTCGCCACGAGCCCGTCGTGCCCGTAGACACCCTGACGCAACTCGCCGCGAAGCCGCATGTCGTCGACAGGATAATATTCGGCGTAGGCGCCGATTTCGATCGCCGTGCTCAACTTGCGCAGGCCGTTGAGTTCCTGATGCATCGTCCAGCGAGGAATGAGTACGTTGGCGACCGGGCCGAGACGAAAACCGGCGGTGTCGAGAATAGGCGCGCCGAAGCCGTCGTCCGGCGCGGCGAATCGCTCCGGTTCGTCCGAGCGGCGCACGCCGAGCCCTGGCACTGGCACCGGCCGGTAGGCGGAGGAACCGGGATAGGCGGGCGAGAGGCCCGGGCCGAACTGGACCGTCACGAGCCAATCCGGCGCAAGCGGACTTTTCGCCGGCCCAGGCGACGTGTCGGCGGCCCTGCTCGCGGCCGGGGCGACCATAATCAGTCCGGCCAGGGCAAGGGACAGGGCGGAAATGCGCATCGGCGCTGCAATATCATTTCGGCTTGTCGCAGGCTACCGAATTAGGTTGACCGCAGCGGCGCGAACACCCAAATGCAGGCCATGGCGGGCGATTTTCGATTTCGGGGTCCAGCGGACGCGCCGGCGCTTCTGGCGAGGACGCTGATCCGGGGCTACCAGCTAACCTTGTCCGCGGCGCTCGGCCGGCATTGCCGGCACCTGCCTACCTGTTCCGAATACACGGCCGAGGCGATCGGCCGGTTTGGACTATGGGGTGGCGGCTGGATGGGATTCGCCCGCATCTGCCGCTGCCGGCCGGGCGGGACGGCCGGCTTCGATCCCGTGCCGGCGGCGCGGCCCGAGGGAGCGGACGCGCTGCATTGCTGGCGCTATGGGAAATGGCGAGGGCCGCTGGTGTGCGAGCAGGTCGAGGTGGAGAAATGACGACGGGCGAGCGACAGGCGCATTGGGAGCAGGTTTTTAAAACCAAGGGCGAACGCGACGTCTCGTGGTTTCAGGATACTCCTGTCCAGTCGCTGGATTTGATCCACCGCTCGGGCGTTCCTCGCGGCGGTTCTATCATCGATGTCGGCGGCGGCGCGTCGCGGCTGGTGGACGAGCTTCTGAAGGAGGGGTTCGACGTCGCCGTGCTCGACCTCTCGGCGGCCGCGCTTGAGGTGGCGAGATCGCGCCTTGGCGCGAGCGGAGAACATGCGCGATGGATCGTCGCCGATATGACGAAATGGGCGCCCGATCGGCAATATGATCTGTGGCACGATCGGGCGGCTTTCCATTTTCTGACCGATCCCGGGGATCGCGCCGCCTATGTCTCCTGCCTCGCGGCGGCCGTGAAGGTCGGCGGTCACGCGATGATCGCCACGTTCGCCCCGGATGGGCCCGAGAAATGCAGCGGCCTTCCGGTCATGCGTCATGACGCCGAAAGTCTCGCCGCCGCGCTCGGCGACAGGTTCATTCTGATCGAGACGGGACACGGCGATCATCGGACCCCCTCGGGGGCTCATCAGGCCTTTCAGTTCAGCTTGTTCCGAAAAAGCGCGTGAGCGCCGGCGTCAGCCCGCGACGAGTCGCAATCCGACGATGAAGAGCACGGCCGCCAGCAGGCTGCGCAGAAAGCGGTCAGGCACGCGCGGCGCGACATGGCTGCCTATGACAATGCCGGGCGCCGAACCGATCAGGAGAGACGCCAGTATCTGGCCGTCGACCGAACCGAGCCCCCAGTGGCCCACGCCAGCGATCAGCGTCAAGGGAACGGCGTGCGCGATATCCGTGCCGATGAGGCGCACGACCGGACTCGCTGGATAGAGCATGAGCAGCGCCGTCATGCCAATCGCGCCCGCGCCGACGGATGACAGCGAGACGAGCAGACCCAAAGCGGCGCCGACAGCGACGGTTGCAATGGCGACGCCGCCAGCCGGCGCGGCGTTGCGCGCAGCGCGCAGCTTGAGCAACCGCGCGCGCAGCAGGATCGAGATCGCCGTGAGCAATTGCGCGATTCCCAGCGTCATGGATATGGCGCGGGATGTCTGCTCGGAGTTCACGCCGATCCGCGACAGCGCAAACAGGGCGAGCGCGGAAGCTGGCACGCTGCCGCACGCGAGCAGACGCACGACGCGCCAGTCAATGTTGCCTCGAAAGTTGTGAACGACCGATCCGGCGCCCTTGGTGAGCGCGGCGTACAGCAGATCCGTGCCAACGGCGGTCGCAGCGGGCGCGCCGAATCCCAGCACCAGCAGCGGCGTCATCAACGATCCCCCGCCGACGCCAGTCAACCCGACGATGAGGCCGACGGCGGCGCCCGAGAGCGTGTAGAGCGGCTCGATCTGCATGGATGCCTTTACGCACGCCGGTCGCGGGCTGGCGGATCAAATACTGCCGCCGTCGAGCGTCAGCGCCTTTTCAGCCTGCGCCCGCCGACGTTCCTCGGCATTGCGCCACAGCAGATCGTGCGCGAGCCGCAGCGCCGGACGCAATACCGCATCCGCAAGCCCGGCGCCGAATGCGAGTAGCGGCCGCGCGGTGATCGCGAGAGCGATGGCGCTGGTCAGAGCGGCGCCCGCGAGCCACCAGACGATATGGCGCCACGCCTTGCGACCGGCGGCCTCGGCAGGCAGAAGGCCGCTGCGCGCGAGTCCGACGACCAGTCTATGGCCGACAGCCGTTTCGGCGCGTTCGTGCGCCGCGTCCGCCTCGACGATTCCGAGCGCGACTGTGTCGTTCGTGTACGGATCGATCAGCAGCAGGCTGCCGAGCGTCCGGCAATCGCGGTATGGCGCGACGACCACGTCCGTCTCGAAGCGCAGGACAGCGACGCCGATCGCGTTCATCAGCAGCTTGTCTGCAGAGACTTCGCTGTAGTCGTGCACGTCGATCGCATGATGCAGCGCGATGATACGCGCGGCGGCGACCTTCGTCCCGATCCTGACGAGATAGGTGCGGCCCGGCGCGATCGGCGCCTCGGCCACGCCAAGCAGGCGCACCGTCGCCTGGCGCTGCGCCGCCGTTGTCGCGCCTTGCCGCGCGATCACGTCGCCGCGTGAAACATCGATTTCGTCTGCCAGCGTCAGCGTGACCGACTGCCCTGCGATCGCCTCGTCGAGCGCGCCGGACGGGCCGAGAATGCCAACGACCTTCGTCGCTTGTCTGCGAGGCAGCGCGATCACGCGATCTCCGACCGCGACGCTCCCGCTGGCGATCGTGCCGGAAAAACCGCGAAAATCCAGGTTGGGGCGATTGACCCATTGGACAGGAAATCGAAATTCCGTGTCGCCGGCCGGCGAGGCCTCGATCGTCTCCAGCATCGTCAGCAGCGATGGCCCCTTGTGCCATGGCATGGCCGCGGACGCGCTGACGATGTTGTCGCCGTAACGCGCGGAAACCGGAATGACGAGCGTCTCCACGAAATCGAGAGAAGCGGCGAGCGCGCGATAATCATGCTCGATCGCCCGGAACACGTTCTCGTCGTAGCCGACGAGGTCGATCTTGTTGATGGCGACGATCACGCGCCGCACGCCGAGCATCGAGACGATGTAGGAGTGGCGGCGCGTCTGCGGCAGCAGGCCCTTGCGCGCGTCGATGAGAATGATGGCGACGTCGGCGGTCGAGGCGCCCGTCGCCATGTTGCGCGTGTATTGCTCGTGGCCGGGCGTGTCGGCGGCGATGAACGCGCGGTTCTTCGTCGAGAAATAGCGATAGGCCACGTCGATGGTGATGCCCTGCTCGCGTTCGGCGGAAAGGCCGTCCACGAGCAGCGCGAAATCAGGCTCGCCGTCCGTCGTGCCGAACCTGGCGCTGTCGCGCTGCAGGGCCTCAAGCTGATCCTCAAATACAGCGCCTGTCTCGAATAGCAGGCGGCCGAGCAGCGTCGACTTGCCGTCGTCGACCGACCCGCAGGTGATGAATCGCAGCAGCGAGCGTTGAGAAGCTGCATTGATCTGTGCTGCGTCGCTGAAGGATTGCGGCGCGTCGGCGCTCGATGCCACGAGTTTCAGAGCGGCGTGCATCAGAAATAGCCTTCCTGCTTTTTCATCTCCATCGAACTTGCGGAATCATGATCGATAACGCGGCCCTGGCGTTCGGAGGAGCGGGAGGCGCGCATTTCCGCGATGATTTCGGGCAGGGACGCGGCCGAGCTTTCAACCGCGCCGGTCAGTGGATAGCAGCCGAGCGTGCGGAAGCGAACGAGACGCATCTGGGGCGTCTCGCCGGGCAGCAACGGCAACCGCTCGTCGTCGCGCATGATCAAGGCGCCGTTGCGCTCAACGACGGGGCGCCGCTTCGCGAAATAGAGCGGCACGACCGGAACGCCTTCGAGGGCGATGTAGTCCCACACGTCGGCTTCCGTCCAGTTTGACAACGGAAACACGCGAAAGCTCTCGCCTTTGCGCTTGCGCGTGTTGAAGGCGAGCCAGGGTTCCGGCCGTTGCGCTTTCGGATCCCAGCGATGGTCTGATGTGCGCAGAGAAAAGATGCGTTCCTTGGCGCGGCTTTTTTCCTCGTCACGGCGGGCGCCGCCGAAGGCGGCGTCGAAACCGAACTTTTCGAGCGCCTGTTTCAGCCCCTGCGTCTTCATCACGTCCGTGTGGACGGCGGAGCCCGAGGCGACAGGGCTGACGCCGGCGTCAACCCCCTCTTGATTGATGTGCACGATCAGATCGAGTTCGAGCCGGCGCACGGTTTCGTCTCGAAATTCGATCATCTCGCGGAACTTCCAGCCGGTGTCGACGTGAAGAAGCGGAAACGGCAGCTTGCCCGGCGCGAAAGCCTTCAGCGCGAGGTGCAGCAGGACGGCGGAGTCCTTGCCGATCGAATAGAGCAGCACCGGCTTTTCACAGGTGGCGACGACCTCGCGCAGAATGAATATCGATTCCGCTTCGAGCGCCTGAAGATGCGTCAGCCGGCCCACGGGCGCTCCCGATCATTTTCTGGGCTCCGCAGGATGCGCCCGTCCGGCGCGACATGCAAGCCGCATTCCTTCTTGTTGTCCTGTTCCCACCACCAGCGTCCGGCGCGCTCGTCCTCGTCAGGCGCGATCGCGCGGGTGCAGGGCGCGCAACCGATCGAGGGGAAGCCCTGCGCGTGCAGCGGATTGATGGAAACGCCGGCGGCGCTCGCCGCATCGACGATTTGTTCGCGGCTCCAGTCGATCAACGGGTTCGCCTTCAGGAGTCCGAACCCGCCATCGAACGAGACGAAAGCGGCCCGGCTGCGATGCTCCGACTGATCCGCGCGCAGGCCGGCGATCCAGGCCGATGCATCTTGCAGCGCGCGCTTCAGCGGCTCGACCTTGCGCGCGCCGCAGCAGGCCTTGCGCGCTTCGACGCTCGCGTAAAATCCGTCAATGCCCTGTTCTGCAACCAGCGCCTCGATCGCTTTGCGTTCAGGGTAATAGGCGCGGATGCGCCTGCCGTACTTTGTCTCGGTCTCCGACCAGAGCGCATAGGTCTGCGGAAACAGCCTGCCAGTGTCGAGCGTGACGACGTCGATGTCGAGCGCGTTTCCAAAGATCAGATGCGTGAGGAACTGGTCCTCGAGTCCAAAGCTTGTGGTGAAGACGATGCGTCCCTGGATTTCGGCGCGCAGCAGCCGCAGGCGCCCGAGCGGGTCGAGCGCGCGGAATCGCTCGTCGAGCGTCGCAACTCTTTTCTCAGACATTTTGTCCTCCCTGGCGCGCCAGCCTGCGCTGTTCGAGGATGCTGGCGGGCCGCGCGTAGCCTTGCTGATACCAGAGCGTCATTGCAGCGCCCGCGCGCTTCCATTGCGTCGGCGGCTGACGTTGGGCGCTGGAATCCGGCAGTTCGATCTCGTCGAAGCCGCAGGCGAGCGCATAGGGGAACTGATCTGCGATCAGCGGGCCGACGGCGCGCAATACGCCGCGAAAGCCCGCGCGGCGCAAGCGGCGCGCGAGCGAAAAGCCGCGTCCGTCGCCGGTTGTCGGAAAGCCGACCGCGATCAGCGACAGGCGGCCAAAAAACGGCGCGATCTGATCGGGCGCAACCGTATTGGGAACCTCAACGCCGACCCTGCGGCGACCGTCGGCCGGCGGCGCGGCGGCGAGTTCCGCGTAGGGAACGATGGCGGCCGGCAACGCCTGCGCGCGCGCAGCATCGGCGCGCTCGTAGTCGTCCGCGCGGACGCCGGCGCCGTCAAGCAGCTTCATTGCGCTCCCCCACAAAAAAGGCCGTCTTGAAGGCGCCAACGCCGAGGCGCTTCACAGTGTCGATGAATGTCTCGCCTTCGTTGCGGAGTTCGAGGTACGTGTCGACGATGCGCTCGATTGCGGGCGGCACGTCGTCGGCGCCAAGTCCCGGTCCGAGCAGTTCGCCGATCGCGGCGTTCTCGGAAGCGTCGCCGCCGAGCGTTATCTGGTAGGATTCCTGCCCGCGCTTCTCCAGACCGAGAATGCCGATATGTCCGACGTGATGATGGCCGCAGGCGTTGATGCAGCCGGAAATCTTGATCTGCAGCGGGCCGATGTCGCGCTGCCGGCCGCGGTCGGCGAAGCGGGTCGAAATCGCCTGTGCGATCGGGATCGAACGGGCGGTGGCGAGGGCGCAATAGTCCAGACCGGGGCAGGAGATTATGTCGGTGATAAGCCCGGCATTGTCTGCGGCGAGGTCCGATTTTGCGAGCATTCGCCATAGAGCGAACAGATCGTCTTTCTTTACGTGCGGCAGAACGAGGTTCTGCGCATGCGTCACCCGAAGTTCGCCGAACGAGTATCGTTCGGCGATATCGGCGAAGGCGCGCATCTGGTCCGAGGTCATGTCGCCCGGAACGCCGCCAATCGGCTTCAGCGATACGGTCACGGCCGCATAGCCCTCGACGTGATGCGGGTGAAGACTGCTCTCGGTCCAGTCGGCAAAGGCGGGATTGAGCGCCTTCGCCGCTTCGAACGAGTCCGAGCGCGCCAACAGGCGCGCATAGGGCTTTGGCGCAAAGCAGGCGGCGATGCGCGTGAGTTCTTCGTTCTCGTCCTGCGCCGCTGCGACGCCGACCGCTGCGAACTCCCTTTCGACGCGGTCCCTGAATGCGTCGAGGCCGATTTCGTGCACGAGAATCTTGATGCGGGCCTTGAACTTGTTGTCGCGTCGCCCTTCCGCATTGTAGACGCGCATGATCGCTTCGACATAGGCGAGCAACTGGCCTCTGGGAAGGAAGTCGCGAACGATCTTGCCAATCATGGGCGTGCGGCCGAGGCCGCCGCCGACGTGGATTTCATATCCCAATTCGCCCGAGTCGGCGCGTCGCACGACGCGCACGCCAAGGTCATGCGCCTTCAGCACGGCGCGGTCATTTTCCGAGGCGCCGACAGCGATCTTGAACTTGCGCGGGAGGAAGGAGAATTCCGGGTGCAGGCTCGACCACTGGCGCAGAAGCTCGCCGATCGGGCGCGGATCCTCGATCTCGTCCGCGGCGACGCCGGCGAACTGGTCGGCGGTGACGTTGCGGATGCAATTGCCTGATGTCTGGATGCAGTGCATGTCGACATCGGCGAGCAGGCTCAGGATGTCCGGGACTTCCCGGAGTTTCGGCCAGTTGAATTGCAGGTTCTGGCGTGTGGTGAAATGTCCGTAGCCGCGATCGTATTTGTCGGCGATCAGCGCGAGCTGGCGCAGTTGCCGCGCCGTCAGCGAGCCGTAGGGGATGGCGATGCGCAGCATATACGAGTGCAGTTGCAGGTAGAGTCCGTTCTGGAGGCGCAGCGGACGGAACTCGTCCTCGGTGAGCGAGCCGGAAAGCCGGCGCGCCACCTGATCGCGGAACTGCGCCACGCGCTCGCGCACGACGCGTTCGTCGAATTCGTCATAGCGATACATGTCCTACTCCGCGGCGGCGCGCGCATAGCCGACGAATTCGGCCTGCTTGCCAAGGTCGGGGCGCACGCTCGGCCCCAGCGTCTTGAATCGTTCGCGAAAATGGCGCGGCACAGGCGCGCCATCGCTCCTGATGTCGACGTCGATCAGATAGGCGTCGACGATCTCCTGACGCGCCGTCGCCGCCGCGCCGGCGCGTTCCAGCGCCTGCGCCGCCTCGTCATCGCGGGCGATTGCCGCCGCGCGCGGGTCGCGTGTCCAGCCGTCGGCGGCGCGGAACACCACATCGCCGTCGCGCAGGTCGTTGGCGACGAGGATCGCGGGCAGGGGCATGTTTTTCAGCGCGGGCATCGGAGACGGCTCCTGTTGCAGCCGATCCGCTCAATTCCAGCGGAAGCAGGCTGAAACCGGGGCGTGTCGGACAAGCGAATAGGTACGCCGCGCCTGCTCCTGTCTCAATCGGGGGTTTGTAGGCCCGTGTTCCAAAGATGTTCTGCGATGGAGAAAAACCTTCTCCGCGCTATCGGCGCATGGCGTTCAGGAGCGCGCCATAAGGTCGATCGCCAGCGCATAGATGCGCAGACGCGCCGGATCGGGCAGGGCGGCGAGCGTCTGAAGATAGATCTGGCCAGCGGCGCACATGCGCGCGTCCGGCAGCGGCGGATCGGGCGTCTTGCCGTCGAGCAGCGCGTCGATTTCGAGCGGCGCCAGTCCCGCCTGTTGCAGGGCGGCCTCGAACTGCTTGAAGTCGGCTTCATTTGGCGCGGCGCGCGCGATGTTCTTCTGCTTGCCGTCAACGATCGCATCGAGGCCCGCTATGGCGAGATCGGCGACCAGCGCGCGATTGTCGGCCGAGAAATCGAAGAACGCCTCGCTTGCGCCGCCATAGAGGAAGTCGACGCACAGATGCGGATCGCGCGTCGAGAGCGCATTGAGCACGGCGAGTTGTTGCGCGAAGACCTTGGCGAGAGCGGGAGCGTCAGCCCTGGCGGCAAGCGCGCCGCGCGACTGGCGCAGGATTTTCACCGCTTCGGACAGGTAGTAGTCCGGCGTGTCGCCGCCGCCGCCCATACGCCGGCGGGCGAGCGTCGCGATGATGGACTCGTATTCGGCCGGCAGCGCGAGGCGCAGGCGGTCGAAGAAGCGCGCGACGTCGGGCGTCTCGCCGATCTTCTTTTCGATGACGGCGCGTGCGGCCAGGATTTCGGCGGGCGCGCCGGCCGGCGCGGGCGCGCCGGCTTCGGGCGCGACGACGGAAGGCTCGATCTGCGCGGCGTCCTGCTGCTTCGGTCCCTGCAAGCTGGCAAGCAGTATGAAGACGCCGCTCCCGAGCAGCAGGGCCGCGGCGACGCCGAGCAGCAGCAAGCGTAGATCTCTTCTGGACATGACGCCCCAGTCGTCCGCTATTATTCTTACGACTTAGGCCGAATCCCGGCTCTGCGGCAAGCCGGATGCGGCGAAGTAGGCCGTCGATCGCGCCATTCCCCGGCGCAGGTTGGTCCGTGCGGCCCCTGAGCCGGCGTCCGGGCGGGGGCGGGCTGGTTGCGTCCACCGCCCGGTTTCCCTAAAACGCCCCTCGCGCGCACTCCGGCGCGCGGCTTACGCCGATTGGTATCGGCGAGTGAGCAGGGCAAGGAGTCGATATGATATCCGTGACTTTCCCCGATGGCGCCTCGCGCGCCTTCGAGCCCGGCGTTTCGGGCCTCGACATCGCGAAATCCATTTCCCCGTCGCTCGCCAAACGCACCGTGGCCATGAGCCTCGACGGCGCGCTGGTCGATCTGGCCGATCCGGTCGCGCGCGACTCGAAGATCGAATTCATCTCGCGCGATGATCCAAGGGCTTTGGAACTCATTCGCCACGACGCGGCGCATGTGCTGGCCGAGGCCGTGCAGAGCCTGTTTCCAGGCACGCAGGTGACGATCGGGCCGGTGATCGAGAACGGTTTCTATTACGACTTTTTTCGCGCGGACCCGTTCACGCCGGAGGATTTCGCCGCCATCGAGAAGAAGATGCGCGAGATCATCGCCAAGGACCGGCCGTTCGTGCGCGAGACATGGTCGCGCGCCGAGGCCATCGCGCATTTCGAAAAGATGGGCGAGGCGTTCAAGGTCGAACTGGTCGAGACGATTCCGGCCGACCAGGATTTGAAGATCTACAGGCAGGGCGACTGGCTCGACCTGTGTCGCGGCCCGCACATGACCTCGACCGGCAAGATCGGCGACGCCTTCAAGATCATGAAGGTCGCGGGCGCCTACTGGCGTGGCGATTCGACCAAGCCGATGCTCCAGCGAATCTACGCCACGGCCTTCGCGAAGAAGGATGAGCTGGACGCCTATCTGAAGCAACTGGAGGAGGCCGAGCGCCGCGACCATCGCCGCCTGGGGCGCGAGATGGATCTGTTCCATTTCCAGGAGGAGGGGCCGGGCACGATATTCTGGCACCCGAAGGGCTGGACCTTGTTCCAGACGCTGATCTCGTACATGCGCCGCCGCCAGCAGGACGCCGACTACATCGAGGTCAACACGCCGCAGGTGCTCGACCGGGCGTTGTGGGAGACGTCGGGCCATTGGCAGACCTATCGCGAGAACATGTTCGTCACGACGACCGAGGACGAACGGGTGTTCGCGCTCAAGCCGATGAACTGCCCGGGCCATGTGCAAATTTTCAAGAACGGCCTGAAGTCCTATCGCGACCTTCCCATGAAGATCTGCGAGTTCGGCATCGTGCATCGCTACGAGCCGTCGGGCGCGCTGCACGGGGTGATGCGCGTGCGCGCGTTCACGCAGGATGACGCGCATATTTTCTGCACCGAAGACCAGATCATGGACGAGGCGCTGAAGATCGACGACATGATCCTGTCGATCTATCACGACTTCGGCTTCGAGGACGTGGTGGTGAAATTGTCGACACGCCCCGAGAAGCGCGTCGGCTCCGATGAAGCGTGGGACAAGGCGGAGGCGGCGCTCTCGCGCGTGCTCGAGGAGATTGGTCGGCGCGGCCTCAAGACGTCGATCCAGCCGGGCGAAGGCGCATTTTACGGGCCGAAACTCGAATATACCTTGCGCGACGCGATCGGCCGCGAATGGCAGTGCGGCACGACGCAGGTCGACTTCAACCTGCCCGGACGGTTCGGCGCGTTCTACATCGGCGCGGACTCTGAAAAGAAGACGCCAGTCATGATCCATCGCGCCATGTTCGGCTCGCTCGAACGCTTCACCGGCATTCTGGTCGAGCATTATGCGGGCCATCTGCCGTTGTGGCTTTCTCCGCTGCAGATCGTGGTCGCCACGATCACGCAGGACGCCGACGATTACGCGCGGGAAATCGCCGCCGCCGCGCGAAAGCTCGGGCTCAAGGTCGACACTGATCTGCGCAACGAGAAGATCAATTACAAGGTGCGTGAGCATTCGCTCGCCAAGGTTCCGGTCATGCTCGTCGTCGGCCGCAAGGAAGCGGCCGAGCGCGGCGTTTCGATCCGTCGTCTCGGGTCTCAGGCGCAGCAGTCGCTGGGGCTCGACGAGGCGCTGGCGGCGCTGGCGGACGAGGCGAAAGCGCCGGACGAGAAGCGGCGCTGAGGCGGAGCCGCCGCCGGCCCGACGTGCGCAAGCAGAACGTCGGGCCGGCGGCCTCCTGTAACGACCATCGCCCATCCCGCGCCCAATTCGGCGTCGTTTGCGGCGGGAACAGGCCGAGAACCATGTCCACCGACGCATTGGAGACGGTCGGGGCATAGTATTGAAATAAATTGTGAAATTTGAATTAATATTCTGGAAATATGTTACGTGTAAGCAGTTCAGAACGTTTTAAGCTGTTTTCGTCGCGCGCGGATGCGCTGTCTTGATTTGTCGTTGCGTCAAAAATTTCTTGAATAGAGACTTTTATGTTCAAGGGTTCATTCCCGAAAGCTGGTTCTTTCGCGCAGGCTGACGAAGGCGTGACGGCGATCGCCTTTGCCCTTGCCGTCCTCCCTGTCATGCTCATGGTCGGCGCAGCGATCGACTACAGCCGCGTCGTCGGGCAGCGCGCAGTCCTGCAATCGACGGCTGACGCCGTCGTGCTCACTTTGGCCGAGCGCATGCAACCGACCTCGACCGGCGCGTCCCTGTCGGCGCTCGCCGCCAATTCGCTTAGAGCGTTTTCCTCTCATGCTGGCTCGTAGCCGGCGGCAGCGAAGAAGTTCGCGCATTCTTGCGGCGTGAAGGCCGGCAGCAGCGCGCCGATCGTATTCCACAATCCATCGACCGTTCGCTCCGCA
>JAJXWB010000055.1 GCA_021781815.1 Pseudomonadota bacterium | reverse complement strand
GGATGGTATCACCGGCGTCGGCGGCTATTCGGACGGCAATCATGCAATCTGGATCGGCGTGACCAAAACCCGAACGATCACTTTTGCCATCACGGAAACGGCCGACGGCCAACCGGACCGGACCTCGTGCTGGTTCTTCCTCAAGTCTGAAGACGTGAGGCGACTGGACAAGGCTTTCGGCCGCGTTACGGATTATTTCGCGAAATAACCGATTTTGATGGCCATTGTCGGCGCAACCGCGCCGCCCGGGCGCGCGTGCGTTTCGGCGTGCAATTTCTGGCTCTGGCTCACTTTCGATGAACGGCGGGAATGTCGGCGAAAGTCATTATCTGGGGACGCTTGGGCGATGGACGAGCCCGCCGAGCCCGATCGCCGCCACCCTTGAAGTCCGATAGCTGTAATCTATTGTCATACACATGGCGAACACCCCTACAACCGCTTCGATCCTTTCCATTCGGGTCAATCCCGACGAGCGAGCGATCCTTGAGGCGGCAGATCCGCCGCCGGCCATTCCCGCGCGGTGTGGATCACGCGCAAGATGGCGACGCATTCGCGGCCGGCGATCAGCCACCCGACGCGCAGGCCGCTGAACGCTCCGGCGCTCCCCCAAACCGGCGTCGCGATGCTGTTTGGAACCAGCGCCTGAACAACATTGGTGGACGCATTCACGCCGCCGTACGCCGTGGAACCCGGATCTCGAGACGCCCAGCGCTTCGCATAGCCATGCCACCGGCCAAACGGATCAGGCGCGCACCATGTGCCGCAAATCGATCATGCGTACGATCATGGCGTGACGCGGATCGAATGGCAGGTCTTGAAAGCCCCATCGGGCGTAAAATCCTCTCACGCCGTCGTCGAGAGGATGTGTGATCACGCCAATGCTGCCAATACTTTCGGCGACGCGCAAAGCTGTCTTGAGAGCAAACAAAAGCAGCGACGTGGCATGGCCTTGTCCTTGGTAGTTGGTGTCGATGGCCAACTGCCCGAGGAGCGTTACCGGCACGGGATCGGGCTGGTTTCGCTGTTGAGGTTTGGGCAGATAGGCTCGCTCGATATGCGACGAGCTGAGCGTGACAAAGCCGATAACCCGGCCGCTTGTGGCGTCGGTCACGACATTTACCCGGGAAGCGCCACTCAGGTGGTTGGTCCATGCGTGACGGCGGAACCAGTTGTTCAGGGATTCCCGGCCGCAATCGAAATGCGCGCGATCGTCGGTTTCCTCCAATGGACGCGGCGGCGTGATCGTCGCCACGTTATCGTTCCCAAGTGGGTTTCCGGCTCGCGAGCTCGGCCAGTCCCGGGATCGATTCAGCCGGCCTCATGGCCCAGGCCTCGAACTTTTCCCAATCCTTCGCCGGGATTGTCACCATGGATCGGTTCAGCACGTCGATTTCAGCGGCTTCAAGGGCTTTTCGCCGCATGAATTCGCTGACCGTCGTGCGCGACTGCTCCGCCGCCGCTTCGAGTATGGCCCTTTCTGCGGGGTTCACTCGGACGCTTAGAACAGACGAGGGCGTTGAAGGCTCTGCCATGTGTATGACAATAGCATACAGAAAGCT
Organism: Pseudomonadota bacterium; assembly: GCA_021781815.1. GTDB lineage: Bacteria > Pseudomonadota > Alphaproteobacteria > Rhizobiales > Beijerinckiaceae > JAJXWB01. The sequence continues at coordinate 4,359 of JAJXWB010000055.1, read as the reverse complement.
TGCATTTCAATGAAAAAAGTACTCGCCGGTCCAAAGTGTGAATAGGCGCGCGGCTGACCCCGCACGGATAATTCGGAACGAAAGAAAACAATGGCCTACGCAGTAACCCCCATGCCGATCGGCGTCTAACGAGCGCGCCGATTTACAGTCTGTCGTTCAATTTTCCAGATACGCCGCGCTCGTGCTCCGTCCGAGCCAATCCACCTGAAGAATCAAGAATGATCCGCGAACCTGCGGACATTGCGGGTTCTCTCGGCCTTCGCCGCCCCCGAAACTCGGATTGACTCGTGACGCAGACGAGAACAAATAATGAACATAGCAGCCGACGACGCCGCTGCAAAGTCCAGGGAGACGCCTTTTTCGTGATGTCGGATCGTCCCGCCAGCCCTGCCATCGCCGAGCTGCGACAGCGCATCGAGCGCCTCGACGGCGCTCGGGGCCGTCGTCGGCGCACGGTTCTGCCGTTCGGCGTCAGCGAGGTCGACCGCAGGCTGCCGGAGGGAGGGCTGGCGCTGGGCTGCCTGCATGAGGTCGCCGGCGGCGGGAACGGCGCCGTGGACGGGGCGGCTGCGGCGCTGTTTGCGGCCGGCATCGCCGCACGGACGAAGGGCAGGGTGCTGTGGTGCGTGACGCGGCGCGATCTCTTCGCGCCCGGGCTCGCGCAGGCCGGCCTGACGGCGGATCGGCTGATCCTTCTCGAAGGCGGCGACGAAAAGACGGTGCTGGCCTGTTTCGAGGAAGCCCTGCGGCACGGCGGGCTTGGCGCGGTCGTCGCCGAGGTGGCGCGGCTCCCAATGACGGCGTCGCGACGCCTTCAACTCGCCGCCGAAGGCAGGGGCGCGATCGGCATCGCCCTGCGTCGCTGGCGTCGGCAGAGCGAAGCGGTCGATTTCGGGCAGCCGACGGCGGCGGTCACACGCTGGCGCGTGTCGGCCCTGCCGTCGACGCCGCTGCCTGCGCCCGGCGTCGGCCGGCCACGCTGGCTGGTGGAGTTGATCCGGTGTCGCGCCGGCGAGAGTGCGGATTTCGAGGTGGAGGCGTGTGATGACAAGGGTCGTCTCTCTCTTCCTTCCGAGGTGGCCAACCGACCGCCTTCGAAGGATATCGAGCGCAGCATCGCCTCTGCCTGACGCGCCGATCGTGCTCAGCGGCCGCGACGGCAGGCGGCGCGTCATCGCCGCGCTCGACGCGGTGGCCGAGCGCCTGGGGCTGCGCGCGGGCATGCCCTTGGCCAAGGCTCAGGCGCTTGCTACCGGCCTTGTCGTCCGGGACGCCGATCCGCGCGCGGACGCAGAAGGCCTCGAGCGTCTCGCGCTCTGGGCGCTGCGGCGGATCTCGCCGATCGTCGCCGCCGATCCGCCGGACGGGCTGGTGATCGATACGACCGGCGCCGACCATCTGCATGGCGGCGAGGCGGCGATGCTGATCTCGCTCGTCCAACGCTTCGCCGCCTCGGGCGTCGAGGCGCGCGCCGCCATTGCGGATACGTGGGGCGCAGCGCATGCCGTAGCACGCTTTTTCGCACGCGAGACGACGATCATTCCGCCGGGACGGACGGCGGCCGCCCTGCGGGGTCTGCCGATCGCGGCCTTGCGTCTCGACGACGAAACGGCGCGCGGACTGAGCAAGCTCGGCTTCGAGCGGATCGGCGAGCTGATGGACGCGCCGCGCGCGCCATTCGCGCTTCGCTTCGGCCCGGAGATCGGCCGCAGGCTCGATCAGGCCCTTGGTCTGGCGGCCGAGCCGATCGAGCCGTTTCGCGAGAACGAGACGATCGCGGTCCGGCGCGCCTTCGCAGAGCCGATCGGCGCAGCCGAGACGATCGCGCGCTACATTGGCCAGCTCGTGACCGCGCTCTGCGCGAAGCTGGAAGGGAAGGGGCTTGGCGCGCGCCGCCTCGACCTGCTGTTCCATCGCGTCGACGGCGCCCGGCAGGCGATCAGCGTCGGCACGGCGCAGCCCGTGCGTGACGCAAGACGCCTGACGCGATTGCTGGCGGAGAAGATCGAGACCGTCGATCCCGGCTTCGGCATCGAAATCATGGAGCTTGCGGCGATCCTGACCGAGCCTCTGCCCGAAAAGCAGGCCGTGACTTCGCTCGTCGAGGAGCCCGAGGCCGATGTCTCCGACCTGATGGATATACTCGCCAATCGCGTCGGCGAGCACCGCCTCTGTCGTTTCGTCCCGGTCCAGAGCGACGTGCCCGAGCGCTCCGTCGCGCGCGTGTCGCCGCTGTCGCCCGAAACAGCCGCCACATGGGACGGCGACTGGCCGAGACCGCCGCGGCTCCTGCAGCAGCCGGAGTTGATCGAGACGATGGCGCTCCTGCCCGATCATCCTCCGGTCTGGTTCGTCTGGCGCGGCGCGCGCCGACGCGTCCGCCGCGCCGACGGGCCTGAGCGAATTCGGGGCGAATGGTGGAAGCGCGACGCGGAGCTTGCGACCGTCAGGGACTATTTTCGCGTCGAGGATGATGCGGGCGAGCGCTACTGGATTTTCCGGTCGGGCGACGGCGAGCATCCGGAGAGCGGCAGCCAAAACTGGTTCCTGCATGGAATCTTCGGATGACCCGCTACGCTGAACTGCAGATCACGTCGCATTTCAGTTTTTTACGCGGCGCGTCGTCCTGCGAGGAATTGTTTGCAACCGCAGCCGCGATGGGCGTCGAAGCGCTCGCAATCGTCGACCGCAACAGCCTCGCCGGCGTCGTGCGCGCCCACGAGGCGGCGAAGACGACCGGCGTCCGCCTCGTCGTCGGCTGCCGGCTCGATCTTACCGACGGCATGTCGGTCCTCGCCTATCCGACGGACAGGCCGGCCTATGCGCGCCTCTGCCGGCTTCTCTCGCTCGGCAAGAAACGCGCCGGAAAAGCCAAATGCCGCCTCGAATGGTTCGATCTCGCGGCCTATAGCGAGGGCCTGATCGTTGCGCTGATCCCCGACAACGCCGAGGAAACCTGCGGCATGCGCCTCCACCGCCTGCGCGAAATAGTCGGCGACCGCGCCTATATGGCGCTCACCCTGCGCCGGCGACCGAACGACCAGCTCCGGCTGTGGGAACTCTCCAATATGGCGGCGGCGGCGCGGGTCGCGACGATCGTCACCAACGACGTGCTGTTTCATGCGCCGGAGCGGCAGATCCTGCAGGATGTCGTCACCGCGATCCGACACAACGTCACGATCGACGAACTCGGCCACAGGCGCGAGCGCTTCGCCGACCGCTATCTCAAGACGCCCGAGGAAATGCACCGGCTGTTCGGGCGCTATCCGGAGGCGCTGGCGCGCACGATCGAGATCGTCGAGCGCTGCAAATTTTCGCTGGACGAACTCGCCTATCAATATCCGGAGGAAAAGCTCTATCCCGACCTGACACCGCAACAGGCGCTCGAGAAGCTGACCTGGGCAGGCGCGGCGGAGCGCTATCCGGAAGGCCTGTCCGAAAAGGTCCGACGTAATCTCGAGCACGAGCTGCGGCTGATCGCCAGGCTCGACTATGCGCCGTACTTCCTCACCGTGAATTCGATCGTGCGCTTTGCCCGTTCGAAAGGAATTTTGTGCCAGGGCAGGGGCTCGGCCGCCAATTCCGCCGTCTGCTTCGTCCTCGGCGTCACGTCGATCGACCCCGACCGCAACGATCTCCTGTTCGAGCGCTTCGTTTCCGAAGAACGGCGCGAGCCGCCGGACATCGACGTCGATTTCGAGCACGAGCGGCGCGAGGAGGTCATTCAGTGGATCTACGAGACCTATGGGCGCGACCGGGCCGCGCTCTGCGCGACGGTGATCCGCTATCACGCCAAGGGCGCCATCCGCGATGTCGGAAAGGCGCTCGGCCTGCCGGAGGATCTCACGAAAACGCTGTCGTCGCAGGTCTGGGGCTGGTCGGAAGACATAGAGCAGAAGCACGCCGAAGGGCTGAACCTGAATACGGGTGATCGCCGCCTGCGTCTGGCGCTGGAGCTCGCCCATCAGCTCGTCGGCGTCCCACGCCATCTGTCCCAGCATCCCGGCGGCTTCGTGCTGACGCGCGACCGGCTCGACGAGCTGGTCCCGATCGAGCCGGCCGCCATGGCGGATCGTCAGGTGATCGAATGGGACAAGGACGACGTCGACGCCCTGAAGATGATGAAGGTCGACGTGCTGGCGCTCGGCATGCTGTCATGCATGCATCGCGCCTTCGACCTGCTCGCAGAGCAGAAGAGCGTCCGGCTCGATCTGGCGACAATCCCGGCCGAGGACCCGCGCACCTACGCGATGATCCGCAAGGCCGACACGCTCGGAACGTTCCAGATCGAAAGCCGCGCGCAGATGGCCATGCTGCCGCGCATCAAGCCGCGGACGTTCTACGATCTCGTGATCGAGG
>JAJXWB010000035.1 GCA_021781815.1 Pseudomonadota bacterium | reverse complement strand
AATTGCCTGCGGTTCGATTTTCGTGGCCGGACGTCGTCGCCGGTTTGTTAACGTCGCCGCCGCGGCTGCCTCGATCCATCTCGAACCCCAGCCGGGATTCCGTGTTTCTTCACCCGCAGCGACCTATGCCTCGGACCGGACCGGCAGGCTCGCAACGCCGGCTGGCGCGACGGGACCGCGCGCATCGGCGCCGCGGACCAACCTCTTGCCGACGGCGATGAACGGCTTTTCGACCCAGACCGTCAGGAGCCATGACGCGCCGACCACGCCGGCGACGACGACCGGCAGCCCAACGAGATAGGGGACGCCCGCCAGCGACAGCAGCCGCAAGGCCACAAACCCCAGATACATGTGCAGGAGATAGAGCGTATAGGAGATATCGGCCATGAAGCTCACGATCGGGACAGTGCGGAAGCGGCTTCTGCGGACGTAGCTGATCCAGAAGATTCCCAGCGCAGCCAGATAGGTTGTCGACGGATTGGACACGATCCGTTCATATGGCTCGTTCAGCGACCAGGTCACGGCGAAGAGCGTCATAAACAGGCCGCCGGCAAGGATGCAGGCCTTTGTCGATGCTTTTTTTCTGAAATGATAATAAAAAACGACACCGATCATCATGAAGATCAGATAGTCAAATTCCCAACTCATCATCAAATAATGAATGCTGAATTCTCCCCAGCACGCATCCGCTTGCCCGTGGCAACGCGCCCAGAGCAATCCTTGCGCCACAAATATGCTGAATGCGACAGCCAACAGGAATTTTATGCTGCCACGTCTGATAAAACTGACGAATATTCCGACCAGAATGTAGAATTTAATTTCTATCAACAAGGTCCATACGGTGCCTACGATCGCCTGCGTTCCAAAGACGTCCGGCATGATCGCCAGGTTGGCGCCTATATCCCACAAAGAGAAAGGCCAAGGCGCACCAAAGACATGCGATGACAGCCCCAACACGCCCGAGGAAACGATCAACGCGACGAAATAAGCCGGATACAGTCGAAAGAACCGGGTGATAACGAAGCTGCGACCGCCATAGCGGTCAAGCGACATGGGAATGACGAACCCGCTGATCAGAAAAAACAGCGCAACGCCGAGCGCGCCGAAATTCACTGTATGAAAAATCACGGTTCTGATCCAGACAGGCGCTTGAACCGGATCAATCGAGATCAGACTGACTTTGGAGACATAATCTTGATGATAAAGATACAGTTCGCAATAATGGGCTACGACGACTAAAGGCGCAGCAAATGCTCGCAATACTTCTGCAAAGACGACGCGATTGGCGTTGACCGTTTTCTTTTCTGCTTCTATTGACACTCGATGCTCATTGCAGTGGTAGGTTTCGATGCCGCCGCTCACAGTCAGTGTAGACCTCGCAACCAAGAGCTACTCTGGTGCCCTTGATCTCGATCGGAATTGCGCCGCGCCGACATGTTGCCCAAAGAGCGCGCATTAGCAGCAGTAGCTAATTGCAATGCAATCAGATTTGCCGCCGCACCGATAATCTTTTTTTTAAATAATCCATGCCTCTTGTTCGGATCCGCATGCGCGCAGCGCTGCTGCGACCGGCGCTCCCGCAACTTTGCTGTTCGGCAGTCTTGATCCATGTCCGCGGCCGGCCTATCCCTGCCCCATGAAATCCGCCGACGGCCCGCACTTGCTCGGCCAACACGTCGCATTGCCCGCCTCGCCCGACGAAGCGGAGCTCGACCGTGTGCCGAATCCGCACCCCGACATGATTTATGTCGCGCGCTTCACGCAGCCGGAATTCACGTCGCTCTGCCCGGTGACCGGCCAGCCCGACTTCGCCCATCTGGTGATCGACTATGCCCCGGCCGCATGGCTGGTGGAATCCAAATCGCTGAAGCTCTACCTCGCCTCGTTCCGCAATCATGGCGCGTTCCATGAGGATTGCACGATCCGCGTCGGGAAGGATCTCGCCCGCCTGCTCGCGCCGCGCTGGCTGCGCATTGGCGGCTACTGGTATCCGCGGGGCGGCATGCCGATCGACGTGTTTTGGCAGTCGGGCGCGCCGCCGGAGGGCCTCTGGCTGCCGGACCAGGGCGTTCCGCCCTATCGCGGGCGGGGCTGAGACGCGGTCATGATCGATACCTCGCGCTACCAGATCGGCTTCACCCCGCCCGAAGGCGTCGACGAGGAAGGCCTCGCGCGGCTTGTCGAGGGCTTTTACGCCAAGGTCCGGCTCGATCTGATGCTCGGTCCGCTGTTCGAGCGCGAGATCGACGACTGGCCCACGCATCTCGAAAAGCTGAAGAACTTCTGGTCATCGACCATGCTGAAGTCGCATCGCTACGACGGACGGCCGCTGCCGCCGCATCTGAAGCTGCCCGAAATCTCCGACGCGCATTTTTCGCGCTGGCTCGCGCTGTTTCGCGAGACGGCCCGCGAAACCTTGCCGATGGCTGGCGACGCCGCCGTGACCGCCATGGCCGAGCGCATCGCGACGTCGTTCCGGATGGCGATCGCGGTCCACCGCGGCGAAGATTCGACCCGGATCAAGCCCCTGTAGATTGTCCGCGCGCCGCTCTTCCGGCGCCGGCCGGAGGATGCGAGGCCAATTCACCGCTCCCTAACCCGGCTGCCGCATATTAAGCGTTCGCATGTCTTGCGGAGGCGTATTTGATCCCGATCGTTTTCGACAATTGCCGCGGCTGGCTGCATGAGGGCCCTTCATCGCGCGGCGTCGTCATCTGCGGCGCGCACGGATTCGAGGATCTCTGCGCCCGCTCCTCGCTGCGGCTTCTGGCCGAGGAGATTTCATCCCGCGGCGTTCCGGTTCTCCGTTTCGACTGGCGCGGCACGGCCGATTCCGAGGGCGACGGCGAGGCGCCGCATCGGGTGGCGACCTGGCTCGGCAATATCGGAGAGGCGACGCGAAAGCTGGTCGAGGAAACCGGCGTCACGGAAATCGCGCTCGTCGGGCTGCGCCTGGGCGCCCTGCTCGCGCTTGAAGCGGCGCGCGACATCCTGCCCACCCGCCTCGCGCTGCTGGCGCCGCCGGCGTCCGGCAAGGCGCTGGGCCGCGAAATTGAAGTGATGAGCCGGATTTTTCAGGGCAAGCCGGGCGCCGCGGAAGACGCTGGTTTCGACGGGGTCTCGTCTGCGGGGTTTCGCATTTCGCGCGCAACGCTGGACGATCTGGCGCTCGTCGGCTCACGCCGCTTTTCCGGCGCGCAGTCCGGCGAGGTTCTGCTGCTGTCGCAGCACGAGGGATCGCCGCTGGCGGACAAGCTGACCGCGACCGGCGCCACCGTAAAGGCGGAGGTCTTCGAGGGCTATGCCGAAATGATGTGCGATCCGACGGCCTCCCTCCCGCCAGTGAAGGCTATCCGGCGTATCGCCGATTTCGTGAGCGAGGGCGCCGTCGCCCGCGCGGTCGCCCCTGCCCGCGCTCGCGCGTGCGGCGAAAGCGCGCTCTCGACGCCGACATGGCGCGAGGATGCGGCGCGGTTCGGCGCTGAGGATCGTCTCGTCGGAATTTTCTGCGAGCCGGCCGCCGGCGCCCGCGACAAAAAGGCTGTCGTGTTTCTCAATTCCGGAGGCGTCTATCATATCGGCTGGGCGCGCATGTTCGTCGACATGGCGCGCGATCTCGCGGTCTCCGGCGTCGCCTCGCTGCGCATGGACCTCAGCGGCGTCGGCGATTCTCCGTCCCCGACGGGGCCGGATCGCGCGCCGCTCTACGACAGCAGCCTGCGCGCGGACGTCGAGGCGGCGATCGACTGGCTTGAAGCGCGGGGCCTCGTCGACGTTTCGTTGTTCGGCGCCTGCTCGGGCGCCTATCAGGCGTTCCATGCGGCGATCGAGGACAAGCGCGTGAAGAAGATCGCGCTCGTCAATACGGTCTGCTTCGTCTACGGGCCGGTCTACGCCATGCAAATCAACGCCTGGCGGCGCACCAAGGCGGCGGATACAGGCATGAAACTGGCCTCGGCCGAAGCGTCGGCCGAGGGCGCGCCGCAGGGGGCGCGCGCGCTGCTGTTCCAATTGGCCAAGAAACTCGCCAAGGCCGGGTTGGCGCAGGCGACGGACGCAACCTTCGCCATTCGCCGCCGCCTGCCCGGCCTCAATGCGGTCGAGCGCTGGTTCGAGCAACTGGCGATGCGCGGGGCCGAGGTTTTGCTGATCTATTGCGAGAACGATCCCGGCCTTGCCGAACTCGAGCGGCATATCGGGGCGCGAAGCCGCACGCCCAATCCCCTGCCCGGCGTGAGGACGGCCATGATCGCGGACGCTGACCACGAACTCACGCCGCGGAGCGCGCGGAAGGAACTCGGCGCGGCGCTGGACGCCTTCGTCACGAAGGCGCGGTCCGCGTAATCCTAATGGCCTGCCGGATCGGCCGCGCCTGACAGCGGGTCGCTCGGATAGTACCGTCGCGTTGGCGCGCGCCGCGGCGCATCCTGAACCGGCGAGGCCGGCGATGGGGTCGACCTGGCGGGATTGGCGATCGGCGACCCCGGCGGCATGTCTGCCGGAGTTTGGATCGCTCTGCCCGGCGCCGGCTGTCCAGAGGGCTCGACCTTGCGCCGCGCCGGTTTCGCCTGTGCGCCAGTCCGCACGTCCGCGTTTGGAGGCGGTTCCGTGTCGCCGGCGGCCTCCGGCGTCGTGTGAATGACTTCCGAGCCGCCCTTGCAGTCGGTGAGCCATACGTCATAGACAGGATGCTCTACGCCATGCAGGCCTGGGCTGGCCGCAAACATCCAGCCGGAAAATATCCGCTTGAACTTGTGATCATCCTGGATTTCGTCGACCTCGACGAAACCGTCGGTCTGCGGCGCTTCGGTCTGCGGGCGTGTGTAGCAGACGCGCGGCGTGACCTGAAGCGAACCGAATTGCACGGTCTCGTCGACGGCGACATCAAAGGCGATGATGCGGCCTGTGATCTTGTCGAGCCCCGCGAAGACTGCGGTAGGATGCCGAATCTTGTCGGCCCGCGCCGGCCCCGCCATGCAGCAGACGGCCGCCAGGCCTGCGCCGCAAAGGACGCGCGATACCGTCGTGCCGATCGAAAACCGCATCTTGTCTCCCGCCGAGGGCGCTGCTGGCCGGCGAACGGAGCGGTGTTTACCACGAGTCTCCGCTTCGCCAAGCCGGCGCACGAGCCTTCGCCGCCCGATCCGGCGAATTCGTGGCGGCCCGAGCAGAAAATCGTCGGGATGGCACGTTCTACGAGCCGGGCGTCCAGGCCTCGTAATCGCCGGTCGCTGCCGGGCGCTGCCCGCTTCTGTAGAGCGAGCCTTGCGGACGCCATGCATTCGGCGTGCCGGTCTGGTTGGCTCGAAACGGCTTTTGCCATTCGCGCGGTTGGTAATTTTCGTCCGTCGGCGGAGTGTCGACGATGTGATGCAGCCAGCCGAACCAGCCGGTTGGCGTCGACGAGCCCTCGCTTTCCCCCTTGTAGATCACCCAGCGCCGCTCGAATCCGAGGTCGGGATGAATCTTGCCGCCCCTGGTCCGGTAATAGGCGTTCCCGAATTCGTCGTGGCCGACCAGTTCGCCGTGGCGACGGGTGTGCCAGAAGGTGTTCCAGGTTCCGCCCTGCCACCACGAAAAAAAGCGCTGCAGCCAGATCATCTCACATTCCTTCGCCGAAGGTGCAGCGTGCTATGGCGCATGTGGCGCGCGCTTGCAACGGCCTGCATCAATCCGAGGGCGGGCGCGCGGAACCGTTCCCGAACCGAAAACAGACAGCTACACAAGCTAATTTTTTTGATGCGACGCAACTTTGCCGCTTTAGGCGCGTTCCATATCGCATGGGTGTCGTCGTGATTCGCGGCGACAGCGCATCGGAGCCGACGGCCCACACGCCGCGTTCTCAGGCTCCCGACCCGCCGGCAGGCCCGTGTCGCCGCCCGACAACGGGATTCGTCCAGACATGAGGACCGCGCGAAAGCGTCGGGAGACGCGGCATAGCCGCGTCGCCTGGGCGATATCCGTCTCGCGAGAACTGGAGAGATCGTCATGTGCGACTACTCACTGGAGATGTACGCCTCACGGCCTGCGCGCGAACAGGAGCGTTATGTCACGACGCGCTTCCCGAGCGGAAGCATTGGACTTGCCTCGCCCGGAGACGCCTCGTGCGCGGTTTGCGTGCAATACGACACCGGTCTGACGCTTGAGGATATTCCCCAGCATGTGCAGGTCCAGTGCGGCATTGGTCCGCGCGAGGACGTCGTCTTCGCGCGCATCGAGACGGGCGCATACCACGACGCGATCCGCTTTGCGGACGGTCGGGTGCTCTCGCTGCAGCATCTTGGACCGGGCGTCGGTGTGAGCCTCGTCAATCTGCTCGAAAAGACCTCGACCAGGGCGCTGGAAACCCTTTCGATCTGAACGCCTCAAAGCCCCCGGCCGGCCAGCCTGGCCGGGGCGTCCGTCGCCGTTCCCCTGTGGCGCAATGAAGCGGCCGCAGATGAAAACGGCGTTGCGCCTATTGTATTAGCGGCGCTCCCTGACTAATGCCTAATAACTAGGCGCATGCGGCCCAGAATCGCCTTGGCGGTTTGGCACGGCCGGTGCTAAGAGCGCGACGGCTTCCGGAAACAAGGCGCAGCCTTGGCTCCGGCGGCGGCGCGGAGGGGCGAGGCGACGCGTATGAAAAAGATCGAAGCGATCATCAAGCCGTTCAAGCTGGACGAAGTGAAGGAAGCGCTGCAGGAAATAGGTCTGCAGGGCATAACCGTCACGGAAGCCAAGGGGTTTGGGCGGCAGAAGGGTCACACCGAACTTTATCGCGGCGCCGAGTACGTCGTTGATTTCCTGCCCAAGGTGAAGATCGAGATCGTGCTGACGGACGAAGCCGTCGGGCGGGCGCTCGACGCCATCCGCAATGCGGCCCAGACCGGCCGCATAGGGGACGGTAAAATCTTCGTCTCGAACATCGAACAAGCGATCCGCATCCGCACCGGCGAAACCGGCGCAGACGCGATCTGACGCCCCCGCACTTCCACGCCAGTCGTAACTTTCCTGCAGCGAGGCAAACATGAAGACCGCCAAGGACGTCCTGAAGGCGATCAAGGACAATGATGTCAAATACGTGGATTTGCGCTTCACCGATCCGCGCGGCAAGTGGCAGCACGTAACCTTCGACATTTCGCTCGTCGACGAGGAGATGTTCTCGGAAGGCACGATGTTCGACGGCTCGTCGATTTCCGGCTGGAAGGCGATCAACGAGTCCGACATGACGCTCATGCCTGACCCGACGACCGCGACCATGGACCCCTTCTTCGCGGCGCCGACGTTGTCGATCGTCTGCGACGTGCTCGAACCCTCGACCGGCGAGCCCTACAACCGCGATCCGCGCGGCATCGCCAAGAAGGCGATGGCGCACATGAAGTCGGCCGGCGTGGGCGACACCGCCTATTTCGGTCCGGAAGCCGAATTCTTCGTGTTCGACGACGTCCGCTTCAAGGCCGACCCGTACAATACGGGATTCGTTCTCGACTCGATCGAACTGCCGTCCAACCAGGACACGGCTTACGAAGGCGGCAATCTCGGCCACCGCATCCGCACCAAGGGCGGTTATTTCCCGGTGCCTCCGCAGGATTCGGCGCAGGACATGCGCTCTGAAATGCTCGGCTCGATGGCGCAGATGGGCGTCAGGGTCGAGAAGCACCACCACGAGGTGGCGTCGGCGCAGCACGAACTCGGCATGAAGTTCGACACGCTGATCACGATGGCCGACCACATGCAGATCTACAAGTACTGCATCCATCAGGTAGCGCAGAGCTATGGCAAGACCGCGACCTTCATGCCGAAGCCGATTTTCGGCGACAACGGCTCGGGCATGCACGTCCACCAGTCGATCTGGAAAGACGGCAAGCCGGTGTTCGCGGGCAACAAGTATGCGGACCTCAGCCAGGAATGCCTCTGGTACATCGGCGGCATCATCAAGCACGCCAAGGCGCTGAACGCCTTCACCAACCCGTCGACGAACAGCTACAAGCGCCTCGTCCCCGGCTATGAAGCCCCCGTGCTGCTCGCCTATTCCGCGCGCAACCGTTCGGCCTCCTGCCGTATCCCCTACACGTCCAACCCGAAGGCCAAGCGCGTCGAAGTGCGCTTCCCCGATCCGACCGCCAATCCCTACCTCGCCTTCGCAGCAATGCTGATGGCCGGTCTCGACGGCATCGCCAACAAGATCGATCCGGGCCCGGCGATGGACAAGGATCTGTACGATCTGCCGCCGAAGGAACTGAAGAAGATTCCGACTGTGTGCGGCAGCTTGCGCGAAGCGCTGCAGAACCTCGACAAGGACCGCGCCTTCCTCAAGGCCGGCGGCGTGTTCAGCGACGACTTCATCGACAGCTTCATCGAACTGAAGATGCAGGATGTGATGCGCTTTGAAATGACGCCGCATCCGGTCGAATTCGACATGTACTATTCGTACTGAGCGATCGATCGGCGAAGTTGCGAAGGGCGGCCCTCGGGTCGCCCTTCTGCGTTTGGGCGCGTCGCGTGGGGGTCGTCGCAATCCGGCGATTGATGCTGGCTGATTGCCCAACTCCTCGAAAGCTGCTCACCTGTTCCCCCGGACTCCAGCGGACGTTTTGAAGTCGATGACGAAACCTGCGCACCCAGCCGGGCTTCAGGGCGGAGCGACACATTCGCCCCTCGAAGTTCTTCTGGTCTTTCTCAGACTGGGAGTCGCCAGTTTCGGCGGGCCGGTCGCGCATCTCGGCTATTTTCGGGACGAATTCGTGCTGCGCCGCAAGTGGCTCGACGAAAAGGCCTATGCGGACATCGTCGCCCTGTGCCAGTTCCTGCCGGGGCCGGCGAGCAGTCAGGTCGGCATCGTGCTCGGTTTGCTGCGCGCAGGTTTTGCCGGCGGACTGGCGGCCTGGACGGGCTTCACCTTGCCGTCGGCCCTGGTCCTCATCGTCTTCGCCTATGGAATCGGCGGACTGGGCGACATTTCCCATGTCGCGTGGTTGCATGGGCTGAAAATCGTCGCGGTCGCCGTGGTGGCGCAGGCGGTCTGGGGCATGGCCAAAACCCTTTGCCCTGATCGCAACAGGGCGAGCCTCGCCATTGCCGCGGCTGTCCTGACGCTGGCGGCGCCGTCGGCGGCCGGCCAGATCGGCGCCATCATCGCCAGCGGACTTTTCGGCCTGCTTTTCATCCCGGCCGCCGTCGATACGCAAATGAGCCCGCTGCGCCTGCCGGTCCGTCACGCCCACGCGGCGGCGGCCATCGTCCTGTTTGTCGCCCTGCTGCTCGGCCTGCCCCTGCTGGCGCGAGAGAGTTCCAACCACGCCCTCGCGCTGTTCGACAGCTTTTATCGTTCCGGTTCGCTGGTTTTCGGCGGCGGCCATGTGGTTCTGCCGCTGTTGCAACAGGCGGTCGTGCCGCAAGGCTGGATCGGCGACGACGCTTTTCTCGCGGGCTATGGCGCGGCGCAGGCCGTTCCCGGCCCGCTCTTCGCCTTCGCCGCCTATCTTGGGGCTGCGATGACGGACGCGCCGAGCGGATGGATCGGCGGCCTCCTCTGCCTCTGCGCCATCTATCTGCCGTCCTTCCTCCTGGTTGTCGCCGCCCTGCCGTTCTGGGACGCCCTGCGCCATCGCGCCGGCGTGCAATCCGCGCTGAAGGGTGTCAACGCCGCCGTCGTCGGCCTGCTGCTCGGCGCGCTGTACACGCCGGTCTGGACCAGCGCGATCATTTCCGCGTCCGATTTCGGTCTGGGCCTCGTCGCCCTTCTGTTGCTGACGTTCTGGAAGGCGCCGCCCTGGCTTGTGGTGGGTTTGGGCGCGCTCGGCGCAACGGCGATCTCGCGCGTCTAGGAAATCAGGCCGACGGAATTGATACTGTAAATGCCGCCACGACCATGCGACGGCGCAGCGCCTGTCGCGTCGGAGGCGATAGGACGCTTGCGCGCGGCGACGGTGACGAAGCCAATCGCGGACCGATCAACTCCCCGCCCCCAGCGACCGGAACAGCTCACGATATTTTCGCGCCGCGTCGTCCCACGAATAGAGTTTCGCGCGCTCCTGGCCGGCGGCGACGAGCCGGGCGCGCAGGCTTGCGTCGAGAGCCAGTTTCCGCATGCCGTGCGCGATGTCGTCGACGGAGGTCGGGTCGACCAGCAGCGCAGCCTCGCCTGCGATCTCCTGCGTCGCGGTGGCGGCGCTCGTCAGCACCGGCGCGCCGCAGGCCATCGCCTCGACGATCGGCAGACCGAAGCCCTCGTAGAGGGTGGGAAACAGAAAGACCTGCGCGCCTGCAAGCAGCGGTCCCATGTGCTCCTCTTCGACGTAGCCGAGGAGCTTCACGCGCGGCTCCTCGCCGATCGGGGCCATATCGCCGAACACATGCGTGCGCGCCAGATTGCCGGTTACGACCAGTTCGAGACCTGCTGGCAGATGTGGCAGGGCGGCAGCCCACGCCGCCAGCGCCCCGGCGAGATTCTTGCGGCGATCGGAGGTCGCCTGAAGCAGGAAATAAGTTGGCGGCAAGCCGAGCGCGGCGCGGGTGGCGGCGATCTCGTCGGCGCCATAATGGCGGAACTGCTCCGACACGCCATTGCCGATCACCTCGATCTCACCGGGGTCCAGCCCATACCAGAACGCGATGCGCCGGCGCGAGAATTCCGAGACCGTGACCACCCTCGCCGCCCGCTTCATCAACGGCGGCAGGATCATGCGATAGGCGCGCGCGAAATTGGCGGAGAAAAATTCCGGACGGTCGAGAAACGCGACGTCGTGCAGAGTGACGACCTGATCGCGCTTGACGACCGGACCTGTCGCCGACGGCGACCAGAGCAGGCGCCCGATCGTGCGCAACGGAAGAACGAATTGCTCCCAGGCGTGTCCGCGCGGACCGGCGAGAGGACGCGACGGCGCGATGGTCTCGACCGGGCCGAGCCGCTTGAGGATTTCCGCGGTCACGCGTTGCTGGCCGCCCATCGAGAACGATGTGACGCGGGCGTTTACGGCGAGGCGCATGCCGCAGCTCCATTGGCGGCCGGCTGCGGAACCGCCGAAGCCGATGCGTCGAGCATGCCGCGGTAGACGGTCGTCAAACGCTCGACATGGCGCGCCCGCGTCGGCGGATCGCGCCAGTAGTCCGTGTGCGCGGTCGCCGACAAGCGCCGTACGATTGCATCGTCCTTCAGCGTTTCGAGCGCGCGGGCGAGATCGTCGACATCGCCGGACCGGAACCACAGGCCCATTTCGCCGTTCACGATTTCCTCGCGGCCGGCGCAGACATCCGACACGACGACAGGCGTGCCCAGCGCCTTGGCTTCCAGCACGGTCAGCGGCTGACCTTCGTACCAGAGCGAGGGAAAGACCAGCGCGCGGGCGTTGCGCAGCGCCGCCCGGGCGGCGTCCGGGGCCTGCCAGCCGAGCAGACGGGCTTCCGGAAAGCGCGCGCGCAATTCCTGCCCCAGCGGACCGTCGCCGACGAAGGTCGGAATGATATTCGCGCGGCGCGCGGCTTCGGCAAACAGCAGCGGCCCCTTTTCCGGCGACACGCGGCCGACGAAGACGAAATCGCCGGTCGCCGCGTCGGCCTTGGAGCCGAGATCTGCGACATCGACCGGATTGGAAATGAAATGGGTGCGACGGCCCGCCGGCAGCCAGGGCGCGACGATCTCGCGCTGCACGTTGGAAATGCAGATGAAGTCGGAGAACACGCCGCGCAGGCCGACTATGTCGTTGGCGAGCGCGAGCCGTGCGCTGCGCCAGATTTTTCGTGCATGACTTACTGCGTCGCAGTTCGTGGTCAGGCATGCAGCGCCCAGGGGCTTCAAGCTGCACAATTCGTGGCGTTGATAATTATAGAAGCCGCCGGTCGGGCAGAACAGGAAGTAATCGTGCAGGGTGAAGATCGCCGGCAGGCCGGAGGCCTTGATCGGCCGCGCGATCGATGGCGACAGCGCCTTGGCCCAGCCGTGCACGTGGATGATCGTCGTTTCACGCGGCAGCGAGACCAGCAATTCGCCGAGCGCGCGCTCGGCAGCGAAATTCCAGACGCCTTGCGCCGCGCCCTTCAATTTTGAAGATGCGCCGAGCAGGTCGGTCTGGCCGAGGCAGACGATTTCCACACCCGAGGCCGCCAGAACCGGGTCGACCGGCCCGGCGGCGGCGAAGACAATCGGGCGATGGCCGGCGTCCCTGAGGCCGATGGCGCTGTCGAAAGCGACCTTGGCCTGTCCGCCCGTCACCGACGCATGGTCGAGGCAGATCACGATCGTCAGGCTGTCGTTGGCGCACACATCCGGCTCCTGAAGGGAGAACGAACCTTAGACGCAACCCTTTAAAGCCCGGTTGCAGACACGCGGGAGCGCAGCCGCGCCAGCTCCGGACATTGACTATCGAAATAATTCGTTTCTGTTTCGTTCGCATAAGTCGGCGTTTCATGACATAGAGAACGATGGCTCGAATCAGCGTAAAACGCGGCATGGCTCAGAATGGCGATCTCTTCGGCGGCGCGACGCGCAAGGCTGCGCAGACGACCGCCCCACAGGCGAAAAAAGACCCCGCGCGCGCAGGCACGCCGGGCGAGGCCGGCTATACGGCCGCCTCGATCGAGGTGCTGGAGGGGCTGGAGCCTGTGCGCCGCCGCCCCGGCATGTACATTGGCGGCACCGACGAGAGCGCCCTGCACCATCTGTTCGCGGAAGTGCTGGACAATTCGATGGACGAGGCGGTCGCCGGCCACGCCACCTTCATCGAGGTGGAATTCGGCGCCGACGGGTTCCTGACCGTGACTGACAACGGGCGCGGGATGCCGGTCGACCCGCATCCCAAATTTCCGAAAAAGTCTGCGCTCGAAGTCATCATGACCATGCTGCACGCAGGCGGAAAGTTCGATTCGGGCGCCTATCAGACGTCGGGCGGCCTGCACGGCGTCGGCGTGTCCGTGGTCAACGCGCTGTCGGACACGCTTGAGGTCGAGGTCGCGCGCGGCCAGCAACTCTACCGCCAGACCTTTTCACGGGGCGTACCGCAGACGAAGCTGGAATCGCTCGGCCGGATCGCCAACCGGCGCGGGACGAAGGTCCGGTTCCATCCGGACCCGCAGATCTTCCCCAAGGGCGTGCAGTTCCGTCCCGCGCGCCTGTTCCGCATGGCTCGCTCGAAGGCCTATCTGTTTGGCGGCGTCGAGATCCGCTGGAAATGCGCGCCTGCGCTGGTCGAGGGCACGGATACGCCGGCGGAAGCAGTGTTCCGCTTCCCCGGCGGCCTGAAGGATTATCTCGCGCGGGAAATCGAGGGCAAAGACGCCGTCACGACTGAGCCCTTCACTGGCAAGGTCGAGCGCGAGGGCGGCCACGGTTCGCTGGAATGGGCCGTGTCCTGGCTCCTCAACGAGGACGGCTTCACCAATTCCTATTGCAACACGATCCCGACGCCCGACGGCGGCACGCATGAGGCCGGTTTCAGGCTCGCGCTGCTGCGCGGCCTGAAGGATCACGCCGAGCGCATCGGGCAATCGAAACGCGCGGCGCAGATCACCGGCGACGACATCGTCGGCCAGACCGCCGCGATGATCTCTGTGTTCATCCGGGAACCCGAATTCCAGGGCCAGAACAAGTCCCGTCTGATGAGCGTGGAGGCCTCGCGCGTCGTCGAGGCGACCGTGCGCGACGCCTTCGACCACTGGCTCGCCGGCTCGCCGGCGCAGGCGACGCAATTGCTGAATTTCGTGATCGACCGCGCCGAGGAACGGCTGCGTCGCCGCGCGGAAAAGGACGTCGCCCGCAAGACGGCGACACGAAAATTGCGACTGCCCGGAAAGCTCGCGGATTGCTCGAACTCTGGCTCGCAAGGCTCTGAATTATTTATCGTCGAGGGTGATTCCGCCGGCGGCTCCGCCAAGCAGGCGCGCGACCGCGCAACCCAGGCCGTGCTGCCCCTGCGCGGCAAAATTCTCAATGTCGCCTCGGCGACGCGCGACAAGCTGGCGGCCAACCAGCAGATTTCGGACCTGGTGCAGGCCCTGGGCTGCGGCACCGGCGCGCACTACCGACATGACGACCTGCGCTATGACCGCATCATCATCATGACCGACGCGGATGTCGACGGCGCGCATATCGCCTCGCTGCTGATCACGTTCTTCTACCGGCAGACGCCTCGCCTGATCGAGGAAGGCCATTTGTTTCTGGCCGCGCCGCCGCTCTACAAGCTGACGCAGGGATCGAAGACGGTTTACGCCCGCGACGACGCGCACCGTGAGGAGCTGACGCGGAAGACGCTGACCGGCAAAGGCAAGATCGAGGTCAGCCGCTTCAAGGGCCTCGGCGAAATGATGCCGGCGCAATTGAAGGAAACGACCATGGACCCGAAGAAGCGCATGCTTCTGAAGGTGATGATCGCCCCCGAAGACCGCGACGAGACTGCGGATTCGGTCGAGCGCCTGATGGGCAACAAGCCTGAGGCGCGGTTTGCGTTCATCCAGGAGCGCGCCGCGTTCGCGCAGGATATCGTGGACGTGTGACAGCGGTCGTGGGCCTTGCCTGGCGCGGGTGTGACGGCCGAGCGATTGGCGGCTCGATATGACCCCTGACACCTCAATCATCGTCCCGCTGGCCATGCTCTCCGACGTCGCGACCGCCGCCCTGCGCCGCGCGGGATGCGACGCGGCGCATGCGCGGGCGACGGCGGGCGTGATGGTTCGGGCCGAACAGGACGGCTGTTCGTCGCACGGACTGTTCCGACTGCCGGGCTATCTCGCCGCACTGCGCAGCGGCAAGGTCGCAGGCGACGCCACGCCTGTGGTCGCACCTCTTGCGCCCGGCCTGATCAGGATCGACGGCCAACGCGGTTTCGCGCCGCTGGCGATGGGACTCGCGCGCGAAAACCTGGCGCCTCTGGCCAGATCGCAGGGGATAGCGGCGGCTGCTATCGTCAATGTCCACCATTTTTCGGCGTTGTGGGTCGATATCGAGCCGCTGGTTGCGGAAGGGCTCGGCGCCTTCTGCTTCACGTCCTATCTCCCCGTCGTCGCGCCCGCTGGCGCGAAAACACCATTATTCGGCACCAATCCGATGGCCTTCGGCTTTCCGGGCGCGGACGGCGGCTTCATGTTCGATCAGGCGTCCGCCTCGATGGCGCGCGGCGAACTCCAGATCCTTTCGCGCGAAGGAAAGCTGGCGCCTGACGGCGCCGGCGTCGACCGCGACGGCAATCCGACCAATGATCCGGCCGCCATTCTCGCCGGCGCGCAATCGCCGTTCGGCGGCCACAAGGGCTCGTCGATCGCCTTGATGATCGAACTGCTGGCGGGCGTCCTGATCGGTCAGCCGACCAGCTCCGAGGCGTTTCGCGAAGAAACGGCGTTCGGGGCGCTGGAGGGCGCCGGACCGCCGCGCGGCGGCGTGCTGCTGATCGCCTTTGATCCACAACAATTCGGCGATGCGCCGGGCTGGCGCGCGCACGCGGCGTCCTTTTTCTCCGAGCTGCGCGCCCTGCCCGGCATGCGTCTGCCGGGCGACCGGCGGCGGCGCGAGCGAGACCGCATTGCGCGCGAGGGCGTCGCGTTGCCGGCCGCGCTCTGGCGCGATGCGCTGGAGGCTGCGGGCCACAATCCTGTCACGAACCGCGAATAATCCGGCAACAGACCAGCAACAGAGGTCATCATGGACCAGACAACCACCATTTCCAGATATGACGCGGTCGCCCGCGCGCTCCATTGGTGTTCTGCGGCGCTCGTTGTCGTCGTCTTCGCTATCGGGCTGGCGATCGATGTGCCGCCCAAACCGTGGTACCCACTCTGGCTCAACACCCACGTATTGATTGGCCTGACGATTTTCGCGCTGGCGCTGGCGCGCCTGGTCTGGCGCGCGGGCCATCCGGCGCCGCCCCCGGTCCAGGGCACGAGCCCGCGCATGGCGTCCGTCGTCCGGTTGGGCCATGCCGCGCTTTATGCGGCCATGGTGGTCGTGCCGCTGATTGGTCTGGCTCCGCTTTTCACGCGCGGACGCGGGATCGACTTCGGCCTGTTCGCCATTCCCTCGCCGATGGCGGCGGACCGGCCGCTGGCGCATACAATGACAGAAATTCATATGTACGCCGCCTATGCGCTGATCGCGCTCGTGGCAGGCCACGTGATCGCGGCGCTCTGGCACCATTTCGTCAGGCATGACGAGGTGTTGCTGCGTATGACGCCGCCCCGGAATCCGTGACGATCGCGCGCAACCATTCGTTTACCATGATGGGCCATCCTGCGCATGTAATCGGAGATAAGCGCAGATGGTTCGCTTCCGCAGACTCCTTCTCGACAGACGCGGCAGCATGGTCGAGAAACTCGCGGTCGCCGCCGGATTGATCGCGATCGTCGGCATGGGCGGCGCGCACTACCTCGACGTCGCCTCGCACAACGGCGGATTGCAGCGGTTCGCCGCCCTCTTTCGCGCCGGGCGCTCGGGCGTGGACTACACGGCGACGGCGTCCATCCGGACTCCGGCTGGCCAGACCGTGCTCGACCCCTGCACGGGCAAGACGAAATAAGTCTCACAAGCGCCGTTTCTCCGGCGCAGCGTTAATCATTCGCCTGAAATTCCCAACACGCCGCGGCAAAAAGCCACCCGGCCGGCTTTGTAAATCTTGACTTTCAGGAATTTGAGCATATTGCATAGCAACGGAAGGTAGGACGGCTCTCTGGGGCCGGTCAGCACTGGCTGTAGCGGTCGCGCTGACAACATATCCTGACCGCCATCTAATCTGGCGCAACTCGTCGCGGCCGGCGCCTCTTCTCTCCGATCAAAAAGCGCCGCGTTCAGGACATTTGATGCAATTCAACGAATTGGGCCTTTCCAGCAAGGTCCTTCAGGCGGTCGAAGCTTCCGGCTATACGACCCCTACGCCGATTCAGGCCCAGTCCATCCCGCATGCGCTCGCTGGGCGAGACATTCTCGGCATAGCGCAGACCGGAACCGGCAAGACCGCGGCCTTCACGCTCCCCATGCTCTGCCGTCTCGAACAGGGGCGCGCCCGCGCGCGCATGCCGCGCACGCTGATTCTCGAACCGACCCGCGAACTCGCCGCCCAGGTCGAGGAAGCTTTCGTCAAGTACGGAACCAATCACAAGCTCAACGTCGCCCTGCTGATCGGCGGCGTCTCGTTCGGCGATCAGGAAGCCAAGATCATGCGCGGCGCCGACGTGCTGATCGCCACGCCAGGCCGCCTGCTCGACTTCTTCGAGCGCGGCAAGCTTCTGCTCAACGGCATTGAGATTCTCGTTATCGACGAGGCGGACCGCATGCTCGACATGGGGTTCATCCCGGACATCGAGAAAATCTGCAAGCTGGTGCCGTTCACGCGCCAGACGCTCTTCTTCTCGGCGACCATGCCGCCGGAAATCACGCGGCTGACCGAGGCGTTCCTGCATAATCCCGTGCGCGTCGAGGTGGCGCGCGCGGCCTCGACGGCCACGGGGATCACGCAGGGCCTGGTTGCGACGCATGGCCACGCCGCCAAGCGCGACACGCTGCGCAAGCTGATCCGCGGTCAGGAGAACCTCAAGAACGCGATCATCTTCTGCAACCGCAAGCGCGACGTCGCTCTATTGCACAAGTCGCTCGCCAAGCATGGTTTCTCCGTTGGCGCGCTGCATGGCGACATGGACCAGCTCGCCCGCATGGCCTCGCTCGAAGCATTCAAGACCGGCGACGTCGATCTCATCGTCTGCTCCGACGTCGCGGCGCGCGGTCTCGACATTCCCGATGTGAGCCACGTCTTCAATTTCGACGTTCCGACGCATTCCGAAGACTATGTGCACCGCATCGGCCGCACGGGCCGCGCCGGAAGAAGCGGCGTGGCGCTGACACTCGTCACGCACGAGGACACGAAGTACGTCGACCAGATCGAGAAGTTGATTGCACGCAAGATCGACTGGATCGGTCCGGCGCTGAATGAACTTGGCGCGGACGAGACGCCCCATCGCGCGCGACCGCATCGCGAAGGTCAGGACAGCGAACGTCGTGGCGAGCGCGGCGGCCGCACGGCGCGCGCAGGCCGCGGAGAAGGACGCCCGCCGCGTAGCGCTCCCGAGACGCCAGCGCCCGCACGCAAGCCGCGCGGCGCGCGCTACGGTGAGGCGCAGCCGGCAAGCGCGGACGCGACCGCAGCCGAGGCGCCACGCGCCGTGCGCCACGAACGCCGCCCACGCGCCGAGCATGACGCAAATTCGCCCCGCGATGGTCGCCGCGACCGCAAGCCGCGACACGATGACCATGACGATGCGCCCGTGATCGGCATGGGCGATCACGTCCCGTCGTTCCTGCTGCGGCCCGTTCGGGTCAAACCGGCGGCCGAAACGCTCGAAGACTGAGCCGACGCCCAGATCCTGAAACCGATCTGAAACAAAAAAGGGCGCCTTTCGGCGCCCTTTCAGTTTGGTCTGGAGGTTCCGGTTTACTGGAACGGATAGTAGCGCAAGCTGATGAGGCCCATGCTCTCGTTCGCGGTCGGCGCGTAGCCGGTGACGTCGGCAAAGAGCGAGCGCTTGGTGAACGAGTACTGCGCGCCAACCTTGACGGTGCCGTAATCGCCCTTGGCGACCGTATCCCAGGCGCCGAGCGTCAACTGCTGGATCGACTTGGTTGCGCCAGCGCAGGCGCCCACGCCGATTGCAGTGGCGTTCTGACATCCCGTGTTCAGATTATACGGATTGCCGTAGCCGTAGGTCGCGCCGGAGAGACCGGGAACGACCGCCGTCCTGCCCGCGACTTCCTGGCCCGCGTAGACGTAGAAGTCGACCGTGTTCATGGCATGGAAGATCAGGCCGGCCAGCATCTGCGTTTCCTTGACGCCTGCGAGCCTTCCGGAAAGGACATTATACGTGGCGTCAGCAAGCTGACCGGAGCCGTAGCGGCCGATGCCATGGCCTGTCGTCGCCGAGAACTGGAGGTCCAGCACGTTCGGAATGACCTGCGCGAGAACACCACCGCCGAATCCTGTGGTCCAGGTGTCGCTGCTGGCGACCGGATAGGGCACGCCGCCGGCTATACCCGCGCCGTTCGTGCGGTTGCTGAGGTCGCGCAGCATGCCGAAGCCCTGCACGTTGATCTTGTGTCCGCCGAGTTCAGGCGCCCAGGACAACTTGCCGATAAAGTCCGGCGAGCCGTTGATCGAATAGTTGTTACAAGCGTTGAGGAGGCCATATCCTGACGGATTGGTCTGAGCCACGCCCGGAAAACCGCACGAATTGTTCGAAAAGGCGATCAGACCGTTGGGCAGCGTCCCGGCGAGGGTCGTCTGTCCATTTTCGACGGAGAGAGCGGCATGCAGTCCATATCCCAGATCCTGGACGACGCGCACCTGCGGCTGGCGGGTCCATGTGAAGCCGGGAACGTACTGTGCGTCGATCGTGAGCGGAATTTGCTCGTCGCGCTGGACTATGCCCTTGAACCCGTTGAGGGTGGTCAAAGACCAGTTCTGACCGGCGAGCACGTGCGTGCCCCATGCGTCCTGATCGATGGCCGCATACAGGTGCCGGATGCGTGGCTGATAGGAGTTGGATTCGTTGGAGTTGGCTGTCTGACCGGCGCCGAGGAAGTCGAACTCGCCGTACGCTGAAACTCTTGTGGCCGGGTTGATGCGACCTTCAACGAGAAGCGATGCACGGCTCTGGCGGGCGCTGAAGCGCGCTTCCGAGTTGTTGCCGATCTGGTTATTACCAAACGGAATGGCGTTGAAGTTCGACCCGATGTCGGACTGCTCGTTGTGACTGCGGTAAACACCTTCGAGCGCCGCAAACCCGCCAGGAGTAAGCGTCAGGCCCTTGTAGCACCACGCGCCCGGCGCGCAGGTGTCGATCGGCCCGCCCTTCACGTAATGGCCCTGCGCGCCGTTCGTCTTTGCGGCTGCGCGGCTCTCACGGCGCACTTCCTTCGTTTCGCGCGCCTGTTCGCTCATCTTGTGTTCAAGAGCGCTGAGACGCGCCTTGAGCGCGCGGATTTCGGCCGCATCGCTCGATTCCTGCGCCATCGCGCTGCTGGCGCCGAGCGCCATCAACGCGCCCATGGCGCACATTGCGGCGCGCGTCGGAATACGCACTTTCCACGTTGAGACCGGCATTCCCGGATTTTCCACTTGCACCTCCTGCATATCGACACCAGCGGCGAGGCATTCGCCGCAGCGATGTGAAAGCTGAACGGGGTCTAAGCAGTGGCGATGACGCATTTGTGACACTTTCCGAACAAGGAGCGGACACATCACGTTTGCCGGATGTTTCAGGGGATTTGTGATGAAATATAAAAATATTTTTATTGTATTATGCAGGGGTTGGACAGGGGTCGGATCACGCTGCCGGAAACAGAACGGCCGGAGCGCCCGATGGTCGGGGCGCTCCGGCCGTGAATTTTCGTTCTGCGGCGTTGCCGGTTTCTAGAAGGGGATATCGTCGTCCAGATCAGCGGCCCGGCCGCCGCCGACCGCCGCCGGACGGCGATCGCCGCCACCGCCGCCGCGCGCCGCGTAGCCGCCGCCAGATGCGCCGCGCTCGAAGCTCGCGCCCTCCTCGCCGCCGCGCGAATTGCGGCTGTCGAGCAGGGTCAGTTCGCCACGGAACCGCTGAAGGACGACTTCCGTCACCCGGCGCTGGTTATTGTCCTTGTCGGTGTATTCACGTGTCTGCAACTGGCCCTCGACATATATTTTCGAGCCCTTCCTGCAGAACTGCTCCGCCACGCGCCCGAGGTTCTCGTTGAAGATCACCACATTGTGCCACTCGGTCTTGTCCTTGCGCTCGCCGGTGTTCTTGTCACGCCAGGATTCCGTCGTGGCGAGCGAGAAGCTGACCATTTTGTCGCCGCTCGGCATGGTGCGGACTTCCGGATCGCGGCCGAGATTGCCCACGAGGATCACTTTATTGACGCTGCCCGACATGGCTCTCTCCATCGGCTGAAATCGAGGCGACACCCTACTCCGCCCCGGGCTTCAAATGACCCCGCGGGTGAAACGGAAACGGCCTTGTCCACAGACGAAACAAAAGCCATGCCCAAGCCTGTTCTCTGTATGTTCTAGCATCCGCGCCCGGCGGCGACAAGACGAAACAATCGCGGCGGGGGGCTGAAACTTTTCGGACCGGCTTCCCGTACATGCCCCCGGACCGACCGCGGGTCGGCGCCATCAAGGGAGTCTCTCATGAACCGCATCTCCGCCGCCTTCGCCATTTCCGCCCTCGCTCTTGGCCTGGTCAACAGCGCCGCTCATGCCGCCATGACGAAAATGGTTGGCGGCGCGGTGATGTATCCGTCACGCAACATCGTCGAGAACGCGGTCAATTCAAAGGATCACACCACATTGGTCGCCGCCGTGAAAGCGGCCGGCCTCGTCGACACACTCGAAGGCGCCGGACCGTTCACGGTGTTCGCGCCAACCAACGCGGCGTTCAGGAAGCTGCCGGCCGGCACGGTCGACGGCCTGCTGCAACCCGACATGAAGAGCCAGCTTGCCTCCGTCCTCACCTATCATGTCGTGTCAGGTCGCTATACGGCGCGCGACCTCGACCGGGCCGTCAAGGCAGGCGGCGGACAGGCCACGCTCAAGACGGTCGAGGGCGAACCACTCACGATCACGCGCAGGGGCGCAGCCATCATGGTCGCGGACGCCAAGGGCGACGTCGCGCGCATCACCATCCCCGACGTGATGCAGTCGAACGGTGTGATCCATGTCGTGAACAAGGTTTTGATGCCCTGAGGACCGGCTGCGGCGTCATCAGCGGCGCGCTAAAGCGCGCCGCTTTTTTGCGCCTATTCGCGGATCAGGTCGCCGGAATAGATGACAGGCCCCGTCGGACCGCCCGTCGGCGACCCGCCCGGCGGCTCGACCGTGACCGCGAACTTCGCCTTTTCAGGCCGCGTCCCGCCCGGCAGCGGCAGGCTTTCCGCGCCAGCGCCGACCAGACCCATGGAGCGCGGCGCGGCGCCGTCGTCGATGTACCAGAGTTCGAGGCTCTTCCCCGCGGGGGTCTCGGCGGCGACAGGCCGTACGATCACGCGGCCGGCTCCGATGTCGACACGAACGATCAACGCAGGCGCAGCGCCGCCGCGATTGATGGCCGCCACGTAGACTCCGGGCGGTTGCGCCTCGCGCCAGATGCGCTCGCCGGCAAACAGCACGAGGGCTGCGGCGATCGCGCCCGACGCCGCGGCGATCCCTCGCCAGCGCCGCACCGCCCGACGCAGCGCGACCACTTCGCCGCTTTCGCCCGCAACCGGCAGGGAGGCCCGAATGCGGGCCAGCATATCAGGCGGCGGCAATTCGTCCGGGGCGGAGATCGCGAGCGGCGACAGCCGCCTTTCCCATTCGGCGACGGCTGCCCGCAGCGTTGGATCGCGCTCGATTTCGCGTGCAAATGCGGCGCGCCCGGCTGCATCGTGCAGGCCAAGCACGTAATCCGCAGCGCGCATGTCGCGATCGTCGCTCATCCGTCCTTGTCCAGGCAGACCTTCAAGGCGGCGAGCCCCCGCCTGAGCCAGGTCTTGATGGTATTTTCAGGCCGACCGTAGCGGTCCGCAAGTTCCCGGCCGGAAAACCCCTCGCAATAGGCGCGCAGGATGCAGGTCCGGGTCATTTCGTCGAGCGCGCCCAGACAATGGCGCAGAATTTCGGCGTCCAGAATGCCGCGTTCCCGGTCCTGCGGTTCGGCAAGATTTTCGAACCAGCCGTCATATTCCTCCTCGACCTTTCGCAGCGACGGCTTCGCGCGAAGATGGTCTATGGCGCGATTGCGCGCGATCGCAGCCATCCATGCGAGCGGTTCGCCGGCGTCCGGCGCATAAGTCGCGGCCCTGGTCCATATCCGCACAAATGAATCTTGCAAGATGTCCTCGGCCATCGGGCGATCGCGGACCATACGCAGGATCAGGCCAAATAGTTTCGGCGCGGACGCCTGATAGAGCCGGTCGAACGCAGTCGTGTCGCCGCGCGCGACGGCGGCGATCAGGCGCACGGCTTCCGACTGTTCGAACAAACCCCCTCCTTGGCCCGGGAAGGGTCGGAACTAGGGCGCTGCCGCCGCCCGGCAAGCGCCGAGGTCAGTCCGTCGTCACGGCCGCTTCGATGTCGGTCGGATCAATTGTCCGGGACAGGCCCGCCTTGAGCTTGTCGCGGTCCAGCTCGCCCTCCCACCAGGATACGACAGCGCAGGCGATTCCATTGCCGACAAGATTTGTCAGCGCACGACATTCGCTCATGAACTTGTCGATGCCCAGCACGATCGCCATGCCGGGCACCAGTTCGGGACGCACGGCGGCCAGCGTCGCGGCCAGCGTAATGAAACCGGCGCCGGTCACGCCAGAGGCGCCTTTGGATGTGAGCATGGCCACGATCAGAATGGTCATCTGCTCGCCGAAAGTCAGATTGACCCCGAGCGCCTGCGCGATGAACAGCGTCGCCAGCGTCATGTAGATATTGGTTCCGTCGAGATTGAACGAATATCCCGTGGGCACGACGAGCCCGACGACGGATTTCGAGCAGCCGAGGCGCTCCATCTTCTCCATGATCAGCGGCAGGACGCTTTCCGACGACGACGTGCCGAGCACGATCAGCAGTTCTTCCTTGATGTAGGCAAGGAATCTGAAGACGCTGAACCCGACCACCCGTGCGATCGCGCCGAGCACGACGAAGATGAACAGCGCCGCCGTAAAGTAGAAGGTTGCGATCAGACCGAGCAGGTTGAGCAGCGCCCCCGCGCCGAAGCTGCCGACCGTGAAGGCCATCGCGCCGAACGCGCCGATCGGGGCGGCCCGCATGACGATGGCGATCACGCCGAAGACGCCGTGGGCGATGTCGTCGATCAGCGCGCGCAGCGTATGGCCCCGCTCGCCCAGCGCCATCAGCGCGAAACCAAACAGGATCGAAAACAGCAGGACCTGCAATATGTCGCCGGCGGCGAAGGCGCCAACGACGCTGTCGGGTATGATGTGGAGGACGAAATCGACGCTCTTCTGCCCGGCCGCCTGCCTGGCGAAGCCTGCGACTTTTTCGGCGCTGGAGCCGGCGGCGCCGAGGCCGGCGCCGGGCCGCACGATGTTGGCGACCAAAAGGCCGAGGATCAGCGCGAAGGTCGAAACGATCTCGAAATAGACGAGCGCCTTGATCCCGACGCGGCCGACTTTCTTGGCGTCGTCGATATGGGCGATGCCGGAGACGACCGTGCAGAAGATGATCGGCGCGATCACCATCTTGATGAGCCTGACGAAGCCGTCGCCCATCGCCTTGATCCACTCGTTCTTTGCGACGTCAGGTAAAAGCCAGCCAACCAGCGCGCCGAGCACGATTGCGCTGAGCACCTGAACGTAAAGCAGTTTGTAAAGAGGCCGATTCCGGGGCGTGACGACGGTTGCGCTCGACATTTGGATGCTCCCTGGGAACCGGCGCCCGCGCCCCCTGCCCGCGATAACCGGCGTCGCCTTATTCATTGCGACTTTCCGATGCTTAGTGGGGGCCCACGCGCCTGACAAGCCAATCCAAAGTCGCGGGTTGGGGATATGTCGGCGCTCTCGACCCGACGGGCGCGGACGCCTACATTGGGGACGATCGCCGCAGCGCAGCCCAGAGACAATGCCGAAACCCACAAAACCTGCCGCCTCGAAAAAGGCGCCAGCCGCACGTTCCGTCGCCGCGCGTCAGCGCGACCTGCCTCTGCCGGTCCGCGCGGGCGACCAGCGGGTGATTTCCGTGCGCGGCGCCCGCGAGCACAACCTCAAGAACGTCGACCTGACCATCCCGCGCGACGCGCTGGTCGTGTTCACGGGCCTGTCGGGCTCGGGCAAGTCGTCGCTCGCCTTCGACACGATCTACGCCGAGGGCCAGCGCCGCTATGTCGAGTCGCTATCGGCCTACGCCCGGCAGTTTCTGGAAATGATGTCGAAGCCCGACGTCGACCAGATCGACGGCCTGTCGCCGGCGATTTCGATCGAGCAGAAGACGACATCGAAAAACCCGCGCTCGACCGTCGGCACCGTGACGGAAATCTATGACTACATGCGCCTGTTGTGGGCGCGCGTCGGCATCCCCTATTCGCCGGCCACCGGCCTGCCGATCGAAAGCCAGACCGTCAGCCAGATGGTCGACCGCGTGCTGGCGCTGCCGGAAAAGACGCGGCTCTATATGCTGGCGCCGGTCGTGCGCGGGCGAAAAGGCGAGTACCGCAAGGAAATCGCCGACTACATGAAGCGCGGCTTCCAGCGCGTGAAGATCGACGGCCAGTATTACGAGATCGCCGACGCGCCGACGCTCGACAAGAAGTTCAAGCATGACATCGACGTGGTGGTGGACCGCATCGTCGTGCGCGCCGACATGGGCGCGCGGCTGGCGGAGAGTTTCGAGACGGCGCTGGAGCTGTCCGGCGGCGTAGCGGTGATGGAATTCGCGGATGCGGCGGCGCCCACGCCAGCCGCCGCCAGCGACAAGGACCGGAGCGCGGCCAACGTTTCCACGCATTACGCGGCGAACCACATCCTGTTCTCCTCGCAATTCGCCTGCCCCGTCTCCGGCTTCACGATTCCGGAGATCGAACCGCGACTGTTCTCGTTCAACAATCCGTTCGGCGCCTGCCCGACCTGCGGCGGGCTCGGGTCGGAGCAGACGATCGATCCCGACCTCGTCGTGCCTGACCCCAATCTCACCTTGCGCAAGGGCGCGATCGCGCCCTGGGCGCGCTCGACCTCGCCCTACTACCAGCAGACGCTGGAAGCGCTCGGCAAGCACTACAAGTTCCGGCTCGATACGCCGTTCCGGGAGCTGCCCGCCGCCGCGCAGAACGTCATCCTGTACGGGTCCGACGAGGACGCGATCAAATTCTCCTACGAGGACGGCCTGCGCGCCTATGAGGTGAAGAAGCCGTTCGAGGGCGTGGTTTCCAACCTGCAGCGCCGCTATCTGGAAACCGAGTCCGAGTGGGCGCGTGAAGAAATCGGGCGCTTCATGTCGGCGACGCCGTGCAAGGCGTGCAGCGGCTTTCGCCTTAAGCCGGAGGCCTTGTGCGTCAAGATCGGCGGCAGGCATATCGCTGATGTCAGCGAACTCTCGGTCAAGGCCGCATCGACATGGTTCGCCGACGCGCCGGACATGCTCGATTCCAAGCGCAACGAAATCGCCGTTCGCATCCTGAAGGAAATCCGCGACCGCCTCGACTTTCTGGTCGACGTCGGCCTCGATTACCTCACTCTCGCACGAGGCTCGGGATCGCTGTCGGGCGGCGAGAGCCAGCGCATACGCCTCGCCTCGCAGATCGGCTCCGGCCTCACCGGTGTGCTGTACGTGCTGGACGAGCCCTCGATTGGCCTGCACCAGCGCGACAACGCCCGACTGCTCGAAACGCTGCGGCGGCTGCGCGACCTGGGCAATACCGTGATCGTGGTCGAGCACGACGAGGACGCAATCCTGACCGCCGATTACGTCGTCGATGTCGGCCCCGGCGCCGGCATTCACGGCGGCGAGATCGTCGCCGAGGGCGCGCCGGCCGACATCATGGCCAATCCGAACTCGCTGACCGGCCAGTACCTGACCGGCGCGCGCGAAGTTTCCGTTCCGCGCAAGCGGCGCAAGCCGATGGCCAGCCGCCGCCTGAAGCTTGTCGGCGCGCGCGGCAACAATCTGAAGAACGTGACGGCGGAAATCCCCCTCGGCCTGTTCACCGCCATCACCGGCGTGTCCGGCGGCGGCAAGTCGACGCTCGTGGTCGACACGCTCTACAAGGCCGTCGCGCGAAAACTCACCGGCGCGCTCGAACACGCCGCCCCGTTCGACAGGCTCGAAGGGCTCGAACATATCGACAAGGTCATCGACATCGACCAGAGCCCGATCGGCCGCACGCCGCGCTCCAACCCCGCGACCTACACCGGCGCCTTCACGCCGATCCGCGAATGGTTCGCCGGCCTGCCGGAGGCCAAGGCGCGCGGCTACGCGCCCGGCCGCTTCTCGTTCAACGTCAAGGGCGGGCGCTGCGAGGCGTGCCAGGGCGACGGCGTCATCAAGATCGAGATGCACTTCCTGCCGGACATCTACGTCACCTGCGACGTGTGCAAGGGCAAGCGATACGACCGCGAAACGCTGGAGGTGAAATATCGCGGCAAGTCCATCGCCGACGTGCTGGACATGACGGTGGAGGAAGCCGCCGACCTGTTCAAGGCCGTGCCCTCGATCCGCGAAAAGATGCAGACCCTCATGCGCGTCGGGCTGGATTACATCCACGTCGGGCAGCAGGCCAACACGCTGTCGGGCGGCGAGGCGCAGCGCGTCAAACTGTCAAAGGAATTGTCACGCCGCTCGACCGGCCGCACGCTCTACATTCTGGACGAGCCGACGACCGGTCTGCATTTCCACGACGTGAAGAAACTGCTGGAGGTGCTGCACGAGCTGGTCGACCAGGGCAATTCGGTCGTCGTGATCGAGCACAACCTCGAAGTGATCAAGACTGCCGACTGGGTGATCGACATGGGGCCGGAAGGCGGCGACGGCGGCGGCGAGATCGTTGCGGCCGGCGCGCCGGAGGACATCGTGAAGGCGAGCCGCAGCCATACCGGGCGGTTCCTGAAGGAGACGCTGGCGCGGCGGCCGCAGCGGAAGGTTGGCGAGGCGGCGGAGTGAGGCAATTTCGCCTCGCGTCGGAGGCGTGGGATTATGGGGTGAGTTCTGCGTCTCTCGGATTCTCATGCTGGATTTCGGCAATTGGTATCCTGTCACCGTAACCTGCGTCTCTCGGATTCTCATGCTGGATTTCGGCAATTGGTATCCTGTCACCGTAACCCTGTCACCGTAGCCCATGTCGCGCAGAACAATAACGGCCGCCGCTCGGCCATCGACCGCCGCACGACGCGGCATGCCGGCTACGCAATCAGCCAGCGCGTCCGCAAACGTATCGAGGAGGCGTTCGGTTGGATGAAAACGATCGGCGGTCAACGCAAGACGCGGTTTCGCGGCGTCGAAAGAGTCGGATGGTCGTTCGCCTTCGCTGCCGCCGCGTACAATCTGGTGCGGCTGCCCAAGCTGATCGCGGCGAGGCCGGCATGAGCGAGATGACGCCCGCGCTCAGCGCCCGAACCGAGCGGCGCGCAATCGTATCGCCGGCGGCGCACGAGAATCCGATCGCGGACGTCGCGTCATGCCGAAGGCGGGTCGTTTTTCAGCAGCCTGCTAAGTCTGATCGAAGCGGCGCAGCGCGTCGGAAGCGCGACGGCGAACCTCTATCGGCGCCACTCCAAACCAACGGCGAAATGCGCGAGACAACGCGCTCGTCTCGGAGAATTGCAGAATTTCTGCTATGGCCGCCGCGCTCAATCCCGAGTCTAGCAAGTACGATATCGCCAGATCCGAGCGGACCTTGTCCAAAGTCTGATCGAAGGTCGTCCCCTCGGCCGCCAGACGTCTCTGCATCGTTCGCGGGGTCAACCGCATCATTCTGGCTGCTGCACCCAGATCGCATCGCGCAAATGGCAAAAGCCCGCGAACCACGATTTCGGCGCGCGTACTAAATGCCCTAGGCAAGATCTTGCGCACGGCTCCAAATCTTGCGGTCAGCTCGCGTCGACTGGTCGCCTCGTCCGAGCCAAAGGCATGCGACAAGAATTTCTCGTCGATGAAGATCGCATTCCGGTCGGCATTGAACTGCAAGTTTTCGCCGAGGATACGACGGTGCCACGTGAGCTGCTTGGGCGGCCCGTGCCGGAGCTGAACGTCTGACGGCCGCCAATTCGGTTGCAGACGGCGCAAATTTCCGATGACAAAACCCACCCCAAGCTCGATGACCTGACGATGCGTCGGAGCGACACCCGCCGCAAGATCGTAAATCAACGCGACACCATCGGGCGTCTTTTCGATTGCCGCCAGCGCGCCCTGTGTGTGGACGGGGAAGAACTCGGCGAGATCCTGCAGCAGTTCACGGACCGTGGAGGCGCTGCGGAACAAAGGCCAGAGCGGCCCGAAGATCGTGAAATCCTGCTTTTGAGACAGCAAGAGCCCGAAAGCTTCGCATTGGCGCTTTGCCGCGGCGAGTTCCAGTAAGCGAACCACCCCAGCGGCGGGTATCGGAAAGTCTGGATCGGCCGACTCGGCGCCTTCGAGCCCGGCCTCGCATCGTAGCGCGATGTGATCGCCGCCGAGTTCGGCGATCAGTTCGTCTGCGCCAGCTAAAACGCCGCTGCGGACCCAAGCAGACATCGGCCGTCTCATTTTCTGCTTCGGCGGAGGCTCGCGCGAATTGGCGTCCAAAGTCAACAAGCGGTCGATCGGGAGAGGTAAACGGTCGCCGATCGCACTTGGGAGGATGATCGAATGAAACCGATGCTCGGGCCGCCGGCCCGATCCCGGCCGCCATTGCTGGTCGGAGTGTGGACAATCCTGTTGCTCCTGTCGGTGGCGCTGACAGGCTATTTCGGGCTCTATGCCGCCGGCTATTTTGCGCCGGCCGCCTGCTTGTTGCTTCAGGCCGTCCTTCTTTGGTCCGGTCGTGGAAAGTCGGTGGTTGTCGGCATCATGGCGCTCAACCAGCTAAGCGGCCTGGTTCTTATCTTGATTCTCGCCTTCGGCGACGCCCTCGGGGTGCGAAAGCTCGACGTTTCAGCGGCGGCGCTTTTGATCAATCTCGCGACTGGCGGGCCGCTGATGGGGCTGCTTTCGCTGCCGTTGCTCGCCTCCCTGCAATTCAGCCGGTCCGGTCGCAGCTGGTTCAGCGTGCGCCCGTCGCAGCCGCTCAACGAGGCATTGTCGATATGAAAATCATTTGCTCGCTTGGCGGCGCGTCCGCCCTCCTCGCCGCGACGATTCTGGCGAATTCCGCCAGCGCCGCATCGCTTGTCGGCACAGTGCTTACCCCTGCCGGCGCCCCCGCCTACGGCGCAATGGTGACAGTCTTCGACGCCGCCAAGGAAAAGCGCGATACGGTCTATACGGCCGCGGATGGAAGTTTTGCGGTCCGGACCGAGTTCGGCGGCGCATTGTCGGTTCGCGCCCGCCTAGCAGGTTTCGAGGATTCGATCGTCGTTGCGAATGTCGGGCCAAGCGAAAACAGCCGGCTCGATTTGACGCTCAAACATTTCGCCAGCGTCGACGACGCGTCTGACGCCCTCTCGGCGTCAGCGTTCAATGCGAGACTACCCTGGAAGGATGTCGCGCGCGATCGCCCCGCCTTCATCAGCCAGTGCAATTATTGCCATCAGATCGGCAATGCGACGACGCGCATTCCGCAGAGCCATCAGGAATGGATGACGACGCTCGAGAAGATGGAAGGCATGCTCGCCATGCCGTCGGCCCCGCAAAAAGCAGCGTTTGCGGATGTCCTTAGTCGCGGCTTCGATGGGAAGCCAATTGCCGCCAAGCAGTCCTATGGAGCCAGTCCAGAGCTTGCCCGCGCGAAGGTCCGGGAATGGGAGGTCGGAGACGCCGACACGTTCATACACGACGCAGATGTCGCAAAGGATCAGAAGATCTATGGCACCGACGAGGGGCACGACATTCTTTGGGTTCTGGATCCCAAGAGCGGCGCGATCGAGAAATATCAGCTGCCAGACATCGATCTGCCCCGTGGCGGCATATTCTCCGGCATGAAGCTGCCGATCGGCGTGTTCTCCGGCAAGCACGGACCGCACAGCATGGCGCAGACCCGCGATGGGCGGATCTGGATTACGAATGCGCTGTCCAGCACGCTGATGTGCGTATTCCGACGAAGCCGGCCATGCATTCCAACTGGAAGCCGGCCACCTGTTCCGATCTGAAGCCGGCCGGCATTCCGATTTGATGTCGGCCACCGGCGTCGCGCTGCCGCAGATCAATGCGG
>JAJXWB010000034.1 GCA_021781815.1 Pseudomonadota bacterium | reverse complement strand
GTTTCGGAAAATTTCGTCGGCGGGCGCGTCATGCGGATTTTTCCTGCGACCGGATGATCGTGCAACTCGAAGAAATTCGTTGCGGCGAGATGCGGATGATCGGGCAGGTCGTCGAGCGCGTAGAGGCGCGTCGCGGGAATGTCGAGGCGTTCGCAGGTCGAAAACCATTCGTCGGTCGTGCGTTTTTCCAGCGCCTCGCGCATCGCGGAATAAAGCTCCTGCACATGTTTGTTGCGGGCGAGGCGGTCGGTGGCGATCGTCACGAGATCGAGACGGCCGATTTCCTCGAAGAAGGCCGACCAGTGCTCCGCGGTATAGGGCAGCAGCGCGAGCCAGCCGTCCTTCGTGCGCATCGGGCGCCGGCCTCCCAGCAACAGGCGCGCATAGCCGGCGGCGCCCTCGCGCGGTTCGAACGTCATGCCGCCCATGTGTTCGGCCAGAACGAAGGCCGTCATGGTTTCGAGCATGGGCGTCTCGACATATTGCCCCTGTCCCGTTCGCTCGCGATGAAACAATGCAGCGAGCACGGCGTTGACGAGCGCGAGACCCGTTGTCTTGTCGGCGATCAGGCTCGACACGTAATCGGGTCGCTCGGCATAGACGTTGGCGATGGAGACGAGACCGCAACCTGCCTGAATCACATCGTCGAACGCAGGTCGCGCGCGATCCGGGCCATCCTGGCCGAAGCCGGTCGCTACGCAATAGACGATGTCCGGCCTGATTTTTCGTATGTCGTCATAGCCGAAGCCGAGTCGTTCGATAGCCTCGACGCGCATGTTGTGCACGAGCGCGTCCGCCGTCTTCGCCAGACGCCGCACGGCGTCCCTGCCCTCCGGCGATTTGAGATCGATGGCGAGCGAGCGCTTGTTGCGATTGATCGCAAGAAAGATCGAACTGAGGCCGACCGTGGAGTCGTCGCTGCGCTGCGCGCCGTTGGCGCGCATCAGGTCGCCGTCCAGAGGTTCGATCTTGATCACGTCGGCGCCGTAGTCGCCGAGAATCTGCGTGGCGAGCGGCCCAAGCACGACGCCGGTGAGATCGAGAACGCGTACGCCCGCCAGAGGCCCGCTGGCCTTCGTGTCGCTCACTGACAGCCTCCCGTGTCTTGTTGTGGGCAGTTTATCAGCCAGAGGCGCGCAGTGGCTAATGCGCGCCGCTCAGCGCAGCAATGTCGCGCGCACCCACCAGGCGGGATGACCACGCCGGATCGCGCGCGCGGCGCGGGCCGCCTGACATCGGTCGGCGAACAGGGCGAAGCAGGTGGCGCCGGATCCGGACATGCGCGCCAGTCTTGCGCCCCGCGCCGCGCCGAGCACGGCCAGAACATCGACGATGTCGCGCGCAACGACTCCGGCCGGGTCTTCAAGATCGTTGCGGGCCTTTTTCAGCGCGGCGATCAGGGCCTCGGGCGCCATGCGCGCGCCGATCTCCGGATGCGCGCCGAAGCTGCGAGACTCGCCCGCCTTCAGCCCCAGCATGGTGAACACCGCGCGCGTTTCGACCGGGACGCGCGGATTGACGAGCACTGCCGCCAATGGCGCAAGACCGAGCTTTGGGCCGAGACGTTCGCCGGCGCCCGCCATCATGCGCGCGCACGGATCGAGGCACACTGGCACGTCGGCGCCGGTCGCCCGCGCCGCTTCGATCAGGCGCATGTCATCGGGCGCGAGCGCGTTTTCCCGCGCCAGCAGCCTGAGCGCCGCCGCCGCATCCGATGAACCGCCGCCGATCCCTGCAGCGACCGGCAGATATTTGGTCAGATGGAACGCGCCGACGCGCAGGCCCTCGACGCGCGCCTGCAGATGGCGCGCAGCGCGCAGCACGAGATTGTCCGCGCCGCCGCCGGCAGCCTCCGCCGTTGGACCGTCGACCGACAGCGACAAGGCGGCGCCGGGCGAAAATGTGAGGTGATCGCAGGCGCCGGCAAAGGCGACCAGGCTCTGCAATTCGTGGTAGCCGTCGGCGCGCCGGCCGAGCACGTGCAACGTCAGATTGATCTTCGCCGGCGCGCGCGCATGGCGCGCGAAAATCGCTGTCACGGCGTTGTCGCCTGCTCGATCTGATCGGCCATGCGCAACGCGGCGTCGCCGCCTTGCTCACGCAGGCCCGCGACGACGCCGGCGCGATCGGCGGCGGCGCGGTTCTGGCTCACTTTCGCCTTGCCTTCGATGCGCGTGATCGTAATCTCGATGCCGACGATCGCGCGCAGCATCCGCTCGATATACTCGTCAGGCGCATCGGAAACCTTCCACGGCGCGGCGCGGCTCGCCTCATGTCGCTCGGTCAGGTCGCCGACGAGTCTGCGCAGCCAGTCGCGATCCTCGATCGCACGCAGCGTCCCGTAGACATGGACAGCGGAATAATTCCACGTCGGCACGACCTCGCCAGTCTCGCGTTTCGTCGCATACCAGGACGGCGTGACATAGACGTCTACGTCCTGAAATACGACAAGCGCCTCGCGCGAACTCTCGTGCTCGCGCCATTGCGGATTGGCGCGGGCAAGATGAGCGCGCAACACGCCTTGTCCGCCCGCGGGCCTGTCGAGCAGGAATGGAGCGGGATTGGCGATCAGGCCGCTGGCGCCGTTCGTGATGAGCAGGCCAAGGGCGCGCGCGGCGATCAACGCATGCTGTGCGGCTGCGTCGTCAAGACGGTGAAGCGGCGGAACATACATGTTGCGCGCCCTTCAGCCGCCGTCTTTCTTGCCCGCGTCGGCGGATTCCGGCTTCGCGTCGACGATGCCGTCCCTGATCTTCTTCAGGATGGCGTCCAGATCTTCCGGCTCCGGCTTCAGGTCGCGCGCATGGTTCCACTGGAACTGCGCTTCGAGCTTGCGGCCCACTCGCCAGTAGGCGTCGCCGAGATGGTCGTTGATGACGGGATCGGCGGGTTTCAGGTCGACGGCGCGTTCGAGATCCTTCACCGCTTCATCGTATTGTCCGAGCTTGTAGTGCGCCCATCCAAGGCTGTCGACGATGTATCCGTCCTGCGGCCGCAGTTCGACGGCGCGCCGCAGCATCTTGAACGCTTCTTCAAGATTCATGTTCTTGTCGACCCAGGAATAGCCGAGATAGTTCAGAACGAGCGGTTGGTCGGGAAACAGCGCCAGCGCCTTCTTGAAGTCGGCTTCCGCCGGCGGCCAGTTCTTGGCGCGTTCATAGGCGATGCCCCGGTAGTAATACAACGACCAAAGCGCCTGTTCGGGACCGGAGGACAGAGCGATCGCCTTCGTGTAGCTGTCGATTGCGCCTTTATAGTCCTTGCGAGCGCGCTGGATGTTGCCGAGCGCGGTCTGCGCCTCGGGATCGTTCGGGTGTTCGTCGACGATCGCCTTCAGATGTTTCGACGCTTCGTCCGACTTGCCCATGGTCTCCAGCAGTAGCGCGATCTGAATGTCGGCATTGATGCGCAGCGGTGAAGTGTCCGGCACGGAATCATAGGCGTCGATCGCCTGCTCGTTCTGCTTCAGCCGCTCGTAGACGTCGGCGAGCGTGACTTGCGCGAGCGCGTTCTGGTCGTCGAGGAACAGCGACAGCCGCAGGTAGATCATGGCGGCAAGTTCGTCGCCCTGCCGGCCGCCGACGGCGCCGAGGCCGTACAGAACTTCGGCCGCGCCCTGCTGCGCATTTCGCACGAACGGTTGGAGCGGCCGACCTGCCGCAAGGTCGGCGAGCGCCGCCGTAACGATCGGATGGCGCGGGACCACCTGATCGAAATCCATATAGATCTGCTTCGCCTTGTCGCGATCGCCGTGGCTCGCGAGAAATCGCGCATAGGCGTCGACGAGCCGCAGTGTGTTCTTGTCGGTCTTGTATACCGCCTCGAACCGGCGGCGCGCTTCGTCGGTGTTGCCCGCAACATCGGCGATCAGCGCATCGTGATAGTCGCGGAACACGCTGAACGCTTCGTCGCGTAATTTGTCGACCATCGGCAGCGCGCGCTTGGCTTCGCCGCCGCCGACATAGGACCAGGCGGTCAGCAGCGTTGCGGTGAGGTCGCGCTGGCGGCCCGCGCCGCCCTTGGCGAGAAAGCCGCGCGCGGCGTTCCAGCGGTTCTGCTTGATGGCGCGGATGCCGAGCGCGAGATTGGCGAGGCCGTTGGACGGGTCGATTTTTAGCAGGCGTTCGGAAAGGCTGAACGCCTCGGGCATGTTGCCGTTCGCGAGCGAGGCGACGAAAGCGCGTTCGGTCAGATCGGCGTTGTGCGGGTCAGCGCGCAGCGCCTCCCGGAAATAGGTCGAGGCCGCCAGTGTGTCGCGTTCCGCGCCGGCGACCAGCGCCGCCAGATAATTGCCGGCCGGACTTTCTCCCACTTCGAACGGCGTGGACACCGAGATGTTTTCGCGCGCCCATGCGGCGTCGCCGGGCGGCGCGCTCAGGGCGGCGGCTAACAGGACGGCGCCCAGCGCGCGGATGCGGGCAGGCGGCTTTGGAAAGGATGCAAACACGCGGAGGTCTTTCTATGGGCGGCCGGGCGCCGGGGCGGCGTGACCTGCGAACTGGCTACAAACCGGAGAAGAATCTCATTCGAACATGGCGGTTTTGGGCCGCTCCGGCAAGTGAAGCCGAGGCCGGCCGGCCAGCCTTCCCCAGCGGCGATGTTGCGCCCGCGCACTCGACATCCCCGGCTGCGGCCCCCACCTTGGCCGCATGGCCCAACCCATCGTCGTCACCGTCTCCCACAATCTCGGCGCCGAGGAGGCGCAGCGACGCATCGCCCGCGGCCTCGATCGCGGCCGGACGGAATTTTCCTCGATCTTTTCGGCTTTCGACGTGGCCTGGAAGGCGAACCACGCAGATGTCGTCGTGGTTGCGCTCCACCAGCGGGTGACCGCCGGCCTCGACGTTTTTGCCGATGTCGTGCGAGTCGAGGTTTCTCTGCCCTGGTATCTCGCGCCGCTCCAGACCAGAATCGCCGCCGCGCTTCAGCATCAGGGGATGAAGTCGCTGCAGATCGGGCAGCGCTAGGTCTGGCCTTCCTTCAGCCTGTAGAAGATGTGCTTGCCGATGACGTCCATTTTTTTCAGGCGCTTGGCCCAGCGCGGGCGGACGTAGTTCGCATGGTAGTGCGTCGAATCGCCAACGTCGGCGACCCACGTGCGCCCTTCCAGCACCTCGTCGGCGATTCGGGTCGCCGCGCGCCAGGACTCCTGATCCGAGACCCGCAGCGATTTGCCCTCGCAGGCGAAGGAGAACTGACAGGCCTTGTAATGGCTGCGGTTCTGGTAAACGACGCCGCAGATCGATGCAGGATAGAGGCCGGACGAGACGCGGTTGAGCACGACCTGCGCCACAGCAGCCTGACCTTCTTCCGGTTCGCTGCGAGCTTCGAAATAGACTGCCTCCGCTAGGCATTTCTTCTCGCGGTCGAGCTGCTCCGGTCCGATCAGCGCGGCATAGTCCGGTCGGCCGGCCGGCGTGCGCGCCACGATGGTGGCGTTCGGCTGCGGGAGCGGCGCGGTGGCGAGACGGGGAGCGTCGGGGATCGCCACCACTTCGACCGGGGTCGAATCGGCGGGGGCGGGCGTGGCGGACCCCAGCGTCACGGCGCGCGGGAGGGCCGGAGTGGCGCCTTGCGCATTGCGGGCGGCGATCGCCGCCGGGCGAATTGTGATGACCGAACCGCCCTGCGTCGGGGAGGCGCCTGCGTTTCCGATCGGCGTGGTGGTCGCTGGCGCGTCGTCCTCGCTCCACGGCTCGAATTTCGCGACTGCGTCCGGGCCGCCGGCGTCGCTTTCGAATGGCTGAAACGTCGAGGCGATGGCGTTCTCGTCGGCGTGAAAGACAAGGTCGTTCGCGATCAGTTGCTTCACGCCGTTCGGACGTCGCAGCCGCGACTCGAACGAGGGACGCAGCGCCACAAACGGATCGCTCTTGGCCGAGCGCACGATCTGCGGGAAATGGCCGGGGCGCGGCTTGAGCGCCGCGCGCGGCGAAAGCTCGTCCGGAACCGAGTGGAATTCGGCAGCCGGGCCGATGGCGAGGCGCGCTTCGCGCAAGACGCCGCGCGTCGAGGCGAAACTGCCGAGATTGCCTGCAAGCGCGGAGGAAGGGACGAGATCGCGCGGCGCGAGCGCGGCGCGTGCGTCGATGGGTGCGATCGATGCGCCGGAAACATAGTCCTGACCGGCGTCCGCTGTGAATGACATCAGAACGCCGGCGCCGAGGCACCATGGCGCAACCACGCCCAACGCCCAACCGATCCGCGAACGACCCATACGCATGCCGCCTGTACGCTCGCCACCGACGCGACGATTGCCCGATGTGTCCGTGCGCGTCGCTGCGGCCCGGAAGCCACACGCAAAGCGCGCACGCGCTCTTGGAAAGGTTATCGGGCATTAGGCTTGAGGGAGCGTTTACGCGGGCCGGTCGGCGCCTGCGCCAAAATGGGGCAGGCTTCCGGCGCGGCGCGCGGTCATCACGCCGGCGAAGCGATCGCGGACATTGGCGGCGACGGCGCGCATCGTCGCTTCGCTGCTCGCATTTTCCTCGGTTGTCTCGATTCTGAGGCCATAGTCATGCGCGCGGGCGAGGCTGACTGCGCGGCCGAACGCTTCCAGGCCGCGCTCGGCCATGCGGCGCGAAGCGCCGGGAATCCAGCGTCGGCCGATGCTCAGCGCGCCGTTTCCGACGCGCAGCGCCGCGAGGCGGTAATCGAGATGCGCCTCGTCCTCGACGCCAAACCAGCCGGGGCCGGACAGATACAGAAAAAGCGAGCGGAAGAACGGCCTGAACTCCCGCACATTGCCTGCCAGCCGCGCCGCCGTGCGCGCCGATTCGTCCAGGTAGCTTCCGCCCCAGGAATCTGGGAACGCCTGGTGCGCGACGAGGGCGCTCCACAAGTCCTTCTCCTGCCGCGGCGACGATGTGAGCAGGCGCGCATCCACGCCGAGCAGATGGCCGACATAGCGCCACAGATGATGGTGCGCGGCGAGATCGTCATCGACGAAACCGACCCCGAGCCGCGCGAACGAGCGCAGGTTGAGATAGCTGAACAGGCCGAGCGTCATCGCCAGCATGGTCTGGTCGATCGGTTCGCCGACGTAATCTTCGGAGAAGCCCGGCGTCCGCTTCAGCCAGGCGCGAATAGAGGAATGCAGGAGCCGCACACGCAACGTCGTCTCGTGGCCGAGCGCTCCCGGCGCCAGGCCACCCGGCTGCATGATCGCGCCGATGAATGCGCCGGTCTCGCGAATGCGCGTCGACGGATCGGCGCCCAGACGTCCGGTGGCGTGCGTCACCAGCGTCGCCCGGGCGAACATGCCGCCGGCGAACAGGCTGTGCGTCAGCGACAGCTTGCTCAACGAGACGAAGCCTAGCGTGAGGCGTTGGCCCTGCGCCAGAAGTCTGTCGTCGAGCCAGGCCGGCCGTTCCATCGTCTGGTCGAGAAAGGCGCGCGCGGCAGGCTCCCCGTCTTTGGCCAGTGCGCGCACGGCTTCGAGCTTGCCCTCCGATCGTTGATAGGCGCGTTCGTGCAGAGCTGCGACGGCGGCGTCCGCCAACGGGTCGCCAGCGAACATGAGGTCGTCGAGCTGCGCCTGCGGAAAGCGGGCGTTGTAGCGTGCGGTGGAACGGTCGACGAGTTGTCTGAGGTCTCTCATTCGGTCCAGCCGCGTCGCCTCGCCTTGCAAGGAAGGAGATGGCCAGCTTACGCCGGATCTTCGCCCGAATGCACGCAACGGGACTCCGGGTTCTCGGCGCCGCCGTTCAACGGCCGAATCGATCGCGCCACGACGGCGCCGCGCCCGGAAATGGCAGCGGGGTCGCCTCGTAGACCCCTCGTGCGATGGCGCGTGCGAGGCAGTCGGAGGCGAGCGCGCAGATTTCGATGAGGTCCGTCGCCGTATCCGGCATTTCGCGCCTTCCTGTGGACGCCGCGAAAACCGTATCGCCATCCCAGACGGCGTGCGCCAGTCGCAGACCTTTTGACAGGCCGCCGGACGCCGCGATCGCCATGCGTTTGGCCTGCGCTTTTGTCAGCTTTGCATCGGTCGCGACGATCGCAATAGTCGTCGCTGGCGTCACCGGGCGGCCTTTCCACGCCAGTGCGGTCGATGGCTTTGCAGGCGCGCCGAGGCCGCCGAACTCCGCGCCGATTTCCCAGGGCGAGGCCCAGAAATGCGGACCGTCGCCGACGAGGGCCGAGCCGATCGCGTTGACGACGACCAGCGCGCCGACCGTATGTCCGGTCGATGTGACGACGCTCGACGAGCCAAGCCCGCCCTTGAGGTCCGCCGTCGTGGCGCCAAAGCCGCCGCCGGCCGTGCCGAGGGCGAAGGTCCGTTCCGCGCGATCGCATGCGGCATAGGCGAGGTCGCGATACGGCGGAAACCGGCCCCATTCCTTGTCGCCGCCGTTCATGAGATCGAAGCAGATCGCCTGCGGGACGATCGGTATGATGGTCCGGCCGAACGCGACGCCTCGTCCGCGCTCGCGCAGCCAGGCCTGGGCGCCCGTGGCCGCGTCGAGGCCGTAGCCGGAGCCGCCGGCGAGAATCAGGCCGTGTATGCTCTCGATGCTCGCCTCTGGCGCAAGACATTCCTGATCGC
Source organism: Pseudomonadota bacterium (assembly GCA_021781815.1). Lineage (GTDB taxonomy): Bacteria > Pseudomonadota > Alphaproteobacteria > Rhizobiales > Beijerinckiaceae > JAJXWB01. Next base: position 23,407 of record JAJXWB010000034.1, on the reverse strand, counting down.
GGCCGGCCGGCGCGCCGCCGGTGATCGCTGCCGACGCGACGGCGTCCGGCTCGAATAGGGCGACCGTCACGCCGGTTGCGATCCGGGCGTCCTCGGCATTGCCGACGAGAATTCCCTCGACATCGGTGATGAGATTGCGGCGGGCGTGAATCATGAGGCGAAGCTTCGCATGCGCCACAGAAGATCGCGAGCGGGTTTGCCCTTTGCGGCGAAGATTGCGGCGGGAATGCGGCTGTCGCGCTCACCCGGCGTTCATGTCGCGCATGCGAGAAACGCAGCAGGGGTTCAAAGAGGAATATCGGACAAATGGACAGCCATCCGCAAATCTCCGCCGCGCCGCTCTGCTTCCGCCTCAGCCGCGGCCGCCAGGCGTCTTTCGTCGTCGAGGACGCGCAAGGCCTCATCGGCGGCGTATTCAGCGACCTGTCGAGCGCAATGCGCTTTGCACGAATGGAAGCCGCCAGTCGCGGACGCGAGCTCGACCTGCGTTTCGACGAAAGCCTGGCGCTCATCCGGGCAGCGGGATGAATTCGGTTTCATCCGGAACGCGCTCGAAACGCCCTGCGAGCCAATCCGCTTTGGCCTGCTCGATCCGGTCCCGGCGCGAGGAGACGAAATTCCACCAGATGTGACGTGGCCCGTCGGCGGTTTCGCCGCCGATGAGCGCGACGCGCGCCGCGGAGTCGGCCCGGATTCGGTATGATCGTCCCGGTTGCAGCGCCAGCAGCCGGCCCGGTTCGTGCAGGCCGCCGCCAATGTGGACCGATCCGGATGCGATGTAGAGCGCGCGCTCCTCGTGATCCGCGTCGATCGGCGCCGACGCGCCGGCGGCGAGCGCGAGATCGACAAGGATCGTATCCGCAAATGTGCGCGCGGGCGATCGCTGGCCCCACGCGGCGCCGGCGACAATGCGGGCGCGTGCGCCGTCGGCTTCGACCAGAGGCAGTTCGCTCGCATCATAATGATCGAAGGCCGGATCGGTCTCCTCCAGATCGCGTGGCAGCGCCACCCACAATTGCAGGCCGGTAAGCCGACCGCCCTTCGCGCGCCATTCGTCGCCGGAGCGCTCGGAATGGGCGATGCCGCGCCCGGCCGTCATCCAGTTCATGGCGCCGGGCTCGATATCGACGACGCTGCCGAGCGAATCGCGGTGTCTGATTTCGCCGTCGAACAGGTAGGTGACGGTCGCAAGGCCGATATGGGGATGCGGTCGCACGTCGATCCCGCGCCCCGGAGCGATGTCCGCCGGCCCCATCTGATCGAGGAATATGAACGGCCCGATCATGCGCCGCCCCGCAGACGGCAAGGCGCGCCGCACGATGAAGCCGTCGCCGAGATCGTGCAGGCGCGCAACGACGACCGCATCGACCTTTGCGGCGTCATCGGGAGTAGCGCCTGTGAAGTGCAAGGTGGACATCGCCTCTCCTTATCTCTCAATCTGGAGCGTCGCGCACGCAAGTGAACCGCGGATGGAGAATTTAGGTCGGGAGGGCGCAATGTCTCTGCATGAGACCAACGATGGACATGTTCGCATTCTTTCCATTGACCGTCCCGAGGCGCGCAATGCGATCGACCCGCCGACCGCCGTTGCGCTGCGCGAGGCGATCACGCGATTCGACGGGGACGATGCAGCGTACGTGCTGGTCCTGACCGGCGCGAACGGGAATTTCTGTTCCGGCGCCGATCTCAAGGAGATTTCCGCGCAGTCGTTCGAGCATGATCCATCCTCGCACGGTCCGCTTGGCCCGACTCGCATGGTCGTGAACAAGCCGATCGTCGCGGCGGTCGAGGGCTACGCGGTCGCCGGCGGGCTGGAGCTTGCGCTCATGTGCGATCTGCGCGTCGTCTCGACAACGGCGGTGTTCGGTGTCTTCTGCCGCCGCTGGGGCGTGCCGCTGATCGACGGCGGCACGATCCGGTTGCCGCGCCTGATCGGCCAGTCGCGCGCGCTCGACATGATTCTCACGGGTCGTCCGGTGGCGGCGGACGAGGCCCTTGCGTTCGGCCTCGCCAATCGAGTCGTGCCTGCGGGCCAGGCGCTGACCGCGGCGATCGCGCTTGCGCAGCAGATTGCCGCGTTTCCGCAGGCCTGTATGCGTTCGGACCGCCGCTCGGCGCTCGATCAATGGTCGCTCGACATGGCGGGCGCGCTGCGCCAGGAGGCGTTTCTCGGCGATCGCTCGCTTCGGATCGGCGGGCGCGAGGGCGCGTCGCGTTTCGTGAGCGGACAAGGCCGGGGCGGCGCGGTCTGACCAAAGCTGGACGGATGCCGCAACCGCTCTATCTTGGCCTGATGCTTCCACCCGAAAACCTGCTCTCGCAAGAGACCTCGCCTTATCTGCTGCAGCACGCGGCAAACCCGGTTCACTGGCGCGCATGGGGCGCGCCGGCGCTTGAAGAGGCGCGCGCCCGCGACCGGCCGATTCTGCTGTCGATCGGCTATGCCGCCTGTCACTGGTGCCACGTCATGGCGCACGAGAGTTTCGAGAACGAGGCGACGGCCGCGCTGATGAACCGGCTGTTCGTGAACGTGAAGATCGATCGCGAGGAGCGGCCGGATATCGACCACATCTACATGTCCGCCCTGCACGCCCTGGGCCAGCAGGGCGGATGGCCTCTCACCATGTTCGTGACGCCTGACGGCGCGCCGTTCTGGGGTGGCACCTATTTCCCGCCCGAGCCGCGCTGGGGACGTCCGTCCTTCGCGCAGGTGCTGGAAGCGGTCGACGCCGCCTGGCGCGAGCGACGCGACAGCGTCGTCCGCAACACAGGCGCGCTCAACGAGCATCTGGCCGAGATTGCGGCGACGACGCCCGGCCCGCCGATCGCCGGCGAGGATCGTTCCCGACTGGCGAGCGCCCTGCTGCGCCAGATCGACAGGACGTTCGGCGGCGTCGGCGATGCGCCGAAGTTTCCGAACGCGCCGATGTTTCGCTTCTTCTGGAACGAATTTTGCCGCACCGGTCGGACGGATGCATGCGACGCCGTGCGTCATCTGCTCGTCGCGATGTGTCAGGGCGGCATTTACGATCATCTCGGCGGCGGCTTCGCGCGCTATTCGACCGATGCGCAATGGCATGTGCCGCACTTCGAGAAGATGCTTTACGACAACGCGCAGATTCTCGAACTCCTCTCCCTCGCGCACGCGGCCGATCCGTCGGATCTGTTTGCGCAGCGCGCGCGAGAAACGGTCGGTTGGTTGCTGCGCGAGATGCGCGCCGGAGAGGACGGCGCCGGCGGATTCGCGTTCGCCGCGGCGCAGGATGCCGATCAGGAGGGCGAGGAAGGACTGTTCTACACATGGACCGCGGACGAAATTCGCGGCGCGCTTGGCGAACAGGCCGACGAATTCGTGCGCGCCTATGATGTGCGGCCCGGCGGCAACTGGGAGGGGCGCAATGTCCTGCGCCGCATCGACGCGTCCGCCGCCGCGAGCGAGGCGACGCTGGACCGCGCGCGCGCCATTCTGTTCGACATCCGCGACGCGCGCGAAAAGCCGGCGCGCGACGACAAGATCCTGGTCGACTGGAACGGGCTCATGATCCGCGCGCTGGCGCGGGCGTCGCTTGTATTCGACGCGCCCGAATGGCTCGAAGCGGCTCGGAATGCCTATCGCACTGTCCGCAAACTGGCGCGCGACGGCGAAGGCAGGCTGGCGCATGCCTGGCGCGGTCGCGCCTCGGCGGCCGGACAGCTCGACGATTACGCCTCCCTTGCGCTTGCCGCTCTCTCATTGTTTGAAGCGACCGGCGAGCGCGCCGATCTGGACGAAGCCGTCGACCTCGCGCGAAAAGCGAGGGAATTGTTCGGAGATTCCGACGGAAGTCTGTTCCAGACCGCCGCCGATGCAGCCGACGTGCCGGGACCGCGCCCGCGCCATGCCCGCGACAACGCGACCCCGTCCGGCGTCGGCATGATGGCCGAGGCTTTCGCCCGCTTGCATCACCTCACCGGCGAGACTTACTGGCGCGACGCCTGCGAAAAATTGATCGGCGCGTTTTCCGGCGCTGGCGCGGCGCTCGCCATGAGCCCGACGCTCCTTTGCGCCGCCGATCTGCTTGAGCGCGGCAAGGTCGTGGTCGTCGCCGGCGCCAGGGAGCAGGGCGCCGACGCGCTTGTGCGCGCGGCCTTGACGGCGCCCGATCCCGTTGTCTGCGTGCTGCGCGCCAGGGACGGCGTGGATTGGCCGGCGTCGAGCCCGGCGCATGGCCGCACGCCTGTCGGCGGCAGCGCTGCGGCCTACGTCTGTCGCAATATGTCCTGTGGATTGCCGGAGACCGACAGCGCCGCGTTGACCAGGGCGTTGCGGCAGCGCGATTGAAAAGAACGCCGCCGGCTGCAGTCGCGCCGCGCGCCGGCGAGCCTTGTCCGGATCAGGCTCGGCAATGCGATGAATCGCGCGCTGAACCGCCTCAGCTCTCCCTGAACGGCCGTACGTCCTTTACGTCCCAATCGTCGGTTCCGCCGATCCTGCAGGCGGCGCCTTGAATCTGTTCCCTTGGTTCGCCGTCGATCCGGGCGATGAAAGCCCGACACACCTGGCCATCGACGGGGTAGGGCGCGGCGACCGGGACGAACGAACCGCGCCGGCCGGAGTCGGGATTGTCCCACGCGACAGTCGCGCCATTGCCCTGCGGATCGAGCGCGACCGCCATGGCCGCGCGGGCGCGACGCCAGTCTTCGACGTCCAGCTTGCGCGACAGAGGGGAAACAGACGGCGACGCGGACGCCGCAGGCTTGGCGATCGATCCGGTCGCCTCGAAATCGACGTTGCTCAGGCCGGTTGCGCCGGGCAGGGACAGCGAGCAGCCGCACAAGGCCGCGCCAGCCAGCGCGGCGACCGCCGCCGCCAGGCGCAGCCCGAGGCTGCCTGAGACGCGGATTTGCGCCGTGTCATCCAACGCAAGGAACCGGAGAGGGGTACGCACAAGGGCCCGCCGTGGTACAAGAATACGTATGGATTCTCCCGCACAGCAGTTAACGGCCGGTGACTTTACCGAAGCTTCGGAGCCCTTCGCTCTCTTCGAGCAATGGCTCGACGAAGCACGGGCCAAGGAAATCAACGATCCCGAGGCGATGGCGCTGGCGACGGTCGACCCGGCGGGCCTGCCCAACGTGCGCATGGTGCTGCTGAAGGCGTTCGACGCGCGCGGCGTGGTCTTCTATACCAACGCGGAGAGCGCGAAAGGCGGCGAACTGCTGTCCGCCGGCAAGGCGGCCGCCCTGTTCCACTGGAAATCACTGCGCCGTCAGGTGCGCATCCGCGGTCTGGTCGAGACCGTCACAGACGCCGAATCGGACGCCTATTTCGTCAGCCGCCCGCGCGACAGCCGCATCGGCGCCTGGGCGAGCCAGCAGTCGCGCCCGCTCGAAAGCCGGTTTGCGCTCGAGGCGGCGGTCGCCAGATACGCCGCCAGATACGCCATCGGCGACGTGCCGCGCCCCCCCTACTGGAAAGGCTTCCGGATTCGCCCGATTCAATTCGAGTTCTGGTCGGACAAGCCCTTTCGCTTGCACGAGCGTATCGATTTCCGACGGAGCGCGCCCGAGGGCGACTGGCGCAAACAGCGGCTCTATCCCTGAAGCGGCGGCGCAGACATCGGGGTCGCCGGCGTGATATGAGCCGGCGTGTATATCAGCGCGTTCGAGGCTGAAAATCGCATGACGTCGCCGCCGCCCGCTCCTGACGCTGATTCGCGCCTGTACCCGGCGCGCCCGCTGCTTGCCGCCTCGATTGCGGTTTTCCGGGACGGCAAGGCGTTGATCGCCACCCGCACCCGGCCGCCAGGCGCCGGCGTCTGGTCCCTGCCGGGCGGCCTCGTCGAAGCGGGCGAGACGCTCGAGGCGGCGGCGCTGCGGGAACTGATGGAAGAGGTTGGCGTGGAAGCTCGCATCGTCGGCTTCAACCGGCACGTGCAGCGCATCGACCGGGACGATCTTGGCCGCGTCCGCCATCATTTCGTCGTGGCGTCCTTTGTCGGTCAATGGACAGCCGGCGAGCCCACGACCGGACCGGAAGCAGGGGACGTGCGGTGGGTCGATCCGCGCAATCCGGGCGACCTTCCGATGACGCCGCACCTCGGCCGCATTCTCGCGCGCGCCGCCGATATCTGCAGGGAGGCCTCGTGAGGAGCGCGCGCGCCGCTTTGGCTTTCCTGCTCGGCGCGACGCTTTGCGCCGGTCTGTCGTTCGCAGCCGAACACAAGGCGTCGGCGAAAAAGCAGGCGCCGTTGGAGAAGAAGGCCCCTGCGCCGGAAAAGACGGTCGGGCCGCAGCCGGACGCGGCGCCGCCCTATGAGACTCAGTTGTTGCGACTGTCGGAGATCATGGGCGCGCTGTCCTATCTGCGCGGGCTCTGCGGCGATGGCGACAGCGCCGAATATCGGGCGCGCATGTCGGCGCTGCTCGACGCCGAGGCGAACACGCAGGAACGCCGCGAAAAGCTGGCCGGCGCCTATAATCGCGGCTATCGCGGCTATGAGGCGACCTATCGCTCCTGCACGCCGAATGCGCAGACGGCGATTGCGCGCTTCCTCGACGAGGGCGAGAAAATAGCGCGCGAGATCTCCTATCGTTTCGGCGGCTCCTGATCGTGGTTTACGGTTAACAATCAGTCGATGCGTTTTGTTAACCGTTCGGAAAGGGGAGCGTCGCAACTGGCGCGCGTCGCGGTTAAGTCTATCGCCATGAACACGCCGCCCGCCTCCAGCCTCCTCGCCCTTGATATCGCCAAGGAAGACCGCCGCGCCGCCCTCGGCTACGTCAACGAGGCATTCGCGGAAGCGATCCTCGCTGGTCTCGAAATGGAATCCTTCGCAGATGCGGCGATCGCAGCGGGACTTCAGGAACTCATCGCCTGCTACGGAGAGGAGGCGGTCATTTCCTTCACCGCACAATTGCCCGACCGCGTCCGCCGCGGCGAATTCACGACTGGCGCGCGCCATTAAACTCGCGCTTTCGCCGCAATAGTCTTGTTCGATCATACCGGGCTGGATGAAGCGCATGGCGAACGGCGGCGAAACCATATCCGATCCGATTACGGACCCCGATCTGCCGCCGCCGCCCGTGGTCGCGATGCGGCGCAGGATTTTGGACGCCTGCGCAAGGCGCGACATCGAGGCGCTCCGCATCCCGATCGATTCGAACGAGGTGCGGCCGATGTTCGAGCGCGGCGCGCGGCGACCGCCGGGCGAAGATCCGATCGAACGTCTCAAGGCTCTGTCCTTTGACGGCAGGGGGCTTGAGATCATCATGCTCCTGCACGCGGTGCTGAGGCAGTCCTTCGTCGTCGTGACGAGCGGTCCGACGCGAATGTTCGTCTGGCCGGCGTTCGCGCTGAAGCCGCCGCTCACCCCCACGTCCGACGAGCGGTTGAGCATGCTCGCCTGCGTGCGCTTCGCCGACCTAGGGCGGCCCAACCCCGGCGGCAGCATGCCGCCGCCCATGCGAGTGGGAATCGGCGCGGACGGCGTCTGGCATTATTTCTGGTCGGGCCTTGCGCCAGCCGACTCTCATTAAATGAGCGCGGGCTCGCTCTCTTAATTTTTAACCATGCTGGTTCACCTGGTCGCAAGGTGATTGCAGCAAACTATTGGCAGAGCGTGAGAAATCGCGCGCGGCCAAGGACTAGAGACTGATGTCAGCGATGAAACGCGTGCAGGCCTGGATGACGGGAATTCCAGCCGGCATGGACGAGCCCAGCAAAGGGCGGGTGAGGGCCGAGCAGGTTTTCTCGATCACGCGCGCGACGCCGGTCATGATGGTGGCGAGCGTGTGCGCGGCTAGCATCCTGCTCGCGGCGATGCTCCAGGACAGTCGCGAATATTGGGCCATAGGCTGGACGTTCGTCGTCGTCGCTTATTCCGCCTTCTGGTACGTGCTCACGCTCGATGCGCGCAAGCGCCGGCGGCCGTTGCAGGTTTCGGCGAAGGTCGTCACGCGCACGATCTGGCGCTCCCACGTTCTCGGTCTGCTCTGGGCCGCATTGCCTGCGCTGTTCTTCCTGTCCGGGGAAACCAGCGCCGAACTGACGATTTTCTGCCTTTGCTGCGCCATGATGGGCGGCGGCGCCTTCTTTTTGTCGCCGATCCCCGGCGCCGCCTATGCGTTTTTCGGGCCTGTGCTCCTGGCCTCGATTTTCGCAGTGCTGCAGATCGACGGCATGGACCGGACAAGCCTGATCTCGCTGTTCGTTGGTTTCGGCATCGCGCTTGCGCGCATGTCGCAACTCGCCGCGGCCGGCCTTGTCGCGCGTCTCGAGAGCGAAATCGCCGCGGAACGCAAGTCCGGCGTCGATCCGGCGACGGGTCTTTCGAACCTCGATCATTTCGTCCGGGAGGTCGACGTCGCGCTCCAGCGCGTCGCGCGGTTCGGCGAAGGCTTCGCGCTGGTGGACCTTCGCTTCGAGCCCCCTGCGGCGGACAACGACGAGGAAGTCGGTGCCGACGAACTCGTTCGGACGCTCGCCAGCCGCCTCGCGGATCTGGCCGAACGAACGGATCATGTCGGCCGCATCGGCGAGCAGGAATTCGGTATCCTCCTGTCCGGAGTAACGTCCGCGCAGGAAGCGGCCGTCGCGGTCGAACGCCTGATCAAGCCGCTGGCGCTTCCGCTCGATCTCAGCCGTGGAAGAGGGATAGTTCAGTGGTCGGCCGGACTGGCGCTGGCGCCAAAGGATGGGACAGGCGGCGCCGATATCATGCAGGCGGCGGCTCATGCGCTGGCTGTGGCGCGCGAGGATGCGGATCGACGGATATGTTTCTTCGATCGGTCCGATGACGTCATTGTCGACGAGCGTCGCGTTCTGGAAGCGGACCTGCGCCGCGCTCTTGCCGAGCGCCAATTGTATCTCGAATTCCAGCCGATCCAGGATCTGGGATCCGGACGCATTTCCTCATGCGAGGCGCTCGTGCGCTGGAAGCACCCGGTGCGTGGCGTGCTGTCGCCGGACGTGCTCATTCCGATAGCCGAACGTACTGGCCTCATCTACGAGATCGGCGAGTGGATCATCGAGGACGCTTGCCGCGTTCTGGCGCGTCTGCCTTCAGAAATGCGCATGGCGATGAACATTTCCGCAGCGCAATTGCGTGGCGATTCCGTCCTGTCGACGCTGGAGCGCGCGCTTTCCGACTTAGGCCTGTCCGCCAGGCGCGTCGACATCGAGGTCACCGAGTCGCTTCTGATTTCGCGAGACGATCCCGCGGTCGCGGCGATCGGTCAGCTTGCTGCGGCGGGATTCGCGATCACCCTTGACGATTTTGGCACGGGATACGCGTCGCTGAACTATCTCGGTCGGCTGCCGCTGAAGCGCGTGAAGATCGACCGTGAATTTGTCGGCGCGATGTTGCGCGATCCGCGTCACGCGGCGATCGTCAACGCCATCCTCCAGCTCTCCATGTCGCTGGATCTCGAAGTCACCGCCGAAGGCGTGGAGACGAGAGAGCAACTCGAATTTCTCGCGGCGATGGGCTGCGGCGCCATCCAGGGATACCTGCTGTCAAAGCCGCTGTCGGAAGGCGAACTGCTTGCATTGGTGACCGGCAAAGGAGAGATGATGGTCGCCGCCTGAGCGGCGCGCCATCAGTCGACGATTTCGATCTTCATCGGAAACTGCTGCAGCAGGCGCTTCGCTTTGTCCGCAAAGTCCGCCGGGGCCTTGATCCGCAGATGCAGTCCGCGCGAGGGATCGGTGATCGCCTCGACGCTCGCCTGTCCCGACATTCCTTCCGCCGCGAGCAAATCGCGCGCCGCGTCCCCGGCCGCGATTTCACGCAACTTGGGCTTGAATATCTTGCCGATCGGCGTGACCGGCATTTCCGCCACGATCGACACGGCGCGCGGGCGCGCCGGCGGCTCCAGAATCTTCTCCTGCACGAAGGCGGCGAGCGCCTGCACGTCGATGTCGACGTCGGGCTGCGGTGATACGAACAGGACAGGCACCTCGCCGGCATAGGCGTCGGGCCGCCCGACAGCGGCTGCGAGCGCGACGCCCGGAAATTCGAGCGCGGCGTCCTCGATCGCGCGCGGGTCGATATTGTGCCCGCTCCTGATGATCACATCCTTCGCGCGCCCCATGATGTAAACGAAACCGTCGGCGTCGATACGGCAGAGGTCGCCGGTTCTCAGCCAGCCGTCGTGGAAAGCGTCCTCGGTCTGCGCTTTGTCGACATAGCCCGGAAAAACCTGGGGACCGCGCGTCAGCAGTTCGCCGACCGGGGAGGGCCATGGTCCCGTGTGAAGTTTGCCGTCTGCGAGGATGGCGAGTTCGACAAGCGGATTGCGCGTGCCCACGGCTTCCGGCCGCGGCTTGACGTTGACGAAATCATGCGCGATCGCGCCGGACAGTTCGGTCATGCCGTAGACCTGCTGCAGGCAGGGGCCGCCCCAGGTCGAGAGATAGCGCCGTTCGATTTCGGGCGGGCAGACCGACGCGCCCGTCGGCGTGGCGCGGAAACGCGAAATATCCGCATCGCCCACTGGAATCTCCGAAAGCGCGCCGAGAGTCGTCGGCACGTTGCCGGCATGGGTCACGCCGTGCTTCGCGATGATTTTCCAGAAGTTGGCGACGAGCGCCGGGTCGCGCACGCCGGCCGGCCCGGGGATGAACAGGGTCGCGCCCACCGACATCGCGGCGGCCGTGCCGACGAACAGGCCGCCGACATGGAACAGCGGTAGCGCGATCATGACGCGATCGCCCGGATGATAATCCAGCGCCATGCGCGAGGAGACCGCTGCAGCGACCATGGAGCGGTTGGTGAGCCGCGCGATTTTTGGATGGCCGGTCGTACCTCCGGTCGGCAGCATGACAGCGACGCGATCGGCCTGCGCTGCATCCGCGCATCGCCCGTAGTCGTCGCGCCAGGCCGGATCGGGTTCGAGGATCTCGCCATCGAACGAGATCGCGCCGTCGAGCGGCGCGATCACGATGCGTCGCAAGGAGGGCGTCTCTTTCTCGATCCCCGCGATTTTCTCATAGAGGCCGCCCGGCGTTCCCGGCGGCGGCGCGATCAGGATCTTCGCCTTGATCGCGTTCAGTTGCGTCACGATTGCTTCGCGCGTGAACAGGAGATTGAGCGGCTCGGCGATTCCGCATGCGGCCGCCCCCCAGATCGCCGCGATTGCGGCAGGCCCGACGGGCAGCAGGATGGCGACTGGATCGTTTTCATCGATCCCTTGCGCGCGAAAATAATTCTCGGCCGCCTTTATGCTGCCCATGAGCTGCGCGCTGGTGATGACGACCGGGCTCGGATCGAGCGGCGCGCGCAGATACACGACGGCCTCCGCATCCGGGTGAGCGAGCGCGCCGCGCGCAATGAGATCCAGTATGCGCGGACAGGCGACGAGCGTCGTCTGCATTTCCGTATCGCGCGCCGCCTCGTCGGCCGACGACGGTCTGTCGAGCAACATATTTCCTCCCAAATCCTTGTTCGTTGGGAGGATTTATCGCACGGGACTTTCGTCGCTTACAAGGATGCGTGAAATCGCACCGGCGCGCCGCGCGAGGGCGTGGTCAGATCGCCCTCCCACATGACTTTCGCGCCGCGCACGATCGTGCCGACCGCCCATCCCGTCACGACCTTGCCATCATAAGGCGTCCAGCCCGCCCGCGACGCGATCCAGGAATCCCTGATCGTCTCGCGACGCTTCAGGTCGACGATCGTGAAATCCGCGTCGTAGCCGACTGCGACGCGCCCTTTGCGCGCGATGCCGAACAGCCGCGCCGGCCCCGCGCTTGTCATGTCTACGAAGCGTTCGAGCGTCAGGCGTCCGGCCGCGACATGATCGAGCATGCATGGCACGAGCGTCTGCACGCCTGTCATGCCCGAAGGGCTCGCCGGATAGGGCTTGGCCTTTTCTTCGAGCGTGTGCGGGGCGTGGTCCGAACCGAGAATGTCGGCCACGCCCTCCGCAACGCCGCGCCAGATGCGCGCGCGATGGCGCGGTTCGCGCACCGGCGGATTCATCTGAAGCTTCGTGCCGAGGCGCGCGTAATCGTCGGACGACAGTGTGAGATGGTGCGGTGTCACCTCGACCGAGGCGACATCCTTGTGACCGGCGAGAAACTCGATTTCTTCGGCTGTCGACACATGCAGCACATGGATGATCGCCCGTTTTTCACGCGCGATGCGCACGAGGCGCTGCGTGCACTGGAGCGCCGCCGTCACGTCGCGCCAGACGTGATGCGAGGTGGGGTCGCCGGCCACACGCAAGTCCTTGCGTTCGTTCAGCCGGTATTCGTCTTCGGAGTGGAAGGCGGCGCGCCGCCGCGTCGCGCCGAGAATGCGCGCGACGCCATCGTCGTCCTCCACCAGCAGCGAACCGGTCGAAGAGCCCATGAACACCTTGACGCCCGCTGCGCCCGGCAGCCGCTCGAGGTCTGGAATGTCCTTCACGTTGTCGTGCGTGCCGCCGACCCAGAAGGCGAAATCGCAGTGCATTCGATTTTTCGCGCGCGCCACCTTGTCGGCGAGTTCAGGCTCGCCGGTCGTCAGCGGGTTCGTGTTGGGCATTTCGAACACGGCCGTCACGCCGCCGAGCGCCGCCGCGCGCGAGCCCGTTTCGAGGTCTTCCTTGTGGGTGGGGCCCGGCTCGCGAAAATGCACCTGCGTATCGATCACGCCGGGCAGGATCGTCAGTCCCCGACAATCGATGATCTCCGCCGCGGATGCGCGGGACAGATCCCCGATCGCCGAAATCGTGTCGCCGACAATGCCGATGTCGCGAACGCCGCGCCCGTCCTGATTGACGAGGTCGCCGCCGGCAAGGATGAAATCGAACGTCTGGGGCATGCCGTGTTCCTGAATGGATTGGCCTGCTCTTAGACCAAGTCGCGCGCCGGACAAACCTTTCCGCCGGGTCGGCAGGCCCCGGATCGTCGAGCTGAGGCGTCCCGTCGCCGCGATGCGCTTGACTTGCAGCGCAGGCGACACAATTTGCGACCTATCGAACAGGAGCCTTCATGCCCGCCATACGCCTCGTAGACCGCAGCGTGATCTCTGTCTCAGGCCCGGATGCGCGCAGCTTTCTGCAGGGGCTTGTCACCTGCGATATGGCCAGGGTCGCGCCGGATGCGCCGGGCTTCGGCGCGCTGCTGACGCCGCAGGGCAAGATCCTGTTTGATTTCCTCGTTGTCGCGCATGACGATCGCATTTTATTGGATACATCGCGCGAAAAGGCCGGCGATCTCGTCAAACGGCTCGGCTTCTACAAATTGCGCGCGAAGGTCGAGATTGCGGATCTGTCCGCAGAATCAGCCGGATCCGAAGGGCTGGCCGTTGTCGCGCTGTTCGGCGCCGATGCGCCCGCGCCGCCGGCGGATGCAATTGTCTATGCCGACCCGCGCGCCGCGACTCTGGGACGTCGCGCCATCCTGTCCTCAGCCGGCGCACAAGCGATCATTACCGGTGATGACGCGGCGTATGAAGCGCATCGCATCGCCTGCGGCGCGCCGAAGGGCGGCGTCGATTTCGCTTATGGCGACGCCTTTCCGCACGAAACGAACATGGATCTGCTGAACGGCGTTGCTTTCGACAAGGGCTGCTATGTCGGGCAGGAGGTCGTGTCGCGCATGCAGCATCGCGGACTTGCCCGCAAGCGCATTGTCAGGGTCATGGTGACGGGCGATGCTCCGGCCGGGACGGAGATTCGCGCAGGCGAGGTCGCGGTCGGGACGCTTGGCGGCGTCGAGGGCGGCCGGGGGCTGGCGACGCTGCGCCTCGATCGGCTGGAGGGGGCGAGCGACCTGGCGCTCATGGCGGGCGCGACGCGCGTGACCGTGGTCGGATAGAAGCCCGCTTCCCCGCCGGCCGCCTTTTCGCTATGACGCGACATGGCGAAATCACCGCAGCCCCGACCGCCCGTCCTGCACGACGACGGGCTTGCGCGCTGCCCATGGCCGGGCGTCGACCCGTTGTATGTGGCGTATCACGACAATGAGTGGGGCGTTCCGGAGCGTGATTCGCGCGCGCTGTTCGAGAAGTTGCTGCTCGATGGCTTTCAGGCCGGGCTGTCCTGGATCACGATCCTGCGCAAGCGTGACAATTTTCGCAAGGCGTTCGATGGTTTCGCGCCCGAGAAGATCGCGGCCTACGCGCCGGCGAAGCTCGACAGGCTCATGCGGAACGAGGGCATCATCCGCAACCGCCAGAAGATCGACGGCTCCGTCCTCTCGGCGCGCGCATATCTTGCAATCGAGGAAAAAGAAGGCTTTTCGAACTTCCTGTGGAAATTCGTCGACGGCGTTCCCGTGCAGAACGAGTTGCGCGACCTCAACGAAATCCAGGCCGAGACAGAAACCTCGAAGAAAATGTCGAAGGCGCTGAAGGACGCGGGATTCAAGTTCTGTGGGCCTACCATCGTCTACGCTTTCATGCAGGCGACCGGCATGGTCAACGATCATCTCGTTGGCTGCCATTGCCATGCGCGCTGCGCCAGCCTTGCGAAGACAGGCAAATGAGCCGCGCCGCCCCGCGAGCCTGGCAGCGCATGCTCTCGGGGCGCCGCCTCGATTTGCTTGACCCCTCGCCGCTCGACGTGGAGATCGAGGACATTGCGCACGGCCTTGCGCGGGTCGCGCGCTGGAACGGGCAAACGAAAGGCCCCCATATCTTTTCGGTGGCGCAGCATTCGCTGCTCGTCGAGACGATCGCCTCCGCGCTCGACATCGGCATCGGACCGCGCGGCGCGCTCTATGCGCTGTTGCACGATGCGCCGGAATATGTGGTCGGCGACATGATCTCGCCGTTCAAGGCGGTGATCGGAGATTCCTACAAGCAGGTCGAGCATCGCATTCTCTCGGCGATCCTGCTGCGTTTCAGCCTGCCGGCGAAACCCGCCGCGGGCCTCGCCGCTCTCGTCAAGAAGGCGGACCGCGCCGCCGCCTACTTCGAGGCGACCGCGCTGGCCGGATTCGATCTTGCCGAGGCGCAAAAGTTCTTCGGTCGGCCGGAATTGCGGCCGCGCGGGCTTGATGCGCTGCTGGAGCCGATTTCCTCGCAGGAGGCCGAGCGGCGCTTTCTCGTGCGCTTCAGGGCGATCGAGGACGAGACCTGATGCCGCGCCTGCACGTGTGTCCGTTAAGCCGGGTCGATGAGATCATCGCACGGAGCGGCGCGCGTTCCATGGTGAGCCTGCTCAGCCCGGGCGCGTGCGTCGCGCCCGCGCCGGAGATTGCGGAAGGCCGTCGCCTCTTCATCGGCATGTCCGACATATCAGCGCCGATGCAGGGCCACGTTGCGCCCGACCTGCGCCACGTGGAATCTCTGCTTGCCTTCGTTCGCGCCTGGGACCGGGCCGCTCCGCTGCTCATCCATTGCTGGGCGGGCGTCAGCCGCTCCACGGCGGCGGCCTTTGTCGCGGTCTGCGCGCTAGCGCCGACGCGCAGCGAATTCGACGTCGCCCGCTCGATTCGCGAGGCGTCGCCAACGGCGACTCCCAATGCGCGATTCGTCGCCATCGCCGATGCTCATCTCGGCCGCGAGGGCCGCATGATCGAGGCCGTGGCGTCGATCGGACGCGGTGCGGACTGCTTCGAGGGCTCGCCGTTCTCGCTGGCGATCGATTAGCGCGCGCGTCGCGGTTCCCATGCTATAATATTGGGCCACAGGAGAAGATTGAGACCGTGACCGACGAACAATCCATCGCGGACATGCCCTTCGAGCAGGCGATGAAGCTGCTTGAGGAAATCGTGGCGAAACTCGAACGTGGCGATATCAGCCTCGAGGATTCGATCGCCGCCTATGAGCGCGGCGAACTGCTGAAAACGCGCTGCGAGGGGCT
Source organism: Pseudomonadota bacterium (assembly GCA_021781815.1). Taxonomy (GTDB): domain Bacteria; phylum Pseudomonadota; class Alphaproteobacteria; order Rhizobiales; family Beijerinckiaceae; genus JAJXWB01. The sequence goes on along the minus strand of JAJXWB010000034.1, from coordinate 7,630 downwards.
GCTGAAGCAGGCCGAGGCGCGGATCGAGAAAATCAAGCTCGGCGCGGACGGCAAGCCAGTCGGCGCGACGCCGCTGGACATCGAATAAAGCCGCGCGCGCAGGCGTGGCAGGCGCGAGGAGACGTCCGTGATCTGGCAGGCCGGAATCCCGGCCCATTCGGTGCGCTACGACGCCGCAGAGCTTGCGCAGCGCGCCCGCGCGTCCCAGATATGGAACGAAGACTTGAGGCGCGGCGCCGTCAGGGCCGCGTCCGTATGGGCTTGATAAAATGCGCGATCCTTATGACGTTCTCGGCATTGCGAAGACCGCCAGCGCGGACGAGGTCAAGAAGGCCTTTCGCAAGCTCGCCAAGAAATACCATCCAGACCAGAACAAGAATGATCCCAAGGCGAAAGAGAAATTCGCCGAGGCCAACACCGCTTACGAGATCGTTGGCGACGCGGAAAAGCGAGGCCAGTTTGATCGCGGCGAAATCGGGCCTGACGGCAAACCTCGCGGGTTTGAAGGCTTCGGCGCCGGCGGCCCTGGCGGCTTCAGGCGGCGCCCTGGGGAGGGCGGCGGGGCCGAGCATTTCGAGTTTCATTACGGCGGCGCGGCAGGCCCGGGCGCCGGAGGGTTCAGCGCGGGCGATATCTTCTCCGAATTGTTCGGCGCAGGCCGCGCGCGCGGCGGGCGCGCAGGGCCGCCGCCAAGAGGCGAGGATTTGACCGCGACCCTGCTCGTGCCGCTCGCTGAGATCGCAAAGGCCGGCAAAGCCAACGTCATTCTGCCGACCGGCCGGACGCTGGAGGTGAAAATTCCGCGTGGCGTCGAGGACGGGCAGCAGATCAGACTGCGCGGACAGGGCAAGCCGAGCGCGCATGGCGGCGAGGCGGGGGACGCTATTGTAACGCTCAAGTTTGCGCTGCATCCGCTGTTCAGGGTCGAAGGCCGCGATCTTCGGCTCGATCTGCCTTTGACGCTGTACGAAGCTGCGCTGGGCGGCAAGGTCGACGCGCCGACGCTCGAAGGCAAGGTCGAAATGACGATTCCGCCGAACTCCTCTTCCGGCCGCACGTTGCGTCTGCGCGGCAGGGGGCTGGAAGGGCCGGGCGGCGCCCGTGGAGACCTTTACGTCATCCTGAAGATCGTTCTGCCGGAAAAGGCGGACCCGGATTTTGAGGCGCTGATGCGCCGCTGGCGGGACTCGAAGCCCTACGATCCACGCAAGGATATGGGCTGACCAGGCGGGGCCTTACGGCTGACGCTGTCCGGCGAAGCCTGCCGCCAGCGCCGCGAGGCGGTCCGACGTCATCCGGCCGGCCAGTCCGAAATCGAAACCGCCGGCGGTCCAGGCGACCGCTCGCACGCCGTCGACGCTGTCGTGCGCCATGATCGACGCGCCGGGGGCGCTGCGTTCGGCCACCAGCGCCAGCCGCTCGCCGTCGTCGGTCTCGAACAGGAGGAAGGCCGCGGTCGCTGCAGGTCCGGGAACCACGCGGCCGCCGAGCAGGCGCGTCCCGCTGGCGCCGGGCAATGGCGAAAGCCCCGTGCGTTCTGCGATCCACGCGGTCAGCGCCGCCCGGTCCCTGGCGGCGGCCTCGACCGGGCGCTGCCTGTCGTCGGCGTAGGCGCGATAGGCCGAAGCCGCAAAAGCCGCCGTGTCCGGGCCTGCCCGCATGATTTCGACATGGCCCGGAACGCCGGAAACGATGGGCGCCGCCCCAACCAACTGGAAAAGCAGAACAATAGCGCCGGCGACTGCGGCGCCGGCCGCAAACGCCGCGGCGATTGCGAGCGCGCGCCGGCGTCGAAGGCGCGCTCGGTAATCGAGGATTCTAGGGGGCGCCGGCGGCGTCGGGCGCGCCGGGGCGGTCCGCTCGTCAGTTCGGAGAATGGCGGCGATCCTGTCGCGTGGCGGCGGCGGCGGAAAGGCCCGTCTGATCGCCTCGTTCTGGGCGCGCCAACCGCCAACCCGGAGCCCTTCGTTTGGATGTTCGGCAAGCCAGGCGGCGATCTCTCGCGTGCGCTCCTCGCCGAGCTGGCCATCGACGAAAGCATGCAGCTCCGCGTCGCCGACGCGGGTCGGAGCCTTCATGACACGCTCCCGCTCATTGCACCAGGCGCAGATGCCCGATCCGCCCCACCGGGCTCGTCCTGGCCGCATCGAGACGCGCCCGAGCCCGCATCAGGCGGGACAGCGCGGTCGCGTGCGGGATGTCGAGGATGCGCGCCGCCGCCTCGTAGCTGAATTGCGCCAGAGCCACGATCAGCAGGATTTCGCGCTCGTCGAGCGGCATACCGGAGATCAGCGCTGTCAGACTTTCGCCGCGATCCGCGTCGCCGCTCGATCCGGCCTCGCTGCGCTGTGCGGTCTGGCTGCGCACGCGCCGCCGGTTGAGACGCACGGCTTCTGTGAACGCCCGTTCCGGGGACGCCGGAACGCCAGCCGCCCCCAGCGCCTCGTGTGCAAGCAAATCGGCCATCTGCGCCGCCGCCGGCCCGACGAGCGCGCGCGCGAATCGCCGAACCGCCAAAGCGAGATCGAGCGAAGCGTCGGTATGATGCGTCGGCTTGCTGTCCTGGACCATGTCGGGTGCGCCTGCCGTCAATCTCGACGACTTTGGTAAATCATAGGACGCCCTGCGGCCCGGTGCGAGTCAAAATCCGACGTTTTTTACATGCCGCGGTTCGCCGGCCGCGACCTTGTCCGCACTGTGACTGTCTGGCCGGGAAATGCGAGGCCGCGTGACGCGCCCTTGCGCTCTCGCTCGCCACAGCTTAAACGGCGGGCGACCAGGCGCTGGAGCGCCCACTCCCGATTCCGGAATCTCATGACGCAGTCACAAACCGGTTCGAAAGCTTCCTCCTTCTCGGGCGTGCTTGCAGGCCGTCGCGGCTTGGTCATGGGGCTGGCCAACAACAGGTCGATTGCCTGGGGCATCGCCAAGGCCGCGGCCGAGGCCGGCGCCGAACTCGCCTTCACCTATCAGGGCGACGCGCTGGAGAAGCGGGTCCGGCCGCTGGCGCAGGAACTGGGCGGCCATGTGCTCGGCCAGTGCGACGTAACCGACGCCGCCAGCCTTGACACGGTGTTCGAGGAAGTCCGGAAGCTCTGGGGCAAGCTCGATTTTGTCGTCCACTGCATCGCCTTCGCCGACAAGGACGAACTGACCGGCCGCTACATCGACACCAGCCCCGAGAACTTCAATACCTCGCTGTTCATCTCCTGCTATTCGTTCACAGCCGTCGCGCAACGCGCCGAAAAGCTCATGGGCGAAGGCGGCGCCATGCTGACGCTGACCTATTACGGCGCCGAAAAGTGGATGCCGCACTACAACGTGATGGGCGTGGCCAAGGCGGCGCTTGAGGCGAGCGTAAGATATCTCGCCGCCGACCTCGGCGAGCGCCAGATTCGCGTCAACGCCATTTCCGCCGGGCCGATCAAGACGCTGGCGGCCTCTGGCATCGGCGACTTCCGCTACATCCTCAAGTGGAACGAGTATAACGCGCCCATGCGCCGCACGGTGACGATCGAGGAGGTCGGCGAGAGCGCCGTCTACCTGCTGTCGCCGATGGCGCGCGGCGTGACGGGCGAAATTCTGCATGTGGACGCGGGCTATCATATCGTCGGCATGAAGAACCCGACCGCGCCGGATATAATGAAGGACTAGGGCGCCGTCCTGCGTCGCGACAGTCCATTAAGCTTAAACCGTTCTTAACCCGTTTCCGACAATGCTGCAGCTTCGGAGCCGGCTCGTCCGTAGCCGGCCGCAGAGTCGAGTAAGCGCATGTTCGAGTTGCAGAAGATACTTCTTCAGGCGATCGTGAATCGTCCTGACGCTCCTGAAATCCAAGCCTGCATCTACCGCGAAATCGGTCTTGCGGCCGTGGCGGAGGCGCTCGGCGTCGAACTTTCCGCGATCGAGCCGGAATCCCCGCCTTTTTTGAGCCGGAATGATGCGGTTGTTCATGTCCATGAGATAGCCGCCTGACTCCAGGTCGGCAGGCGCAAGTCGCTGCTGCAGGCGACTTCCCGGGGAGGCCGATGGTCACGCGTCGTGGACTGATAAAGGGCGTCGGCGGTCTGGTTCTCGGATCGACCGGATTTGCATCCTATGCGGTGGCCGTGGAGCCGGGCTTTATGCTCGACGTCACGCGTTACAGGATCGCCCCGAGGACCTGGCCGGCTGATCTTGAGCTCAAGATCGCGATCATCGCTGATATCCATGCATGTGAGCCGTTCATGTCGGCCGGGCGCATCCGTCGCATCGCGGAAGTCGCCAATGCAATGAATCCGGATCTGACGGTCCTGCTTGGCGACTTCAACGGGGGCTGCCGATTTGTCACCGGCCCGGTCATGCCTCAGCAATGGGGCGAGGCGCTCGACGTTCTGAAGGCGCCGCTCGGCGTCCACGCGATTCTCGGCAATCACGACTGGTGGCATGGTCCCTTGCCGACCATGCGCAGCGACGGCGCAGACAGTATTCGCCGGGCGCTCGCACACATGGGCGCGACCGTCCTCGAAAATGAAACGCTGCGCCTGGAAAAGGACGGCAGGCCGTTCTGGCTCGCCGGTCTTGGCGATCAACTCGCCCATCAGATCGGGCGCCACAGGTTCCGTGGCGTTGACGATCTGTCCGCGACCCTGGCGCTCGTCAACGATGACGCGCCGGTCGTGCTTCTGGCGCATGAGCCTTACATTTTCCACCGCGTGCCCGAGCGCGTCGCCGTCACGCTGTGTGGCCACACGCACGGCGGACAGGTGAGTTTTCCGTTTGTCGGCCCGGTGATCGCCAATGAGCGGTTCGGCCGCAATCTGGTCTATGGCCATATGGTCGATGGCGACCGCCATCTCGTCATTTCCGCAGGCCTCGGCACCTCCATCCTGCCGGTTCGCTTCATGCGTCCGCCGGAGGTGGTCGAACTGACCATCGTCGGCCGGTCGCCAGCCATGGCCTGATGCGCGCACGCGCAAAAAAAAGCGCGGCGAAAGCCGCGCTGTTCGTTGTGCGGCCGTCTTGGCCGTCGTTACATCACGATGACCTTGGATCCGACCTTCACGCGATTGTAAAGATCGATCACGTCGACGTCGCGCATGCGGATGCAGCCGGAAGACACGGACTGGCCGATCTTGTCTTCCTCGTTCGTGCCATGGATGCGGTAGAGCGTGTCCTTGTTGCCCTGGAAAAGGTAGAGGGCGCGCGCGCCGAGCGGATTGTCTGCGCCGCCAGGCAGGCCGCCGGCGTCGACGACGGGCTTGAGGTGCGGCCAGCGCTCGATCATGTCGGACGGCGGCATCCACTTCGGCCATTCCGCCATGCGGCCCACCTTGGCCTCGCCCGTCCAGCCGAAAGCCTCCGAGCCGGTTGCGACGCCATAGCGAACCGCCTTCCTGCCGGGCAGGACATAGTAGAGATACTTCGACTTGGTATCGACGACGATCGTCCCGGGCGCCTGCCCCGTCGGATCCTCGACCAGATAGCGGTTATAGGTGTTGTCGACCTCGTAATGAGGGACCATTGCAACGAGTTCGGCGTCATGCGCCGACATCTTCGGATCGGGTACGCGGGCGTAGTTGCAGCCTCCCAGCAGCAGTGCGGCGGTAATGGCGGTAAGTGCAAATCTCATATCGTCGTCCCGATCTCTGACAACGCCCCGATTGCGCCCGATCAAGGTCGTTAGGCGTTTGATTACCATATTCTCGATTTTCGTTACGAAATTCTTTACGGCCGCGCGGCGCGTGGCGATGTTCGCGCACGTCTGTTGCGTTTATGCGACACTGGTCGGGGTGGACAGCGCAAGAGCCAGACGCGAGATTGGCGCAGCGTCAGGGGCTTGAACCCGGGCGGGCGGCGACCGGGAATCTGGGGAAAAGCGTCCATTGAGTACATTATTTGTCTCGCATCGTTCCTCGCTGGCCCACGATATGGGGCCGGAGCATCCCGAGCGGCCGGATCGCATCCGGGCGATAGAGCGGATTCTCGAACACGAGCGGTTCCAGGTTCTGCTGCGCGAACAGGCGCCCTACGGCGAGCGTGACGCGATTCTGCGCGCTCATCCGGAGGCCTATGTCGCCGCGCTGGAGCGCGCTGCGCCGACCGAGGGAATCGTCGAACTCGACGGCGACACGACGATGATGCCGGCGACGCTGGAGGCGGCCATGCGCGCCGCCGGCGGCGCGACGCTCGCCGTCGACGAGGTCATGCAGAAGATCGTCGCCAACGCCTTCGTCGCCATGCGCCCGCCGGGCCATCACGCCGAGCGCGCGACGCCCATGGGCTTCTGCTTCTTCAACAATGCGGCGATCGCCGCCCGCCATGCGCAGAAAGCGCACGGCGCCGAGCGCGTCGCGATCATGGATTTCGACGTCCATCACGGCAACGGCACGCAGGACATCTTCTGGTCCGACCCGACCGTGATGTACTGCTCCACCCATGAAATGCCGCTGTATCCCGGCACCGGCGCAGCAAGCGAACGCGGCGAATACGACACGATCGTCAACGCGCCCCTGCCAGCCGGCGCAAACGGCGACGTTTTCCGCGAGGCGATGGAGATAGCCATCCTGCCGCGTATCGAGGAGTTTGCTCCCGATCTCGTCATCATTTCGGCCGGCTTCGACGCTCATCGACTCGATCCGCTCGCCAATCTGCGGCTGGTCGAAGCCGACTTCGCCTGGGCGACGAAAAAGCTGATGGGCATTGCCGACCGCAAGGCGAACGGCCGCGTCGTCAGTCTGCTCGAAGGCGGTTACGATCTGGAGGCTCTGGCGCGATCGGCGGCGGCGCACGTGATGACGCTGATGGGGACGTGAGCGGCGCGCGCGTTCACTTCACCACCGTCACCTTCGCTCCAACGCGTACCCGGTCGTAGAGATCGATCACGTCGTCATTGGTCATGCGGATGCAGCCGGAAGACACGGCGGCGCCAATCGTGTCGGGCTCGTTGGAGCCGTGGATGCGATAGAGGCTGGAGCCGAGATAGAGGGCGCGCGCGCCCAGCGGATTTTCGATGCCGCCGGCCATGTGCCTTGGCAGGTCAGGCCTGCGGCGCAGCATCTGCGGCGGCGGCGTCCAGTCCGGCCATTCGCGCTTGCGCGACACGCGCTTGACCCCCGACCATGAAAAGCCGAGCCGCCCGACGCCGACGCCGTATTCGATCGCGGTTCCGTCGCCGAGTACGTAATAGAGCCGGCGCGCCGAGGTCGAAATGACGATGTCGCCGCGCGCGCCGCCGTGTCGCCAGAGCACACGCTGGCGCGGGATCGCCTGTTGGCGAAACAGCGTCAGAAAATCCTGCAACGGCGAGACCTCGCCGAACAGCGGCGCCGAATGCGCCGGCGCAGCGACGAGCAACGCGAGGGTAACGGCGAATCGCGCGATCCGGTTCATCAGTCGATTGATCTCCATGTGTGGGCGGAGATCATCGTTGGCTGGAATTATGGTCGAAAGACGGAAGGCGTCCGCCGACGCCTGTTGCGCGCGTCTGCGCGGGAATGCCGCCCACCGCCTCGGCGCACGTTCAGCGGCGGAATATGAGGCATGAGGCGGAGGCGTCTTCCCATCGACGCTTCGGCGGCGGCCAATCTTGTTCAAGACCGTTCCACCTGCGACAGCAACGAACGGATACATCCGCGCAGTCGATCATTGC
>JAJXWB010000054.1 GCA_021781815.1 Pseudomonadota bacterium | reverse complement strand
CTACCCAAGGCCATGGCTTACGCGACCGTCGCCGGACTGCCGTCGCCGTCGGTCTTTATACCGCCTTCATGCCCGCAATCGTTTACGGCCTACTCGGTTCCTCGCGCGTGCTTAGCGTCAGTTCGACAACCACTCTTGCCATATTGGCCGGCGCTGACCTGGACCTCGTTTCTGCCGGAGATCAGTCAAAGCTCATAGCTGCCACAGCGCTCTGACTTTGCTTGTCGGCGCGCTGCTGGTCATCGCGAGGCTGCTGCGTCTCGGCTTCGTAGCAAATTTCATATCGACGCCCGTGCTTACGGGCTTCAAGGCAGGCATCGGTCTAGTCATCCTGCTTGATCAGGCGCCGAAGCTGCTGGGCGTTCACATTGCAAAGCACGGTTTCTTCGCCGACCTGATCAACCTCGCCCATCATATCCCGGAGACATCGCTGCCGATGCTTGCGGTCGCAGCGACGACATTGGTCATACTGGTTACGGTCGAGGTCTTGCGTCCGCATTCGCCCGCCCCGCTATTTATCGTCGGAGGCGCCAATTTGAATTTCCCAGATATAGACCCCGCCTGCTTTGCGCCAAGCATAGCACGGGAGATCTGGCGACGCGATGGGATGTCAACAGCATCGGATTTCAAACTGAGACACTACCCGAAATTCAAATCGGGCCATCCGGAACTGGGAGGCACGCGCTCAAACGTGTTACTGTGACGTTTGCACGACGGAATTCGTCGTCCGCTCTGGAGGACTCATGGTCCGCTCTTTCATGGGGTTCGGTTTCGACCTGACGATGCTGGCGATCGAATCCCAGCAGGTGGTGGCGTTGCGCCTGGCGCGATTGGCCCTCGGCGGTCCGGGCGCGACGCGCGAGGCCAACCGCATGGTGTCGGAAAAGGCCGTCGCCGCCGTCGAGACCGGGCTGCATCTGGCGGCCGGCGGCGCGGCGCACAATGTGGTCAAATCATATCGCAGCAAAGTGCGCGCCAATCGCGACCGGCTCTTTTCCAAACTGATGTCCGGCGGCTGAGTTCGCGTGATCGAACTCGCCAATGGTCCGGCGCGCCTGAAGATCGCACGGCGCGGCGCCGAGCCGCTCGCCTGGTCGATCGGACATATTCCCATGTTATGGACGGCCGATCCTGCGGTGTGGCCGCAGACGGCGCCGGTTCTGTTTCCTGTCGTCGGCTGGACGCGCGGCGGCCAGATCCGGCATCGCGGCGTCGCCTATCCGCTCGGGCTGCACGGCTTCGCAGCGCATCGGGCGTTCGCCCTCGTCGAGGCCGGCGCGACCGGGGCGCGGCTAAGGCTGGAATCCGACGCCGAAACGCGGTCGAGCTACCCGTTTGAATTCCGTCTCGACGCTATCTACAGGCTTGAACCCGACGCGCTCGTCTGGACTCTGGAAGTGAGCAATCTCGGCCAAGAGCCGATGCCCTATGCGCTGGGGCTACATCCGGGGTTCTGCTGGCCCTTCGCAGGCTCCCCGGCGCCGCACGCTCTCATTTTCGATGCAGCTGAGCGCGCCAGCGTGCCTGTGATCGCCCCCGGCGGCCTTTTTTCACACGAGCGGCGCGTGGTTCCCCTCGAACTTGCGGCGGAGGCGGCCGCGCCGCGCGCCGCGCCGATGCAACCGGCCGGCCGAGGCCGCTGTTTGCGGATCACGCGCGACCTGCTGGCGCAGGAGGCTCTCTGCTTTCTCGACATCGCGAGCCGGGGCGCCGTTCTCGACAATGGCGCGGGCGCAAGGTTGCGGGTCGATCTCGACGGATTTCCTCATCTGGCGCTTTGGTCGCGGCCGCCTGCGCCGTTTCTCTGCATCGAGGCCTGGTCGGGCCACGGCGATCCGGTCGGGTTCGACGGCGAGCTGACGGACAAGCCGTCGATGCGGTTGCTCGCGCCGGGGGCGACCAGTCGTCATACCGCGCGATTTTCTTTTACAGACACAGTCGTTTGAAGGCGACCGACTTGTCGCCGAGGCCGGCGTCTGACAGAAGGGCGCCGTCGTAGGATGCAAAGGGCCGGTCATGAGCGAAACAAGCGATTTCCTGAGGCCATCGGGCGCGAAGGCGCTGATCATCGACGGCAAGATCGCTGCGGCGAGCATCGTCGAGGAGACACGCGCGAAAGCGCAGGCGCTGCTCGCGCGCGGCGTGAAGCCGGGGCTGGCGGTGGTGCTTGTCGGCGACGATCCGGCGAGCGGAGTCTATGTGCGCTCCAAGAGCCGCATGGCGGCGTCGCTCGGTTTCCATTCCGTCCAGCACGATCTGCCGGGCGCCACGTCGCAAGCCGATCTCCACGCGCTGCTCGACCGGCTCAACGCCGATCCGGCGATCCATGGCGTTCTGCTGCAACTGCCGCTGCCGCGTGGCCTCGATGCGGCCGCGGCGATCGAGCGGATAGATCCGCGCAAGGACGTCGACGGCATTCATCCCGTCAACGCTGGGCTGCTGGCGACGGGCGCAGTTGATCGCGCGCTCATTCCCTGCACGCCGTTCGGTTCGATGGGGCTGATCGAACGCACGTCGGCTGCGCTAGGGCGCAAGGTCGAGGGCGCGGATGCGATCGTGATCGGCCGCTCCAACCTCATGGGCAAACCAATGGCGCAATTGCTGCTGGCGGCCAATGCCACGGTCACTATGGCCCATTCGCGAACGCGCGATCTCGCGGGCGTCGTGCGGCGCGCCGACATCGTCGTCGCAGCCGTCGGCCAGCCGGAGATGGTGCGGGGCGACTGGATCAGGGAGGGCGCGATCGTCATCGACGTCGGTATCAACCGCGTGCCGACGCCGGATGGAAAATATCGCCTGACCGGCGATGTCGCCTACGAAGAGGCGCTGACTCGCGCAGCCGCCATTACGCCAGTGCCCGGCGGCGTCGGCCAGATGACCGTGCCGCTGCTCATGGCCAATACAGTCGAGGCGGCGCGCCGCGCGAACGGCTGAAGCATTTACCCCGGGTCGGCGTCTGGTAAATTCGCGTCGACCCTCGAAATGGACGAACCATGCCGATCCTCATGCGTTCCGCCTTCTTCAGGCAGATCAATCCCGATGGCGCAAGCGCAGCGCGCGAGGACGATTGAGCGCGGGGCCGGCTCTGAGCTTCGAGCAGGTCTCGAAGCGTTTCGGCGCAACCGTTGCGGTCGACGGCGTTTCGATCGAAATCGGCGCCGGCGAATTTTTCGCGCTGCTCGGTCCCTCCGGCTGCGGCAAGACAACGCTGATGCGGATTGCGGCGGGATTCGAGACGCCGGATGAAGGCCGCGTGACCATCGGCGGCGCGGATGTCACTGCGCGGCCGCCGCATCGTCGTCCCGTCAACATGATGTTCCAGTCCTACGCGCTGTTTCCGCACATGAGCGTCGCGGACAACGTCGCCTTCGGGCTGAGGCGCGAAGGCATGGCGCGCGCAGATGTCGCCGCACGCGTCGCCGAGATGATCCGGCTCGTGCAATTGCAGGGGATGGAGACGCGCCGGCCCGACCAATTGTCGGGCGGCCAGCGCCAGCGGGCTGCTCTGGCGCGCGCGCTCGCCAGGCGGCCGCGTCTGCTGCTGCTCGATGAACCGCTCGCCGCGCTCGATCGCAAGCTGCGCGAGGAAACGCAATTCGAACTGATGGACATCCAGAAGCGGCTGGGCACGGCCTTCGTCGTCGTCACGCACGATCAGGACGAGGCGATGGCGATGGCCGACCGTATCGCGGTCATGCGGGCGGGGCGGATCGAACAGGTCGGCGCGCCGGCGGAAATCTATGAGCGTCCGCGCTCGCGCTTCGTCGCGGAATTCATTGGCGAGATCAACCTTTTTGAAGGCCGCGTAACCGCCGCGCGCGACAGTGTTGCGCATATCGATACGGCGGAGGGCGCAATCGCAGCCAATTGCGCGCGTGCGCCGGAGCAGGGAGCAAGGCTCGCGATCGCGGTGCGGCCGGAACGCATGCAGTTCGGCGGGGGCATCAACAGCCTGGAGGGCGTCGTCCACGATTTCGCCTATCGCGGCGACCGACGCATTTTTCGCGTCCGTCTGGCGAGCGGTCGACTGGTGCGGTTGTCAGCGCCGGTCGGCAGGGATGCGCCAGCCGCGGGGGCCCAGGTGAATATTGCGTTCGATCCTTCCGCCTGCGTGCTGCTCGATGCGTAAGGGGCGGCTTTCGACTGGCGCGCGTCTCGCGCTTGGCGCGCCCTATCTGTGGATCGCGCTGTTTTTTCTCGCGCCGCTGGCGCTCGTGCTCAAGATCTCGCTATCGATGTCGGTGATCGCGCAACCGCCCTATGAACCGGCGTTCGCGTTCGGCGCCGGGCTGGCTGAGTGGGTTGCGCAGGCGCAGAAATTTTCAACCGAATCCTACCGCGGTCTGCTCGACGATCCGCTCTATCTGCAATCCTGTCTGACGTCCCTCGCCATAGCCGGCGTCTCGACGCTGATTGCGCTGCTCGTCGCTTATCCGCTGGCGCTCGCGATCGTGCGGTCCAGCCCGCGCCTGCGGCCGTTGCTTATCGGGCTGGCGGTCGCGCCGTTCTGGACGAGCTTTCTCATCCGCGTCTACGCCTGGATCGCGATCCTCAAGGAAGAGGGCCTGCTGAACCATGCGCTGCTGGCGCTCGGTCTGGTCGACGAACCGCTCGCAATCTTCGCCACCAATACGGCCGTCGTGATCGGGATCGTCTATTCCTACCTGCCGTTCGTGATATTGCCGATCTACAATTCCCTCGAAAGGCAGGATGCGTCGTTGCGCGAGGCTGCGGCCGATCTCGGCGCGTCGGAGCTGCAAACATTCTGGACGGTGACATTGCCCCTGTCGGCGCCGGGCGTGGTCGCCGGCGCGCTGCTGATGTTCATTCCTGCGGTCGGGGAATTTGTGATTCCCGATCTGCTCGGCGGCTCCGACACGATCATGATCGGGCGCACCATGTGGAACGATTTTTTTGAAAATCGCGATTGGCCGACGGCGTCGGCAGGCGCGATCGCGCTGCTCGCGCTGCTGGTCGGGCCAATCGTCTGGTTCGAGCGGCGGCAGATGCGGGAGGCCGTGCGGTGATTGACTGGCGCATTCCCCGACTGACCATGCTGCTGGCCGGTTTCGCCTTTCTCTATGCGCCGATCGCGCTGCTCGTGATCTACAGCTTCAACGCCTCGCGGCTTGTGACGGTGTGGGCCGGGTTCTCGACGCGCTGGTACGCGGCGCTGCTGGCCGACGAACAGATGGTCGCGTCCGCCCTCGTCAGCCTCAAAGTGGCGGCCTTGTCGGCGGCGATCGCGACTGTCAATGGAACGCTCGCCGCCTTCGCGCTCGAACGCTTCGGCCGCTTCCGAACGCGCTCGATTTTCGTCGGCGGAATCTATGCGCCGATCGTCATGCCCGAAGTCATTCTCGGTCTTTCGCTGCTGCTGCTGTTCGTCGCCCTCGGAATCGGACGCGGGTTCTGGACGATCGTCGCAGCGCACGCGACGCTGACCATGTGCTTTGCGACAGTGGTCGTCCGCGCGCGCCTGGCGGTCCTGGATCTCTCGCTGGAAGAGGCGGCGATGGATCTCGGCGCCGGCCCGGTCTCGACGTTCCTGCGCATCGTCCTGCCGCTGCTCGCGCCTGCTCTGATCAGCGCATACATGCTGGCGCTCATCCTGTCGCTCGACGATCTGGTGATCGCGAGTTTCGTTTCAGGCCCCGGCTCGACGACGTTGCCCATGCGCATCTACAGCCAGGTGCGGCTCGGCGTATCGCCGGAGATCAACGCCATGTCGAGCCTGCTGCTGGGCGTCGTGGGGCTGGCGCTGCTGGCGGCGACGGCCGCGGGCCGCTGGCGGCGGCGGATCGACTGACGGACCGGCGACGCTGCTGGTCCATGTCGCCCGTTATTCTTTCTTGTTGTCTTCCGCGCGTGGCGCGAACAGCGGCTGGGCCGCGCCCGAACGGCGAATGAGGCCGCGAGCGTCAGGCACGATGTCGGGATGGTCCCATGCCCCGACGATGTCGAAGGAAAAACCAAGCGCGCCCGTGCGGGGCTGACCGGAGTCGTTCGTCGGCGAAACGAGGGCGCGCAGGTTCATTTGCCTCTCTGCGATCTGCGCCGCGCCGGAGAGGTTGATCGCGAAGGATTCGCCCTCGACGGCGGCGTCCTCGATCGTCGCCACACCGTCGGCGATCGTCGCTGACGCGCGCGCATGATCGAATGTGGTTCTGCCATTGCGGATGTCGATGGCGCTGGCCAGCGGCTTCTTGTCGATGCGCCGCAAGGCCCGTTCAACGTCGAGGCCCAGGATGTCGCCGTTCGACAGGTCGATGTCGCCGTGGCCGTTGAGCGCGCGCGCGATCTGGTCGAGGCTCGCGCCGCTGCCTTCGATGGTCAGATGCGCGTTGGCGATGCCGCTGAGGTGCGAGTCGCCGAAGCGATCCCAGCCCAGCGCGCTCCAGTCAATGCCGCGCGCCTGGATGTTCGCCTTGAAATCGGTTCCCTTGTCGTCGGCGCCGATCACGACGCGCGCCTTGAGATCGCCCTTGTAGAGCGAGGCGTCGGCAAGCGAGCCTTCGAGACGGCCGTCCTTCAGAAGAATGGCGCCGGCGACGTCGTGCGCCTGCATGCGGTCCCAGGTTGCGCGCGCGGCGGACAGACGAAGATCGAGATCGAAGGCGTCGCGCTCGCGCCACAGGATAGGGTCGCGGCTGAAATGCCCGTCCTCGCCGACGAGCGAGGGCATGTAGCGCAACGCCTCGCGCAGATCGATCGATTTCGTCGCCAGCGTTCCCGACAATTGCGGCCGCGTTTCATCCATACGCCAGGCGAGCGCCCCTTCGTAATCGGCGCCGTCCAGAGTCAGATGCAAGGCGCCGAAATTTACGGCCGTCGGGCTTGCGTCGGTCCGGGCGTCGAGCGTGGCGGCGCCAAGCGTCGCGGGCAGCGGGACGCCGCCGCCGAGCAGCCCGACGAGATCGCGCAACGACGGGCAGGAGGCGACGACGCGCCCGTCGAATTGCGGACGCGGCCCCGAGGTCGCGGACCCGGTCGCCGACAGCTTCAGCGCGGGCGCGCTGATCTGCAGGGTCACGGGCGTTCCGTCGCCGCGCAGCAGATCGGACGGGCGGGCGATCCAGAGCGAAACTGCGCTGCGCTGGCCTCGCCACGTCGCCTCGCCGTCCAGCGCGGCGGGCGCGGAAATCGTGCGCCAGTCGAGGGTGGCGTCGATATGGTCGATCTCGTCGACGGTCTGGCCGCGCCGGCGCAGAATGGCGGATCCGTCGACAAACGAAATCGTTCCAAGGCGCGCCGCGTCGGCCTTGGCCGCCTCGGGCGTGGCGGGCCGGGCGCCGGCGGCGCGCGCGGCGGCAGA
>JAJXWB010000053.1 GCA_021781815.1 Pseudomonadota bacterium | reverse complement strand
GTGGCCAGAAGCACATCCTGCAATGCCCGACCCTGCTTGTCTGGATCGCTGACCACTCGCGCATCCGCGCGCTCGGCGCGCGCGCCAACGCGCCGGTGGCGGCGCTCGACTATCTCGAATCCTTCCTTGTCGCAGCGATCGATGCAGCGCTCGCCGCGCAGAACGCCGTCGTCGCCGCCGAATCGCTGGGGCTCGGCACGGTCTACATCGGCGCCTTGCGCAACGATCCAAAGGCCGTGGCTGCCGAACTCGCCCTGCCGCATGGGGCGGCGGCCATGTTCGGACTCTGCCTTGGCTACGCCGATCCCGCCGGCGCGAGCGACGTGAAGCCGCGCCTGCCGCAGGCGCCCGTTTTCCATCGCGAGCAATACGACGCGTCGCGCGCCACGCAGGCCATGTTCGAGGTCTATGACGCCGACATGATGGCCTTTCAGAGCGAACAGGGGGTCGCCCTCGCGCCCTGGACGACAACCGCGCTCGCGCGCTTTCGCGGACCGGGATCGCTCAATGGCCGCGATGGCGTGCGCGCGGCGTTGCAGGCGCTGGGATTCGCGCTCGAATGATCTCGCCGCCATATGCCCCGCGCTTCTGACCGACGCCAGCCTCGATCCCTGGTCGGCCGCGCGTGCGATCCTGCGAAGGCGCCCGCGGCGTTTTCTCCCTGCCGCCGCTCACGCCTTTCGTTCGGACCGTCGCGGAGTATGCTGGCGCCACTTCACGCAGCAACGCCGGCAAAGGTCAGGCCATGAATATTAGAAAGCAGATCGCCCTCATCGTGACCCTGAGTTCGTTCGCAGGCGCCGCGCTTGCAGCGGAGGCGCCGGCCCGGCGAACTTCCAGGGCGCCCAAACAGGACAAATGCGCGGAATACGGCGAGGGGTTCATCTACGAGCCGTCGACCGGCTCCTGCATCAGGGTCGGCGGCGTGGTCGGCGCACAGGTCAACGGCGGAACGCCGCGCAACGGCGCGCAGTAAGGACGCATGGCGACCCCGACAGGATTCGAACCTGTGACCTACTGCTTAGAAGGCAGTTGCTCTATCCGGCTGAGCTACGGGGCCGAATGTCGGGCTGAGCTGGCGAAGCCCGAACCGGTCAGTGCGTCCACTGGCCGACGCGGCCAGGCTTGAAATTGTCGGAATAGGAAATCGTCCGCTTCATCGCGGGCGCCGGCTCCTCCACTACATAGGGGATGGCGTTGCGCTCGGCATAGGCGATCGCCTCGTCCTTAGTATCGAAGTTCAGGCGGATCTGGCTCTTCATGTCGTCGGAGCTGGTCCAGCCCATCAGGGGGTCGACGCCGCGTGGCCGCTCGGGCGCGTAGACGAGATGCCAGCGCTTGGCGCGCCCTGCTCCCGACTGGGTCGCCGATTTCGTCGGCCGGAAGATCCTTGCGCTCATGTGCCTTCGCCCGCTTCTCATTCCATTTTGCGCCGTCCCGGCTGGTCGGGGCAGCAGGATTCGAACCTGCGACCCTCTGCTCCCAAAGCAGATGCGCTACCAGGCTGCGCCATACCCCGTCCGGTGCGCGAGACGCACGCGACGTTGGCTATCACGCGCCGCTCGCGCGAACAAGAACCCGCTTGGTCGAAGTCGGTCTCCGAGAGGGCGCAACCGCGCCGCCGCTCAGCGGTCTGACATTGGCAGACGCACCGGGTCGCCGACCGCCAGGCCGATTTTCGCGGCGGCGCCGGCGTTGAGTTCGACAACGCTCGTGACAGGGCCGCCCGAGGGGATGATCTTCTCAGACAGTGGCTCCGTATCGGCCGCGACCGAAACCACTTTGCCGTTTCGCCCGATGAACACCATGTCGAGTGGGATGTAAGTGTTCTTCATCCACATCTGCACGGGCTCCTCGCGTCCGAAGTCGAACAGCATGCCGCGTCCATCGGGAAGATAACGACGGAACATCAGGCCCTTTTCATGTTCGGCCGGCGTGCGCATCACTTCCACGGAAAAGGCGTGAACGCCGCTGCGCGTCACGAATTCGAGCCGCTCCAGATCGGACGCGGCGCGCGCGGCGCCGGCGACGAAGGCTGTCAGCAGCGCGAGAAAGGCGAATGCAAGAGATCGGGACATTCGTCGACGTTAAGCGGATTCACGACTCGAGGAAAGCGTTGCGCGCCATCTTGCGCGCGTCGCGGCGCCTGGAGGCAGCCCGCGACAAGACAGCGATCGAACGCCTAACGCCGGAGGTCAGGACCGATTTACGGAACAGCGCGCAGAACAGCGCGCCGACCGCCGGTTCAGTGGTGCGCAGGCAGCGCCGTTTCGAGCGGCCGGACTTCGGCCGCCATAAGGCCTTTTGGCCCGTCGCCGAAGCGCGCGAGAAGCGAGTCGCCAGGCTTGAGTTCGGCTATGCCGTAACGGCGCAGGGTTTCCATATGAACGAAGATGTCCTCCGTTCCTTCCCCGCGCGTGAGAAAGCCAAATCCGCGAATGCGGTTGAACCATTTGACGATGACGATCTCGAAACCGCCTGTCGGCGTGACCTGCACATGCGTGCGCGCCGCCGGCATCTGTGAAGGATGCAGCGCTGTCGACTCGTCCATCGACAACACGCGAAAGACCTGCAGCCCCTTCGTGCGCCGCTGCGCTTCGCAGACGATCCGAACGCCTTCGAATGCGGTCTGGTAGCCATCGCGCCGCAGCACGGTGACATGCAGGAGAACGTCAGCAGAGCCATCGTCAGGAACGATGAAGCCATAACCTTTGGAAACGTCGAACCACTTTACGCGACCTGCAATCTCGACAAGTTCCGTCGGAGCAGAGTCAGCGTGCGCCTCGACAGCGAGGCCCATGGATTGGAATAAAGGATCTTTGCCGCCCAATTTAATACCCCCCGACCGCCGGTCCGCCCTCCCGCATTACGCGGGCATGCCCTGACCGAATCGCCGAGCCACCTCAGAATCACTTGATAAAAAGATAACACTCAATGCGAATGCACAAACAACAAAGTTTGCTCACCTGTGGACTACTCGCTCACGCGCTGGGCACGAATGGTTCGAGAATTGTCCCGATGTCGCCGCGCAGCACGAAATCGGCCATGTCGTCGAGCGGCGTCTCCTCGCGATTGATGATCGCGAGCGTCGCGCCGCGGCGCTTGGCCAGAGCGGGAAATCCGGCAGCCGGATACACCACGAGCGATGAACCGACCGCAAGAAAGAGATCGCACGAGTCGGTTTCGTCATGCGCCCTGCGCACTTCGTTTTCAGGCATCGCCTGACCGAAGGAAATCGTCGCCGACTTGATCGCCCCGCCACATACGCAATCCGGCGCAGCTCCCGTCCTCTCGAATTCGCGCCGCACATCGGCAAGCTCATATCGCCGGCCGCAACGAAGGCATTTCGCATAGGTTCCGTTGCCGTGCAGTTCTATCACCTTGTGTGCGGGCGCGCCCGCGGCCTGATGCAGGCCGTCGATATTCTGGGTGATGACGGCGCCCATCTTCCCCTCGGCGATCAACTGCGCGAACGCACGATGGCCGCGGCCGGGGCCGGCGCCGGCGTAGATGTCGTCCATCGCGAACTTGCGCCGCCATGCTTCCTCGCGCATCAGCGGATCGGAGAGGAACAGGTCGAAATCGATGGGCCTGTTGCGCAGCCAGGGCGATCCCGGCGAACGAAAATCAGGTATGCCGCATTCGGTCGAGACGCCGGCGCCTGTAAAGCCTGTCACGCGCCGCGCCCGGTTGAAAAGGCGCGCAAGTTCGGACTGCGCTTCATCGACGGAAGTAACGATCATCCTGGTCTCCCGCGCATGCTGAATCGAACCCGATTTTGGCCTGGCCCGCGTCGCAGGCGCGCGTCCGGTCAGACGATCCTGCGCGCGCGCAGGGATGCGATTTCGTCCGGGGAAAGGCCAAGTCCATCGAGGATCGAGTCGGTATCCTGGCCAAGGCGCGGCGGCGCGCGATGTTCGACAGGGCTTGCCGAAAGGTTGATCGGCGAGCGGACGAGCCGCACGCTGCGACCGCTGGCGTGCGGAACCGCAATCGCCAGACCGCGGTGGCGCACCTGCGCGTCGGCGAACACTTCGTGCATGTGATTGATCGGCCCGCACGGCACATTGGCCGCGGCGCAGCGCGCGACCCAGACCGATGTCGGCGCGCTCCTGAGACTGGGCGCGAGAATGTCGCGCAATTCGGAGCGGCGCGCGAAACGCTTGGTATTGTTGACGAAGCGCGGGTCGTCGGCGAGTTCCGGCGCGCCGATCAGCGTACAGAAACTGCGGAACTGCGCGTCGTTCGACACGGCGATGATCACATTTCCGTCGGCTGTCTCGAACAAATCCGACGGCGCAACGACGGCGTTTGTATTTCCGGACCGCTTCGGCACCTTGCCGTTCATCAAAAAGCCGACGGCGAGGTTGGCGTTGAGGGCTACAGCGGAATCCAGCATCGCGGCATCGATGAACTGCCCTTCCCCCGTCGCATTGCGGTGCATGAGCGCGGCAAGAATGGCGATCGCCGCGTAAAGGCCGGTCACCATGTCGGTGAGCGGGATGGCTGTGCGCAGCGGCGCCGATCCGGGCGTCCCTTCGGGTTGGCCCGTGGTGCTCATGAGCCCGGACATAGCCTGCATGACGAAGTCGTAGGCCGGGCGCGCCGCATAGGGACCGTCGTGACCAAAGCCGGTGATCGAACAATAGACGACATCGGGACGAATGGCGCGCACGCTTTCGTAGTCGAGACCGAACCGGGCGAGCGTTCCGGCCTTGAAGTTCTCTATGAACACATCGCAGGAAACCGCAAGTTCGCGCACGAGCGCTGCGCCCTCGGGACTGGCTATGTCCGCCGTCATCGAACGCTTGCCGCGGTTGCACGCCAGAAAGATCGCGCTGTCGCTGGTCGGCGCCCCATCGGAATCTTCCAGAAACGGCCCCATCTGCCGCGTGTCGTCGCCGGTTTCGGGGCGTTCGATCTTGATCACTTCGGCCCCAAGATCAGCCAGGATCTGCGTGCACCACGGCCCCGACACGACGCGCGACAGATCGAGAATCCGAACGCCCGACAAAACCCCTGCCATATGTCCTCCTGGTCCTCTGTGCGGTCTGCTTCGCCTTTACTCTACAATATCGCATCATCGCCGGATAATGTCCCGGCATGGCCGCAGGTTGGTCGTTCGGATCGCAGCCGGGCCGCGGCGCGGCGGCTTGCGGCGCCGGTTCGAGGTGGAGGCGCGTTCATGCGTTGCGTATCTTTGTTCAGATTGGTCGTCGCATCGTTCTTTCTGGCCGCGACGGCGCCTGTGCTGGCGGCCCCCTGCCCCGGCTATGGCAGCTTCGATAACTGGCTGGACGGAATCAAACGCAAGGCGCTCGCCGCCGGCGTTTCACAGCGCGCGATCGACGCCGGGCTGACGGATGTCTACTTCGACCCGACCATCGTGTCGCATGACCATGGCCAGGGGGTTTTCCGCCAGTCCTTCGAGCAATTCGCCGGCCGTATGGTCAGTTCCTACCGCCTCAGCAAAGGCAAGATGCTCCTGCTGCGGAACGCATCCCTGTTCCAGCGCATTGAAGATCGGTTCGGAGTCCCAGGCCCGGTGCTCGTCGCGATCTGGGGACTGGAGACGGATTTCGGCGCGGTCAACGGCAATTTCCCGACCATCCGCGCAGTCGCGTCGCTCGCCTATGACTGCCGGCGTTCCGAGATGTTTACGGACGAACTGATCGATGCGCTGAAAATCGTCGACCGCGGCTACATGTCGCCCGCGGAAATGCGTGGCGCCTGGGCCGGCGAGATCGGGCAGACGCAGTTCATGCCCTCGTCCTATATCAAGTTCGCCGTCGATTTCGGCGGCGGTCGCGACCTCATCCACTCCGTCCCGGATGTACTCGCCTCGACCGCGAATTTCCTGCAAAGCTACGGCTGGCGACGCGGGCAGCCCTGGGATGAGGGGACGCCAAACTTCGGCGTCATCCAGGCCTGGAACAAGTCGAGCGTCTATTCGAAGACGATCGCATTTTTCGCGAACAAGCTCGCAGCAGGGCAATAGGGCCGATTTTCGACGATCGGCATAAGACATTCGCAACACAGGCGCGCGACGCTTCCGCATGCTGGGGCGCAGGAGGAACGCGCCATGTCGAAAGTTCCGGTTGATTTCGATCCCGGCTTCGGCCGGAAGTCCCAAGGCGGTCGCGCGTCGCAGTCACGGACGGACAGGCCCGCCAGTCGCAGCTTTGCAGGCGTGGTTATCCCGACATTGGCCTTGGTCGGCGCGCTGACTCTCGTCCTGGTCGCGCTGCGGCTGGTCCATTACGTTTAACGCTGCTCGGTCATCCGCGCCTGCGCTCGCGTAATTTGCGGAAGTCATCGCCGGCGTGATGGGAGGAGCGCGTCAGCGGCGTCGCAGCCACGAGCAGGAATCCCTTGGCGTAGGCCACGGTTTCGTAGGCCTTGAATTGCGCGGGCGGAACAAATTCGACCACCTCGTGATGTTTGCGGGTCGGCTGCAGGTACTGGCCGATGGTGAGGAAATCGACGTCGGCCGTGCGCAGGTCGTCCATCAGTTGCAGCACTTCGTTCCGGGATTCGCCGAGACCGACCATGATCCCCGACTTGGTGAATATCCGCGGGTCCAGTTCCTTCACGCGCTGCAGCAGCCGAATCGAGTGAAAGTAGCGGGCGCCCGGCCGCACCGTCAGATATCTCGACGGCGTCGTCTCGAGATTGTGGTTGAATACGTCTGGCCGCGCCGCGGCGACGGTTTCGAGCGCGCCGTCCTTGCGCAGGAAATCGGGCGTCAGAACCTCGACTGTCGTGCTCGGGCTTGTTGCGCGGATGGCGCCGATGGTCGCGGCGAAATGCGCCGCGCCGCCATCGGCGAGATCGTCGCGGTCGACCGACGTGACCACGACGTGCTCAAGGCCTAGCCTGGCCACAGCGTCGGCGACCTTGGCCGGTTCGTCGGAGTCCAGCGGCGCCGGCAGCCCCGTGCGGACGTTGCAGAATGCGCAGGCGCGCGTGCACGTATCGCCCATGATCATGAAGGTGGCGTGCTTCTTGTCCCAGCACTCGCCGACATTGGGACAACTCGCCTCCTCGCATACCGTCACGAGCTTGTTTTCGCGCACGATGCGGTTGGTCTCCGCCCATCTGGCGGAACCCGGCGCCTTCACGCGAATCCAGGCCGGCTTGCGCTGGACGAGCGTATCGGGCCGGCCGGCCTTTTCTGGATGGCGCGCGGCGGCGTCCTGCTGGGCCGGATCCCTGGCGCGCGGATCGTTGTTGAGAATGTCGATAACCACGGTCATGGCAAAACCCCACCGGCGCAGACGAAGCGCGCGGCATTTGCGCCTATATAAGGCTGCATGCCGCCCCGCTCAAATTCTCGGGACGCTGGTTACGGACGCCGGTTGCGCGGATGCAGCGTCTGCCAGATGAACAGGATGACGATCGAGCCCACCAGCGCCGCAACGAAATGCGACCACTTGCCGGCAAGCCGCACGCCGGCGATCGAGGCGAGTTGCGATCCAAGCCAAGACCCGCAGACCCCGATGAGAATGTTGGTGAGAATCCAATGCCTGCGGCCAGTGATCATTCCGGCGATCCAGCCGGCCATTCCGCCGACGAAGATCAGCGCCAGAAACCCCATCCCGGGCGTGCCCAGAACTCCAAGTGACTGGTCCATGGCTCCTCCAAACGCCAAACCGGCCGCTGCTGGTCAGCAAGCCGATTATGACGGTTTCACAGGTAGATAGTGGCTATATTGGCGACCGCAGTCCATAGGTCAGGCGCGCGGCGGCCGCTTCACGTCTTCGCCGCCAATTGCGGCGCGACCGCATTTCACATGTGGATGACGCGGTCGTAAGCGTCGAGCACGCTCTCGTGCATCGTTTCCGAGAGCGTCGGATGCGGGAAGACCGTGTGCATCAACTCTTCCTCGGTCGTCTCCAGATTCATCGCGACGACGAAGCCCTGGATGAGTTCCGTCACCTCCGCGCCGACCATATGCGCGCCGAGGAGCTTGCCGGTCTTGGCGTCGAACACAGTCTTGACCATGCCGTCCGGCTCGCCGAGCGCGATCGCCTTGCCGTTGGCCGACAGGTTGAAGCGCCCGACCTTGACCTGATAGCCGCGCTCCTTCGCCTTCGCTTCCGTCAAGCCGACGGAGGCGAC
>JAJXWB010000033.1 GCA_021781815.1 Pseudomonadota bacterium | reverse complement strand
GCGTAGGGGCCGCCCGAACCGACCTCAGGTGGCCGGCTTCATCTCGGAATGGTGGCCGGAATCAAATCGGAACGCCGGCCGGCATCAAATCGGAATCCCCGGCCGGAATGCGTCGGAATTCGCACGCTATCTCAGCGGGAAGGTGAGATTGCGCCAGATAAGCAGCGTATTGCTGGCGAGCCCGTTCCTTCTGGGCGAGGCCGATGATGAATGTGACGAGGCCGGATATCAGGAGCAGCGCGAAGATCAGGAACAAGATCGCCTCTGGCGGCAGACCTTCCGGGTTTGGACCGACGGTCCAGACGACATAACCATTCGGATACATGTGCGGCCTCCATTCGCAGTCAGGCCGCCAGCTTCGACTCCTCAACACTCGCAAGTCCATGCAAGGGCGTGCTTCGGCATGAATTTGGGTAGAGCACGCCCTTGCCTTGCGCGCCCTCGCGCGCGCGGTACACTTTGTTCAGTCATCCGTCTTGTTGACCGGCGTCTGTGTTCGGACGTCGGTCTTGCAAGACGGAGTAGAGAGATGTTGCACGAAGACGATTGCGCGTCCGGCGTGACCGGACCGCCGCCAAGCGTCGTTCCCTCAATCCAGTTCTACTCGATCGAGGTCTCGCCCATGGCGGACGGGCGCGTCTATGTCGGCGTCCGTGCGACCATTTGCGAAAGCGATGGCGAACTCGACGACATGGAATTGGGCTCGGACCGCGTCGATACGCTCGACGAAGCGCTTGCTCTGATCCGCAGGGCCGTCGCCCTGCGCAACTGACACCAAAAGGAGAAGCACATGAGCACCGCACAGCCCGCCATGCGCGCATTCACGATTATCAAGCGCGAAGGACAGGACGATTTCTGGCTGCCGATCGGCGCAGCGTTCCCGCACCAGAGCGGCGACGGCTACAACGTCGTCTTGCAGGCCCTTCCGATCCCGAACGGGGACGGCCAATGCAAGATCGTTCTACGCCCGCCGCGCGACGGCGAAGACAACGCGCCAAAGCGGCGCGACGACCGCAATTCCAAGTCCGGCTCTAGACGCCGGTAGTCGCTTGAAGCAAGGGCAGACTCAGAGCCGCCGGCGTGCCGGCGGCTTTCTAGTACCAATTATTCGCCATTTCTATTGTGCGCTCCGTGAACCTGACTGTTCATGCCGCAGCGTGGCGATGAGCTTTACAGCCCGGCGACGGCTTGCCCGGATCGTACTCAAGCTAAAAGAAACTCTTTTGAAACGGCGGACATGAAGCGCTGCGTTGTAAGCGGAGGCGGCGAGGCGCGCTTGGCTTACATCGCGCACGTGCAACGCGACTTCATACAACGCGTCGCCCAGCGTTTCGTTAAGTTTGACCCAATCGACCGGAGTGGTTTCCGGCGTCAATATCGATTGTATTGGCGTCAGGATACTGATCGCCTCGAAGCATATGCCGACTTTATTTTCTAATTTGCTGAGGGCGATCAAGGTCCTTGCGATATTTATATGGATTCGCGCCCAATATCTCGGTGCCCGACCAAATTGGAAAACTCCCGACGCTAGTCGATACTCGCTGACCGCTTCCGAGAGTAGCTCGACGCTGCCCACCCGTTCTCCAATGAACTGCAGAGCGCCGCCAAGTCCGGCCCTCGCCGCGCCCCAAATTTCCGGCGCTGCGGTCTGAAAATCGACCTCCAGCACAGTTAAGTACGCATCACGCGCTTGCTCTAGGTGCGAAGTGCCCGTTTCGTCCAATCCAATGCTCAAGAGAGCGTTTGCTAGATTTGTTTGACTCACTGTCCAATCGAGTCGAAATTCATCACGGGTCCTAACTGTCAACGCGGCCTTTAGGCATTCGACAGCCTCAAGATAATATTTGGACTCGTGGCTAACGTTGCCGAGCTGCGTTAGCGCGCCGCCAAGCCCACTTTGAACCATCGCCCAATCCAAAGCGTGCGTCTCGCGAGATAACACTTTCAGCGCTTCGCGATATTCATCGCTCGCCTCTAACAGCGTCGCGTGAGAGCCATTACGTTCGCCAATGACAAGTAGCGTCTCAGCAAGCTGAAACCGAGCCAACGCATATTCGACGGAACCCTTCGAAGACTCGTACAAAGACACGGCCCTTCGCAAAAATGCCAGACTTTCCTCGTAGCGCTTGCCACCCGCTTCCCATCGCGAGACCACGCATAGCGCACGCCCAAACAGCAAACACAGGTGCGCGAATAAAGGCTCCTGACCGCGGCTCTTACGCAAATCTTTACGGGATTATCCCCTTGACGCAAGTACGTTGATATGAGATAAACGACGGCATAGGAGATCGCCGTCGTGAATACCCGCAAGCGCAAACGCCCTTCGAAAGTCGGCCAGAAGGTCAGCGCCGTCCAAGCATTCTCGGTTCGCGAGTTTTTTGCCGAATTTCCGAATGACGACGCATGTCTGAACCGCGTCATGGAAGTCCGCTACGGCATGCGCCACGTATGCGGCCATTGCGGCAAAGATTCGACGTTCCACAAGATCAGCGGCCGGCGCGCTTTCGCGTGCGCGGCTTGTGGCGATCATGTCTACCCCTGCGCAGGGACGATCTTTCAGGACAGCCGCACGTCGCTGCAAACATGGTTCTATGCGATCTACCTTTTCATCGCGACGCGCCATGGCGTGAGCGGCAAGGAAATGCAGCGCACGCTTGGCGTGACGTACAAGACGGCTTGGCGCATCGGCCATCAAATCCGCGACCTGATGAAAAAGGCGGACGGCTTCGAAATCCTCAAGGGCCACGTCGAACTTGACGAGGCGTATGTGGGAGGGCGCCGCTCTGGAAAGCGCGGACGTGGCGCCGAAGGCAAGACGATCGTCATGGGCCTCAAGGAGCGCGGCGGTCGTATGGCCGCTCAGGTCATCCCGAACGTCAAGAAGGCGACGCTGCGCGGCGTCGTGCTTGAGACTGTCGAAAAGGGGGCGCTCGTCTCGACCGACGAACTCATGTCGTATGGCTTACTAACCGACGACGGTTACAAGCACGGGACCGTCCAGCACGGCGCGAAGGACTACGCCTATTACGACTATAGGCATGGCGCGACGCATCACACGAACCATGTCGAGTCGTTCTGGAAAATCTTCAAGGACTCGATCAACTCGACGCACATCCATATCAGCGCTCAGCATATGGAACGCTACCTCGGCGAATTTTCTTTCCGGTCGAACCGTCGCCAGATGGGGAATGCGATGTTTGATCTTCTGATTGCGGCGCTTTGATCAGCGTCGCTGTTAGGGAATCGAAAGCGGCGCGGTCAATAGGGCCGACGCCGCGAGCTTCTTCCTGATCGATGAACTCGTTGAGGCGGCCTGTCTTGACCGCTTCTGACAGGGAAAGCCCGCTCATCCCGCCATCCTAACAAACACGTTGTCAGGCTGATCTTCTTCAATCACACGCCCAGCCTGAGTCAGTAGGCCTAGGCGTGGCCCCATCTCAGCGGCCCGGCGCACGACTGCCACCAAGTTTGGTGGCGTTTCAAGAGATGCTAGGTCGTGAAAGGCCGTGTTAGCCCGATATACCGATATCGGATTGTTGCCCACAGCTTGGAAAACTGACCGTCCGTTTTCCCCGCGAACAACAGCAGACACGCCCCATTCGGTCGAAGACGATCCTAGAAGGGTTTCGCGAACCCGCACTCGCTGCTCGCCAAACAGCGATATGAGCTTGGCCGTCAATTCTTCCTCTAATGCGTCCTCGTCCTCGGCGTCGTCTTTGGCTGCATAGACCTTGTCAACAACTGACCAAGATGCCGCCGCTACATCGCAAATAGCACGACTAATGTCCTCCGATGGAACCTCCAGAAGTATGCGGCGACGGTCCTTCTCGACACCTTGGCGCTCAGCAATAGACGCAATCGATCCGCCAAATGACCGTTCCGCGCCAATTGCTTCAAGTTCGCGATACGCAAAGCCGTGGTCGCTGACCACGTAGCCCTTTGAGGATCGCGTGACACACACGGTTACAGCCGTCCCGCCAGGGAAGAACATGGGCATCTGAATGAACTTCGAACCGCCCCATTCCTTCGTAGAGACGAGTTCTTTCACCGCGTCCTCAACTGGGTCACGGCCGCTGCCAAACGTCTGAAACCCGAGCGTGCTCATCAGAACAAACCATACTCCCAATCAGGAATCGCGACAACGCCGATGTTCTGAATATTGAGCCGACGGCCAACAAATTCCCGAAGTTGTTCAAAGGTTTCGATTTCCGGTCGTATGTTGTCGGCAAAGGGCAAATTGCCACCTCGCATGCGTCGGAGATCGGAAACATAATTTAGGTCGAACTCGTGGCAGTGCGTCGCCTCGGTTCTCCTTATCAGCCCCGGCGGTCTTCCCCGCTTGTTGCTGTGGCCGCCCTGAAGAGACCGCCATTCGATCCGCTTCAGCACTACACGCCGCCTCGTTGGCGTCTTCCCAAGCACCAGTTCGAAAGTGACGTTTTTGTCCGCATGCCGCCAGTAGCAGCCGCCATGAAGGTTAAAAGCCGTCTCAGCAGCGCCGGCTATCGAAAGCGGGGCGCTAAAAATCATATAGCCAGTTTCCTCTTCCGGCTTCGACCAGCCGGAGAAACTAGCAATCACTTTCTGGCAGTGAATCAGACCGGGGAAATCCATCCAGCCAAGCTATCGCATTGAGTCATACCGCGCGAGTCAAACTTGTCTCAAGGGGATAATCCCCAATCTTTAATTTGATTTAGTAAATTCAGCGCTGTCAATATCTTGGCAATATCAATTTCATTCGTTCCATCGTGTATCAAAATTTCAGATTGTAGCTCCAATGTCTCAATCCGCTTATCAATATCTTCTGGGAAAATAATTGTACAATACTCGATATAATGTCGAGTCGCATTGTGAACGTCAACTACCAATAAATCATATTCAGCGGCGTGCTGAATTATCGCTAGTTCATCGGCAATTTCCTTGTCGCCACGTTTCGGAAGGGTCCTTCTTCTCCTATCGATTTCCTCATCAAAGAAACCGGAAAGCTCATCAAGCCGCCCGGTTTTGACGAGTACGTCTGCGGCTTTGCACAATTCCGATAGCTCAGGAAATTCAACGGAGGGCTCCGCGTTCTTTTTCTCTCTCTCCAATGCATTTGTAACGAAATTTTCGATGCATCGCAATATTTCGTCGATTGATGCCTCACGCAATTGCGAATCAATTCGCGATGCAATTAGCCGCAGGCTTGTTTCAGTAATGCCCTTGTGGCTGATTTCTTCGAGCCTTGGCCCCAGCGCCTCCAGAATTAGGTCCAATTTCTTCTGCGTACCAACATCAGAGGACTTACTTTCCGCTATTTTCTTGCCGTCGGTCTTTCTTTCCAGATCATCACGCTCAATTGTCCGCTCTGCGTGTGCAAGTCGGAGCTGGACCCGCCATGTGGCGTATTCCGGATTCTGACCGAATAGGACTTCTTCAATCAGCGGAAGCCAACTCTTGTAGCATCGGCGGCCTTTCAGCCAGCCACGCAAATTCTTGCCCAAGTCGCCCCTGACGCGTTGTCCGCGAGCTCGATCTATTTCAGCGATAAAATCTTTGTCTTCCCAAATAACGCCGGGAACATGCGGCCGCCCACTTGGTCTCGTCCCATTGACGCGCAGATGCCACTGCAAGTGCGCAGCAAAATTCTTTTCGCTCGGTGGATCAAGCGCTTGGCCCAGTTCTTTTCCGGACTTTTCCGTTTCGCGCGCAGACATTTCCCCATTGCCTCGGGTCGAGTGCCGTCCGCCCCGCAGGACGCGCTTGGCTCAGCCTTCAAGAGTGAGCCCCCGCAGCGCGCGTCTGCAGGGGCGGTCGTGACCGGCGTTCCACCGCCGTCACAACCTGGCCGCAACTCGTAGGAAGAAGCGACATGAAAACTGTAACAAATCCAGAGCAACCCGCTAGCGACTATGCCCAGCGGGACACGAACACGCTGCCTTGTCAAACGGACCCTTCAGCGCGCGACTTGTGCTGCGAGGCTGAGACGCTACGGCCGTGCCATTATCCGCATTGCCGGTCGCTCCGCCGGCTGCTCGCTGCCAGCGATTGGCTTGATCCGGTCTGCTAGTGGATAAAACCAGACAGATGGTTCCCATCTGTCTAGAGCATTTTATCCACCAGACAGAGCTTCTGGTGGGCCGACTTGCCCAAACGCTCGGAACCGAGCGTTTGGGTCGGACCACTAACTCCGAGCCCCGACAATGCCTCAGAATTCCATGCAGGAATTCTACACGCTCGCCGAGGTCGCTGAGCGTTTCCGGGTCAGCCGCCGGACGCTTAGCGATTTTCTACGTCTGCACCCGTTTGGTCGGCGACTCGGTAGGCGTAGACTCTTTGCCGAAGCCGACATCGTTCAACTGTATGAGGCGCTTCCATGCTCAAACTCTTCAGGCGAAAGGCCAGCAAAAACTATCACATACGCGGAACAATTCGGGGAACGAGCGTATACGAAAGCACTGGCACTTCTGACAGATCAGCCGCGGAAGCG
Organism: Pseudomonadota bacterium; assembly: GCA_021781815.1. Classification (GTDB taxonomy): domain Bacteria; phylum Pseudomonadota; class Alphaproteobacteria; order Rhizobiales; family Beijerinckiaceae; genus JAJXWB01. The sequence goes on along the minus strand of JAJXWB010000033.1, from coordinate 32,520 downwards.
ATCCGCATCAAGCGCGAGAAAGAGATTCTCGACCAGACGATCTTCGGTCTGAAATCGACGGTGACCTTCCCCGCTGCCGTAATCGAGTACATCAAGGGCGGCGGCGAGCGACGGTTTCTCCGGCCTCTCGTCGAGCATTTTCGCGATACGCCGCTTGCCGCAATTGACCAGCGCGCGATCGATAGCGCGGCACGGACTCTATATCCAAGTGCTTCGCCCGCTACGCTCAATCGCCAAGCGTACACGCCCGTCTGTGCGGTCCTTTCATACGCAGCGGCACGCGGTCTATGCGAGCCGCGCCGGATTCGAAGGCCCCGGCAGCCGAAAGGCCGCGTCCGTTGGCTGACGCCGGAGGAGGCCGATCGCCTCATCGGCGCCGCGTCTCCTCATCTCCAGCCATTGCTCATTTTCCTGTTCGGCACGGGAGCCCGGCTTGGCGAAGCGCTCAAATTGCAGTGGCGACAGGTCGACCTTGATCGACGCGAAGTGCAATTCTTGGAAACAAAGAATGGCGATTCTCGCGGCGTGCCTTTGCACGACAGAGTAATTGTCGCACTGGAGGCGCTCCCCCATCGTGAGGGGGTCGTGTTTCGTCGGCCGGACGGGCAGCCCTATGTGCCCAAGCGCGACTCAGGCGGGCAGATCAAGACTGCATTCAAGGGGGCTTGCCGCAGAGCCGCCATCGAAGACTGTACGCCCCATGTTTGCAGACATTCTTGGGCTTCATGGACCTATGGCGGCACGCGCGATTTGGTCGCGCTCATGGAGCTCGGCGGATGGAGGACGGAATCGATGGTGCGCCGCTATGCTCACTTGAATGTTGGCCACCGAGCGCAGACTATCGCTGCGCTCCCTTGGCCAGCAGACGCACGGCCGGCACAATCGCCAGCCAGACAGAGAGGTCGAAAATAATCTCCCCTGTGCAAATTCCGAGCATCCGGTGCGTGCATAGCACGCATCTTACTGAAATAATTTGAATATCTCCTGTTTGCCTGCTCCCTTCACACGGGAGGGGTCACAGGTTCAATCCCTGTCGCGCCCACCATTTGTTCGTCTTGTCAGACTTCATTTCCACCTGCGGCGCGCGGGCGGCGCTCGATTCGGCAGCCGCGCAGGCCGTCGCCGGACGCACACGGCGGCCGTCGTGAACGTATCCGAACTGGTTTTGCACGGCGCCGATTTCCACCAGAGCAGGCACGCATGCCCGCCTGGCCTGTCGCGATCGGGAGGTCGGGCGTCGACAAGATCGCGGCTGGCGCAACCCGCAGGGGTTGGTGCGGGTTGCGCCGCCGCGTCGACCGCCGCTTCGCGGCTCGCCGACACCGGCGCCGTTGCTGCGTGCGCCGAACCAGCTCGGCGCACGCCATGCAGCGACAGGACAGCATAGCCCCCGCGCTTTCGCAGGAATTTGTCGCGTCGCCCCGTTTCATTTCCAGAATGTGTCTGGCGCGCTGGCGTCAAGGCGTCGATATCGACAAGAAACCCGGGAAATGATTGCCTTGGGCTGGAGAGGCCGGGCGAACCGGCCTGACGTCACGTTCATGTCCGGCAGGCGCGCGACAGCGCCGCGTCCGGCGCAATCAAGGTCATTAACAGTGGACATAACCTCGGTATTGCTCGTGGAAGACGACGCCGAGATTGGCGCTCTCATCTCGCGCTATCTGCAATCAAACCAGATTTCCGTGACGCTGGTCGAAAATGGGGCGGCAATGGACGACTCGCTCAGCGCGAACGTCTATGATCTCATCCTGCTCGACATCAATCTTCCGGGCGAGGACGGACTTTCCATCTGCCGACGCATTCGGAACGAACGCTCCACCCCGATCATCATCGTCACGGCGCAGGGAGACGATGTCGACAAGATCATCGGCCTCGAAATGGGCGCCGACGATTACGTCTCCAAGCCCTTCAATCCGCGCGAACTGCTGGCGCGGATCCGGGCGGTCCTGCGCCGCTCGGTCGACGAAGGCTCTGTCGCTTCGATACGGCAAATCTATAAATTCGCAGGCTGGCGGGTGAATGTCTCGGCGCGCGAAGTGATTGCGCCGATGGGTACGAAGGTGGCGATGACGGCCGCCGAATTCGATCTGCTCTACGCGCTGTGCGAGCATCCCAATCGCGTTCTGTCGCGCGACCAGTTGCTGAGCCTGACGCACGGCCCGGTCGAAGGCCCGGCGGAACGCAGCATCGACACGCTCATCAGCCGCCTGCGGCAGAAGCTTGAAACCGACGCAAGGAGCCCGAAACTGATCCAGACGGTGCGTTCGGAAGGCTATCTGTTCGCCACGCAGGTCGCGCGCCGATGAAAGCGTCGTTCCGGCGTCTGCGGCCCGACGGCATGGCCGCCCAGATCGCCCTGCTGATGTTCATCGTCATCGCCATTTTCCAGACATTCGTGACATCGACCTATCTATTCCGGGATCCGTCCTGGCGCGTGCCGGTGGTCGAGCCGGGAGAGCTGATCGCGAGCGCGCTGCTGGCGATCGATTCCGCCGATGCGTCGGCGCGCGGCCAGGTTCTTTCCGAACTGGCGCGCACCTCGCCGTGGGTGCGCTTTTCCGTTCGCGACGACGCGCCGCCCGGCAGCGAGCCAACGGATAAGGACCGAGACGTTTCCATGCTGAAGGAGCGCCTGTGGAGCGGCGCGCGTGTGCTCGTCCATCCTGCGCCCGGCGCGGACTCTCGCGACGAATTTGTTGTTGCGCTGCACAAGGGCGGCTTCGCCGTCGTCCGGCAACTGGAGGCCCGCCGCACATCTGCGCCGCCGAACGCCGGCCCCTCGCAGGGTTTCTGGGAAGCGTTGTCGCTGCGTATATGGGAACGCTCCGCAGCATTTTTCTTTTTGTGCGTCGCGGTCCTGACCGTCTGGCTGTCGGGCGCCGTGGTCGCGCCGTTGGTCAAACTTGCCCGGCAGGCCGAGCGGTTTCCGGACGAGGCCGACAAGTTCCAGCCGATCGTCGAGGATGGTCCGAAGGAAGTGCGGGATCTCTCCCGCGCGCTGAATCGCATGCAGGGCCGCATTCAGGCGATGATCGTCTCGCGCAGCCGCGCGCTGGCGGCGATCAGCCACGATCTGCGGACGATCATCACGCGCATCCGCCTACGCTCGGAATTCATCACGGACGCGAGCCTGAAGGCCAAGATGCTGAGCGACGCCGAGATCATGGATTCCATGCTCCACAAAAACCTTCTCTATCTGCGCGGCGAACAGGACAACGCCGAACGCAGCCTGATCGATCTCGACAGCGTGCTGCAGACGATCGCCGACCAGTTCTCGGACATGGGCCATTCCGTCGTCTATCTCGGCGGCGAGCATCAGACGGTCTACGGATCGCTGAGCGAATTGAACCGTCTGTTCTCGAACCTGGTCGAAAACGCTGTCACGCACGGAAGCTGCGCCGTGATCAGCGCCGCTTCGCCGCGCAAGGGCTTCATCGAAGTGGAAGTGGCCGACGATGGACCGGGCATTCCGGTGAGCGAACGCGCACGCTTGCTCGAACCGTTCGCGCGCGGCGAGCAGGCGCGCACCATGACCGTAGGAAGCGGGTTCGGCCTCGGCCTTTCGATCGTCAAGTCGCTCGTGGAGAAAGCCGGCGGCAGGCTCGAACTGGCCAACCGCAGTCCACAGGGCCTGATTGCGCGCGTGGCGTTGCCGGCGGCGTTTCCCTGACGCGACGCAGCCTGCGCCGCCCCTTGTTCCATCGCCGCCGGGCGCAAAATTGACGGAGCGGTTTCGGCGCCGCCGGACGCGTCGTTGCGTCCCGGAGCGCACGACCGCCACGCGCCGCCGCGAGAGTCGAGGCTTGCTGCACCGCAAAAGACGTGGGTGGCAGCCCCCGTCGTCGCCGCGCTCAGGTCGAGCCAAATCGTCATCGCGAGAGAATTCCAGTCGCCAATGTCATTGACGACAGCGCGACGCCGCACCTATCGTCCAGAAAAATAATTGCCGTGCAAAATTGTACGACGTTTGAGGAGGTTCAGGATGCTCGGACTGATGATGGACATGCCGCTGCTGATCAGCGGCATGATCCAGTACGCCGCCGATTATCACGGCGAAGCGGAAGTCGTGGCCCGCGAGATCGAGGGCGATGTCCATCGCTACAATTATGCGCAGGCTCATCCGCGCATCAAACGCATGGCGCTGGCGCTGAAGCGCCTTGGCATGAAGGAAGGCGACCGCGTCGGCACGCTCGCCTGGAACACCCACCGCCATTGGGAGATGTTCTATGCGGCGCCGGGCATGGGCTATGTGCTGCACACGATCAATCCGCGCCTGTTTCCCGACCAGATCTCCTACATCGTCAACCACGCGGAAGACAGGCTGCTGTTCATCGACCGCGGCACACTGGCGCTGGTCGAGCAGATTGCGCCGGCCCTGACCACGGTCGAGGCATTTGTCGTCATGTGCGCGCGCGAACGCATGCCGGACACGAAACTCGCCAACGCGCATTGTTACGAGGATCTGCTCGCAGCCGAGGACGACGCAGGCTTTTCCTGGCCTTCCTTCGACGAGAAGACCGCTTCGACGATCTGCTACACGTCCGGCACGACAGGGAACCCTAAAGGCGTCGTCTATTCGCACCGCGCCGCCGTGCTGCAGAGCCTGACTTGCTCGATGTTCGATTTCCTGCCGGGCCACAAGGAAGGCGTGCGCGAGGTGATGATGCCGATGGCGCCGCTGTTTCACGGCAACGGCTGGAACATGCCGTTCACGGCGCCGCTCACAGGGTCCAAGCTGGTGCTGCCGGGCCGCAACTACGAGCCCGACAAGCTCTACGAACTGCTTGAGGGCGAAGGCGTCACCCTGTCGGCCGGCGTACCCAGCTTCTGGCTGATCCTGCTCGACTGGCTCGGCCGAACGGGCAAGACGTTCACGACCTTGCGCGCAACCCTGTCGTCAGGTTCCGCACCGCCGCGCGCCATGGTCGAGAAGCTCAAACGGGACTATGGCGTCGACTATATTCAGGCGTGGGGCATGACCGAGGCGCTGGGCTGCTCGATGCCGAGTCTGCGGCCCGGCTCGGACAAGCTCAGCGACAGCGAGAAGATCGATCGCCGGATGGTTTCGGGCCGCGCCTGTTTCGGCACCGCGCTGCGTATCGTCGACGACGAGGGCAAGGAACTGCCGCGCGACGGCAAGACGGTCGGCCATCTGCGCGCGAAGGGGCCGTGGGTATCGTCGGGATACATGAAACTGAACGAGGGCCTCGATCCGGAGGGCTGGCTGATCACCGGCGACATGGCGATCATCGACCCGCAGGGCCATGTGTCGCTGACCGATCGCTCCAAGGACGTGATCAAGTCAGGCGGCGAGTGGATCTCCTCGATCCAGCTCGAAGACGCAGCCCTGTCGCATCCCGACGTCCTGCAGGCCGCCGTCATCGCCATCGCGCATGAAAAATGGCAGGAACGGCCGCTGCTGCTCATCGTGCGAAGGCAGGGCGCGACCGTCGACGCCAGGACGCTGCTCGATCACATGCGCCCGAAGATCGCGAGCTGGTGGATGCCGGACGCTGTCGAATTCCTGGATGAGTTTCCGATGACCGGCACCGGCAAAGTGCAGAAAATGGCGCTGCGGGAGCGGTTCAAGACCTATCGCGCAAACTAGGCTCACAGGGGCTGCGCAGCGACGCGCCGATCCTGCGCGCCAGCCTGCCGTGGCAATGCGGCGGCTGTGGCCCGATCGCAACGTCAGTTCGGGAAACCGCGCAACGCGGACGCGACGGCGTTGCGCCCGGGTCATGTATTCGCCAGAATATGCGAGGAATCGACCTGCGCCGCAGGTCGAACGCGCCAAGTATCAGACAATAAAGGGATATTCAATGAGGCGACATATTTTTGCATTCGCCTGCGCGCTTGCCGGTTTCGCGGCTATCAGCGCCGCATCGGCGGCTCAGGGCGTGGACATCGACCCGCTGACCCATCAGCCGCTGGTTCAGAACCCGAACGCTCTTGGAAGCGACGGCCGTCCGCTCGCAACCGCGATACCGCGCGAGACTGTCTATTTCTCCGGAAATTACACGCCGGGCACGATCGTCATCTCGACCGCGGAGCGGCGGCTTTACTATGTGCTGCCGGGTGGGCAGGCGATCAAGTACGGCGTCGGCGTCGGCCGCCCGGGCTTCGAATGGTCCGGAACCCGGGTCGTCTCGCAGAAGCGCGAATGGCCGGACTGGACGCCCCCGTCCCAGATGCTGCGCCGCCGTCCAGACCTGCCGCGCCACATGGCTGGCGGCATCGACAACCCGCTCGGCGCTCGCGCCATGTATCTGGGCGGCACGCTGTATCGCATCCACGGCTCGAACGAACCGGAGACGATCGGGCAAGCCGTGTCGTCCGGCTGCATCCGGATGACGAACGACGACGTGATCGATCTTTACGACCGTGTCCGCGTGGGGACCAAGGTCGTCGTCCAGCGCTGACCTGCAACGCAACAGGATTCGGAAGGCCGGGCGTTGCCCGGCCTTTTTCGTTTCAGCGCGAAAGCCCCTTGGCAGCCAGCTCCGAGAGGTAGGCCGCCCATTTGGCGTCCTGCTCGCGTCCGAGTTGCGCAAAATAAGCCCATGAATAAATTCCTGTATTATGCCCGTCGTCGAAATCGAGACGCACGGCGTAATTGCCGACAGGCGCGACCTCCACGATGCGCACGGCGCGCTTGCCGCCCACGGTCTTGCGCTCGGCCGGGCTATGGCCCTGCACCTCCGCGCTCGGGCTTTCGACGCGCAGATACTCAGCCGACAGATCGTAGGACGAGGCGTCGTCGAACTGAATCGACAGTCGGGTTCCGTTGTCGTGCAGTCGCAATTCGGTCGGCCATGCTTCCTTCATCATTCGCTCTCCCCCGCCGGCTGTTCCAAAGGCGACTTTCACCGGCGTTCGTCCGCTTATATTGTGTCCGGCATGAGGATATAAGAGTGTCCATGAACATCGCAGCCAATCCGCGCGAAAAGGCCACGCCCGCGCTTATAGATCCATTCGGCCGCGCCATTACCTACGTGCGCGTGTCCGTGACCGACCGCTGCGATTTCCGCTGTGTCTACTGCATGTCGGAGGAGATGAGCTTCCTGCCGAAACGCGACCTGCTGACGCTGGAGGAACTCGACCGGCTCTGCTCCGCGTTCATTTCGCGCGGAACCCGCAAGCTCCGCATCACCGGCGGCGAACCGCTGGTCCGGCGCGACATCATGAAGCTGTTCCGCGGACTGTCCCGACACCTCGTCTCCGGGGAGCTGCACGAACTGACTCTGACCACCAATGGTTCGCTGCTGTCAAAATACGCTGACGAGCTGGCAGATTGCGGCATCAGACGCATCAACGTGTCCCTCGACACGCTCGACGCGGCGAAATTCCGCCTGATCACGCGCCGCGGCGATCTCGATGTCGTGCTGCGAGGCGTGGAGGCGGCGCGGAAGGCCGGCCTCTCGGTCAAACTCAATGCAGTCGCGCTCAAGGGCGTCAACGAGGACGAAGTTTTCGACCTTGTTGAATATGCGCACGGATACGGCATGGACATGACCTTCATCGAGGTCATGCCGCTCGGCGAAGTCGAGCGCGAGCGGTTCGACCAGTACTGGCCGCTCACGGACGTGCGGGCGAAGCTCGCCGAACGTTTCACTCTGGAGCCGATCGCCTACACCACCGGCGGGCCGGCCCGCTACATGCGGGCTGCGGAAACTGGAGGCCGCATCGGCTTCATCACGCCTATGACTCATAATTTCTGCGAGAGCTGCAATCGTGTGCGTGTGACCTGCACCGGCACGCTTTACATGTGCCTTGGGCAGGAAGACGCCGCGGACCTGCGCGCGCCGCTGCGCGCTTCCCCGACAGACGAGGCGCTGCACGAGGCGATCGCAGCGGCCATCGCGCGCAAGCCCAAGGGGCATGATTTCATCATCGACCGTTCGACGCATCAGCCGGCGGTTGGACGCCACATGAGCGTGACGGGCGGGTGATCCGCGGCTGGCGAGCCCGGGCGCCCGATGCTATGAAACCCGCCGGTGACCAGCCCCGCCGTGAGCGCGCGGGCCGGCGAAGCCATCAAGTGACAAAAGGGAAACGTTCATGATCGACAGGCGCCGTCTCAACCTGCTTGCGGTCGCTTGCCTCGGCGCTTTCGCCTTTGCGACCGGCGCGCGCGCGGCGGATCCTGTCACCATCGGCGCCGTCGAAATCCTGACCGGGCCGAACAACAAATATGGCGTCGCGATCAAGAACGGCTTTGATCTCGCGCTCGGCGAAGTCAACAAGGCCGGCGGTGTGCTCGGCGCCCCACTCGCCATCGCCTATGAGGATTCCGCCGGCAACAAGGATCAGGCGATCAACGCCGTCCGCGCGCTGATCGGCGCCAAGAACGCGCCGCTGATCCTCGGCCCGACGCTGTCGAACGAAATGTTTGCGGCCGGCCCGATCGCCAACCAGCGCAAGATTCCGATCGTCGGCACATCGACGACCGCCGTCGGCATCACCGCGATCGGCCCCTATGTGTTCCGGACCTCGCTGCCGGAGGCCGACGTCGTGCCCGTCACTCTGCGGACTGCGCGCGACAGGCTCGGCGTCAAGAAGGTTGCAGTCATGTACGCCAATGACGACGCCTTTTCGAAGTCCGGCTACGACGTGATGAAGGCCGCGCTCGAAAAGCTCGGAATCGAGACATTGACGACCGAGACGTTCGGCACCAGGGATACCGATTTTTCGGCGCAGATGACCAAGGTGAAATCGGTAAATCCCGACGCCATCGTCGTCTCGGCGCTGGTCGAGCCGGCTGCGGGCATCCTGCTGGCGAAGAAGGCGCTCGGCATTCCCGCGAGCGTGCGCGTGATCGGCGGCAACGGGCTCAACTCGCCGAAGATCGGCGAGATCGCCGGCGACGCAGCCGACGGCGTGATTGTCGGTTCGCCGTGGTTCATCGGCAAGGCCGATCCTGTCAACCAGAAGTTCGTCGCCGCCTACAGGGAAAAATACAACTCGGACCCCGACCAGTTTGCCGCGCAGGCCTACGATACCCTGTTCATCGTCGCCGACGCGATCAAGGCCGCCGGCGCGGCGGACCCGGAAAAAATCAAGGATGCGCTCGGCAAGGTGAAGCACACGGGCGTCCTCGGGCCGTTCTCGTTCACCCCGGACCGCGATCCGGCCGACACGTCCGGCGTCGTCGTGATCGAGATGAAAGACGGAAAATTCGGATTGCTGCAATAAGCTTCGCTGTCCGGGGCGGGGAGGCGAACGGCGCCTGACTGGCGGCTGGATATCGCGACCTGCGCCTTCACCCTCGCGACCTCCCTTCCCTTGCCCGCAAGCGGGCCTGGGTGTCACATTCGACGTGCCATGCTCGCGCAACAGCTTCTCAATGGAATTCTCGCAGGCTCTGTCTACGCGCTGTTCGCGCTCGGCTTCACGCTGATGTTCGGCGTGCTCGGCGTCATCAATCTGACCTACGGCTTCTATTTTTCGACGGGCGCCTTCGTGGCGCTCCACGCCACCCGTTATCTGCACATGCAGATCTGGGAGGCTCTGCCCTTCGCTGCGGCCATCGCCGGCCTGATCGCGATCGTGATCGACGAACTGCTGCTCGGACCGCTGCGCCGCGCCAAGGCGCCGGAACTGTCGTCGCTGATGGTGACGCTTGGCGCGACGTTGCTGCTCTACTCGCTGATGACCGCGTGGTTCACCACGGACATCCGCCGTTTCCCGCCGACGGTGTTCGACGGCGGCGCCTTCGAAATCCAGGGCCTGCGCATCACGCTGTCGCAGATTCTCATCGTCGCCGCCGTCGTGTCGATCGTCGGCGGACTGGCGTGGCTGCTCCGGCGCACAAAGCTCGGCCTCGCCATACGCGCGCTGGCCGAAAATGACGACGTGGCGCAATTGATGGGCGTCAACGTCGGCGGCGTCGTGCATCTCGTGTCGTTCATCTCGGGCGCGCTCGGCGGCGCGGCCGGCGTCATGATCGGCCTGAACTACAACGCCATCCAGCCGTATATGGGCGAATCGATGATGCTGAAGGGATTCGCCGTCATCATTCTCGGTGGATTGGGCGATATTCGCGGCGCAGTCCTCGCCGGCCTCGCCCTTGGAATTCTCGAAACATTGACGGCCGGCTATGTCGCGTCGTCGATGAAGGACGCCGTCGGCTTCCTGCTGCTCGTGCTGACTCTCTGGTTCCGCCCCGTCGGCCTGTTCGGCCGCATTGCTGCGAAGCGCGCCTGATGACGCACGCGCTCGACAATTTCCTCTTTACTTACCAGAGCCTGATCTACGCGCTCGGGATCAATTCGCTGCTTGCGCTGTCGATGTACGTTGTCCTCGCGATCGGCCAGTTGTCGCTCGGGCAGGCGGCGTTCATGGGGCTCGGCGCCTATGCGTCGGCGCTGCTCACCGCGAAATTCGCAATCCCTTTCCCGCTCGCGCTGATCGCCGCCGCCGCGGTTCCCGCCCTGCTCGCCTTCGTCATCGGAGCGCCGACCCTGCGCTTGTCAGGGGTTTATCTCGCGATCGCGACGATCGGGGTCGGCGAGGTGCTGCGCATATTCTATCTCAACTGGGATTATGCGGGCGGCGCGCTTGGCCTCAACGGCATTCCCGAAGAAGCTGGCTTTGTATGGATTTTCGGCGTGCTCGCCGTTGCGCTCGCCGGCTTCGCCGCAATCGCGCGTTCGCGGATCGGCCGCGCAATGGAAGCGATCCGCGCCGACGAGGCCGCCGCCGGCGTCATGGGCGTCAACCTTCCCGTCTACAAGCTCGCCGCGCTGGTCGTCTCGGCGGCGGTCGCCGGCGTCGCGGGCGCGTTCAACGCACATGTCTCGTCGTTCATCGGGCCAAACGAATACGGGTTCGACGCCGCCGTGACGATCCTCAGCTTCGCGCTGCTCGGCGGCATCGGCTCGCCGTTCGGCCCGGTGCTCGGCGCGCTCGTTTTGACCGCGCTGCCGGAGGTTCTGCGGCCGCTGCATGACTATCGCCTCGTCATCAACGGCCTCATCATCGTGTGCGTCGTCATCTTCCTGCCGGGCGGGCTGCTGCCGTGGCGGCTCAGCCGGATCGGAGCGCCGCGATGAGCAAGGCGCTGCTCGCCGTCCATGACCTGACGGTGCGCTTCGGCGGGCTGACGGCTCTGTCGGGCGTGACCTTTGCGGTCGAACATGGCGCCGTGCATGGCCTCATCGGCCCAAACGGCGCCGGCAAGACAACAGCCTTCAATCTCATTTCCGGAATGACATCGCAGACGTCCGGCTCCGTCGCGCTCGCCGGCGCGCCGCTCGACGGACTTCCAACCTACATGCGCACGGCGCGCGGGCTGGCGCGCACGTTCCAGAACATCCGCATGTTCCGCAACATGAGCGCGCTCGAAAACGTCATGGCCGGCGCACATCTGCGCACGCATGAGCGATTTCGCGACATCCTGTTGCGCCTGCCGGCGTTTCGCGCGCAGGAAACTCGCGCCGTGGCGCGGGCGCGCGAGATCCTCGACTTCGTCGGCCTCGCCCATCAGGCCGAGCGTCCCGGCGGCGATCTTTCCTATGGCGAACAGCGGCGGCTCGAAATCGCACGCGCGCTCGCCAGCGAACCGAAGCTACTGATGCTCGACGAACCAGCGGCCGGCATGAACCCCTCGGAAAAGATCGACCTGATCGATCTGATCGGCAGATTGCGCGCGCGCGGTCTCACGTTGCTCCTCGTGGAGCACGACATGCATTTCGTGATGAAATTGTGCGACCGGATCACCGTGCTGAATTTCGGCGCGAAAATCGCGGAGGGGTCGCCGGTCGACGTGCGCAGCGATCCGACCGTCATCGAAGCCTATCTCGGCAGCAAGAGCGTGCGCAGACCCGGAGCCGGGGCATGAGCGCGCCGCTGCTCGCCGTGCGCGGTCTGACGCTCGCCTACGACCGCACCGACGCGGTGAAAGGCATCGATTTCGATGTCCATAAAGGCGGCGTCGTGACGCTGATCGGCGCGAACGGCGCTGGAAAAACCACGACATTGCGCGCGGTCTCGGGTCTTCTGAAACCACGCGCCGGCTCGATCCGCTTCGCGGGTCGCGAGATCGCGGGCATGGCGGCGCACAGGATCGCGCGACTCGGGGTCGTGCAGTCTCCGGAAGGACGTCAGGTGTTCGCGAACATGACGATCGCCGAGAACCTGGCTATGGGCGCTTACCTCGAAAGCGACCGGGTTGCGGTCGCGAAGCGCCGCGACACCGTGCTGGCGCGCTTTCCGCGGCTCGGCGAGCGGCTTTCGCAGTCGGCGGGCCTGCTGTCTGGCGGCGAACAGCAGATGCTCGCGATGGGCCGCGCCTTGATGGCCGATCCCAAACTTCTGCTGCTCGACGAGCCGTCGATGGGGCTCGCGCCGTTGTTCGTGGAGGAAATTTTCAACATCGTCGCCGATCTCAAGCGCGAGGGCCGAACGATCCTGCTCGTCGAGCAAAACGCGCGCGCGGCGCTGGAAATCGCCGACTACGCCTACGTGATCGAGAGCGGGCGGATCACACTGCGGGGCCCAGCGCGGGAAATTGCCGAAAATTCCGAAGTTGCAACTGCTTATCTGGGAATGTAGGCGGCTTTTAATCGGGTCCGTCCGGGTCTATGGAACGGTGGCGTTTCACCTGGATGCTCCCATGTCTCTCTCCGGCAATCCCTTCGACGATTTTCGCGCGCTTCTGCCAACTATGCCTGAGGCGTCCGAATCTGCGCTGGCCGCAGTTCGCGCGCGCGACCTGCAACTCACCAAGCCGCCAGGGTCGCTCGGGCGGCTGGAAGAGATCGTCGAATGGCTCGCGGCCTGGCAAGCGAAAGAGCAGCCGACGGTGGACCGGCCGACCGTCGTGGTGTTCGCCGGCAATCACGGCGTGGTCGCGCAGGGCGTATCGCCTTATCCAAGCGAGGTCACGCGGCAGATGGTCGCGAACTTCTCCAATGGCGGCGCGGCGGTGAACCAGATCTGCGGGACATTCGGCGCGGGACTGAAAGTGTTCGAGATGGCGCTGGACATTCCGACCAAGGACATCACGCAGGACGCTGCGATGACCGAAGCCGAATGCGCAGCGACAATGGGTTTCGGCATGGAAGCGATCACCGGCGCCGATCTGATCGCGCCCGGCGAAATGGGAATCGGCAATACGACGACGGCGGCGGCCGTCTATCATGCGCTTTACGGCGGAAAAGCCGCCGACTGGGTCGGGCGCGGCACCGGCGTCGATGACGCTGGCCTGAAGCGCAAGATCGACGCGGTCGAGCGCGCGATCGCTTTGCATCGCGACCATCTCGGCGACCCGTTCGAGGCGCTGCGCCGCGTCGGCGGACGCGAAATCGCGGCAATCGTCGGCGCCATTCTCGCCGCGCGCATCGAGCGCGTGCCGGTCGTGCTCGACGGCTATGTCGTCTGCGCGGCGGCGGCGATCCTGCATGCGCTCGATCCTTCGAGCTTGGATCATTGCATCGCCGGCCATGTCTCGGCGGAAGGGGCGCATGCGGACGTGCTGCGCCGCCTCGGCAAGAAGCCGCTGCTTGACCTCGGCATGCGTCTCGGCGAGGGGTCCGGCGCCGCCCTGTCGATCGGCGTCATCCAGGCGGCGCTCGCCTGCTGGAAGGGCATGGCGACGTTCGAGAGCGCCGGCGTTACCGACAAGAGCTGATCAAAGACCTTTCAGGAATTCGATCAGCGCCGCATTCACTTCGTCCGGCCGCTCCTGCTGAATCCAGTGGCCTGCGCCCTCGATGATGATCTTGCCTCGCAGACCGGGCACGATCTGTTCCATCGTCTGCACCGCGCGCTCGCCGATGAGGCCGGTGATGACCGGATCCCTGGAGCCCGCGATAAACAGCGCGGGCTGGCGAATCCTGGCATCCTGCCACGGAGCGGTCAGCTCCCAGTTGCGATCGATGTTCCGATACCAGTTGATGCCGCCACGAAGCCCGGTTCGAGCGAATTCCCTCACGTAATGGGCGATCTCCTGATCGTCGATCCATGCTGGCGGTCTGTCTGGAATTTTTGCGTCCTCCACCATGCCGCGGCCAGGTTTCAGCGTCAGGGAGAGACCGCTGCCATAATAGACGGCGCGCAGGGCATGGTCCCAGTCGCGCGCAAATTCGGCCTCGACGGTTCCCGGCGTCTGAAAATATTGCCAGTAGAAGGTCGTGACGCCCTGTTGCGTCAGCGCATCGAGCGGCCGGACGGCGCCACGCCGGCGCAGCGGCACGCTCAGCGTGGCGACGGCCGGAAAGATGTCCGGCCGGAACATGGCGCAATGCCACGCAACGTTGGCGCCCCAGTCGTGGCCGACGATCACGGCGCTGCTCTCGCCGAGCGCGGCGACGAGCGCAACGATGTCGCCGACGAGATGGTGGATGGTGTAGGCGTCGATCGCATCCGGCGCGCTGGTGCCGCCATAACCGCGCATGTCCGGCGCGACGACGCGATATCCGGCCGCCACGAGAGCGGGGATCTGATGACGCCAGGAATAGGAAAGCTCCGGCCAGCCATGACAAAGGACTAAAAGCGGCCCCTGCCCCTGCTCGACGATCTGCATGTCGAGACCGTTGACGGTCACCATTCTCGTCTGTGCGCTCATGACGCCTCCGTGCGCGATGCTTCGCCGAAAGCGTTGCACACCCTGGCCGCGCCTACAAATTCGGCAAATCGAATCTAAGCCGCCGACCGCTGATACACAGCGCGCCGCCGCGGCGCAGGTTCAGGCTCGCCGCCAAGACGCGGCAGCGCGTTCATCACGCGCTCCGGCGGGAAGACCACGATCACTTCCGTTCCTTCCCGCACCTTCGATTTCAGCGTGAATACGCCCCCGTGCAGTTCGACGAGACCTTTGACGATCGGCAAACCAAGCCCGGAGCCTTCCTCCGCATGCTTCTGGGCGAGCGCGCCGCGTCCGAACGACGACATGACAATCGGGATTTCCTTCTCGGGAATGCCTGGACCGGTGTCGCGCACGGAAAAATACTGACCGCCAGCCGCAGTCCAGCCAACCTTGATCGCGATCTGCCCGCCCTGCGGCGTGAATTTGATCGCATTCGTCAGCAAATTCAGAGCGACCTGCCGCACTGCGCGCTCGTCAGCCCAGAGGCGCGGAAGATCAGGCTCGGTCGCCGCGACTATCGTGATCTCGCGCTTTTGCGCACGCAACATCAGAAGATGTCGGCAATCCTCGATGATCGCCGATAACGAGATAGCGTCTTCCTTGAGTTCGTAGCGACCCGCCTCGACACGCGAGAGATCCAGAATCTCGTTGATCAGCGCGAGCAGATGCTGGCCGCTGGCGTGAATATCGGCGGAATAGTCGCGATAGGCCGGGATGGCGTGCGTACCGAACAATTCGCCTTTCATCACCTCGGAGAATCCGAGGATGGCGTTGAGCGGCGTGCGCAGTTCGTGACTCATGGTCGCGAGGAAGCGCGATTTGGCGAGGTTGGCCTCTTCAGCGCGCCGCCGCGCCTCGTCGGAATTGGCCTTCGCCTGTTCGAGCTCCGCGATAAGCCCGTCCTTCTCGGCCTGGGCGTGCAGCGCGCCGAGAGACGTTGTGTAAAGGCGGCGCGCCAAAGCTATGAAATAGATCTCCGCGCCGCAGACGAAGGCCGTCGTCGCCAGAATTGGCGTGTCGCCGCCAGCCGACGCCGCCATGCCGACAATGGCGAGACCGAGCGGCACGACCGCCGCGTAAACAGCGTTCGGAATAGCGGCCGTCGCCATGGCGTTCATCGCGCCGACGAGCAGAAGGATGGCGAGGAGAAACGCGCGGGCTTCCGATTTGGCGATGCTGATCAACAGCAGCGCGATCGCAGCCCACGCCAGACCCAGAAGCAGTTCCAGGAGGATGAATCTGGTGCGCCAGCCCGGCGCCGACCTGCTTGCGTTCTTGCGCAGGAACAGGCGCGCGACGAGGTAGTTCGCGCCGATCGCCACCGAGACGCACCCGGCCCACATCGCCACGTATTCACGGGGGGCCCACAGTGTCGAGACCCCGGCGATGGCGAGGGCGATGAGCAGCGCCCATGGCGCCGAGCCGGCGCGGCTTTCGGCGAACAGTTGGAGCAGTTCGATTTCGAAAGCGCTGTGCCCCTCGCCGCCGGAGGTCAGCTTTTCGCGCGCCTCGCGCACCTTGTGCGATAGCTGCCGGCGTTCGCTCAACGATCTGGGATCGGCGCCGCGCCCGCGCTCGATCATTTCGGCGGTAATTTGACTCATCGAGACGGACCCAGCGACGCAACCCAGACGTTGGTCAGATGATGCCTCGGAAACCTTAACGACTGACTGATTCGCTCCAGGGCATTTGACGGAAATAATGTCTGTCCGAATGAAAAAAATGCGCTGATTCCGACTGTTACGGACCACCTGCGCACGGATTCAGCTCCCGGACTTCGATCCGCCCGCACTGCCGCGCCATAGCTTTCAACGTGGCTAATCGGGTGTTAACACTCGGCGACTGCGGTTCCTCTCAATCAGATCGCCGCAGGGCGGGAGGCGTTCCAAATGATGCTCTACGACACAAAGGTCGCGCCCAATCCGCGCCGGGTCCGGATCTTTCTCGCCGAAAAAGGGATCGTCGTTCCGACGACCAACGTCGATCTGGGCAAGCTGGAACACCGGGACGACGCTTATTCAAGAATCAACGCCCTGCAGCGCACGCCCGCCCTTGTGCTTGACGACGGAACCGTGATCACGGAATCTGTCGCGATCTGCCGATATTTCGATGAAATCCAGCCGGAACCAAACCTTTTCGGCACAGGCGCGGTCAGCAGGGCGCTGGTCGAGATGTGGCAGAGGCGGCTGGAGCTGAACCTGATGTTGCCGACCGCCCAGGTGTTCCGGCACAGCCATCCGGGCATGGCGCAACTGGAAGTCCCGCAAATCGCGCAAGTCGCCGAAACCAACCGCCCGCGCGTTCTCGATTTTCTGCGGGTGCTCGACGCGCATCTCGGCGCGCGCCGTTTCGCAGCAGGCGACGCCTTCTCGATCGCCGACATCACCGGCCTCGTCGGCATGGACTTTCTGCGACTGGCGCGCATCCAGGCGCCGCCGGACCTCGCCCATGTCGCGCGCTGGCACGCGGAACTATCCGCGCGGCCGAGCGCAGCCGCCTGAGCGCACCATGAGGGCCATGCCTGTCGGCGCGAGCGAGGCGACCGAAGCCTGCGCCCATATCGGCCGCGACGTGCGCACCCCGGCGCCGATCGCCGAATTCGCGGCGATGGCGCGGTCGTGAGCAATGGCGCCGCATTCGATGTCAGATCTCGAAAGACTCGTCTCCAGCATCGAAGCCTGCCGCATCTGCGTCGATCGACCATCCGGCGCGCGGCTGCCGCACGAGCCGCGGCCCGTGCTGCGCGTGTCGTCGACCGCACGCCTGCTGATCGCTGGCCAGGCGCCGGGCCTGCGCGTGCACAGGTCAGGAGTGCCGTTTGATGATTCTTCCGGCGACCGGCTGCGCGACTGGCTCGGCATGGACCGCGAGACCTTCTACGACACACGGCGCGTCTGCATCGTGCCGATGGGTTTCTGCTTCCCGGGTTACGACGCCAACGGCGCCGACCGGCCACCGCGGCGCGAATGTGCAATCGCCTGGCACGACCGGCTGTTCACCCTGTTGCCGCAGGTGGAGGCCGTGCTGGCGATCGGCGGCTACGCGCACCGTTACCATTTCGCGCGGCTTGGGCGACCTCTGCCGAGAGCGGCGAAGGTCGACGAGGTCGTGCGGCGCTGGCGGGAGTTCGCGCTGACGCGCCCTCGCCTCTTCCCGCTGCCGCATCCATCCTGGCGCAATACGGGCTGGCTGAAGCGCAACCCGTGGTTCGAGGCCGACTTGCTGCCCGACCTGCGAGCGGTCGTCGCTGCTGCGATCAGCGATTAAGTCTGGCGATCAGGCTTGATGTGTCCCAGCGCTTGCCGCCCATCTTCTGCACGTCCGCATAGAATTGGTCGACGAGCGCGGTCGCCGGCAGGCTGGCGCCATTGCGCCGCGCCTCGTCGAGGCAAATCGCGAGATCCTTGCGCATCCAGTCGACGGCGAAGCCGAAATCGAACGCGCCGTCGAGCATGGTCTTGAACCGGTTCTCCATCTGCCAGGACTGCGCGGCGCCCTTGGAGATGACCGCGACCACCGCCTCGCCATCAAGACCGGCCTTCTGCGCGAAATGCAGGCCCTCGGCGAGCCCCTGCACGAGGCCTGCGATGCAGATCTGATTGACCATCTTTGTGAGCTGGCCGGCGCCCGACGGCCCCATCAGCCGGCAAGCCCGGGCAAAGGCCGCGATGATCGGCTCAACCCTGGCGTAGGGCGCGGCGTCGCCGCCGCACATGACGGTCAGGGCGCCGTTCTCGGCGCCGGCCTGCCCGCCTGAGACCGGCGCATCGATGAAATCAACCCCGCGTTTCTTCGCCTCCGCTTGCAATTCGCGCGCGACCTCGGCCGAGGCGGTCGTATGATCGACGAAAATCGCGCCCTGCTTCATACCAGCCAGCGCGCCGTCCGGGCCGAGCACGACCGACCGCAGATCGTCGTCGTTCCCCACGCACGAGAAGACGATGTCGCAGCCGTTGGCCGCCTCGCGCGGCGTCGCGGCGCTCGCGCCGCCAAACGTTCCGACCCAGATCTTCGCCCTCGCCGCCGTGCGATTGTAAACGGTCACGTCGCATCCGCCCCTGGTCTTGAGGTGGCCGGCCATGGGAAAGCCCATGACGCCTAGACCGAGAAAAGCGACCCTGCCCATGTTCGCGCCTCGCTGGTTGGAGCATCCGCCGGCATGCCACGCCGCCGAACGACCGACAAGGGGCCTCGATTGCGCCTCAAAGCATTCAGGCCGCATTCAAGTGAAACGGCGCAAGAATGCCTGCGTTGAAGATTTCTCGCGCAGGCGCTGACGCCTGAAGAAAGGAGTTCCCGATGACCACCATCCGCAGGATCTTCACGGGCGGTCTGGTCGCTCTCACCCTCGGCATGACCATGGCGGCGACGACGACGCCAGCGGACGCCCAGTGGCGTCGCGGCTGGGGCGGCGGTTGGGGAGGCGGTTGGGGCGCAGGCCCCTTGGTGGCCGGCGCGATCGGCGGACTTGCGCTCGGCGCGCTCGCGGCCGGCGCCGCTGGCGGCTACGGTTACGGCGCCTATGGCTGCGTCGCCAACCAGGCGGTCTACGACCAATGGGGCAATTTCGCCGGTTATCAGCGGGTGCGCGTCGCCTGCGACTGAACCGTTCCGCGTGTCCTCCAGACTGCATCCGCCGTCGGCGACCCCGGCGGCGCTTTTTCGTCGGCGTTGACGGTCCAGCCGCGCGCCCTATAAGCCCTTCCATCTCAAGGGCTCGGAAGGACTCGCCTGTGGTCAGCGAAACGGAAATTCTCGCCGCTCTGCGTGCGGTGAAAGGCCTCGACGGCGCAACGCCGCTGCCGGATTCAGGAATGATCGCTGGCCTGTCGATCCGGGACGACAAGGTGTCCATGTCGCTGGCGATCGAGCCCGCGCAGGCGCGGGCCGCGGAACCTGTCCGCAAGGCGGCGGAGATGGCGATCCTTGCCGTGCATGGCGTGAAATCCTCCGCCGTCGCGCTCACTGCCGAGCGCGCTCCGAGTGGGCCGGCGCCGCAACCAGGCCAGCGACCGCACGCGCGCCCTGCCGCCCCGCAGACGGTCGCCGGCGTCAAACGGATCATCGCGGTCGCCTCCGGCAAGGGTGGCGTCGGGAAATCGACGACGGCGGTCAATCTGGCGCTGGCTCTGGCCGCGGAAGGCTGGAGTGTAGGCATCCTCGACGCCGACGTGTTCGGTCCCTCAATTCCCCGCCTGCTCGGCATTGCCGGCAAGCCGGACTCGCAAGGCCGCACCATCATTCCGATGGAAACCTACGGGCTCAAGGCCATGTCGATGGGTTTCCTGGTTGAGGAGCGGCAGGCGATGGTCTGGCGCGGACCGATGGTGATGTCGGCGCTGACACAGATGCTGCGCGATGTCGCCTGGGGCGATCTCGACTGCCTGGTCATCGACATGCCGCCGGGCACCGGCGATGCGCAACTCACCATTGCACAGGCGGCGCCGCTGGCCGGCGCGATCATCGTCTCGACCCCGCAGGATCTGGCGCTGATCGATGCGCGGCGTGGCATTTCCATGTTCGAGAAGACGGAAGTGCCCATTCTCGGCATTATCGAGAACATGAGCTATTTTCTGTGCCCGCATTGCGGCGGCCGCAGCGAGGTGTTCGGCCACGGCGGAGCGCGGAAAGAGGCGGAACAACTAGGCGTGCCCTTCCTCGGCGAGGCGCCGCTCGACATCGTCATTCGCGAGACCTCCGATTCGGGCAGGCCGGTCGTTGCATCACAGCCGGACTCCCCGCACGCGCAGGTGTATCGGACGATGGCGCGCGCCGTGAAAGCGCGCCTCGAAGGCGCGCAACGGGCAGCGCCGAGGATCGTGCAGGGATAGCGCAAACCGCTTGCCGGCCGCGCGACTTTGGCGCATCTAGCGCCATGGCCTTCTCGGATGAATTTCGCGCCTGCATTCAATTCTGGTCGCGGCTGCCAGTGCGCGGCGCGGCGGACCCGCCCGAATTTCGTTTCGCGATCCGCGCTCTTCCCGCAGCCGCGCTGGTCATCGCGGCGCCTGCGGTTCTGACGCTGGCGCTCGGGCGTGACTTCGGGTTTTCGCCGTTTCTGGCGGCGCTCGTCGCGCTCGCGGTCCTGACCGCGACGACCGGCGCGCTGCACGAGGATGGGCTTTCGGACTGCGCCGACTCGCTCGGCGCCTCGACGCGGGAACGTCGTCTCGAGATCATGAAGGACAGCCGGGTCGGCGCCTTCGGCGCGCTGGCGCTGGTTTTTTCGGTGGGCCTGCGCGCCGAAGCTCTCGCGACAATCGCGGAAAGTTCGACGACGCTCGCCTGCATGGGGTTGTTCGCGTCCGCCGCCATCGCGCGCGTGGCCTGCCTTGCGCCCCTCGCCCTGCTGCCGCCGGCGCGCGACTCCGGCGCCGGGAAATCCGCCGGCGTCCCCAACGAGCGGGCCTTCGCCACAGCGATCGCGGGAGCGATCCTGTGCGCGATCCTGCCGCTGCTGGCCGGCGCCTCGCCCGGCCGTGCGGTGCTAGCCGCGATCTGCGCCTTCGGCGCGGCGCTGGCGATCGTGCCCTATGCGCGTGAAAAATTTGGAGGACAGACCGGCGATGTGGCGGGCGCGGCGGAACAGCTCGCTGAAATCGTCTGCCTCGCGGTCCTGTCGACGGGGCTCGCCTCATGAGACACGCAGTGCGTCCGCGCGCCTCGCACTCACCCTGCACACAGGTATGCCGGATGGATACGGTCACGAACCTCTGCGTGGGATGCGGACGAACCCTGTCGGAAATTGCGGACTGGGGCAGCATGACCGACGCCGAGCGCGCCGCCGTGCGCAACAAGTTGCCGGAGCGGCGGGAATTGCTGAAGGCAGCGGCCGGTGGCGACGAAACAGCGGGACCATAGGCTGCGGCCCGTCTGACGTCCGATACGTCAATTATTCCGCAAGGACGCCCGATCCCGCCGTCGTGGCGGGGCGCGGGAGGTCCAGCCGCACCCCCATCATCGTCGCCAGCATGATGGCGACCGTCTTACGGTCGCCATGGCTGTCTTCGGCAACCACCTCGCCGTCGACGACGAAAATCTGGCGGCCCGACCGGCGCACGCGGCCCGTCGCCAGAAAACGCCGGCCGATCGCGGGGCTCAGGAAGTTGACCTTGAACTCGATGGTCAGCACTTCCATGCCCTCGGGCATGAGTGTCATGGCCGCGAAGCCGCCAGCGTTATCCACGACTGTCGTCAGCCCGCCTGCGTGAATGAATCCATGTTGCTGGGCGATATGCGGGGCGAAGGGCAGAACGATTTCGACTTCGCCCCTGGCGACGCGCGTTAGCGTCGCACCGAGCGTCTTCATCATGCCCTGTCCCGCGAAGGCGTCGCGAACGCGCGCTTCCTGCGCGGCGCTGATCGGTTCGGCGCTCATGCCGCCGCCTGCGCCGACAATGCGCGCTCGACCTCTGCGACCGCTGCGCGCAGTACGTCGACGCCCGCCGCCGGCTTTACCGCGTCGACCGCCAGGCGCCGGCGGAATGCGCGCGCGCCTGGCCGCCCGGCAAACAGCCCGAGGAGATGACGGGTCATCGAGGCGAGCCGGACGCCCTCTCCGAGGCGTGCTTCAATATAGGGGATGAAGGCCTCGACGGCGTCGTGCGCATCGACGACGGGCGCCGGATCGCCGAACAGGTCGGAATCGACGCGCAGCAGCAGTTCTGGATTCTGATACGCGGCGCGGCCAAGCATGACGCCGTCGACGTGATCGAGGTGCGCCCGCGCGGCTTCGATCGAAACAACGCCGCCATTGATCGCGATCGGCATTTGCGGCATCTCCCGCTTCAATTCGTATACAAGTTCGTAGTCGAGCGGCGGCACGTCACGGTTCTCGCGCGGGGACAGCCCGTCGAGCCATGCCTTGCGCGCATGCACGATCAGCGCATTACAGCCTGCGTCCGAGACACTACGCGCAATACCGAACAGGGCGGCGTGCGGCTCCTGCTCGTCGACGCCGATGCGGCACTTGACGGTAACGGGAATCGCGACCGCCCGCTTCATCGCCGCGACACAGGCGGCGACGAGATCGGGCTGCAGCATCATGCAGGCGCCGAAGCGCCCGCCCTGCACGCGGTCGGAGGGGCAGCCGACGTTCAGATTGATTTCGGCATAGCCGAAATCGGCGCATATGCGCGCGGCCTCAGCCAGTCCGACAGGGTCGGCGCCGCCGAGTTGCACAGCCACGGGCTGTTCCGACGGGTCGAAGCCGAGCAGTCGATCGCGAGCGCCGTGAATGACAGCTGGCGCCGTCACCATCTCGGTGTAAAGGCGCGCGCGCCGCGACAGGATCCTGTGGAAGAACCGACAATGCCGGTCCGTCCAGTCCATCATCGGCGCCACGCTGAATCTGACATCCTTGCTTGTAAGCATTTCCCTGCAGTCTCAACCCATTAGCCGGCGTCGCGCACTCGTTTTTTACGCTATCGCGCGACGCTTTGCGCTATCTTTCGGCCCCACGGCGCACTCACGAACAATGGGCGCGTCAACAGACCTCGTCGCCCGGAGTGGCGATCCAGTTCCGCGGCAAGGGACGATATGCCAGCGAACCCCTTGTGCGTCGTAATGACGCCCG
Source organism: Pseudomonadota bacterium (assembly GCA_021781815.1). Taxonomy (GTDB): domain Bacteria; phylum Pseudomonadota; class Alphaproteobacteria; order Rhizobiales; family Beijerinckiaceae; genus JAJXWB01. The sequence continues at coordinate 9,355 of JAJXWB010000033.1, read as the reverse complement.
CCGCGGGGCGGCCCACGTCGGGCGCCGGATCCTGTGGCGAGACGCGGGCCCAGTCACATAGCCGCCCGCACGAAGACATTCGGCGATCCTACATGTCTTCATATCGACGACATGAAAGCCGCAGGCAAGGCCCCTCGTCATTCCGGGGCGGCGCACTCGACATGCTGAAGCGAAAGCTCGGCGTATGCAACTTGGCGAAACCCGACCAGGACGGCTGATCCGTTTCGGCCGCGAACGGTCCGAGCGAGGCTGTTCAAACGGCCGAAGCCGGATTGGTTTATGCTGGCGCGCGAGTATGGCCATCGCGGCAATGGCGGTGAGCGAAAGCGTTGAGGGGCTCGCCCACTCGAAGAGACATGGCCCGGTCTCATGACGTGCAAGGGAGTGACGTCGATGAACCCTATCACCCTGTTCATAACAGCCCTCGTCGGCGCTGTCGGCGCGGCGCTGGCAGCTTTCGGGCAAATCTATCCGGGCTTTGCTTTCATGATCGCCGCGCTCGTGATCGCATCTGCGCTGAAGATGGCCAACACGTGGGAGAAATTCGTCGTGCTGCGCGCCGGAAAATTGCAGGGCGTCAAGGGTCCGGGGCTCTTCCTGATCATTCCCGTGATCGACAACGTCGTCGCAATCATTGACGAGCGCATTCAGACCACGGCGTTCAGCGCGGAGGCGGCGCTGACAAAGGACACCGTGCCGGTCAACGTCGATGCGATCATCTTCTGGTTTGTTCACGACGCGCAGAAGGCCGCCCTGAATATCACGAACTACCGGGAAGCCATCGACCGCGTGGCGCAGACGTCGTTGCGCGAGATGATCGGAGCGTCGATGCTGTCGGCGCTGCTGTCGGAACGGAGCGCGGCCGATCAAATTCTGCGCAATGAGATCGGCCGCAAGACAGACGACTGGGGAATTTCGGTGAAGTCCGTCGAGATTCGGGACGTCGCCATTCCCGTTGCCTTGCAGGACGCCATGTCCCGTCAGGCGCAGGCCGAGCGTGAAAAAGAAGCGCGGGTAATTCTCGGCTCGGCGGAAGCCGCCATCGCGGGGAAATTCGTGGAGGCGGCCAGAACCTACGCGGACAATCCCGCAGCGTTGCAATTGCGCGCGATGAACATCATCTACGAAACGACCAAGGAACGCGGCGCGACGATCCTGATCCCGACATCGATGGTCGACAGCTTGAATCCGGTGGTGGCGCTGGCGCTGGCCGGTCAGGAGCATGGGCAGGGATCGCCGACCCCGGCGAGTGGCCGGCCCGAATAGTGAGCATCAATCAAATCAATCGGAGCAACCAGAATGTCCAACCGCCCCACAAATCCGCCGTCGAAAGTCTCGTACGAACGATTTGTCGTTTCGGTAGATGGTCAGGCAAAAAGCAGCTTTGCAAGCGCAGAAGACGCACAGCGAGAAGCTGATCGTATCGTCGCGGGACACCCGAAGGTTGTCGTCCATGTTCTCGATGGAACCAGGCACCTTGTGCAGGACTATCCTGACAAGCCGACTGGCGAGGGCGCCCCCGCCACCGAAGACTGAAGCGCCAGACAATGCCGAAAGGGCGTCCTTTCGGGATCTTCAAATCCGATTCGCTGACGCGCGCCGGAGAAATTATGTTTGGCGAGTTCGCTACGAACAGCCTATGGCGGCCTCCGCGCAGCGATAGCCAGCCGGCGCCAGGCAGCCACGCCAGACAGCCGGCAGTCGGCGGATCGCCCTATCGTCACGTCGATTTTCTTCCAGTCTTCCGCCAGCATGCTGTAAAATTCACAAGCGCGCCACGCGAAAGCGGAATGACGTCAAGCAGGCGACACGGAAAGCTCGGGAGTTTTGCGTGATCGCGCCGCCCGACGACAATCCGCAGGACGACATCGCCCGGCTCGAGGCGCAGATCGACCGGCTGCGCGACGAGATCGAGTTTTGCCGCAAGGCCATCTTTCTCTCGCGGCTCACGATGTTGATCGGCGGCGCATGGATCGTGGGCGCGCTGATCGGGGCGCTCGGCTCCACGATCGGATTTTTTCTGGCTATCGCCGCCGCACTCGGCGGGTTTGTGGGAACGGGATCAAATACGACCACGCGCGACGAGGCCAAGGTGGAACTGGCGCGCCTCGAAGACGAGCGCAACGCGAGGATCGATCGCCTGCAATTCCTCAGACGCCCTTGACCGATGCCCGCCGGCTTCGCCGTCCTCCCGCGCCACGACGACGGGCTCGCTCAAAGCGCGCCGCCGCCCTGTGCGCCGGTATGGATGAGAACCGCCTGATCGATCGGGCAGACGACAACCATTCCGTCCCCCGCGGTTCCGGTTCGCGCGGAACGAACGATCGCGTCGACGATCTGTTGGACGTTGTCCTCGGATGAGGCGACCTCGATCTTCAGTCTGGGGACAAAGGCGGCGGCATATTCCGAACCGCGATAGATTTCGGTGTGGCCGTGCTCTGCTCCGAACCCACGCACCTCGGCGATCGTGATCCACTTGACCCCGAGATCGACCAACGTGTCCTGTACGTCATCGAGCATCGACGGCTTGATGATCGCGGTGATCAGCTTCATGACGCCTCCCGTGGATCGATCCGTGCGAATGATAGAGAAGCCCGGCAAGCCCTTCCGCAAGCTCTCAGATCAAATCGGCGGCTCCTCGTCGCGCCGTCGCCGCCGCGGCGGACGATAGGGCGCGAGCGCAAGATAGCGAAGCGCGGGCGCCACGATCAGCAGCATGATCGGGCCAAGCAGCATGCCGCCGACGACGACGGTCGCGAGCGGACGTTGCACCTGACTGCCGATGCCATGCGAAATCGCGGCTGGAAAAAGGCCGACGCCGGCGGACAGCGCCGTCATCAGCATCGGCCGCATTCTTTGCTCCGCGCCCCGGAAAATGGCCTCCCTGAATTCCATTCCCGAGATCATCAATTCACGGAAATAGGTGATGTTCAGAATGCCGTCCATCACGGCGACGCCAAACAGCGAAATGAACCCGATCGCCGCCGAAACGCTCAGATCCAGGCCTGAGACGTAAAGGGCTATCAGGCCGCCGCCGGCCGCAAAAGGTATTCCGGCGATCGAAACGAGGCTGTCGCGCACCGAATTGAACAGACTGTAAAGCAGCGAGAAAATCAGGATGAAGGTCAATGGAATGACGATGGCGAGCCGACGCTTGGCCTGCTCCAGGTTTTCGAACTCGCCGGCCCATTCGAGCCGGTAGCCGGTCGGCAGCGCGACCGCCTTTCGGATCTTGCCCTGCGCCTCCTCGATCGTGCTTCCGAGATCGCGGTCGCGGATGCTGAACTTGATCGGCACGTAGCGCTGCGTGCTCTCGCGATAGATGAACGCCGCGCCGGTATCGAGCGTGATCGAAGCGAGATCCTTGAGCGGAATGTATTCAACGGCGCCGCTGGACGTCTGCAAGCCGACCTTGACGTTCCTGACCTGCTGAACGGTGTCGCGGAACCTGTCCTGAATTCGCACGGAAACCGGGAATTGCCGGTCGCCCTCCAGCACGGTCGTCGCCGTCGCTCCACCGAGGGCCGCCTGGATGACGGTCGCCACATCGCCGGTGTTCAACCCATAGCGGGCAGCCTTTGCGCGATCCACCTTGATGTTGAGATTGGGCTGTCCGATCGCGTGCAGCGTGCCGAGGTCGGTCACACCGTTGACCGTCTGCAATTGCCTCTGCACGTCGGCGGCGATCGACTCGAGCTTTTCGAGGTTCGGCCCGATCACCTTGACGGAGTTCGCGCCCTTTACGCCCGACAGCGCCTCCTCGACGTTGTCCTGAATATATTGGGAGAAGTTGAAATTGACGCCCGGCAGTTCGTTTTCGAACTCCTTGCGAATTTCTTCCGTCAGCGCCTCCTTCGTCAAGCCGGCCGGCCATTGGTCGAATGGCTTGAGCGGCGCAAAGATTTCGACGTTCGAGAACGGCGACGCATCGCTGCCGTTGTCCGGTCGGCCATGCTGCGTGACGACCGTCGTGATCTCCCGGTGGCGGTTCAGGATTTCACGCATCTTGGCGGCGGCGGCCTCGCCATCCTGCAATGAGATCGTAGACGGCATCGATGCGCGGATCCAGAAATTACCCTCCTCCAGCGCAGGCAGGAATTCACTGCCAAGGCGCAGTCCCACGAAGGCGCTCAGCGCCAGAAAGGCGAGACCGATCACGATCGTGGTCCTGGCATGACCGATCGCCATACGCAGGACGGGCGTGTATGCGGCGCGAATCGCCCGCACGATGATCGTCTCGACCTCCTGGACGTAACGCGGCAGCGCCAACGACGCGAGAACCGGCGTCGTCGTGAACGTCGCAATCAGCGCACCAATCAGGGCAAAGGCGTAGGTGCGCGCCATCGGTCCAAAAATCTGGCCCTCGACGCCGGTCATGGTGAACAGCGGCAGGAAGGCCGTCACGGTGATTGTCGCCGTGAACAACACCGCCTTGTCGACCTGCATAGCGCTGATGAAGATCAGGCGAAGGCGTTTGGTCCATCGCTGGCTGCTGCCGTGCATGCCCATCGCGCTGGTTGGGTCGGAGCCATAGAAGCCTTCCGTCAAGTGCTGCAGCAATTGATTGCGTTCAACCCGGTTGGCCTGAAAATTCCGGAATATGTTCTCGACGAGAATGACGGCGGAATCGACGATGATGCCGAAGTCGACGGCGCCGACCGACAGCAGGTTTGCGTCCTCGCCCTGAATGACGAGCGCGATGATCGCAAAGAACAGAGCGAAGGGAATGTTCAGGCTGACGATGATCGCGCTACGCAGATCGCCGAGGAAAATCCACTGGATCAGGAAGACGAGGAGACAACCGAAGATCAGATTATGCAACACCGTATGGGTCGTGACGCCGACGAGGTCGCCACGGTCGTAGTAAGACTCCACCCGCACGCCGGGCGGCAGGGTTCCGTCTGTATTGATCTTTTCGACTTCCGCCTTGATCTTCGGCAGAATGTCGTTGGTGTGCTGCGTTCGTCCCATGAGGACGATCGAGGCGACAATATCGCTCTGGTCGTCGCGTCCGGCAATGCCAAGCCGCGGGACGAACGACGTCGTGACCCTGGCCACGTTTCTGATCTGGACAGGAACGCCGTTGGACTGCGTCAGGACGATGTTCTCGATGTCATCGACCCTGGTCCCTTTCGTCACGTCGTCCGCGCCGCCGTCATCAATGAGACCGACGCCGCGAATATTGACGGATTGCTGGCCTATCGTGATTTCGCGCCCGCCGACGTTGACGTTGGCGTTGCCAAGCGCCGTGACGATCTGCGGGATGGTGACGTTGTAGGCTTCGAGTTTCTGCGGATCGACGTCGACCGAAAACTGTTTCGTCGTTCCGCCCCATGACGTCACCTGAACCACGCCGGGTATGGTCAAGAGCCGGCGAGCGACGACCCAGTCCTGAATCGTCCGAAGATTGGTCAGGCCGAAATTTTTTGGCCCGACCACCTGATATCGGTAGACTTCCCCCGTCAGGCTGGACTGCTGGATTTGCGCGGCCTGGTTGTTCGGCAAGTTTGCGTTCTGCTGGAGGCTTATGGCGACTTGCGTTTGCGCAAAATAGAAATCGGTTCCGTATTTGAAGGTGACCCGGACAAAGGATAATCCGAGGAAAGATGTCGAGCGGATGTTGACGACGCCTGGCGTCGCATAAAGCGCAATCTCCATCGGGACAGTGTAATATTTCTCCATCTCTTCCGCGGAGAGACCGGGCGCCTGTGCGGTAATCTCGATGATGACCGGCGCCGGATTGGGATAGGCTTCGATATTCAGTCTGGTGAACGCGAAACCACCAGCGGCCAGAAAGGCGAGCGCGCCGATGGCGACAAGCACCCGGCGGGTCAATCCGAAAACGAGCAGCGACCGGATCAAGGGCCACCCCCGACGCGCGAGCGCATATCCTCAGTCTCCCGCGCCGCCGGCGAGCTTGTTGCTCAGGAAGATCGCACCATCGACAATCGCCAGTTCGTTTTCGTTCAGCCCTTCCAGCAACTGGTATTTTCCATTCTGGAGCTGCCCCACCTTCACGACCCGGCGTTTGAACGTCTTGCGATCGATGGTTGTCCAGGCCGCCGTCGTTCCATCTCCCTCGCGGACGACCGCGCTGGCCGGAAGCGCGAGCGACCGCGCCGGATTGCCGATACGGATCCGGAAATCCGCAAACATGCCGGCGCGCAGCAGATGGTCGGGGTCGGCGATCTCGGACCTGACCAGCACGCGCCGCGTCGCCAGGTCGACTGAGGCGCCGACGGTCGTGACCTTGCCAACGAACACGCGATCGGGAAATGCGGAAACGTGGACACGCACCTCCTGTCCCGCGGAATAGGCCGGGCTGTCGGATTCATCGACATTGGCCAGCATCCACATCGTCGAGATGTCGGCCACCACGAACGGTGGCGGCGCAGCGCCCGGCAGCACGAAAAGACCGGGCGACGCCGAACGCGCAGTCACCACGCCGGAAATCGGCGCCCGAATCACGAGAACAGGATCGGCCTTGCGCTGCGCGACGATCCGGTCGATCTCGTCGTCTGTCTTTCCAAAGATTCTGACCGCGTCGCGCGCCGCCCGCATGGCTCCCTCGGCGGTCTGCTGATCGGAGGTCGCCTGATCCACATCCTTCTGCGCGACGCCGCCGACCTTGATCAGGCCGCGAACGCGATCGAGATTGCGAGATTGCAATGTCAGTACGCCAGCCGCCGCAATGAGGGTCGATTCGGCCTGGAGCAGGTCCGGACTGTCGATGGTGAACAGCGTATCGCCCTTCGTCACCTTGTCGGCGATATTCGGATAGGCCGCGATGATCCGGCCCTGATAGGGCGCGAAAACCTGGACCAGCAGATTTTGATTGAAGTCGATATTGCCGACCGATTGTTTCAGGACTTCGAAATCGAGCGCGGCGACCGGGGCGATCTTCAGGGTCTCCACCTGCTTGTCGGTCAGTTCCAGCGTGTCCTCGGCGACCGGCGCGGCCTCGTGGCTGGTCGGCGTCCGCGACGCGTGAAAATATCGCTGATCGCCCAGGAACAGAACGACGGCTCCCAGAATCAGCAGCACGAGCTGGAAAGCCCGATTGCGCGGGATGGCGCCTTTCGGCGCGCCCTGTCCGCCTGCGCCCGGCGCCGGCTGAGCCGAATTCATTGGATCGGTGTCTGGCTCATGCATCTGGGGAAAAGCCTTTATCCGAGTCGCGGTCTTGCGGCGAGGCTGCGGGGCCCCTGGCAGCGCCTGCCGCGCGACGCTTCCCGCTTTCGCATCTCGCGCGTACGACATCAATCCTCTATAGGGTGCCGGCTCAGCGTCCAGAACGGCGAGATCGATGGTGCGGAACGGCGGATGAAAGATCGGAAGCGCCTTGCGCTCTGTCTTCTGGCGGCGCTTTCCGCATCCGGCTGCGCGGTCGGGCCCGACTTCAAGTCGCCGCCGGCGCCCGAGGTCAGCCGTTTCACGCCCGAGGACATGAAGACCGCGGGCGCCGGCGCGCCGGCCCTGGACTTCGGAAAACCAGTGCCGGAACGCTGGTGGGCGGCGTTCGGCAACCCCTCGTTGAACCGGCTCGTCGAGGCTGCAATCGCCCAGAACCCGACCATTCCCGCCGCGGAAGCGGCGATTCGCGTCGCCTTCTATAATGCTGAGGCGCAGAAGGGCGGCTTCCTGCCACAACTGTTCCTCAGCGGCGGCGCCAGCACCAATCTCGTGTCCAACAACGTCTCCGCCGCCTCCGCCGCGCAGGCCAATTTTGCGCAGAACCTGACAGGCCTTGTGCCGCTGATCACCACGCCAAGCAGCCTCAACCCGCCTTACGGGCTATTTCTGTCGCAATTGTCGGTCGCCTATACGGCGGACATCTGGGGGCAGAACCGCCGCGCCGTCGAATCGCTCGATGCCCAGACCGATCAGCAGCGTTATCAACTCGAAGCCGCCTATCTGACGCTGACGTCCAACCTGGTCGCGGCGGCCATACAGGAAGCGACCGTTCGCGCCGAAATCCAGGCGACCCAGAACGTCATCAGGATCGAACGCGACCTGCTCGAGATCACGCGGGCGAATCTGGAGAAGGGCTATATCGCCAAAGCCGATTTTTTGGCGCAGCAGGCGGCTCTGGCGCAGGCGCTCGAACTTTTGCCGCCTCTGGAAAAGCAATTGGCGCAGGGTCGAGATCTGCTGACCGCACTCGCAGGCCAATATCCCTCGGCTGAAATCAGCGAACGGTTTAGTCTTCAATCGCTGCGCCTGCCGCAGCGTCTGCCTGTCGGGCTTCCCTCCGCGCTCGTTCGGCAGAGGCCGGACGTGCGCGCCGCGGAGGCGGCCATGCATTCGGCCAGCGCGCAGGTCGGCGTAGCGATCGCGGCGCGTCTCCCGCAACTGACGATCACCGGGGCGCGCGGCTCCAGCGCATACAGCTTCGGACAGATGCTCACGCCAGGCACGGGCTTCTACGTTCTGGCCGCGAATGCGACTCAGCCGCTGTTCGAGGGATTTTCGCTGCTGAACAAGCAGAAAGGCGCAGAGGCCGGCCTGGCGCAGGCGGAGGCGCAATATAGATCGGCCGTCATCACCGCATTCCAGAACGTCGCGGACGCGCTGCGCGCGCTGCAGGCCGATTCGAAAGCGGTCGCCGCCGCGCATTTCGCCGAACGCACCGCGCTTCAAAGCCTCGACATCGTGGTGGCGCAGGCAAAGGCGGGCCAGATCGCCCAATTGGCGATCCTCAATGCGCAGCAAACCTATTTGCTTGCATCGATCAACAGCGCGCAGGCCGAGGGAGCCCGGCTCTCGGACGTCGCCGCCCTGTTTATGGCGCTCGGCGGCGGCTGGAACGATCAGAACCTGAAAAATCTGCCGCCCTCCGGCGACTTGGCCAACGCCAGTCCGCCGGCGCCGATTCATGGCCCGGTGAACGACAGCCTTTTGCCAAGTCTCACCGAATAATCGCGTCATTGATGCGGTGTCGCGTCGAAGCCGCATAATTGTCAGGGAATTGAACGACGGATTTCAGCTTCTCTGTATTTCCTTTGCGCATGATGTTGCTAATTCGCAACATCATGCGGGGAAGAGCGAACATGCCATCTGATCTGCTCAACAAGAAGGCAAATGCTCAAGGAATACTGTTGCCGATCTGCGCCATAGCGACGCAATTTCGACACATCGAATTCCTGATATTGGAGCGAAAAATAATGAAACTTCTTTTAGCAGCGGCGACGGTCTTGACGTTGACGACTGGCGCATTCGCGGCTGACTTCGACGGCGCAAAGAAGGCGCCCGCCGCCCCGGAACCGCCGAAGCCCCTCGTCGCATGGCCGGAACCCAATCTCGATGTTCTGGGCGCCGGTTTCGACTATGCCTATGGCGTCAAGTTCCAGTCCGA
>JAJXWB010000032.1 GCA_021781815.1 Pseudomonadota bacterium | reverse complement strand
ACAAAAAAAGAACTTGGCAAAAGGAACAAATCAAGTACGATCCTTCTCGGAACCGAAGATTGCCCAAGCGGTCCAGCCCATGCCAGAAGGAGCCGAACAGTGAGCCAAGCGAATCTCCGCCTCGTGGAAGGATCGTCCGTGGATAAGACCAAGGCGCTCGACGCCGCCCTGTCGCAAATCGAACGGGCCTTCGGCAAAGGGTCGATCATGCGGCTCGGCAAGAATCAGAAGGCCGTGGAGATCGAGTCGATTTCGACCGGCTCTCTCGGTCTCGACATCGCTCTTGGCGTGGGCGGTCTGCCCCGCGGTCGCGTGATCGAGATTTATGGACCGGAATCTTCGGGCAAGACAACGCTCACGCTTCACGTGATCGCCGAGGCGCAGAAGCGCGGCGGCACCTGCGCCTTCGTTGACGCCGAGCATGCGCTCGATCCGATTTACGCGCGCAAGCTTGGCGTCAATCTTGAGGAGTTGCTGATTTCGCAGCCCGATACGGGCGAACAGGCGCTTGAGATCACCGACACGCTCGTGCGTTCGGGGGCGATCGATGTTCTCGTCGTCGATTCGGTCGCGGCCCTGACGCCGCGTGCGGAAATCGAAGGCGAGATGGGCGAGGTGCAGCCGGGGCTGCAGGCGCGACTGATGAGCCAGGCCCTGCGCAAGCTCACCGCCTCGATCTCGCGCTCCAACACCATGGTCATTTTCATCAACCAGATCCGCATGAAAATCGGCGTGATGTACGGTTCGCCCGAGACGACGACCGGCGGCAACGCCCTCAAGTTCTATGCCTCCGTCCGTCTCGACATTCGCCGGATCGGCGCGATCAAGGACCGCGATGAGATGATCGGCAACCAGACGCGCGTGAAAGTGGTCAAGAACAAGGTTGCTCCGCCGTTCAAGCAGGTCGAGTTCGACATCATGTACGGCGAAGGCATTTCCAAGATGGGCGAACTGGTCGACCTTGGCGCCAAGGCCGGAGTCGTCGACAAGTCCGGCGCCTGGTTCTCCTACGACAGCCAGCGGCTCGGGCAGGGGCGCGAGAACGCCAAGACCTTCCTCAGGCAAAACCCGGACGTGGCTGAGCGCATCGAGCAGGCGATCCGCGAGAACGCCGGGCTGATAGCGGACAAGATTCTCGACGCCGCCGGCGACGACGCCGGCGAGGGAAACGAGAGCTGAAATCAGGGCGCATGCCTCTTCCGGCCCGCGTCGCCGCCATCCGCGGGTCGAGCGGAAGCGCCTGAAACGATCCCTCCGAAGGGGCCGCGGTCCGCCATCCCGCCGTCTCCCTCGACAGTTTCACGGCGCCCCGCTAGAAAGGCCCGGCTTCGCCGGGCCTTTCGCTTGTTGGCGGCCTCGCGGGAAATCGCTTTGGGCGCAATCGTCTGTCGTAGAGCAGGGCGTCGGCGGCGGGTGCAGTTGGATTTGGGTGAACATGAGCGGCGTCAACGAAATACGGGCGACTTTTCTCGATTACTTCGCTGGCGCCGGCCACGAGAAAGTCCCATCCTCCCCGCTCGTCCCGCGCAACGACCCGACGTTGATGTTCACCAATGCGGGCATGGTGCAGTTCAAGAACGTCTTCACGGGCGTCGAGAAGCGGCCCTATTCGCGTGCGACGTCCTCGCAGAAATGCGTGCGCGCCGGCGGCAAGCATAACGACCTCGACAACGTCGGATATACTGCGCGCCACCACACTTTCTTTGAAATGCTCGGCAACTTTTCCTTCGGCGATTATTTCAAAGAAGGCGCGATCGAACTCGCGTGGAGCCTCATTACCCGGCATTTCGACCTGCCGAAAAAGCGACTGCTCGTCACCGTCTACCATGACGACGACGAAGCCTTCAGTCTTTGGAAGCGAATCGCAGGTCTGCCCGACGAGCGCATCATCCGCATCGCGACATCCGATAATTTCTGGTCGATGGGCGAGACCGGCCCCTGCGGGCCCTGCTCCGAGATCTTCCTCGACCAGGGCGAGCATGTCGCGGGCGGCCCGCCGGGCTCGCCGGACGAGGACGGCGACAGGTTCCTCGAATTCTGGAACCTCGTCTTCATGCAATACGAGCAGGTCGCGCCCGGCGAGCGCGTGCCGTTGCCGCGCCCCTCGATTGACACCGGCATGGGTCTCGAGCGCATCGCCGCGCTCATGCAGGGCGTTACCTCGACCTACCAGACCGACCTGATGCGCGCGTTGATCCGCGCGGTGGCCGAGGAAACAGGCGTCGATCCGGACGGCCCGCAGGCCGCCAGCCATCGCGTCATCGCTGATCATCTGCGCGCCTGCGCCTTCCTCGTCGCCGACGGCGTCACGCCGCTGAACGAGGGCCGCGGCTACGTGCTGCGCCGGATCATGCGCCGCGCCATGCGCCACGCGCAGCTTCTCGGTGCGAAGGATCCGGTGATGTGGAAGCTCGTGCCCGCGCTCGTGCGCGAGATGGGCCAAGCCTATCCCGAACTCGTGCGCTCCGAGCCGCTGATCGTCGAGACTCTCCGCACCGAGGAAACCCGCTTCCGCACGACGCTCGCGCGCGGCCTCGGCATTCTCGAAGAGGAGACGCGCAACCTGCAGCCGGGCCAGCGCCTGTCTGGCGAAACCGCTTTCAAACTCTACGACACCTTCGGCTTCCCGCTCGACCTGACGCAGGATGCGCTGCGCGTCCGCAATCTCGGCGTCGACACCGACGGTTTCGACGCCGCAATGGAGCGCCAGCGCGCCGAGGCCCGCAAGGCCTGGGCGGGTTCCGGCGAATCCGCGACCGAGGCCGTCTGGTTCGGCTTGCGTGAAAAACTCGGCGCCACCGAATTTCTGGGCTACGCCGCCGAGCGCGCCGAAGGCGTGGTCACGGCCGTTATCGTCGATGGCGCAGAGACCTCGGCGCTCGCAGAAGGAACGCGCGCGAGTCTCATCGTCAATCAGACGCCGTTCTACGGCGAATCCGGCGGACAGGTCGGCGATTCCGGCCTGATCCTCGGACCAGGGGGGCGCTTCCGCGTCGACTCGACGTCCAAGAAGCTCGGCGACCTCATCGTCCATGACGGCGTGCTCGAACAGGGAATTCTGAAGGTCGGCGATGCGCTCGAACTTGCGGTCGATCATGCCAGACGCAGCGCCGTGCGCGCCAACCATTCTGCGACGCATCTCCTGCACGAGGCCCTGCGTCAGGTGCTGGGCGATCACGTCGCTCAGAAGGGGTCGCTGGTCGCCCCCGATCGCCTCCGCTTCGACTTCTCGCATCCCAGGCCGATCAGCGACGAGGACCTCGAGCGGATCGAGGAGATCGCCAATCGCGTCGTGCTGGAAAACGCGCCGGTCGCGACGCGCCTGATGGCTGTCGACGATGCGATTGAATCCGGCGCGCGCGCATTGTTTGGCGAGAAATACGGCGAGGAAGTGCGCGTCGTCTCGATGGGCGTCGAGGCCCACGGCGGCCGCCCGCATCCGTTCTCGATCGAACTCTGCGGCGGCACGCATGTCGAACGCACCGGCGACATTGGTCTCGTGTCGATTGTCGCGGAGAGCGCAGTCGGTTCGGGCGTGCGCCGCATCGAGGCCAAAACCGGCGCCGGCGCTCGCCATCACCTCAACGCGGACGCCCGCCGGTTGCGCGAGATCGCCTTGCTCGTCCGCGCGCCGGCGGAGGAAGCCGCCAGCCGCCTGACTACGCTGATCGAGGACCGCAAGCGCCTCGAACGCGAATTGGGCGATGCCCGTCGCAAGCTCGCCATGGGCGCGAGCGCGCCCGGCGCCCCTGGCGACGCCGCGCCGTTCCGCGACGTCGCCGGGGTCAAATTCTTTTCGCGCGCCGTCGCCGGCGTGGACATGAAGGATTTGAAGTCGCTGGCCGACGAGGCCAAGAAGACCATCGGTTCCGGGGTTGTCGCGATCGCGAATACGAGCGCCGACGGCAAGGGCGGCGTCGTTGTTTCGGTGACGTCCGATCTTGCCGGCCGGTTCAACGCCGTCGACTTCGTTCGCGTGGCGTCGGAAGCGCTCGGCGGCAAGGGCGGCGGCGGCCGACCGGACATGGCGCAGGCCGGCGGCCCCGACGGTTCGCAGATCGAGGCCGCGCTTTCGGCTGTCGAGGCCGCGCTGCGCCAGAAGGCGACGGAATGACCGAAGGCGGTCCGCATGGACTGACATCTGTGCGGCGGCGCATCCATTTCGTACTCGATGGCGCCGTGTCCGGACGCGCCGCCCGCGCTGTACATGCGGCGCTGGTCCTGCTGGTCGTCGTAAGCGTCGCCGTGGTCGTTCTTGATACTGTCCCCGAACTGGCGGCGGGCTACGGCGCCCTCTTCGAGGCGATCGAAATCGTCGCCGCCGGCGCCTTCACGGTCGAATATGCCCTGCGTCTCTGGACGGCGAACGAAAGCCCTGCCTATTCTGAACTCGGCCAATGGCGCGCCAGGATCAGATATGCGGTCACGCCCTTCGCCATTATCGATCTGCTGACCATTCTGCCGCTTTACCTGACGCTGCTCATGCCGACCGATCTGCGCGTGCTGCTGCTGCTCAGGCTCGTTCGATTCTTCAAGCTTGCACGCTATTCGCCGGGCATGCGGTCCTTGATCGCCGCATTGCAGGCCGAGCGCAAGGCGCTCGGCGCCAGCGCCGTGATCATCTTCGGCGTCATCCTGTTCATGGCTTCGGCGATGCATGTCGCCGAGCATGCGGCGCAGCCGGACCGCTTCGGATCGATCCCGCAATCCATGTGGTGGGCCGTCATCACTGTAACCACCGTCGGATACGGCGACGTCGTGCCCATCACCGTCGCCGGCAAGCTGATTGCGTCCGGCGCCGCGCTCATGGGATTTCTGCTGCTCGCCCTGCCGGTCGGCGTCGTCGCGACTGCGTTCTCGGAGGAAATCCACCGCCGGGAATTCGTCGTCACATGGTCGATGATCGCGCGCGTGCCACTGTTCGCGACGCTGGACGCATCGGAGATCGCAGAGATCATGCACTTTCTGCGCGCGCAGACAGTGCCGGCGCATACGGTCATCGTCCGCCGCGGCGATGAGGCGCGCTCGATGTATTTCGTCGCGGCGGGCGAAGTCGAGGTCGAACTTCCGCACGATACCGTGCGGCTCGGCGAAGGCCAGTTCTTCGGCGAGATCGCCGTGCTGCGCGATACGCGGCGTTCCGCCACGATCCGCACGACGCTGCAGTCGAAACTGCTCATTCTCGACGCCCAGGATCTGCGCATGCTGATGGCGCGCAATTTGGAAATCAGAAAGCGCGTCGAACAGGTCATCGCCCGGCGGAGCGATTATGCGAACCCGACGCCGCATGGCGACATGCTGCCCGACGAGATTGGCGACGCCTCGCAGGAGGGATGACGGCAAGGCCTTCGTTCCGCATCGGCCCCGGAGCGCGGCGTCGCCCGGCAATTGACCTGACACAAAGCCTCGGCGATTGTTCCTGTTAGGCTTGAGCGTAGGGAAGAAATCTCGAAAGGATCGGCGATGTTCAAATCCATTCTTGCCCCGGTTGACCTCGCTGAGCCTGCGCCTTCGCAGCCGGCGATCGAGGCTGCGACCGAACTGGCGAATCTCGGCGGCGGCCGGGTGCGCCTCATCAACATTCAGTCGCTGTTGCCGGCGACCTTCATGGATTACGTGCCGGCCGATTTCGACGCGAAGCAAAAGGCGCATGCCGAAGAGGGGCTCGCCGAGATCGCGGCGCAGGTGAAGCTGCCGGCCGATCGTCTCTCGACGGTGGTGCGCATTGGCGGCGTTTATCCCGAGATCCTCGCCGAAGCGAACGACTGGGGCGCAGATCTCATCGTCATCGGCTCGCATCGCCCGGCCATGTCGACCTATCTGCTCGGCTCGAATGCGAAGACAATCGTGCGCCACGCGAATTGCTCGGTGCTCGTGGTGCGTAAATAGCTCGTCCCGGCGTCGCCGGCGCGGCGCGCGCACACAACGGATCGATTATTCCTCATTTTGGGGAACGGGTTGTCGCCGGGCTCCAGCCGAGGTTGTCCACCGGACTTTGCGTTCGCCCGGTCAGGCGGCATTGACGGCTCTTTGATGGGGGCCGATCTTTCCCCGTCGCGACGGAGAGACTGATGTCCGAGTCCTATTTTCCGGTTTGGAAGCTCAAGACGTCGGGCGACATCGCGCCTGACGAGCGGTTGCCCTGGCCGCAGACGATTGCGCTCGGCGTGCAGCACGTTGTCGCGATGTTCGGCGCCACCGCGCTTGCGCCGATCCTCATGGGGTTCGACCCGAACGTGGCGATCTTCTTTTCCGGCGTCGGCACGCTGCTATTCTTCGCGATGACGGGCGGCCGGCTGCCGAGCTATCTCGGGTCCAGTTTCGCCTTCATCGCAGTCGTCATCGCGGCGACGGGCTATTCTGGGTCCGGGCCTAATCCCAATCTGCCGGTCGCGCTTGGCGGCATCGTCGCGGCAGGCGTCGTTTACGCGCTGATCGGATTGCTTGTCGCCTCGACCGGGACCGCATGGGTCGAGAAACTGATGCCGCCGGTCCTGACTGGCGCGATCGTTGGCGCGATCGGCCTCAATCTCGCGCCGATCGCGGTCAAGGGCGTGTCGGCGTCGGGTTTTGACACGGCCGTAGGACTGATCACGGTGTTCGCCGTCGGTCTGTTCGCTGTGCGCGGGGCAGGGCTGACGCGCCGTCTGCCCGTGCTGCTCGGCGGGCTCACCGGATATGTGATCTACCTCGTCTGCGCAAACCTGCTTGGATTTGGCAAGGCGATCGATTTTTCGTCGGTCTCCGCCGCCGCATGGTTCGGACTGCCTAAATTCGTCGAGCCGGTGTTCACCGGCGCGGCGATGACGTTGATTGCGCCGGCTGCGGTCGTGCTCGTCGCCGAAAATCTCGGCCATGTGAAAGCGATCGGCGCCATGTCTGGCCGAAATCTCGATCCGTTGCTTGGCCGCGCCTTTTTGGGCGACGGCGTCGCGACGATCGTTGCGGGCATGGGCGGCGGCACGGGCGTGACGACCTATGCCGAGAATATGGGCGTGATGGCCGTGACGCGCATTTATTCGACGCTGGTGTTCGTCGTCGCCGCCTGCGTCGCGCTGCTGCTCGGGTTCTCGCCGAAATTCGGCGCGCTGATCCTCACGCTGCCTGGTCCAGTGATCGGAGGGCTGTCGATCGTTGTGTTCGGGTTGATCGCCGCCACCGCCGGCCGCATCTGGGTCGAGAACCGCGTCGACTTTGCTAATCCGCGCAATCTGGTGACAGCGGCCGCCGCATTGACCGCCGGCGCCGGCGACCTGACCATCCATCTCGGCGGGTTCACGCTCGGCGGGATAGGGGCGGCGACCTTCGGCGCGATCCTGCTGTATCATCTGCTCGGGGCGCCGAAGGAACAGCCGTGAATTTGCACAAAAAAATACCCCGGACGATCAGGTCCGGGGTTTTCGCGATTGGTCGGTCGGTTGGGCGCCAGTACGTCCGTGGTCGGCTGCCGACAACGACCGTTCGTCAGACCGCCTTCAGGTTGCCGGCGGAAACCTTACCGGAGCGGCGATCGCTGATCAGCTCGTAGCTGATCTTCTGCCCCTCGTTGAGGCCGTTCATTCCAGCCTGTTCGACGGCCGAGATATGGACGAACACGTCCTTCTGGCCATCGTCGGGCTGAATGAAGCCGAAGCCCTTCTGGGCATTGAACCACTTAACGGTGCCTGTCGACATAGTACGTTCCTAGATTGAAGCAGCAAGGTCCGATGGGCGCTGGAGTGCGTCCATTTTCGATCGAATTATGTGGAGGAGTTTTGCGACGTTCAGATCTCCGACGAAGTATTCCTGAACGGGCCGCTTATTCGTCTGAAACTCGATTTTACCTGTCTATCAGAAATATTTTGAATTGGCAAATTTGGATATTTGCCGGACGACGATATGCGCGCAACCGCGCTGCGCGTGGATCATATCGGATGATTACCGTCGCCGGTCATGCCTTTTCGATGGCGCTTTCCCAGACGACGCGCTCGAACGGCTCCCGCGCCGTCTTGATTCGATACTGCACCTCGCCGCCGCGTTCCGGCAATTGCCGAATGATCTTGTATTCCACCATGGACGGAACGCGCGTGGACAGCCCCTGCGCCAGTCGGACATTTTGTCCGAGCTTGAATTTATGCGGCATGTCTGTCTCCGATCGATGGGCGTCAGCGTGACGCAACCGTCGCCCCGCACAAAAAATATGGTTTTTACCAATAATTACTATATCATGCATTCAGCCAGTCTGAAACTCGACAATAAATGCGCGGAAAATATTTTGGAGGAGCGTGGATGACGAGCTTTGACTATGGGGCTCCCGCCGAATTATTTGCTGGCGGCGCAACGAATTTCAGGCGCACGCCGCTTGGATACAGACGGTTCCTCAAGGCGGCGGACGCTATCCGCTTTGCAGTGGAGGAGCTCAGCCCGAAACTCCTGCGCGGAACCTTCCTCGAAATCGACGAAACCCGCTACAGCGGATCGGAGATCGAGCAATTGTACGATAGCGTCTCCTATCCGCTTGCCCGCGGCGCGCGGGCCGCGGCGTGCGGACCGGCGACCCGCAAGACTCGTTAGGGCCTGCACAGCGCCCGGCCCACGGCGGCCGGAGTTGGACGGGAGCGAGTATGAACCGGATGACGGCCCGACAGGCGCGGCAGGGCGGCGATTTACGTTATGGGCTTCAGGATTACGCCGCCAGCGCCGCCAGTATCCTCGCCCAGCTTCGCGCGCCTTTCTGAAACGACGACAATTCGTATTTCTCGTTCGGAGAATGCACGCGGTCGTCGTCGAGCCCGAAACCGACCATCAGCGCATCCATCTTGAGATCGCGTTTGAATGCTCCGACGATCGGGATCGAGCCGCCGGACGCGGCCAACACCGGCTCCTTGCCCCATTCCGCCAGCAGCGCCCGTCGCGCGCGCGACATCGTCTCGGAGCCGAATGGCAGTTGCAGCGCCGGACTTGCGCCGTGCGATGTGAACTCGGCGCGGCAATCGTCCGGCAAGCGGGCGCGAACGAAGGCGCGAAAACTCTCCGCGATCGCGTCCGGCCTCTGCTTGCCGACGAGTCGGAACGAGAATTTCGCCGTCGCCTCCGCGGGCAGCACGGTCTTCGATCCCTTGAGCGTGTATCCGCCGGAAACGCCATTTACGTCGCAGGTCGGACGCGACCAGATCTGTTCGAGCACGCTGCGGTCAGCCTCGCCGGCCGGGACCGACAGGCCCACGTCGCCCAGGAATTCCTCTTCATTGAAATTGAGCGAGCGCCATTGCTCCTCGACCTCGTCGGGAAGCTCGACGACGCCGTCGTAAAAGTTTGGGATTGTGATGCGGCCCTTGTCATCGTGAATGTCGGCGATGATCTGCGCGAGCACACGGATCGGATTGATCGCGGCGCCGCCGTACAGGCCTGAATGCAGGTCGCGGTTGGCGCCGTGGATCGTCACTTCCTCCAGCACCAGCCCGCGCAGCATGGTCGTGATCGCCGGCGTCGTTCTGTCCCACATGCCGGTGTCGCAGACGAGCATCAGGTCGGCCTGCAATTCCTTTTTGTTGGCGGCGAGGAAATCCGGCAGAGACGGGGAGCCCGTCTCCTCCTCGCCTTCCAGCAGTATCGTCAGGTCGCAGGGCAGGCCGCCCGTCTCGCGAAACGCGCGACAGGCCTCGATGAATGTCATGAGCTGGCCCTTGTCGTCGGCTGCGCCGCGTCCGAAGATCTGGGGGCCTGTCGTCGCGTCGACGAGCTTTGCGCCGAAGGGATCGCTTTCCCAGAGTTCGAGCGGATCGACCGGCTGTACGTCGTAATGACCATAGAACAGCAGGTGCGGAGCATCGCGCTGCGCCGCCTTCGCCCGGGCCACGACCATGGGATGGCCGGCGGTTGGGCGCACGCTTGCGGTAAATCCGATCGATGTGAGTTCCGCAACGAGCCATTCCGCGGCTCTGGCGCATTCGCCCTCATAGACCGGATCGGTCGATATGGATTTGATCCGGATGAATTCAAACAGCCGCTCGAGCGCGCTTTGGCGATTGGCGTCCAGTCGTTCGAGTGTTGCGTCGATCCTGATCATGGGGAATTTGTCTCCTGCGCGCGAGACTAGCTTGCCCGTTCATGGCGTCAAAGCGTCATCACGACTGCGCCCGACCCTGATTGGATACGCCGCTAGCGAGACATGCCGCCGAGCACGCCACGCAGGATCGCGCGCGTGAGTTGCGTGCCGACCGAACGCGCCGCCGATTGCGCGGCTGAGCGGATGATCATTTCGCCTGTCGACATATGCTGCCGCTTGCCGGTCGCCGCAGTCGCGCGACCGCCGAGCGCGCTTTCCAGCATTCCGCCGATCGAACCGAGCAGGCCTCCACCCGCGGCGGCCTCCTGCGGCGCTTGCTGATCGGCAGGCGCGGCGCCGGCGCTGCGTCCGGCTGTGCGTTTCTGCAGAACTTCAAAGGCCGATTCGCGGTCGATGGCGGTATCGTACTTTCCCTTGAGCGCGCTGGCGGCGATCACGGCGTCGCGTTCCTGCGGCGTGATCGGCCCGACGCGCGACTGCGGCGGAACGATGAGCGCGCGCTCGACCATGTTCGGCGAGCCCTTTTCGTCGAGCATGGACAGCAACGCCTCGCCGACGCCGAGCTGCATGATCGTTTCGGCCGTATCGAAGGCCGGGTTCTTGCGGAAGGTGTCCGCGGCGGCGCGCACCGCCTTCTGGTCGCGCGGCGTGAACGCGCGCAGGGCGTGCTGCGCGCGGTTGCCGAGCTGGCCGAGCACGACGTCCGGAACGTCGAGCGGATTCTGCGTCACGAAATAGACGCCGACGCCCTTGGACCGGATCAGCCGCACGACCTGCTCGATCGCCGTCATCAGCGCTTTCGGCGCGTTGTCGAACAGGAGGTGGGCCTCGTCGAAGAAGAACACGAGCTTCGGCTTGTCCAGGTCGCCGACCTCCGACAGGTGCTCGAACAATTCGGACAGCAGCCAAAGCAGGAAGGTTGCGTAGAGCTTCGGCGAGCGCATCAGCTTGTCGGCGGCCAGCACGTTGATGACGCCGCGCCCGTCGCGATCAACGCGCATGAAATCGGCGATGTCGAGCGCCGGCTCGCCGAAGAACTTCTCTGCGCCCTGTGTCTCCAGCACCAGCAATTGCCGCTGGATGGCGCCGACGGTCGCAGATGCGACATTGCCATATCTGGTCGTCAGTTCCGACGCGTGCTCCGCCACGAATTGCAATGTCGCGCGCAGATCCTTCAGATCCAGCAGCGCCAGACCCTGCTCGTCGGCGACTCGGAAAACGATGTTGAGCACGCCCTCCTGCGTGTCGTTGAGATCGAGCAGGCGCGCCATCAGCAGCGGGCCCATTTCTGAAATGGTCGCGCGGATCGGATGGCCTTGCTCGCCGAACAGATCCCAGAACACGACCGGGAAGCGGTCGGGCGTATAGGTCAAGCCCAGATCCCGCGATCGCGTGACCAGGCCCGGCCTGGAATCGCCCGCCTGCGAGACGCCGGCGAGGTCGCCCTTCACGTCGGCCGCAAAAACTGCCGTTCCGGCGTTCGAAAAGCCTTCCGCCAGCTTCTGCAGGGTCACTGTCTTGCCGCCGCCGGTTGCGCCGGTGACGAGGCCGTGCCGGTTCCCCAGGGCCAGATTGAGATATTGCCAGGTCGAGCCGCTCTTGCCGATGAGAATCTTGCCGTTGGCTTGGGTTGGATCGTCGGCCATGTGTCAATCCATGGAAGCGTTAAAATACGCGGAATCTGTCAAGCCTATAGGACAGATCGGCGCGCCGCGCCACTGACGCGGCCGCAGCGGACGGCTGGTTCCAGCGTCAATGCGCGGAAGAGTTGCTTGCCTTTTCAGGGGCGGAAAGCGACAAGCGGGAGCCTTTGCGGCCTTCGCATCGCCATGCCCGGCGATGCGTTGCGACTTCCTTTGAGGTTCACCATGGAAGAGCTTATACAGCGCATCACCGCCGCCACCGGGATCTCGCCACAGATTGCCGAACAGGCGATCGGCATGATTCTCGGTTTCATCAAGAAACACGCGCCGGAAGGCGCGGTTGGCGAGTTGATCAATTCAATTCCCGGCGGCGACGTAGCGGTCGACGCCAATGCGAGCGCCGGCGGGGGCGGTCTCATGGGCGCGGTCGGCGGCCTGCTCGGCGGACTGGGCGGCGCGGCGGGCGGCGCCGGCGGTCTGATGGCTCTCGCAGGTCAATTGCAGGGCAAGGGCCTCGACATGAGCCAGATCTCGACTGTCGGCCAGCAGATCCTCAAGTTTGGCGAAGAACAGATCGGTCCTGACAAGATGAAGGAAATTGCCCAGAACATCCCCGGCCTGTCGTCGATGATCTGAGCCACTACAGATCCGCAAGCCCGGCGAGCCCATCCAGTATGGCCGCCGGGCGAAGATCCCCGTACTCGTCCGGCGCCCTGGCGCGATTGATCCAGACCGTGCGAAAACCGAACTTCGCCGCGCCGGCCACGTCCCATCGGTTTGATGACTGGAACGAGACCTCGTTCGGCGCCAGACCGTACGTGCGCTCCACCAGGTCATAGGCGCGCGCGTCGGTTTTGAATACGCCGACGGATTCGACCGACAGCGATCGGTCGAGCAGGTCGGCGAGCCCCGCGGACTCGATCGCGCGCGCCAGCATGGCCGGCGTTCCGTTGGACAGGATGACGAGCCTCGCGCCGCGCGCCTTCAACGCCTTCAGGGTCGGGGCGACGTCGGCGAATGCGTCCAGCGTTTCATAAGCCGACAGCAATTGCGCGCGTGCGCTGGGCGAAAGTCCCCCGCAGCGGGCCGCGGCGAAATCGAGCGCCTCTTCGGTGAGGTCAGCAAAATCGCGATGCGCGCCCATCAGCGAGCGCGTCCAGGTGTATTCGAGCTGCTTTGTGCGCCAGAGGTCGGTCAGTTTGTCCGCTTGCGCGCCGACGAGATCGCGATGGCGCCCGACGGCCGAATGCACGTCGAACAATGTGCCGTAGGCGTCGAAAACATAGAGCGGATAAGGCTTCACGCGCCGGCCTCCGGGAGTCCGCCTTCCGCTTTCGGCCGCTTTCGGCCTCCGCGCAACGCCGACAGGTCGAGGCCGATCAGGCGCGCGGCGAGGAAAAAGATTGCGACGTAGACGCATCCGCCCATTGCGCCGAGCAGCGCGAACTCGGTTTCTGCAACCAGATGCGCGGCGCGCAGGGCTATCGCATGGGCGGGAGCTGCGCCGAGGTATGCGACCGCGGCGAGAGCAATCGAGGCGAAGACGCTTGCGCCGAGCACCTTCCGGAACGTTGCGTTCGGCTTCATCAGGCCGGCGCGCAGCGCAAGCGCGACGAGGATGCCGAAATTGATCCAAGCGCCCAGCGCCGTCGCGAAGGCGAGGCCGGGGGCGCCGTAGGGCTTGTAGAGCAGAAACTTCAGGGCGACGTTGAGCGCGACGGCGATCAGCGATGCAATCATCGGCGTCCTGGTGTCGCCGCGCGACTGGAAGCTCGCGCGCGCCGATGCGATGAGCACGACCGCGAGCAGTCCGACGTCATAGGCGCGCAGCACCATCGCAGCGGCCTGCGCTTCGCTGATTGTATAGCGCCCGCGCACGAAAGCCGCCTGCGTGATGAGGTCGGGTATCGTGAGAAACGCGACGAAGAACGGCGCGGCCAGAGCGATCGTGAGCGCCATCGTCCGATTCTGGGCGCGCAGCGCCGCCTCTGGCGCGTCGGCGGCATGCGCCCGGCTCATCTCCGGCAGCAGCACGGTGCCCGCCGCGATGCCGATCACGCCGATCGGCAGAAGGTAGATGCGATCGGCGTAATAGATCGAGGAGGGGCCGCCCGTCGGCAGGCGCGACGAAATGATCGTGTCTACGAACATGGCGATCTGTACGCCGGCCGATCCGATGACGGCCGGGCCCAGCGCCCTGAAGAACCGCCTGGTGTCCACGTCCCAGCGCGGTCGCATCGGCCGCGACGCTATCCCGGCGCGGCGCGCGGCGAATTCGATCTGCGCAAATTGCAGGATCCCCGCCAGCATGACGCCGGCCGCCGCCGCGTAGCCGGCGTTGGGGAACAGAAAGGCGGCCGCCAGCGCCACGATCATCGTGACATTGAGCAGTACGGGCGAGAAAGCGGCCGCGGCGAATTTGCCGTTGGCGTTGAGCGCCCCCGATTGCAGCGTCACCAGCGTGACGAACAGAAGATATGGAAAGGTGACGCGCGTGAGGGCGACCGTGAGGTCGAACTTGGCGGGGTCGGCGCGAAAGCCGGGCGCGAGAAGGTCGACCAGGATCGGTGTGAACGCCAGCGCAAGCGCCAGCAGCAGGACTTGCGAAGCGAGCAGCAGCGTGAAGATGCGGCCGGAAAATCTCCTCGCCTCGTCATGCCCCTCGGTTTCGATCGCGCGCGAATAGGACGGGACGAAAGCCGCGCTGAACGCCCCTTCGCCGAAGATCGTGCGAAAGAGGTTGGGCAGACGGAAGGCGACGACGAAGGCGTCGTTCATCATGCCGCCCCCGAGCAATGCGGCGAGCATCAGGTCGCGAAAGAAACCCGAGATTCTCGAGAGCAGCGTGAAGCCGCCGACAGAGAGGAGATTACGGATCATTCCGCTGCGTTTCCGATGCGCGCCGCGCCAGAGGCCTGCGCCTGTTCGTCCCGCGACAGATGCTCCGCGACGATGTAGAGCGGCCGTCCCTTCACTTCCGCGAAGATGCGGCCGATATATTCGCCGATCACCCCGAGCGACAGCAACTGGACGCCCGCCAGAAAGGTCACGGACACGATCAGTGACGCATAGCCCGGAACGTCAACGCCCAGCAGCAGCGTGCGAACGATGAAAAAGGTTGCCGCCGAGAGCGCAAAAATCGAGATGAGGCCGCCGAAATATCCCCAGACCTTGAGCGGCATTGTCGAGAATGACGTGAGCCCGTCGAGCGCGAAGCGAGTCAGCTTGCCATAAGAGAACTTGGACGCGCCGCTGGCGCGCTCGGCGACCTGGAAAGGCACGCCGATCGACTTGAATCCGATCCACGCGTAGAGGCCCTTGGAGAAGCGCGCCCGTTCGCGCATGCGCAGCAGCGCGTTCACTGCCTTGCGGTCGAGCAGCCTGAAGTCTCCGGCGCCTGGCGGCAGCGACGTTTCGCCGAAACGCTCGAACAAATGATAAAATCGCATCGTCAGCGCCCGGCGCAACGGCGCGTCGAATCTGCGGTCGATGCGCTGCCCATAGACGTTCTCGTATCCTTCGCGCCATTTCGTCACCATCGCCTCGATTGCTTCGGGCGGATGTTGCAGATCGGCGTCGATGATGACGACAGCGCTCCCGCGCGCATGGTCTAGGCCGGCCGCGATCGCCACCTCCTTGCCGAAGTTGCGGCTGAACGACAGGGCGTCGATGCGCGGGTCCGCGTCGCGCGCCGCGCGCGCCGCAGCAAGCGTGCCGTCGCTCGATCCGTCGTCGACCAGAATGATCTCGAACGATTGCACGCAGCGATCCAGCGTCGCCGAAATGCGCTGGATGAGTTCGGGGATATTCTCCGCCTCGTTGAAGACGGGGACGACCACCGTCAATTCAGGCATCGATTGCGCCTTCTGCGGCAAGGATTCTCTCCGGCTGGCGGGTCGCGCTGACAACTAGGCGCGGCGACGGAAATGCGCAAGAACGGTGCGTGGCCGGCAGGGCGGCCGCGGGCGGACCAGATCGATGGCGGGCTTCGATTTCGTACTTTGCGCCGACGATTTCGGCATGAGCGAGGCGGTAAGCCGCGGCCTGCTGGAGGCTGCGCTGGCTGGCCGCGTTTCGGCCGCTTCCGCCATGACCTCCCTCCCGGACTGGCCGAGAGCCGCCAGGGATTGGGCTGCGAGCGGCCCTGACGCCGACCTGGGGCTGCATGTCACGCTCACGTGCGGCGCCCCGCTCGGAACGATGCCCCGCTTCGCCCCGTCCGGAGAATTGCCGGGCCTTGGCCAGCTCGCTGCGGCCGCCCTGCGCGGCGTCCTGCCGCTGGACGAGATCGAGGACCAGATCGGCCGCCAGATCGACGCCTTCCGTGATTCATTTGGCGCTGCGCCCAGCCATGTCGACGGGCACCAGCATGTGCATGTTCTGCCAGGCGTGCGCACGGCCCTGTTGTCGGCGCTCGCCCGGCGCGGCATGTCAAATGTCTTTATTCGCGACAGCTCGGATGCGCCGCGCCGGGTGGCGCGCCGCCGCGCCTTCGCAGCCAAAGCTATGCAGGTCAATGCGCTCGCGCTCGGTTTCGGGCGGGCGGCGCGGCGCGCCGGCCATTCGCTCAACGACGGGTTCGCCGGTTTTTCCGATTTCGCGCCTGGTCGGTACGACGCCGAGCAATTCTCGACCTATCTGGCCGCGCCGGGCGCGCGCCATCTTGTCATGTGCCATCCCGGTCGTGTCGACGACGCGCTGCGCCGGCTCGACCGGGTAACTGACGCGCGCGAAACCGAGCTGGCTTTCCTGATGTCGTCTACATTCGTCGATCTTCTCGAACAAAATGGAGCCCGTCTGTCGCGGTTTGCCGCCTGATTAGGGCGCTCTTAACCTCGTTGCTGCATCCTGTTGGAGATCCACGATGGGGACGGGGCCGTCTGACGCGCGTCCGTCTTTTGCTCCGGGCAGCGCATGATCTTCAGGATGACGAGGAAGGCCGCCGACCGGGCGTCCGGCGACCGACGTGGGGGCGACAGTCGGGACTCTCTTCAGAAATCCGTCGCGCAGGTGGCCACGGGGATGGTCGCGGCGCTTGTTCTGGTTGGGGTCGCAACGGCGAGTTGGTATGCGTGGCAGCGCGGTCGCAGCGATCTTCTGGACCGCGCCGACAATTACATCGGCGTCGTCGCGCAGGCGATGGCGGAACTGACGCGTCAGGACGATCGCGCCGGCGCCGAGCGGCTGCTGGCGGGCCTGCTCACGGATCCGTCTGTTTCCGCCGCCGCCGTGGTTCTGCCGGACGATTCGAATTTCGCCGTCGTTACGCGGCGCGACCGGCCTGCCGTTTCCGCCGCTACGATTCGGCAGTTGGTCGTTCAGAATCACAGCCGCCTCCAGAATGCGCACAACATCGTCGTTCCGGTGGAAGGCGGAGGCGCCGTGATCGAGACCCCGCGCGCGGGGACGGCGAAGTCGGGCGAGCGGCTCGTGCTGGTGATGGATTACGGACTGGCCGACTCGGCCGCCGTCGGCGACTTTCTGTTCATGCTGGCGGAAGGGCTCATGACCGTGGCTGCCGTCGGTCTGGCGCTCAACAGGATTCTTGGCAACGTCGTCTCTCCGATCGATCGCCTGACCGGCGTGATACGGGAACTGGTGGCGGGCGATCTTTCGCAGGAAATCCCGGACCGGCGCCGCAATGACGAAATCGGCCAGCTCGCGCGCGCCATCGAGTTCTTCAAGCAGACTCTGGTCGACCGGAACGCGTTGCAGGCTGACGTCGACTCGCGGCGCGGCGACGATCAGGCGCGGCGCGCGGCGCTGGAAACGATGATCGCCAATTTCCGTTCCGAGATTCGGGCGGTTCTGAAACAAGTTGGCGGAAACACTGAACAGATGTCGGTCGCCGCCGACAGCCTTTCGGAGATTGCGCGTCAGAGCAACGGGCGCGCGGAAGAGGCGACGGCGCGCACGGCGGAGGCGTCGCAGAATGTCGCCACGGTGGCGCGCGCGTCGGAAGAATTGTTCCAGTCGATCACGGAAATCGAGATGCAGATCGGCCGTGCGCGCGAGCATGTGCAGGCGGCGGCCGCCACGACCGCGCAAACCTCCGGCGCCATCAGCGGGCTGGCGGAGAAGGCCAACGCCATCGGCGAAATCGTCGGACTCATTCAGGCGATTGCTGCGCAGACCAATCTCCTCGCGCTCAACGCGACGATCGAGGCCGCGCGCGCCGGCAGCGCCGGACGCGGCTTCGCGGTCGTCGCGCAGGAGGTCAAGGCGCTCGCCGGACAGACGGCGCACGCGACCGAGCGGATCGCCGAACATGTCGCCTCGATCCAGCAGGCGACGTCGAGTTCGGTCGAGGCGATCGGCGCCATCGGGGCGACGATGAAACAGGCGGAGAGCTTTACGGCGAGCATCGCGGTGGCCGTCGAGCAGCAGGCTGCCGCCACCAACGAGATCGCGCGCAGCGTGGGCGAGGCCGCGCGCGGCACGCAGAACGTCGCGTCCAACATGCAGCAGCTCAAGGCGACCGTCGGGGAGACCGACCAGTCGGCGGCGCAGGTCCATCAGGCGGCAAACGATGTCGCCGCGCAGACGCATATTCTCAATGACACGATCGGGACATTCCTCGAGCGCGTCGCGGCGGCGTGAACGCAAAAAAAGCCCGGCCGGGGCCGGGCCTTCCTGTCTGGTTCTGGCTGCGCGTCAGCGGGTCGCCTGGAACATTTCCTCGACGTAGTCCCAGTTGACGAGGTGGTCGAGGAACGCCTTCACGTAATCGGCGCGGCGATTGCGGTAGTCGATGTAATAGGAATGCTCCCAGACATCGCAACCGAGGATCGGCGTCGCGCCATGCACCAGCGGGTTCTCGCCGTTGGGCGTCTTCATCACGCTGACCTTACCGTCCTTGACGACGAGCCATGCCCATCCCGAACCGAACTGGCCGACGCCGGCCGCAATGAAGTCCTCCTTCATCTTGTCGATAGAGCCGATGCCGTCGATGATCGCCTTCTCGACAGCGCCCGGGATTTTCGCG
The DNA here is from genome assembly GCA_021781815.1 of Pseudomonadota bacterium. GTDB lineage: Bacteria > Pseudomonadota > Alphaproteobacteria > Rhizobiales > Beijerinckiaceae > JAJXWB01. Next base: position 21,394 of record JAJXWB010000032.1, on the reverse strand, counting down.
CCGCCGCCATTCGGTTTCATCCATTTCCAGAAGTGCAGATGGTTATAGTGCTGGCCCGCGTTGTTGAACAGCGGAGCATTCTTGCCGAATGAGCCCCGGACGATCTCTTCGAGCGACTTGCCTTCCAGACCGGAGTCTTTCAGCAGGCTGTTCCCCGCAGTGACATAGGCGTTGTGATGCTTGTCGTGATGATACTCGAGTGTCTCCTTCGACATGTACGGCTGGAGAGCGTCGTAGGCGTAGGGAAGCGGCGGCAGCGTGAAGGACATGAGCGACTCCGAAATAGGATGATGCGCGCGATATATTGGCGCGACGGCGCATCCATATCTAGGGGGCGAGCTTGGTCGGGACAACTGGCGTTTCGAAGACATATTTGCGACGGGCCGCAAACAACCTATTCTATTCGCCGACGGAATTGGGAGTGGATCCTTGAGGAAAGCGATCGATTGGCTGCTGCTGGCGCTGGGAGTAGTCCTGTTTGCGGTCGGCTTTTGGTGGATGTGGACCGGTTGGGACATCGTTCAGGCGGAGCGCGGCTGGGCCGCCGTGATCGCGGGCTCGGTCCTGTTGACCGGCGGCGTCGTCACGACGGCGATTGCATGGGCCGCGATGAGCCTGCGGGACAAGGTCATCGTTACGGCGTCTGCGCCCGACCGCGAAGCGCCAGGGGCCGCGGTTGAATCGATCGAGCCCGCGCCGGCGTCCGAGGTCGCGGCCGCTGAGCCGCCGGGAGCAATGGCGGAGCCGGATCTCGAAATGGATGAAGCGACGCTTGTCGCGGTCGAAACCTTTGGCGGCGAGGAGGCTGAATCGCGCGAGGACGCTGAGCCGTCGCCCAAACGCCCCTCGATCGACGATCTGTTACACGCCCATTCGCCCGCTCCGCTCGCGCACAGGGATGAAGCGCACGACTCCGAACCGGCGCAGGACGAACCGCCGGCGCCGGCCATAACCCGTCGCGAGCCGTTTTTCAGCCTGTCGCGCCGGGATGCGCCGGCGCGGCCCGTCGAACCCGAGCCGCCGGCCAAACAGGCGCAAGAGGAGCAGGACGACTGGCTCGAACAGACCGCGCTCACTCTGGGGGCGGCGATGGAACAGGCGGCGGAAGCGCCCGCTGCGCCGTCTCCGCTCACGGAAAACACCCCGGAGCCGCCTGTCCAGCCTGCGGCGGAGCCGTCCAAGGCTGCGGCGATCGTCGGGCGGTATTCGTCCGGCGATACAAATTACATCATGTTCAGCGATGGATCGATCGAGGCGCAGACGCCGGACGGCGTCATGCGTTTCTCCTCGCTTGTCGAACTCAGGCGCTTCGTCGAGCAGCGGAAGTAAAAGCGCCGCTGGCCGCAGCGAGCGCGAACGCCTGCTGCAGGGCGACTTCGCCGAGACGCTCGAAGCGCCCCGAAGCGCCGCCGTGGCCTGCATCCATGTTGGTGCGCAACAGGATTGGCCCGCCGCCTTTCATGGTAGCGCGCAGACGCGCGACCCATTTTGCCGGCTCCCAATAGGTGACGCGCGGATCGGTCAGGCCGGCGAGCGCGAGCAGGGGCGGATAAATCTGCGCGCGAACATTGTCGTAGGGCGAGTAGGACAGCATCGTCTCGAACGCCTGCGCGTCATCGATCGGATTTCCCCATTCGAGCCACTCCGGCGGCGTCAGCGGCAGATCCTTGTCGAGCATGGTGTTGATCACGTCGACGAAGGGCACGTCGGCTATGATTCCGGCGAACATATCCGGCGCGAGGTTCGCGACGGCGCCCATGAGCATGCCGCCGGCGCTGCCGCCCTGCGCCACGATCCGGCCTTTCTGCGTCCACCCGTCATCGATCAGCTTGCGTCCGGCCGCGATGAAATCCGAAAACGTGTTTGGCTTGTTGGCGAGTTTGCCGCTTTCATACCAGTTCCACCCCTTGTCCGCGCCGCCGCGGACATGCGCGATCGCGTAGATGAAACCGCGATCGACCAGCGACAGCCGATTGGCGCTGAAACTCGCGGGCGTCGCATGGCCATATGCGCCATAGCCATATAGCAGGCACGGCGCGGGGCCTTGCCTGTCGGCGCGCGCGAGGATGGAGACCGGCACTTCGGCCCCGTCCGGCGCGCGCGCGAAAATGCGGCGCGTGATGTAGCGAGAGGGATCGTGGCCTGTCGGGATCTCTTGCCGCTTGCGCAAAGTACGTTCGCGCGAAACCATGTCGTAATCGTACGTTTCGTTGGGCGTCGTCATTGACGAATAGACAAAGCGCAGGATGTTCGTATCGAATTCGGGTCCGGTTTCGATGCGCAGCGAATAGGCCTCTTCCGTGAACGCAATCGAATGTTCGTCGCCGCTCGCGATATCGCGCACGATGATGCGCGGAAGTCCGTTCTCGCGTTCCAGCCGCACGAAGTGACGCATGAAAACCGAGGCGGCGACGATCATGCAGCCGGGCCGATGCGGGACAAGGTCGCGCCAGTACGCGCGGTCCGGCGCATCCAGCGGGGCTTCGACGATCTTGAAATCCTCGGCGCCGTCGGCGTTCGTCCTGATCAGCAGCCTCTCGCCGTGATGCTCGACTTCGTAACGCAGTTTCGGCGTGCGCGGGGCGACGAGACGCGCGGGTCCGCCTGCGTCGGTAAGGTCGATCAGCCACGCCTCGCTTGAATCGTGATCGCTCATCGATGCGATCGCAAACCGCCCGGAGCAACTGCGCCGCAGGTGCACGAACCAGCCGGGATCGAGATCCTGCGCAATCAGTTCGTCTTTGGCCTGATCCGTGCCGAGCCGATGGCGCAACACCTGCGCCGTGCGATGGTTGTCGTCGACGCGCACATAATGGAACGCGCGCGAATCCGCCGACCACACGATCGAGCCATCGGTTCGTTGAACGACATCGGGGAGGTCGTCCCCGCTGGCGAGGTCGCGCACGCGAATGGCGTAGAGTTCGGAGCCCTTTTCGTCGCAACTCCACGCAAGCAGCCCGTGGTCGGGTGCATGTTCCGCCGCGCCGATGTCGAAGAACGCCTTGCCCTTCGCCTGAGCGTCGCCGTCGAGCAGGATCGTCTCGCCCGCGCCTCCGCGCGGCCGCCGGCAAATCAACTCGTGCTGGCCGCCTTCGCGAAACCGCGTGTAGTACTCGAAGGGGCCGTCCGGCCATGGGACTTGCGCGTCGTCTTCCTTGATGCGGCCGCGCAATTCGGCGACGAGTTCTTCCTGCAGAGCTTCTGTCGGCGCCAGGATCGCATGGGAATAGGCGTTCTCCGCCTCCAGATGCGCCCGGATGTCCGGCGGGGTCTTTTCCGGGTCGGCCAGCACCTCCTGCCAGTTGTCGGCGCGCAGCCATGCGTAGTCGTCGACGAGTTTGCGACCGTGAATGATTTGGGCGACGGGGCGTCGGTCAGCGCGCGGCGGTTGGCGCGCCGCAGCCGCAATCGGCTTGGTCATGCCTGGCCTACCTGTCGCTGGGGTCGAACGAGAGGGCGGTCCCGTTCATGCAATAGCGCAACCCGCTCGGCGCGGGGCCGTCCGGAAACACGTGACCGAGATGCGCGTCGCACCGCGCGCACCGCACTTCCGTCCGGCGCATGAACATGCCGCGATCCTCATGCTCGCTGACCGCTTCTTTGGTCGCAGGCGCGTAAAAACTCGGCCACCCCGTGCCCGAATCGAATTTCGTCTGCGATGCGAAGAGAGGTGCGCCGCAACAGACGCAGGAATAGGCTCCGGCGCGCTTTTCATCCCAGTGCGGGCCGGTAAAGGCGCGCTCCGTGCCGTGCGCCCGGGTCACTCGAAATTGCTCCGGCGTCAGTTGTTCGCGCCACTGACTCTCGGATTTCGTTATTTTCGCGGCGGTGGGTTCGCTATTCATTCGTGCCTCCGTGCCGGAAGGTACTTAGGAGGCCCACTGGCGCCGGGCAAGACGCAGCAGCGCATGAAGATTAAACGCGGCTTTATAATTCAATCGCAAACCACCCCGTGAGGATAGGCGAATTCGTCGCATATGCTTTCATGAAAGCAATCGTGTGCTCATTAGACAATAGCGAATTTACAATAATTATGCGCCGCAGCGTTTTTACAAGTTGCTTGTGTTACGTGCCTGGCGTAGTGTTATCGTCTGCAATTCGAGGTTGGTTTCAAGGATGCGCCCTCGGAAACAAGCGAGATTTGCAAGGAATGCAATTGTGTCCGCGTTTTGGCGGACTTACATGGAAGTATACCCCTCATGAGCGAGAATTCGGCCCAGGCCGCTTATATCGAGCTGGCGGCGGACATTGTGTCGGCCTACGTCAGCAACAATTCCGTCCCCCTTGCGGAACTGCCCAATCTCATCCGCGACGTTCATTCGGCGTTGGTGCGGGTTACAGAACAGAACGCTCCTGTGGTCGTTGAGCCGTTGAAGCCGGCGATTCCAGTCAAGAAATCGATCACGAACGACTACATCATCTGCCTGGAGGACGGAAAGCAATTCAAGTCTTTGAAGCGTCACCTGCGTGCGCAATACAATCTGTCGCCGGACGCCTATCGCGAGAAATGGGGGCTGCCGCCCGACTATCCGATGGTCGCTCCGAACTACGCGCAGGCGCGCTCGAAACTCGCCAAGCAGATGGGCCTCGGTCAGCAACGTCGCCGCCGCAGCAAGTGATCCAGACGTATCTGGTAGTTTTCGCCCGGAGCGCGCCGCGCTCCGGGTTTTTTGTCGTCTCCGGTCTGTATAAGAAAAAAAACATTGACGCAGACAAAAATCCTATCATATCCTCTACATGCGCGTATGGCTCTTTAGTGTCGCGCTGGAGGCATTGAAATGCAAAGTCTTTTCGTTGAATTGGCAATAGGTGCGCGTACCTATTTTGGGGGCGCCCGATGAGCGGCCGCAGGAGAGGCGCGTCCGCGCCAGGCGAAATCGGCCGTGACGCGCGTCGGCTGCTGCTGGCTCTGGCGCAGGAGGGCGCGGCGCCGGGACGGGTGGACCTGCGCGAAGGATTTCTGGTGGTCGCTGCGCCGCGGAACGGCGTGACGGCGATCATCGCCAATGCGCCGCTCGCGGCCGGCGACGCGCTCGTGGAGCGCAACCTGGCGCGCTGGAGCGGCGAAGGACGGGGGCGGCGGCTGGCGCTGCTGCCGGAGGGCGCAGCCTGCGCCCGTCGTCTTGAAACGCCGCGGGGATCGGATCCCTTCGCCGCGCAGCACAGGACGCTCGCCGTCCGGACCATCGCGCCTGGCGGCCCGCCCCTGACTGTGGACGAGGCCGAAAGTCCGCTGTCCTGGCTCGGCCGCCGCAAGGGCCGCAACGGCGCGCCCTTTCTCGCCGCCGCCCAGATCGAGGCGGGCGAGCGTTTCGGCCGCGATATCGCCGTCGCGCAACTTCTGCCGCGTGTCACGTCCGACTGGTCCGGCGCTGCGGCCTCGGGCGGGCGCGGGCCACAACAGCTTCACATCAGCGATCTGGCGATCGCGGCGCGCCAGCGAATCGACCGCGCTGCCGCGTCGGTCGGCCCGGAGATGAGCGGCTTGCTGATCGACATCTGCGGGTTTCAGAAAGGCCTTGAGCTTGTAGAGCGCGAACATGCGTGGCCGCCTCGCGCCGCCAAGGTCGTGCTGCGAATCGCGCTCGACCGTCTCGCGGCCCATTACGGCCTGTCCTCGGTAGCCCGCGGTCCAGATGGCGCACGGAAAACACGGCGCTGGGGGGCCGAGGATTATCGCCCCTTGATCGACCCGCCCGCCTGAGCGCGGGTCAGGCGCTCTGCAACGCCGCGCGCGCGTCGGACCTGATTCGCTCGACCATGGAGCGCAATCCGTTCGATCGCTGCGGCGTCAGATGCGCGCCGAGGCCAAGCCGGTCGAAAATGGCGAGCGCGTCGGTCGTGGCGATTGTTTCGGCGGGCTTGCCGGAGAAAATCGACAGAGCGAGCGCGACCAGTCCGCGCACGATGTGAGCGTCGCTGTCGCCAAGGAAGAACAGAATCGGCCGTCCCCGCGCGTCGTGTCTGACATGGGTTTCGAGCCAGACCTGACTGGCGCAGCCGCGCACGCGGTTCGTTTCATTGTGGGCCGCCTCCGGCAACGGTTCGAGCGTGCGGCCGAGTTCGATCAGATAGCGGTAACGATCTTCCCAATCGTCGAGGAGTTCGAAATTCTCGATGATCTCGGCGAGCGCAGGCGAGGCGGCATGGTCATCCATCGCCCCTCTATATTGCGTTTGCGCGGGTCTGCGCCAGTCTTCAGTTGGCCAAACGGCCGCGTTGCTGCTTTTTCGGAGCTGTCGCCTGCGCGAGGGCGTCGTTCGCCGCAGCGAGGCATTGCAGCGGCGCTACGGCGCAGGCCGACGATGCTCCCTCGATCACCGCCGCCTGCGCATGGGTCGCGAGTTCTCCCGCCGCCTGCCGCGCGGTCGCCTCCGGCCGCTCGCCGCCGGGCCAGGTCATGCAGTAAAAGACAATCGCGAGCCAGAAGGCGCTTTTGATCAGAAAGAACATCGTTCCCGTCCCGTCGTCGCAGGAACCCTATCGAAGACATTCTGCATTTTTCTCAAATTTCTTGCGTTGATTCGTCCGGTTGAATTTCCGGTTTCTTTACTCCGCGCGGCCGGCGCGGCTCATCTTTGGAAAGGGGTTGAAAACCATAAGCGCCGGTTTTCAATCGAAAAGTGGCTTGCCGAAGAGGTTTAGCGGCCATCGGACCGGGCATTTAGGGTTCACTTAAGGCTCCTCTGCGAGGTTGAACTGCGGGAGACAAGGGCGCCAGCCCTGCCCCAGGGGGTGAGCGTGAGCGTAGCTTCTGTCATCGAACAGCGTCTGGCCGGGATTGTCATTGCGCAGGCGCCGGCGACCGCGGTTGAGCGGGTCCGCCTCAAGGCCTTCGTCGCCGTGCGCCTGGGCTTCGCGGCTTTCCTCATGCTGGCCGCGCCGGCCTGGCTTCTTGCGGTGTCATCACCTCCGGCATGGCAGTGCGCAGGCTTTGCCGCGCTGCTTGCGCCGTTGTGCGCCGTGTTCGCGCTTTCGCGCGGCGCGACGCTCGATATTGCAGAGGTCGTATCCGTCGCTGGTCTGCTCGGTTTCGCCGTGGCGCTTGCGTTCGGCGGCGCGGATTATTCCGCGCTTTCCTTCGCTGTGCTGTTGCTCGCGGTGCTTGAAGCCGCCGCGTCCGGTCGCGCCGGGTTTCTGCTTGCGGTGGCTGGCGTCGCCATCGTCGTCGCCGGCGTCGTGGCTTTGTCCGGCGCGCCGCCCTCGTCAGCCGGTCTGACGCAGGCTTCCGTCGCCTTCCTGCTCGCGGCCCTGATCGGCTACGCGAGCGCGCTCGGATGGGCGATGGCTTATACCAATGCCGCCGCCACCTTCGGCGAACGCCGCGAAACCCTGCGCCACGAGGCGCTCGCCCAAACGATCGGCGACCTTGTGCTGCGTCAGGACCGCGACGGCTCGGTGGTGCATGCGAGCAACGAAGGCGTGACGATGTTCGGGCTCTCGCCGCGCGATCTTGTCGGGCGCGGTCTGTTCGAGCGCATTCATGTCGCCGATCGCCCGACGTTTCTCAGCACGATCGCCGATGCCCTCGACGTCGACTCCACCGCGTCGTGTCTTGTGCGCTTGCGGCGCGGCGCGTTGAACGATGACGACGGCGCCCTGGGCGAGCCGAGCTTCGCCTGGATCGAGATGCGCGTGCATCGATTGCCGAACGAGCGCCGCTCGACCGATCCCCAGGATCGTGCGGCGGTCGTCACGATTATCCGCGATGTGACCCGCGCGCGGCAGGTGGAGGAAGACATTCTCGCGGCGCGCGAACGAGCCGAGCAGGCCAACGTCTGGAAAGATCGCTTCCTCGCCAACGTCACGCATGAGCTGCGCACACCGCTCAACGCCATCATCGGTTTCGCCGAGATTCTCGGTAATGAGGAGATCGCGCCGCCGGATCCCGCGCGTCGTCGCGAATATGCGCAGATCATTCATACCTCCGGCCATCACCTTCTCGAAGTCGTGAACTCCATCCTCGACGTGTCCAAGATCGACGCCGGCTCCTTCGATATCGTCACCGAACCGTTTTCGCTGCCACCATTGCTGGATCAATGTTGCGACATGATGAGCCTGCGGGCAGGGAAGGGCGGCGTCTCGATCGTCCGCGACTATCCGTGGGAGATGGACGAAATCGTCGCAGACAAGCGCGCGTGCAAGCAGATCATCATCAACCTCATGTCCAACGCCGTGAAATTCACAGCCGCCGGCGGAACGGTGACGCTGACCGCGCGCCCGGAGGGCAACAGCTTCCTCATCGCAGTCTCCGATACCGGCATCGGCATCTCTGCGAGCGATCTGGCTCATATCGGCGATCCGTTCTTCCAGGCGCACAATTCGACGACGCGCGCCTACGAGGGCACGGGCCTCGGATTGTCGCTGGTGCGTGGACTCGTCGGCTTGCATGGCGGTTCAATCGTGGTCGAAAGCGCGCTCGGTCAGGGAACGACCGTCGCCATTCGACTGCCCGCGCACTGCGCTGTGCAGGGCGGCCCGCGCCTCGCGCAGATCGAGACCGTCGTGCGGCGCGGATCGAACTTGCGCGTCCCGAATGTCGACCAAACAGGACTGAAAAAAATTGCGTAAGGCTGCTGTTCATCCCGACTTTGATTTCGATCTTCCCGACACGGGCGCAGACGAACGCCGGCATTCCCTGGCGCGTCGCCTGCTGGGTCCGCGTCCGGCCGCTCGCGCCGGCGTCGCCGCCCTCGCCTTGCTCAGCGTCGCCAGCATGATCAATGCGCTGTTCCTTCAGGACCAGCGCCACGCCGCGCCATTGTTCCAGATGAACCTGCGCACGCAGGCGACCGCGACGGAGCAGCCGACGGCGCCGCTTCCGCCCCTCGCGCCGCGCGCTCTCGGTCTTGCGCCCGCCCCCGCCCCCGCGCCGGCTGCTGCTCCGGCGCTTGCAGCTCGGTCGGCTTCGCCGCGCGCGGCGGCGCCGACGCCGGCGCCGGTCGATCCGATTGGACAGGAGATCGCTCACCTCGAAAAGGCGCCGCCGCGCGCCGAAAGGCCAAGGCCGACGGAGGCCAGACACGCCGATCCGATCGGCGGTCTGATGCGCAACGCCGGCATCGCATCGGCGCCGCCGGCGACGGCGGATTCATCCGTGCTCGCCGCGCAGCGCGCACTGATGAAACTCGGCTTCGTCGTGAGGCCCGACGGCGTATTTGGCGAGACGACGCGCCAGGCTATCAAGACCTTCGAGCAGGACCGCGGCCTGACCGCGGACGGCGAGCTGACGCCAAAAATCAAGCGGGAGTTGGCGAGACTGTCCGGCCTCGAGGCGCAATGACGTGCGGCTGCGCGCCGACATTTTCGTTGCGGCCCTGATCAGGCGGGCGCAGGCCGTCGGTGCGATCGCCATGCTCAGGCGCCGTGGCGCGCCCGAAGCCGGGGCGATTTTTGTCATTCTCGACAGACTCGATGGACGAGCCGCGCTGTTCGCTCCGGCGCCGCAGACAGAAATCGGCGACGATGGCGATCGCCGCTTCGCGCGCGTTCATCGCGAGGAATGGATTGATTCCGCCGCCATCGAACAGCGTTTGAAACGTGAGATCGAGTTCGACGGCGACCTGTGGATCGTCGAAATCGAGGACCGTCTCGGCCGCGATTTTCTTACCCCCGGCTGAAGCGCCGCGAAGCATCGCCGGACGCCCTGAATCCGGTCCGGGGCGCGTCGAATGTTTCGGCGGTTCGGGGCGCATGTTCGCTCGCGCTCGCCGATCTGGACGTGCGGCCGTGAACGATCGCCGCAACGATGCGGTAGGCGGTCGCCGATCCGGTCTCGATCGCCAGATGCGCACCGCTTTGCGCGCCTGTTGGCAGATCCGGGCGCAGCATCGCAAGCGCATCGCCGACGACGCCGGCGCCCGCGCCTGTCGCGGCCAGCAGCAGCGCCGCCGGTTCGCCGCCTGGGTCGTCGATCATGCGCTCGATGGCGGCGCGTCCGGTTCTCAGTTTCACTGCGATCGCCGCTGCGAAGGCTGCGCGATTGGCGGCGTTCGCGGCGGCGATCATGGCGTGCCGGGCGGCTTCGAGCGGCGAGATCGTTGGCGCAGGCGTCGCCAGCTCCGCGCGCCGCGCCTCCAAGATGAGCTGGCGGCGTGTCTTCGTGTCGGCTGCGAGGAAGAGCGGCAGCGCACCTGCGCCAAGGTCGGCGCGCGCCAGCAGCGCCCGTCCGAGCGCGAGGTCGAAACGTCCGCGTTGAATGAGCGCCGTCAGCGCCCCGCGTTCGATGGCGACTGCAGGGTTCGTCGCAAGTACGCGCAACGCTTCGCTTTCCGGACGGCGGGCGAGAGCGGCGACGACCGATCTGTCGAGATCGATCCGGGCCGAGATTGCGGCGGCTTCGGCGCCAGAGCCGGTCTCCGCGCGCGCCAGCAGAAGGTCAGTGGAAAGATGCTGCGCCATGCTCAGGACGGCCACGGCCGCCGCTTCTCCGCGCCGGGTCAATTTCGCGAGAATTTTTTCGGGCGCGTGCGGGTTGGGCGCAAGCCTTTCGGCGATGCGCGCAGCCGATGCGGCGTCAGCCTTGTCCAGCGCGCCGAGCGCGAGGGCGCTAAAACGCTCTATATCGGTCGCGCTCGGTTGCGCCAGCGAACAGAAGCGGTCGACTGCGACGCGCGCAACGACCGCGTCAAAAGCAAGATCCTGAGCCCGCCCGGCCGCCGCCAGGCCGCGCACTCGCGCAAGAAACAGTTCGTCCATGTGTTGCACGCGCGCATCAACTTCGGGGAGGTCGAATGATGGATCGAATTCATTGACGCAACATTAACTATTGCGACCGGAGAGTGCCGGGGATGGTGGCGTCCGCTATTTCGATGGCGCTGCCGGAGAACGAAGATGGCCAAGATTATCCTTTTCAAGGCCCGCCCCCGGCGCCGTCGCGATTGCGATACCCCAGTGGGGGAGGGCGCTCAAATCATGTTTTTTACCGGCGTCCGTTACGAAAGAATCGAAGCGGTCGTCGAACGGCCGCCTCGTCCGGCGGGCGGCGGCAAGGCGTCCAGCGGGCGCGGGCGACGACGGCGCGCCTGATCCGGTTGCAGTCAGGATCTGGAGTCGCGTTCCGGCGCGCATGACACCGCTTGCGCCGCCTTCATCGCCGCGGGCCTGACGCCTGGGCGATCCGCCAGCGATCTGATCAGCACAAATCCGGTGCGCGTCGGCGGCACGAGCCGCAATTCCTGCGGCGCCTGATCTTCCGGGTCGGTTGCTTCGAGCGTATCGAGCTGCTGAGCGTCGAGAAGGAGGATGTCGACGCGTCCGCGCAACGCCGCGCGATCGGTTGATGAATAAAAGATGCGGCCGGTCCGGTCATGGAACGAGATGGTGACAAGGCCGTCGCCGGCGATCGCACGGACGCGGGTCTGACCGGCGTCGAGATCGAACCGGCAGACTCCCAGAACGGCGGCCGGATCCTGAAACGGCATCGACTGCTTGTCCGCCGGGTCGGGCAGGAGCGAAACGCCGGTTGTGGCGCCGCCGAGCTGCGCATAAGCGTCGTTTTCTGCAACTCGCGGCATCATCAGCACCGAAGCGATGTGGACGATGCCCGCGACAAAAAGGCATGCGAGAACCCATGGGAGGACTGTGAAATCGCGATTGCGCGCGGTCACGGACAGTCTCCTTTCCGGATCGTTGGCAGAGCCAGCGCCTCCAGCGAGGTTCGGGTCGGGCTGGCGGCGACGTCATACAGTGAGAGCGCGAGCGCGAATGGGCGGCCTTTGGGCGCAGCAAGCCAGTTGCCGGCCCGCGCGGTCGGCGCCACCACGATTGCGGCTTCGCCATTCGGCCCGCGCAGCACGTCGGATGATGTAAGTTCGCGCCGCCCCGGCGCTTCGCCGATCAGGCGCCCGGACGGCGTATAGACTGCAAGTGTCCAGAAGCGCGCGACCGGCGGCTGGCCTTCGATCACGTAGTCGCATGCGCCGTCGAGTGGCGCGCCTGCGCTGTCGGTTCGCGCAATGAACGCGACGCCCTCGCCATTGCCAAGCGGAACCTCCGCCCGACGGGCGATGGCCGCGCGGGCATAGGGGTCGGCTTCCATCGCTCCGGTCTTCGGCCATGCGGTCCATGGACCGGAGGCCGCGGCGCCGAACAGATGCACGCCGGCAGTCGAAACATAGGTCGCAGCGAGTCCGATCGCGACGCCGGCAAGCGCGACAATCGCGGCCTTGGCGTAAGCGCCGATCGGTGTGCGCGGATCGACGTTCAGCCTGCTGGGCGCGATGGTCATTCAGCGAATCTCATCGCCGCCGACGGCGCGAAAGCTGCGCGATGCCGGCTGTCCGAGTTCGGCGCGCCGGCCGCCTGCGGCGCGGAACAGCTTTTCGACCGCTCCCAGCGCCTCGCCGGAACGGTGCGTGAGCACGTTTGGAACCGAGACGATTCCAGGTGCGACCACGGTCGCCGTCGCCGCGGACGCCGCAGGCGTCGCCCCGATCGGGAAGCCAGGAAGCGGCTTCGGTTCGAGGCCGCGATGGGCGAATTCCATGATGTCGTGCCAGGTTTGCGCAGGCAGCGAGCCGCCCGTCATGTTGCCCATCGACGTGTCGTCGTCGTTGCCGAACCAGACGCAGCCGTTGAGATTTCCGGTGAACCCGCAAAACCATGCGTCCTTGTAGCCATTTGTTGTGCCGGTCTTCCCGCCGACCTTGATTCCTTCGAGGATGGCCCGCTGTCCGGTTCCTTCCTCCACGACTTTCGTCAACATCGAATCCATTTCGACAATGGCGGACTCCGGAAATATGCGCTCGGGCTGTCTGCCGTCGCCGTTCTGACGGAAGATCACGTCGCCCTTGCTGTTGCGGACGTCGACCACGGCATAGGGAAACACGCGCTTGCCGCCGTTGGCGAACACCGAATAGGAGGCCGAGTGCTCGATCACCGACACCTCATCGGCGCCGATCGGCATCGACACCGTGTCGACGAGCGGCGCGGTCACACCCATTTTCCGGGCGGTATCGCGGATCATGGCGCGGCCTTCCTTCGCGGCCTCGTATACGCCGTGTTTAGGGTTTCCGAGGGCGATCGACAGCTTGACGGCCACCGTATTGAGCGACTTGGCGAGCGCTGTCGCGAGCGGCAGCGCCCCGTAATACTTGCCGCCGTAATTATGCGGACACCAGTTGCCGATGCATACGGGCGAGTCGACGACGATTGTCGTCGGCTTGAATTTTCCGGAGAGAATCGCGGTCAGATAGACATAGGGCTTGAACGAGGAACCTGGCTGGCGCAGCGCATCGGTGGCGCGGTTGAACTGGCTGACGCCGTAGTCGCGCCCGCCGACGATCGCCCGCACTGCGCCGGTCGTCGGCTCGATGATGACGGTCGCCGCCTGCTTTGCGTGATAGGCCGGGCCGTGTTCGCGCAACTGGTCTTCGATCGCTTCCTCTGCATGCGCCTGCAGGGCGGTATCGAGCGCTGTGCGTACAGTCAGAACACGGTTGGCGCCGAGCTTGCCGGAATCGGCGAGGCGCTTCACCTGGTCGAACGCCCAGTCAAGATACCAGTCGGGCGAGGATTCGCGCTCACGCTCGACCGGCGTCGCCGGATTGCGCAAGGCGACAAAGATCTGACTCTGGGTCATGAAACCGGCGTCGACAAGATTGTTCAGCACGTCCGCTGCGCGCGCGCGCGCAGCCGGCAGATTGATGTGCGGCGCGAATTTCGTCGGCGCCTTGAACAGGCCGGCGAGCATCGCGGATTCGGCTAGCGACACGTCCTTCACCGATTTGCCGAAATAGAATTCCGCCGCAGCCTGCACGCCGAACGTGCCGCCGCCCATGTAGGCGCGGTCGAGATAGAGTTTGAGAATATCGCGCTTCGAGAGCCGGAATTCGAGCCACAGAGCCAGGAACACTTCGCGGATTTTGCGGTCGAGCGTGCGCTCGTTCGACAGGAACAGGTTCTTGGCCAGTTGTTGCGTGATGGTCGAGCCGCCCTGGACGACTCCGCTGGAGCGCGCGTTCACGGTCAGCGCCCGCAGCGTGCCGATCGGATCGATGCCCCAATGCTCGAAGAAACGTCGGTCCTCGGTGCCCAGCACGCATTTGATGAGATAATCAGGATATTGGTCGAGCGTGACCGAATCGTCGTGCAGAATGCCGCGACGTCCGACCTCCACGCCGTAGCGGTCCTGAAATGTGACGGCGAGATCCTGTTTCTTCAACCAGTCGTCTGATGTCTCGCGGAATGCGAGCTGCGCAAAGGTGAGCACCACGAGCGCCGCGCCAAGGCCCAGGGTCAGCGTCTCGCAGGCGAGTTCGACGCCGATGCGCGCCAGCCCAGAGACATGAAATCTGTCCATATAGGCGGAAAAGTCCGCATAGCCGTCGCGCCAGCGTCGGCCGCTTTCGTACATCCATGCGGTGACTGCGGCGTCGACCGCAAGCGCGGCGCGGCCAATCCGCCTGCGCAGGACCGCCGATAGTCCGCCTGTCCCACGTCCCAGCGCCACGAACCTCCTCCCGACCTCAGCAAACGGTATTTAAACCACTTGACGCAGAGCGCAACGACGCGCATCTGGCCCGCATGTGCGCAAGCGCACAGGATGAGCCAGGTGATCCGGCGCCAGAATGACGCAAGTAAGACCCAAGCGCGGCGGTGCGGCGGCGCCAGAGCCGTTCTGGCGCAAGGACCTCGCGGAACTGACGAAACGCGAGTGGGAAGCCTTGTGCGACGGCTGTGGCCGGTGTTGTCTGGTCAAGCTTGAGGACGAGGACACGGGGGCGATCCACTTCACCGATGTCGCCTGCAAACTGTTCGACTCCGGCGCCTGCCGCTGCCGCGATTACGCCCGCCGGTCCCGGAAAGTGACAGACTGTATCAGGCTGACGCCCGAAAACGTTGCGACCATACCCTGGCTGCCGCCAACCTGCGCCTATCGCCTCAGGCGCGAGGGCAAGGAGCTGCCGGACTGGCACCCGCTGGTGTCGGGCGATCCCGCAACGGTGCGGTCCGCCGGCGTTTCGGCGCATGGAAAGGTGTCGGCTTTCGAAGACGACGTGCCAGTCGACGATCTGCCGGGGTTCATTGTCGCATGGCCGGGAAAATGGCCGAAGCGGGCAGGGCGGGCGAGGAAGGTCCGGGCATGAGCGGCGCGGTCGGTTCAGACGGGCGCCGCCGGACGGCGCCCGGCGCATGACTTGCGCCCCGGTGCGGAACGTTTGAGTGTCGGGGCGGACCCCTCGGGCGAGAAGCGAACATGCGGCAGATATGGATTCCCCGATTCGGCGCGCCTGACGTCCTGACGGTGAAGGAAGCGCCGGACCCGACGCCAGGCGCCGGAGAAATGCGCATCCGCGTCGAGGCGACCGGCGTCAATTTTGCGGACATCATGGGACGGATGGGCCTCTATCCTGACCTGCCGCCTGTTCCGGTCGTTCCGGGTTATGAGGTCGCGGGTCGGGTCGATGCGGTCGGCGCGAATGTCGATGCGGCATGGATCGGCCGCGACGTCGTCGCCATGACCCGCTTCGGCGGCTATGCGGATGTCGTCTGCGTTCCGTCAAATCAGGTTTTCGGCCGTCCCGCCGGCATGTCGGCGCAGCAGGGCGCAGCAATCCCGGTCAACTACATCACGGCCTGGCAGCTTGTGGTCGCCATGGGCGGCCTGAAGCGCGGCGAGACGGTTCTCATCCATTCGGCAGGCGGCGGCGTCGGCATAGCAGCAACTCAGATCGCGAGGCATATCGGCGCGAACGTCATTGGCGCGGCGTCCGCCGCCAAGCACGACGTTCTGCGGCAAGCCGGGGTCGAGCATCTGATCGACTATACGCGCGAGGATTTCGAGGCCCGGGTTGGCCAGATCACCAGCGGTCGCGGCGTGGAGCTGGTCCTGGACGCCATCGGCGGCGACTCGTTCAAGAAGAGCTATCGCGTGCTCGCGCCGACCGGCCGTCTTGGCATGTTTGGCGCGTCCTCGATGGTCGCAGGGCGCACCCGCAATCCCTTCGCCATGTTGTCTGTCGCCGCCCGCATGCCGTGGCTGCAGTTCAATCCCGTCGCGCTCATGAACGCCAACAAGGCAGTGTTTGGCGTCAATGTCGGGCGCATGTGGAGCGAGGTCGATCTGATCGGCGGCTGGCTTGCGCAGATCTTCGATCTCTGGACGCAGGGCGCGATCCAGCCGCAGATCGCGCGAACCTTCCGTTTCGATGAGGCCGCGGCGGCGCACGCATACCTGCAGGACCGGCGAAATATCGGGAAGGTGCTGTTGTCGCCGTGAGCGCGCCGGAGTTCGGGCGGGCGCCCGCCGCTCATGCCCGATCGAAACTCCGGGCAAGTCAGCCCGGTTCCGGCAGGTCGAGATCAAGCAGCGCCGAACTCAGGCTCTTGCCATGTGCATCGAGCGCGAGCGACCGCGTGACGCCGCCGCCGAGCGCGCCTTCTATCACGAAATTGAGCGCGCCGACGTTTGGCATTTCGTATCGGGTGACTGCGCCGCGCGCGACGCCGGCCAGAACGGCCTTCACGCGCTCTGCGGTCACCTGCTCGCGCAGAAACGGATAATGCTTCGCTTCATATGCGATGACGGAAATATTGGACGTATTTCCCTTGTCGCCGGTGCGCGAATGCGCGATCGCCCGCAGTTTCATCGCTCATTCCCCCTTGATCGTGACGATGGGCGTGGCGGCGGTCTCCGGCACGAGGGCCGATGCGACAGCCACGATCTCGCGCGCCGATTTCCACGCGCCGCCGCCTCCTGCCGGCCCGTTCGTGTAGAGCGTCTCGACCTCGGCGCCGATGCGGGCCGCTTCCGCGAGGCTTTCGGCCCGCCCGGCGACGCGGACCCGCACCTCGTAGGGATCGCCCGCGCGCGACGCCGCGGGTCCGTGAAGAGAGTCGACGCCGATGAGATCGAAACGGGCCTCGGTCATGCGCACGCCGGTCAGCGCCAGCCGCTCGCGAACAATGTCCAGCGCCAGCCGGCCCCGCGCGACCGCATTCGGCCCGGCGTAGGAAATCTGGCCCTCGCCGATATAGCTGTCGACATATCCGACCGAAGTTTTCAGGAGGCGCGTCTTTGGCGCGCCCTTGCCGCCGGAAACGCGCACACGATCCGCGCCGACGTGATCGACCTGCACGTCGGAAAAGTCCGCGACCACATCCGGCTGGAAATAGGCTCGCGGATCATGGATTTCATAAAGAAGCTGTTCCTTCACGGTCTGCGGCGTGACGCGCCCGCCGGATCCGGCGACTTTCGTAACGACGAGGTCGCCGTCCGCACGCACTTCCCCGATCGGGAATCCGAGGCGGGCGAGGCCGGGAATGTCCTTGACGCCGGGATCGGCGAAATAGCCGCCCGTGATCTGGCCCGCGCATTCCAGCAGGTGCCCGACCAGCGTCCCGCGTCCGAGCATGGTCCAGTCGTCCATCGCCCATCCGAATTCGTGGAGTAGCGGTCCCATGAACAGAGCCGGGTCGGCGGCGCGGCCGGTGATCACGACATTGGCCCCCAGCGCGAGAGCCTCGACAATCGGGCGCGCGCCGATATAGGCGTTGGCGGATACGACCCGATTGCCGAGCGCGGAGAACGTCGCGCCGTTGTCCAGCGGGGCGTCGTTCTCGCGCAGCCAGGACATGACGTCGTCTCCGCTCACTGCGGCGATCCTGACGCCGGAAAGGCGGAGCGCCCGGGCGATGTCGCGCGTCGCCTGCGCCGCGCCAGCGGGATTGGCCGCGCCCATGTTGGTGATGATTTTCACGCCGTTCCGCGCGCAGATCGGCAGGACCGCCCGCATCCTTTCTCCGAGAAGCGGATCGTAGCCGCCTCGCGGGTCCGACATCCTCGCCTGTTGCGCCAGCGCGATGGTGCGTTCGGCGAGGCATTCGAAGACGAGGTAGTCGAGATCGCCTTTCTCGGCCAGCTCGATCGCCGGTTCGATCCGGTCGCCCGAATAGCCGGCGCCCGCGCCGATTCTGATCGTTTTCATGACGCTCATTCTCCGCACGCAGCGGGGTGGACCAGACCCCGACCCAGACATGCGCTGCGAGGGCGGAAGCTCTGGGCCATGGTACCGGCAATTTCGGACGATTGGCGAGGGCCAGGCCGCGCCGCGGCTGGACGCCCGGGCAGTCGAGGGTATTGTGCAAGCGACGCGGCATGCTAACAGCGCAAGCTTGTGAAGCGGCGGCGGCCCGACCGCGTCGCGCCTTTCGTCGTAGCGCAGGAGACTAGAGCGTCATGACCGGCCCGGTGCATTTCGTCGACGGCGCCCGCGCAAAGAGCGCCGGCCATGATCGTGGAAAGGGATGCCTGGCCCTGTATGGATTTGACGCGCGCAGGACCATGACCATCGGGCGCGGTGATTGAAATGGAATCACGTTCTCGCAGGCCGCTCGATGGCGTTCTCGTTGTCTCGCTCGAACAGGCGGTGGCCGCGCCCTATTGTTCATCGCGCCTGGCCGACGCCGGCGCGCGCGTCATCAAGATCGAACGGGCGGAGGGTGATTTCGCGCGGGGCTACGACATGGCCGTTAACGGGCTGGCCTCCTATTTCGTCTGGCTCAACCGGGGCAAGGAAAGTCTCGTCGCCGATATCAAAAATTCCGAGGACGCCGCGCTTCTGCATCGCCTTCTGGCGAAGGCCGACGTGTTCATCCAGAATCTCGCGCCGGGCGCAGCCGGGCGCGCGGGCTTCAGCTCGAAGGATTTGCGGCGCAGGCATCCGCGACTGATCACGGTGGACATTTCAGGCTACGGCGCCGGCAACTCCTACACCGAGATGAAAGCCTACGACCTGCTCGTTCAGGCGGAAAGTGGGCTTGCCGCCATCACCGGCCATCCGGCGGGGCCTGGCCGCGTCGGCGTCTCCGTCTGCGACATCGCCTGCGGGATGGCGGCGCATGCGGCGATCCTCGAGGCGCTGATCGCGCGTGGCGCGACGGGCGAGGGCGCCGCGATCGAAACCAGCCTGTTTGCGGGGATGGCCGACTGGATGACCGTGCCGCTGCTTTATTTCGAGGGTGCTGGCCGCGCGCCCGAGCGCGTCGGGCTCGCACACCCCTCGATTTGCCCCTACGGCGCCTTCGACACGAAAGACGGCAAGCTCGTCCTCATCTCGATCCAGAACGAGCGCGAGTGGGCGAGCTTCTGCCGCCACTTCATGGACGAACCCGATCTGGCGTTGCGGCCGGGCTTCGAATCCAACACCGTCCGGGTCGGCGCCCGCGCCGTGGTCGACGCGCGCGTCGCCGCGAAATTCGCGACCATGACCCGCGATGAAGCCGCCGCGAAACTCAGGAAGGCGGGCACGGCCTACGGCTTCGTCAACAGCGTCGAAGACTTCGCCGCGCATCCGGCCCTGCGGCGTATCGCGGTCGACACCGAACACGGGCCGGCCTCGCTCGTCGCGCCGCCGACGCTGCGCAACGGCTGCGCGCCGGTCCTCGGCCGCGTGCCCGCGATCGGCGAGCACAGCGCCGCGATCCGGGCGGAATTCGCCTGACGCGCGTCCATCGTCCATCATTCGGAAAAGGAACAGACCATGAGGCTCGAAGGCAAGGTCGCGATCGTCACGGGCGCCGGCGGCGGATTTGGCGAAGGCATCGCCAGGCGCTATGCGGCGGAAGGCGCGAAGGTCGCTGTCGTCGATCTACGCGGCGAAGCGGCGCAGCGCGTCGCCAGGGACATCGGCGATGGCGCGCTCGCCATTACGGCCGACGTCGGCTCAGGAGCCGACGTCGAGCGCGTCGCCCGCGAGACGACGGCCAGGCTCGGCCCGATCGACATTCTCGTCAACAATGCCGGCGTCACGCACAAGAACGGACCGATCCTCGACATTGACGAGACGACGTTCGACCATCTGTTCCGCGTCAACGTCAAGTCGATCTTTCATTTCATTCGCGTGGTCGCGCCGCTGATGCGCGATCAGGGCGGCGGCGCGGTGATCAATATCGGCTCGACCGCCGGCATCCGGCCGCGGCCGGGCCTCACCTGGTACAACGCGACGAAAGGCGCGGTGAATCTTGTGTCGAAATCGCTCGCGGTCGAACTCGCGCCGTGGAAGATCCGCGTCAATGTCATCTGCCCGGTGATTGGCGAAACCGGGTTGCTCGAAGCCTTCATGGGGCTACCCGACACGCCTGAGAATCGAGCGAAATTTCTCGCGACGATCCCGCTCGGCCGCATGTCGAAGCCCGAAGACATCGCCAGCGCCGCGCTCTATCTCGCATCCGATGAAGCTTCGTTCATCACGGGCGTGGAGCTTCCGGTAGACGGCGGTCGCACGATCTGAGTCCCCGGCGCAGGCGGCCGACGTCACGCCCAACACGATCGCGCCTCTTTCGACCACCGTCTGGAGGTCGCCGAAGACCGGCAAGACCTACCGGATGCCCGTCGGTTTTCAGGGCGTTGCGAAGGACTACGCCGGCGCGGGCTCGACCGGCGGATGCGATTACCTCTCCAACCCCGCGACGGTCAGCCAGTACGAATTGTTCAGGCGCACGCTCGATCCAAACGGCAATCCCGTCGCCTGGAAGGGGTGCGTCGAAACGCGCATGAGCGCGCAGGAGCAGACCTGGCTCAATAACAACTGGGGCGCAAGCTACGCAGCCGCGACCGACTATGACGCAAGCGATACGCCGCCCACGACCTCGGACCCGGCGTCGTTGTTCGTCCCCTATTTCTGGCCGGACGAGCCGGACTATTCGCCCTACACTTAGGCGGTCGTGAACCCCGGCGCATATTCCGCCTCGACCCAGGGTTTCCACAACAATTACCTGCCCGACGGCGTCAACGATCTGCCGGCGAGCTGGGGCTGGACGCCGTTGCAATCGGTCGGTTGGGGCAACGGCCAGTTCCTGCTGAAATACGATGGCGCGACAAAGGCCGCGATCATTCGGGAGACGCCGGATTCGTCGGGTGTCACCTATGGTCCGAATGCCGGCTGTCCCGATCCGGTGATGCGCCTGACCAACAATCAGGGCAACGTGCTCAGCAAGATCAACAACCTGAATTACTGGCAGTCCGGCGGCACCGTGATTTCCGAAGGCCTGACCTGGGCCTGGCGCACGCTGTCGCCCAACGCTCCCTATGCCGACGGGGCCGCCTACGGCGCGAAGGGCGTGACCAAGGTGATCGTGCTGATGACCGATGGCGTCAATGAACTCATCGACAACGGCAATAACGCGACGAGCTTCATCACCGCCAACCTGTCCGACTATTCGGCCTATGGTTATCTGGGCGGCGTTGCGGCGGGGTGAAAAGGCCCGGAACGCGAGTTTTGCGTTCCGGGCCTTTTGCCAATGGAGCGGTTCGCCGATCCGCGCGTTGCCGACAGGCGGCGGCGCGTTGTCGGCGTCGAGCGAGCGAAGGCGGAGGGGTTTCGCGTAAATAGGATATATTGCACTAATACGGAAAATAATCGCAATTATATCGTTGACACCACAAAATCTA
>JAJXWB010000031.1:4271-40142 GCA_021781815.1 Pseudomonadota bacterium | reverse complement strand
GCGATCTCTGCCGCCCGATAGTCACCGAACGTCTCTTACTGGTTTTATTTTATTTATCAGTGTCTTATGGAGGTTTCCGGGACGTTCTCGGATACCCTCGGATAGGCTAAAATCATTCCCACTCGATCGTGCCCGGCGGCTTGCTCGTTACGTCGTAGACCACCCTGTTCACGCCCTTCACCTCGTTGATGATGCGCGTGGCCGCGCGGCCGAGAAAGTTCATGTCGTAGGGGAAGAAGTCGGCTGTCATCCCGTCGATGCTCGTCACGGCGCGGAGCGCGCAGACGTGGTCGTAGGTGCGGCCGTCGCCCATCACGCCGACGGTTCTCACCGGCAGCAGGACGGCGAAGGCCTGCCAGATCTTGTCGTAAAGGCCGGCCTTGCGGATTTCGTCGAGATAGACGGCGTCGGCCTTGCGCAGGATGTCGAGTTTTTCACGCGTGACGGCGCCGGGGATGCGGATCGCCAGTCCGGGGCCGGGAAAGGGGTGACGGCCGACGAAGGCCTCGGGCAGGCCGAGTTCGCGGCCGAGCGCGCGCACCTCGTCCTTGAACAATTCGCGCAGCGGCTCGACGAGCTTCATGTTCATGCGCTCGGGCAGACCGCCGACGTTGTGATGGCTCTTGATGGTGACGGAGGGGCCGCCGGCGAAGCTGACGCTCTCGATCACGTCCGGGTACAGCGTGCCCTGCGCCAGAAACTCCGGCGCGCCCTTGCCGTCGGCCCCGATCTTCCCGGCTTCCGCCTCGAACACCTCGATGAACAGCCGGCCGATGGTCTTGCGCTTCTGCTCGGGGTCGGCGATCCCGTCGAGTTCGCGCAGGAACTGCGCTTCTGCGTCCACATGTACGAGCGGGATGTTGTAATGGTCGCGGAACAGGCTGACGACCTCGTCCGCCTCGCCCTGCCGCATCAGGCCGTGATCGACAAAGACGCAGGTGAGACGATCGCCGATCGCCTCGTGCAGCAACACAGCCGCAACCGACGAGTCGACGCCGCCCGACAGGCCGCAGAGCACGCGGCCCTGCCCCACCTGATGGCGGATGGCGGCGATGGCCTCCTGTCGGAACGCGGCCATGGTCCAGTCGCGCCGCAGACCGGCGACCTCGTGCACGAAATTCGCCAGCAGCCTCGCGCCGTCGGGCGTATGCACGACCTCCGGGTGGAACATGGTGGTGTAGATGCGGCGCCTCTCGTCCGTGGCGACGGCAAATGGCGCGTTCTCGCTGACGGCCTTGACCGAAAAGCCTTCGGGAAGGCGTGTCACGCGATCGCCGTGGCTCATCCAGACCGGATATTTACCGCCCTTTTCCCATATTCCGCGAAACAGCGCCGAATCCTCGATGATCTCGACCTCGGCGCGGCCGAATTCGGCGGCGTGTCCGCCCTCCACCGCGCCGCCCAACTGGACGGCCGTGGTCTGCTGGCCGTAGCAGATCGACAGGATCGGGACGCCGGCCGCAAAGATCGAGTCCGGCGCGCGCGGCGAGCCGGGTTCGGTGACGGACGCGGGGCCGCCCGAGAGGATCACGGCCTTGGGACGCAATTCGGCAAAGGCCTTGGACGCGGCCTGAAACGGATGAATTTCGCAATAGACGCCCGCCTCGCGCACGCGCCGCGCGATCAGCTGCGTCACCTGCGAACCGAAGTCGACGATCAGCACCTTGTCGTGGCGGTCGACGATTTCCCTGTGCGGGTTTGGGGTCTGGGTCGCGGTCATCTGGTCCTCGCCAACAAGGGACGGGATTAGGCGAACGGGCCGGCGCGCGCAACGGTCGCAGCCCAATTCCTAACGGGTTTATACGGGTTTTCGACGTTTCCGTTTGAGGCGGCCGCAACGGGAGCGGTCGTAGCGTCCGCCTGCCGCCGAAATCGGGCGGGAAAGCGGAAGCCGTTATGACCATTCATCAAAGCGACGTGACGAAGATGCTTGCGGGACGGGCCCGGCTTGCGGAGCTGGCCTCCCTGTTCTCGCCCGGCGTCGAACCGCCGCCGCCGCTGTCGCCCGCCGCCCGGCGCGAATTGCGCCGCGCCATGTTCGCCGAAAGCCCGCTCCAGAGCGCGGCGCGGATTTTGAAGGCCACCTACGCCGCCCTGCGGCGCGACGGCCCCGGCGGTTTGGCGCGCACGCTCGAATTGCTTGTCCGCGACAAGACCATCGGCGCGATCGGCCTGCCAGATCCCGATCGCGCGCTCGCCTCGCCGGACGGGCTGTGCGGCGTCGCCGACGATCTTTCGGTGGCGACCGTCATGGACGCCTACGAGCGAGGGCTTTTTCCCTCCTCTCATCTCGGGCCGATGAAGTGGTGGGCGCCAAGCAACCGCGCCGTCGTCGCGCCTGCGACCCTCGCGCGGCGGCTCGCCGGCGCCGACGCCGCCGGCGATATCGCCGCGACGGTGGTTTTTGACAAGGATTTCGAGACCGCGCTGTGCGACACGACGGAGGTTCCGACGCCGCCACGCCTGAAGTGGGCGTTCGCCCATCTGTTCGACGCAGGATTCGCCCATTCCTTCGACATTGTCTCGAAGAGCGGCGAGAAGATCGGCAACGGCTTCGGCGTGGCCGTCGGGCGCGTCTTCGTGATCGAGGCGCTGCGCTTCAGGGACAGGGCCTGTCGGATGGCCGGCATCGCCGTGCTCGCGCGGGAGCTGGACAACCGGCAGTTCCGGCTGATCGACGCCAAGAAACTGACGCCGGAACTGGCCGCGTGCGGCTTCGACGAGACGCCGCGCGTCGGCTATGCGTTGCGCCTCAAGGCTTTGCTCGGGCACGAGAAGATCGGCCGCTGGACAGCGACGCAGAGCCGGGCCGCCTGAGACGTCCCTACGCGCGCCGGAGTCGCCAATCGTGTCTCCGGTCGCGCCCGGAAAGGGCAGGTTCAGCTCAGATCGAGCATGATCTCGAGGTTTTGCACGGCGGCGCCGGATGCGCCCTTGCCAAGATTGTCGAGCCGCGCGATCAGAACGGCCTGCCGGCGCGCTTCGTTGGCGTAGACCATGACCTCAAGGTCGTTCGTCCCGTTGAGCGCGAGCGCATCGATGCGGCCGGACTCGTCCGGATGCATGCAGCGCACATGCTTCTGGCCGGCGTAACGTGCGGCGAACGCGGCCTCGATATCGGCGGCTTTTGGTCCGCCGGGCAATGCGTCGAGCTGCAGCGGGATGCTGACGAGCATACCCTGCCGGAAGTTGCCGACCGAGGGAACGAACAAGGGGCGCGCCGCCAGACCCGACCATTTGACGATTTCGGGCGTATGCTTGTGTTCGAGACCGAGTCCATAGACCTCGAACAGCGGCGCATTATGCGTCTCGTAGGCCTCAATCATCTGTCGGCCGCCGCCCGAATAGCCGGAGACCGCGTTGATCGTGATAGGGAAAGCGGCCGGGATCAGGCCGGCGTCGATCAGCGGGCGCAAGAGGGCAATGGCGCCGGTGGCGTAGCAACCGGGATTGGAGACCCGCTTCGCCGCGCGGATGAGCGCGCCCTGCCCCTCGACCATTTCCGGGAAACCATAGGTCCATCCGTCGGCGGTCCGATGGGCGGTCGAGGCGTCGATCAGGCGGGGGCCTTCGTCTCCCATGCTTGCGACAATCGCCGCGGTCTGTCTGGCGGCATCGTCAGGCAGGCACAGGATGGCGACATCGACCGAGGCGAGCAGTTCCGTCTTGGCGCCGGCGTCCTTGCGGCGTTCCGGATCGATCGAGACCAGCTCGACGCCCTTGTGCGGCCCGAGCTTTTCCCGGATTTCGAGCCCGGTCGTTCCGGCCTCGCCGTCGATGAATATCTTGAAGGCCATGACACGACCCTGATGCGCTGTGAGGGGAGAAAAAAGGAAACATGCGCGCGGCGCGCGAGGGCATCAACGTCGGTAGCGGATCGTTGTCATCATGGGCTTGTGATGCAGGGCGCGCGGTGGGTTGTCAACCGCGCTGGCTCCTGCGTGATCGTTGAAATTCCTGCCTCCGCGGTCGACGGTGGTCGCCAGGTGGGGTTCGATCTGGATCAGATGGGCCAGCGCGCGGCCAGAATTTGCAGGTAGCGCTGGACGACGCTCGCCGCCGCAATCGCCGTGATGTCGGCGTGATCATAGGGCGGCGAGACTTCCACCACGTCCATGCCGCGCCAGTCGAGATTGCGCAGGCCCCAGATGGCGCCCAGCGCCTGCGCGCTGGTCAGACCGCCGGCGACCGGGGTGCCCGTACCCGGCGCGAAAGCCGGGTCGAGGCCGTCGATGTCGAAGGTGAGATAGGCCGGAGTCCCGCCGACCCGCTCGGCGAGCACAGCGGCGATATCGCTTGGGCGCAAGTCCGCGCAGGCGTCGGCGTCGAGGATCTTCAGGCCGCAATCGCGCGGTGCGACGGTGCGAACGCCGATCTGGATGGAATGGGCGGGGTCGATCAGCCCTTCCCTGACCGCGGCCGGCACGAAACTGCCGTGGGTGATCGCGCCCTCGCCATCGTCCCAAGTGTCCTGATGGGCGTCGAACTGGACGAGCGCGAGCGGTCCGTGGCGCGCGGCATGGGCGCGCAGGAGCGGCAGGGTGATGAAATGATCGCCGCCGAGCGTGACGAGATGGACGCCGCGATCGAGAATGGCGCGCGCCTGCCGTTCGATGGCGGCGGGCGCGTCCGGCGCGACGCCGCGCGGCAAAACACAATCGCCGTAGTCGATCACGGCGAGCCGCGCGAACGGGTCTTCGCGCGAGGGATATTGCGGGTCGCCATCAAAGAGGGCGGAGGCGCGGCGGATTGCCTGCGGGCCAAAGCGCGCGCCCGGCCGGTTGGAGGTTGCGCCGTCGAACGGCACGCCCCAGACGGCGACGTCGGCGCCCGCGAGATCCTTGGCGTAGCGGCGGCGCATGAAGGACAGGACGCCGGAAAAGGTCGCCTCCTCCGCGCCGCCGCGCAGCGGTCCGGCGATGGCGTTGTCAATGGGCGCTGGATCGTCCGGCATATCTCGTCCCTGCGCTCGGTTCGGCCGAAGGTCGCGCAAGACGATGAAAAAGGAAAGGATCCGCAATGAAAAAGGGCGGCCCGAGAGCCGCCCCTTGATTTCGCCTGCGCGGACCGGATCAGCGCTTCGAGAACTGGAAGCTGCGACGGGCTTTCTTGCGCCCGTATTTCTTGCGCTCGACGACGCGCGAGTCGCGAGTCAGGAAGCCTGCCTTCTTGAGAAGCGGACGAAGCTCGGGCTCGAAGTGGAACAGCGCCTTGGACAGGCCGTGACGCACAGCGCCGGCCTGACCGGACAGCCCGCCGCCGGCGACCGAGATCATCATGTCGTACTGATCGACGCGGTTGGTGACTTCCAGCGGCTGTCGCAGGATCATGCGCAGCACCGGGCGCGCGAAATAGACTTCGAGCGCGCGGCCGTTGACCGTGACCTTGCCGGAGCCCGGCTTGATCCAGACGCGGGCGACCGCGTCCTTGCGCTTGCCGGTCGCATAGGCGCGGCCGAGCTTGTCGACTTTCTTCTCGTAATGCGGGGCGTCCGGAGCGGCGACGCCGGCAGGCATGAGGTCAGAGAGGGAGGAAAGCGTCTCGGCCATAATCAGGCGCTCCGGCTGTTCTTGGAGTTCATGGCGGCGATATCCACCGTGATCGGGTTTTGCGCGGCGTGAGGGTGTTCAGCGCCCTTGTAGACGCGGAGGTTGCCGAGTTGCCTGCGGCCGAGCGGTCCGCGCGGAAGCATGCGCTCCACGGCCTTCTCAAGCACGCGCTCGGGGAAGCGACCCTCAAGGATGAACTTTGCAGAACGCTCCTTGATGCCGCCGGGAAAGCCGGTGTGATGATAATAGATCTTCTGTTCACGCTTGCGGCCGGTCAGCACGACCTTGTCGGCATTGATGACAATGACGTTGTCGCCGTCGTCCATGTGCGGCGTGAAGGTCGCCTTGTGCTTGCCACGCAAGCGCATGGCGATGAGCGAAGCCAGACGGCCGACGACAAGCCCCTTGGCGTCGATCAGCAGCCACTTCTTTTCGATATCGGCTGGCTTGGCCGAATAGGTGTTGCCGTACATGGGTGGATTCCCTTTGGGCCGCGAACATGAAACGACCGACGCGGGCGCCGGTTCGGATCGCCGGGGTATATGGGCGGACAGGAGCAACGTCAACACATATTTGCAGGGCGATAGCGGCCTCAATCAAGCAAATTCAGGTGTTTTCAATTAATGGTATTCAGTTACCTCATCGAGGCGGAATCGAATAAGTTCCGGTCGCATGGGCGACGATGTCCTCCTTGCCGGCGGAGCGCATGTAAACCTCGCCGACCGCGAGCTTCTTGCCGAGCTTCAGCAGCCGGCAGTCCGCCACGAGGTCGCCGGGGTCCGGCTTCGACAGGAAGTTAATGGAAAGATTGGTCGTCACCGCCATCGGCGCCCAGCCGATCGACGCGAGCACGGCAATATAAAGCGCGCAGTCGGCCAGCGCGAACATGGCCGGTCCCGAAATCGTGCCACCCGGTCGCAGATGCCGGTCGTGATAGGGCAGATGCACGCGCGCGAGCATGGGCTCCGCCTTCTCGATGATGAAGGCGTCGCCGCCCTCGAAGGACTGCGGAAACGCCTCCCGGAGAAGCGCCTGAATTTCCGCCGGCCCGAGATGAGCGCGTTTCGTCATGCCTGGGATTCCTAAAAATGTTAATTGGGTCAGCCTGGTGCAGATGCGTTCTCATGTCGCGAATCAAATTCGCAGCCGAAACAGGGCGAAGCCCGTGCCGACGTAATAGCGCTCTATGCCGGCTCGATCCGTGACCGTGACGCTGGCGTTGCGGACTGCGATCTGGAATGGCGGGAAGAAAAACAGGATAAGCAGCAGCAAGCCTGTTCCAGCGGCGATGCGATCGGCCTGCGCCTGCATGTCGTAAGGCAGATGCGGACGCAGGACGCCGAAGCCGTCGAAGCCCGGAATCGGCAGCAGATTGAGCACGACGGCCGTCGCCTGGAGATAGGCGAGGAAGCCGAGGCCGCTCCAGAAGGCCTCGCCGCCGCCGCGCGCGGGCATATCGAGCAGAAATGGCAGCGCCAGCAGGATCAGAACCAGCAGGTTGGCGGCCGGCCCCGCGGCGGCGGCGATGCTGTCCCACCAGCGGCTGCGCAATGCCCGGCGCTGGATGTCCACCGCCCCGCCGGGCAGGCCTATGCCGCCGATCAGCAGGTACAGGATCGGCAGGCCGAACGTCAGGCCGGGATTGGCGTAAGCCATTGGATCGAGCGTGAGATAGCCGCGGGCGCGCACCGATGTGTCGCCGCCGAGATAGGCCGCAAACGCGTGCGCGGATTCGTGGATGCAAAGCGAGATCACCCAGCCGACCACTACAAACGCCAGCACGAGCACGGCGGGATGCGGAATGCCCGCATAGAGCACTGCGCCCAGACCGGCGAATGCGCCGAGAAGCAGGAGAAAGCGCCAGGAAAGCCCGTTTTGCCTGCGTGCGCCGGCGAACATTTCAAGACTCCAGGGATGAATCGGCGCAATCGCCGGGCGTGAGCGCCGACGGTCCTATTTTGGGGGTGCGGGCGGCCAGGTTCAAGTCGGGCGGTTTGGGCATGGCGAGCTTGCGCTCATGCCGTCGCCCTTCAGGTCAGGGAAAAAGCATAGAGCGCTGCGCCGGCGAGTGAACCGATATAATAGTCGCGGGGCATGACGCCCCACCAGACCTTGTGCCACCAGATATTTTCCGGCCTGAAATTCGCGAGTCCATATGCCGGATTGCGCAGGAACCAGAGGAAATCCTCAAGCACCCAGAACAGGCAGTTGAACGAGAGGATCTGCAGTTCCGCCGACCAGGTCGGCGTGACGAAGAGATAGGGGACATGCAAGATCGAAAATACGAAGACGATGAGCCAGAAATGGTATCCCGTGACCGGCCGGCCGAGCAGGACTGTCAGCCAGTGATCGTCCGGCAACCGCCACGTCGGCAAGGTCGCGGCCCAGCCGTCCGGCCCTTCGATCGCAATTTCGAGTTCCGCAAGGCAAAAACTCACCCAGAGGAGCGCGGAGACGAAAATCGCCACATGCAGGGACATTGATCACATTTCCCTTTCTGATCAGACAGGCGCATGCGTCGTTTGCGGCGCGCCACCGTCCTGCCGGATTTTTCATGCTATGGCTATTCGAAAGAAGGCGCCGCGAAAATGGAATTGCAATCCGCATTGACCTGCCCTGCGTGCGGCCATCGATCCGTCGAAACGATGCCGATCGACGCCTGCCAGTTTTTCTACGAATGCAGGGGGTGCGGAGCGCTTCTCAAGCCTCTCGCCGGAGATTGCTGCGTGTTCTGCTCCTATGGCTCGGTTCCCTGCCCGCCGATTCAGGAGGCGCGGGCCAACGGGGCGGCCGCAAGCTGTTGTTCGGCTGCGCCGTCCCATGTCGCCTCAGCCGGCCCGCACGGGGAAATCGCGAAACAATCGCCGACATGACCGCAACCGCTCCGCTCGCGCCTCGACATACCGCCCCGCCCCTGCGCCTCGATTCAGGCGAGAACGGCGTCTTTACGCTCACGCTCGCACGGCCGGAGGCGCGCAACGCGCTGTCGCTCGCCATGCTCGACGCCTTGCGCGACGCGCTGGCGGGGATCGCGGCCGACCAAAGCGTGCGCGCGGTCGTGCTGGCGGCCGACGGCCCGGTGTTCTCATCCGGGCACGATCTCAAGGAAATCACCGCCGCGCGCGCCGAATCCGACGCAGGACGCGCGTTCTTCGAGGAGACGCTGGCGCGCTGCGCCGGCGTCATGCAGGCGATCGTCGCCCTGCCCCAGCCTGTCATCGCTGCGGTCGAAGGAGTGGCGACGGCGGCCGGCTGCCAACTCGTTGCGTCCTGCGATCTGGCCATCGCCGGAGCAAATGCGCGGTTCTGCACGCCCGGCGTCAATATCGGCCTGTTCTGCTCGACGCCGATGGTGGCGCTGTCGCGCAACCTCTCGCGCAAGCACGCGATGGAAATGCTGCTGACCGGCGACATGGTCGGGGCTGACGAGGCGGCGCGGTTCGGCCTGGTCAACCGCGTCGTCGCCGCAGGCGGGGCGGGCGCCGCGGCGCAGGAGATGGCGACGAAGATCGCCGCGAAATCTGCGCTGACCGTAAAGATCGGCAAGCGCGCCTTCTACGAGCAGGCGGAAATGGGACTGGCGGACGCTTATGTCCACGCTGGCCGCGTCATGGTCGAAAATCTTCTGGCGCGCGACGCCGCCGAAGGGATATCCGCATTTATCGGGAAGCGGTCGCCGGAATGGCAGGACCGCTGACGCGCGGACCGGCCCGCCAGCGCCGTCGAAACCCTGCCTGCAATTTTTCAGTCCCTGAGGAAAGAGATTCATTCATGCCGTCGCCTGCCCCCTCGCGCGCCCGTCCGGCGGTCGTCCTTGGCGCGCTGATCGCCGCCTGCGTGGCGGCGCGCGCGGAATCGCCGGGCAAGCCCTATGGGCCGGTCGCCGCGGCGTTCGATCGCGCGGCCGCGGACGACGCCAATCTCGGGGCGCTGCTGAAGGATTTGCGCGCCGCCGCGCAAAGCCATGACACCGGGCCGTTCGAGGCGGCGCTGGCGGCGAACTTCGTCGCCCTCGATTGCGCCGCCAGTCCGCTGAAGGCGTGCGGACCGGGCAAGGCGAAGACAATCGGCGGGAAAGGCGGCCGGTCGATCGACCGCATGCGTCTCGCCTTCTGCTGCGAGGGCAAACCCTCGCCGGACATTCCGCCTGACGCCCAGGACGACACCATGTTCGCCATCCTCGGAGCCACGCTCGACGCCCGCTCGATCGGCGCAAATCCCGACGCGAAGGGGCAGGTCTGCATGCCGGCGCTGCCCGCCTTCGACCGCGCTCTCGCGGCAAAGGCCGCGAAGGCCGCCGGGGTGGAGCCGGAGAACCTTCGGATCGCGGGCGCCGAGACGCCGCTGCTGGACAGGCCGGCAAGGGGCGCCTCGCCAATCGCGAAACTCGCCGCGGGCGATCTCGCGCCGGTCGTTACGGATCTGACGGCGGATACGCCGGCCGGCTGGATCGCGATCGGCCTGCCGGACGGCGCCGTCGGCTATACGGACGCTCTCACCTTCGACGAGTTGACCCCCGCCGCCATCTGCTTCGGCCGGGACAAGGGCCAGTGGCGGATCGTCGCGACGATCCAGCGAAATACATGAGCCTCGGGATGAACCACGATTCCTACCCGGACGCCTATATCCGCGGCATTCTGACGAGCACCCGCACCATCGCGCTGGTCGGCGCCTCCGCCAACCCTGCGCGCACATCGTACATCGTGCTGAAATATCTGATCGGGCGGAACTTCACGCTGTTTCCAATCAACCCCGGCCTCGCCGGCCAGAATATCCTCGGTCGGCCCGTCCATGCGCGGCTCGCCGACCTGCCGGAGCCGGTGGACATGGTCGACGTGTTCCGCAACTCCGAGGCCGCCGGCGCCGTCGTCGACGAGGCGCTGCGGCTGGCGCAGCCGCCGAAAACGATCTGGATGCAGCTTTCCGTCCGCAACGACGCGGCGGCCGCGCAGGCCGAGGCCAGGGGCGTGCAGGTCGTGATGAATCGTTGTCCGAAGATCGAATGGGGGCGCCTCTCGGGCGAAATCGGCTGGGGCGGCGTCAATTCGCGCATTTTGTCGTCGAAGAGGCCGCAAATGCTGACGGGCTTCCAAAAGCTTACGATCCACGACGACTAAACCGCTCGCCTTGCGGCGGCGATTCCGCTATTCAGCGGCAATGACCCTGATCGCCGAAACGCAGGAACTGGCCGCGATTTGCAGCCGACTTGCCCGCCACCCTTTCGTCACCGTCGACACCGAATTCCTGCGGGAAACGACGTTCTGGCCGAAGGTCTGCGTCATCCAGATCGCTTCGCCCGACGAGGCTGTCGCCATCGATGCGCTCGCCGAAGGCCTCGATCTGGCGCCCCTCTTCCAACTTATGGCGAACACCGGCGTCGTGAAGGTTTTCCACGCCGCGCGGCAGGACATCGAGATCATGTGGAATCTGGCGCAGATGATTCCTGCGCCCCTGTTCGACACGCAGGTCGCCGCCATGGTGTGTGGCTATGGCGATCAGGTGTCCTACGGCGATCTCACGCAGCAGATCTGCCGCGTCGGCCTCGACAAATCCTCGCGCTTCACCGACTGGTCGCGGCGTCCCCTGTCCGACGCGCAGGTCGACTACGCCATCGCCGACGTGACATGGCTGCGCGACATCTATCTCCACCTGAAATCGAAACTCGAAAGTTCCGGCCGCATCGACTGGCTGGCTGACGAGATGGCGACTCTGACGTCGGTGGCGACCTACGAGCAGAAGCCGGAAAACGCCTGGGAGCGCCTCAAGGGCCGCGCCCGCAAACCGCGCGATCTCGCCGTGCTGATGGAAGTCGCGGCCTGGCGCGAGCATGAGGCGCAAACGCGCGACGTGCCGCGCTCGCGGGTCCTGAAGGACGACGTCCTGGTGGAGGTGGCGCTCGCAGCGCCGCGCGACGCGGCTGCGCTCGCCAATCTTCGAGCTTTTCCGCGCGGCATGGAAAAGTCGCGCGCCGGCGCTGAAATTCTCGCCGCCGTCGAGCGCGGTCTGGCGCGCGACCAGAAGGCGCTGCCGCGTCTCGAACGCGAGCGCCGGCCGCAGCGCGACAGCGCAACGGTCGAATTGCTGAAAGTGCTGCTGCGGCAAGTGGCCGAGAAACACGGCGTCGCCGCAAAAATGATCGCGACGGTCGACGATCTCGAAGCGATCGCGTCCTCGGACAATGCCGAGGTTGCGGCGCTCGCGGGTTGGCGACGCAGCCTGTTCGGCGAAAAGGCGCTGCTGCTCAAGCGCGGGCGGCTCGCGTTGACGGTGGAGAAATCCAAGGTGGTTACGCTCGAATGGCGCGATACCGGGGCCGAGTGACTATCGTCCGGCCGACAGCGCATCCGCCCAGTGGGAGGCCGCCTTTTCCATTCCTGATGCGCTCAGGTGGCAGTCGTCGTACCTGTCGAGGCCAGTCAATACCGCGTCAGCGTCGAGTCCGATGAAGATGTTTCGCGCGGGATCGACAACGCTGCGCTGCGCGCGGGAAACCGCATTGTCAGGCGACCATCCGAGCGAACTGTTGCCGCACCGCGAGGCCATCGCCAGGTAGACAGGCGTCCGATCGTCGCTCGTGCGCAACGCGTTCAGCACGGCCTTCAGGTCGGTTCGATATTGCTGCTCCGGCGTGCCGAGCATGAAATCGGTCTCGCCCTGATACCAGATGAAGGCAGTGACCTTGTATCTCTTCTGAACGCCCTCGATGGTCGTGCGAAGCAGTTCCTTCAGATTGCCGCGCGCCCATTGCGAAATCGCGCTGCCGCTCACCGCGACCGGAGCTATCACCACCTTGTCGAACAGACGCCGATCCAGCAGATCGTTCGCAAGCAATGTCCAGTGGTCGCCCCATTCCCCTGACGACCCGAGCAATGGCGACTGGGCGAAATAGCAGCGACCGTCGAAAAAATTCGCGATTTCGGCGCCGTGCCGCGATACATACTTCTGGCCGCCTGAATTCGCCGCATTCGATTGCCCCGCGACGACGAGCACCGCCGTGCGCGAGTCTTGCGCCGGACAATCGATCGGGGCCTTGTCCGCGAAGCTCTTGAGTCGTCTTTCGTCCGTATAGGAAATCTGGCGCGGCTGCCCATAGAAACGGGTCGACATGACCTCGTCGATCGGCGAGATGGCGCCGTGCGCCCAGGGCGAGCCGAACACAAGCGGCGGCAGGGCGGGCGCAAGCGCCAGCCCGACAAACGCCAGTACAAAATTTCGGATTTTGCGCAGGGCGCCTCTCCCGATTCTCGTCTGCACGTTCACGCCAAATTCGGGCCTAAGCGTGGCAATTCGACGGCCCGACCGTCATAGATTTGACGCGCCAGTCGCGCAGCGAACCGCTGGACAGGCTACTCGGGCTTCAGATGCGCTCGCTCATGATCCGCCGCGCGTCCTCCCACCACCGCTTCGTCAGTTCCCCGGCGTCTTGTTCCCGCGCAAGGGCGCCGGCCTCGCCCGACCAGAGCGGTGAGAAATCGCCCGAGCCCCGTTTTTCGTGAAACGTCCGCAGCGGCGTGACCGCGCCGGTCGCCAGCGGGAAGGCCGGCGCCTCGGCGTTGATTGGCCCCTTTTCGCGCATGAAACGGGTGAGCAGGCCTCGCGCCGGACGACCCGTATACAGGTTTGTGAGGCGGGTCGCGTCGTCCTTCGCCGCGCGCAGGGCGGCGCGATGCAGGGCGCCCGTCGTCGCCTGCGGCGTCAGCAGATAGGCGGTGCCGATCTGTGCTGCCGAGGCGCCGAGCGCAAGGGCGGCGGCGATCCCGCGTCCATCGGCGACGCCGCCGGCGGCAATCACGGGAACATCCACCGCGTCGACGACCTGCGGCAGCAGCGCGAACAGACCGGGCTGGGCTTCGATGTCGTCGGTCAGGAACATGCCGCGGTGACCGCCCGCCTCCCTGCCCTGCGCGATCACGGCGTCGACGCCGCGCCCGGTGAGCCAGCGCGCCTCGGCGACCGTCGTGGCCGAGGAAAATATCCTCGCGCCCGTCGCCTTCGTGCGCGCGAGCAGCGTTTCGTCCGGCAGGCCGAAATGGAAGCTGACAACGGGTGGTTGCAGTTCCTCGATCAACGCGCACATGGCCTGGTCATAGGGCGCCCGGCCCGGACCCTTCGGGATCGTATCCGGATCTATCCCGGCCTCAGCGTAATACGGCGCGAGCCGCCGGAGCCAATTGGCCTCGCGGGCCTCGTCGGGCGCCGGCGGCGTGTGCGCGAAGAAATTGACGTTGAACGGCGCCTTCGTGCCGCTGCGTATCTGCGCAATCTGCTCGCGCAGCATCGCTGGCGTCAGCATAGCGCAGGGAATCGAGCCGAGCCCTCCCGCTTCGCAAACGGAGATGCACAGGGCCGGTCCCTGCGAGCCCGCCATAGGCGCCTGGACGATCGGGAACTGCGAAAAGGGCCACATGATCTCGACGACTCCCATTTGGAGGGGCGGCTGAAGGATTGAGGTCGGGCGTTACCCCGCTGTCGCGATCCGAGGTTCGCGGCCGATGATCTTGCCAAGCGCCTTCAGCCGGTTGTTCACGCGCTCGTTGGCGAGCGAAGCGAGATCCGCCGGCAGTTCGAGCAGCAATTCCTTTTTGCGGACGCGCATCGGCGTGCGCGGCAGAACGCCAGGCATGGCGGCCGAGAGCATATAGGCGACGCGCATGGCGGCCCCGACTATGCGGGCGCGATCGAGCAGGCGCGCGCTGACGAGACCGCGCACCTGTGGGCTGACGGTCTCGTTCAGCCCGATATGGCGGATAGCGAGCGCCATGGCGATGAAGGCGCGGCCGGGATGGTCGATCCCGGTGAACGAGGCGTTGGCGACGATGTCGAAGGCCTGCTCGCCGCGATAGTCCGGATGCGCGCGCCAGGCGATATCCGCCAGCAGGCAGGCGGCGCGCCGCAGCCGCACATCTTCGGCCGTGTCCTCCAGACCGGCGGAGCGGAACAAGGCGTCGAGCCAGTCGCTGAGTTCCAGCGCATGTTCCGGCGCGCGCGAGCGCAGCACGTTGAATTCGGCGGCGGCGCTCAGCAACGGATCCTCGGCGCGCGCCTCGTCGCTCAATTGCTCGTAAAGCAAACCTTCGCGCACGCCGGCGGCCGACACGACGATGGCGCGCGGCCGGGCGCGCTTGATGATCTCATCCAGAACGATCGCGCCATAGGCGAGCAGCGGCCGGCGCTGGGCGGAAATCGCGTCGATGGCGTTGAGCGAGTCGATGTCGACGCGCTCGATCAGTTCGACGAAATCGGCCGCGTCGCGCGGCGGAATCAGATAGTTGTGCATAACGTTCAGCGGATAGCTGCGTTGAAGCATGTGCAGGCGGGCGAGCGCGCGCCAAGTGCCACCGACTGCATAGAACGTGCGGCCGGCGAGCTTTCTCACCGGCTCGGAATCGGCGATCGCCTCGCGCGCGATCTTCATGGCCTGCTTCGACGACTTGCCGGACGCGTCCATCAGCGCCAGCCCGCCGAGCGGCAACGTCTGGCCGCGTCCCGTGCTGCGGCCGGACACCTCGATCAGTTCAAGTGAACCGCCCCCCAGATCGCCGACGACGCCATCCGGTTCATGCATCGACGATATGATTCCGAGCGCCGACAGCTCGGCTTCGCGCCGCCCGGACAAGAGCTGGATCGGCGCGCCAATCGCCTGTTCGGCGCGGTCCAGGAATTCGGGGCCATTGCGGGCGTCGCGCGCCGCCGCCGTCGCGACGACCTGCACGTCGCGCACGCCCATGATGCGGCACAGCGCCTCGAACCGCGCAAGCGCGGCGAGCGCCCGCGCCATCGCTTCCTCGGCAAGCGCGCCGGTGGTCACGACGCCGCGGCCGAGCCCGCAGAACGCCTTTTCATTGAAGATCGGCGTGGGCGCGCGCGAGCGCCCCTCATAGGCGACGAGGCGGACCGAATTCGAACCGATGTCAACGATCGCCACGGGCGCCGCGTTGACGAGCCGACCCTGCGCTTGAGCATTCATCGGCGTCATAGGCTTCGATCACCCGCGTTTGGATAGCGATTTCGGCCGCGACGCCTGAAGCGACTTGCCACGTCCGGACAGACTGGGGTTGGTCATAAAGTATTTGTGGGCGTTGAACGATTCACCGCCGCGCGGCTGATCGACGCGCACGCTCGATCCGTCCGGCAGGATGCGGTAGCTCTGCTCGGTGTCAATCAGATTGGCGAGCATGATCTGATCCAGCACCTGCTGATGCACGGTCGGATTGGTGATCGGAAGCAGCGCCTCGACCCGGCGGTCGAGATTGCGCGGCATCAGGTCGGCCGAGGAAATGTAGACGAGCGATTTCGGATGCGGCAGCGCGTGGCCGTTGCCGAAAGCATAGATGCGCGCGTGTTCGAGGAAGCGGCCGATGATCGACTTGACGCGGATATTCTCGCTGAGGCCAGGTACGCCGGGACGCAGGCAGCAGATGCCGCGCACCACGAATTCGACCGGAACGCCCGCCCGACTGGCCTGATAGAGCGCGTCGATGATCTCCGGATCGACGAGGGCGTTGCACTTGCCCCAGATGCCCGCAGGTCTGCCGGCGCGCGCGGCGGCGATTTCCGCCTCAATGTTCCGGATCAGCGTCTTCTTCAGCCCGATCGGCGAAACCGACATGCATTCAAGGCCTGCAGGCTCGGCATAGCCCGTGATGAAATTGAAGATGCGCGCCACGTCGCGGCCGATCGCCGGATCGGCGGTGAACAACGACACGTCCGTGTAGATCCTGGCGGTGACCGGGTGATAATTGCCGGTGCCGATATGGCAATACGTGACAAGCGAGCCGCTTTCGCGCCGCACGACCATGGACAGCTTGGCGTGCGTCTTCAGTTCGATGAAGCCGAACACGACCTGCACGCCGGCGCGTTCCAGATCGCGCGCCCAGCGGATGTTGGCCTCCTCATCGAACCGCGCTTTCAACTCCACCAGCGCGGTTACGGATTTGCCAGCTTCGGCCGCCTCGATCAGCGCCCGGACGATCGGACTGTCGGAGGAGGTGCGGTAGAGCGTCTGCTTGATCGCGACGACATTGGGATCGCGCGCGGCCTGCTGAAGGAATTGCACGACCACGTCGAAGGATTCATAGGGGTGGTGGACGATCAGATCTTTCTGCTTGATCGCCAGCAGGCAGTCGCCGCCGTTTTCGCGCACGCGCTCGGGGAAACGCGGATTGTAGGGCGTGAACTTCAGTTCTGGCCGATTGAGCGAAATGATTTCCGACAGGTCGTTGAGGGCAAGCATGCCGTCGAGCACGAAAATTTGGTCCGCCACGACGTCGAGTTCCTCGCAGACGAAGGCGCGCAGGCCCTCGGGCATCGAGGATTCCATTTCCAGACGTATGACCGTGCCGCGACGGCGGCGTTTCAGCGCCGTCTCGAACAGGCGCACCAGATCTTCAGCCTCTTCCTCGACCTCGAGGTCGCTGTCGCGAATCACGCGGAACAGGCCCTTGCCAACGACCTCATAGTCCGGGAACAATTTTTTCGAGTTCATCAAAATCAGCAGTTCGAGCGGGATGAACTGCGCCGGACCGCGACCGACCAATTCGGGAATGCGGATGAAGCGCTGGATCTTGTTGGGCATGCGCACCAGCGCGGTGCGCCTCTGCTTTTCATTCTGCGCGACAAGATCGAGCGCCAGCGTGAAGCCCAGATTGGGAATGAACGGGAATGGATGCGCCGGATCGACCGCGAGCGGCGTAAGCACCGGAAAGACGTTGAGAACGAAATAATCGTCGAGCCAGGCCCTCTGGCCTTTCGTGAGTTCGTCCGGTTCGGCGATCACGATGCCAGCGGCGGCGAGTTCGGGGCGCAAGGTGCGCCATCGGCGCATCTGTTCCTCGGCCAGCAGGGCGACCCGCTCGCGGATCTTGCTGAGTTGCTCGGCCGGCGTCAGGCCATCCTGCGAGCGTTCGACGACGCCTGATCGCATCTGTCCGCGCAGGCCGGCGACGCGGACCATGAAGAACTCGTCGAGATTGTCGGCCGAGATCGTCAGAAACCGGAGTTGTTCGAGCAGCGGATGGTTGCGATTCGAGGCCTCGAGCAGCACGCGCCGGTTGAATTCGAGCCACGACAATTCGCGATTGATGAACCGTTCAGGCGAGATGGCGAGTTCGTCCGGGCGGTCGGCGATATCGCCGAGATCGTCCATGACGTGGAAGTCGCCGGCGCTGCGGGCGAAAACCGGCGCCTGCGGTTCTGGGCTGATCCGGTCCGGTTCGTTGTCGCTGCTCATGGGCTCCATGTCCGAACGTCGGTGGCCGAACTCAGTCCGAGTCTCGGCTGGAAAGGTCGTCGAGTTCAAGCCGGCCGAGCAGTCTTGCCGCCATTCCGCGACCGATGCGACGCCCCTCCATCAAAGCCTCTTCGTCGAGCGCGCGCACCAGCGCCCGCGCCACGTCCAGCGAACGATCGATGCGGGCGGCGAGATAGTCAATCACACTCGCCTCGACAACAAGCTGTCGATCAACGAAAAGCTTAACGAGAACTGCGCGGATCAGATCGTCGTCCGGCGTTCCGATTTCAACACGGGGCGCGCGGCGCAGACGCGACAGCAGGTCCGGCAATCTGACGCCCAGGAGTTCCGGCGGCTGCGAGGTCGTCAGCAGCATGGAGGCCCTGGATTCCTGCACGAGGTTGAACAGGTGGAACAAGCCCTGTTCATCGGCGACCTGGTCGATGTCGTCGACGAGAATGTTGCGCCCATAGAATTCGCCAAGCGCCGCAT
This sequence comes from Pseudomonadota bacterium, assembly GCA_021781815.1. Taxonomy (GTDB): domain Bacteria; phylum Pseudomonadota; class Alphaproteobacteria; order Rhizobiales; family Beijerinckiaceae; genus JAJXWB01. The sequence continues at coordinate 21,872 of JAJXWB010000031.1, read as the reverse complement.
CGGCGCGCACAGCGAGGGGGCGCGCAAGTACGGCGCGGGACCGGCGCGCCCAGATCGCAGCCAGATGACTCTTTCCGGCGCCGGGATCGCCGACGAGGACCAGAACCGGGTCAGGCCAGTTCGGCCAACACGAAATCATGGCATGCGCAGCCGCGTTCGAGGGCGCGACGAGAAAATCATCGTCGCCATAGCGTGGCGAAGCCTCGAATTCGAAAGCAAGCTGACGGGCGCCGCTTTGCTCGACGTCCGGCGGCTGCGGCGCGCTCATGGGCGCCCTGCCTCGTCCAGCGCCGTCTGCAACCTGCTCTCGCCCGTATAGAAAGGACTCTGACGATAGCGTGAGATCGCGAACCGCAACAGCACGCCGATCGCAGCGGAAACAGGCACAGCCACGATAAGGCCGGTGAAGCCGAACAGCGAGCCGAAGGACAAAAGCGCGAACATCAGCCAGACCGGATGCAGGCCGACCGAGGCGCCTACGAGATTCGGCGACAGGAGGTTGCCCTCGAGGAACTGGCCGGCGAGCACAACGCCGAGAGACATGGAGACAAGCTGCCAGCCCGGCCATCCCTGCACGATCGCGACAATGGTCGACAGCACGAGCGCGGTCAGCGAGCCGACGTAGGGGATAAAACTCAGGAAGCCGGCAGTGATTCCGATCAGAAATCCGAAATTGAGGCCGATCAGCGTCAGCCCGATGCCATACCACAGGCCAAGGAACAGGCAGACCAGCGATTGACCGCGCAGGAAACCCGCGAGCGCCTTGTCGATATCGCCCGCAAGCATCGAGACTTCCGGCCGGAAGCGCGGCGGCACCAGCGAGCCGACGGACGCCACCATGCGGCTCCAGTCGACGAGGATGTAGAAGGCCACGACGGGGGTCACGACCAGCAGCGAGAACAGGCCGACCAGCGCGGCTCCGCCGGAGATCAGCGATTTGGCGAAACCGCCGAGCCATTTGGCGGCCTCGCCCACGAGGTCGCCGAGCGCCTTCTGGATGTCGCCGGGATTGCCTGACCCAATGCCGAATTTGGCCGCGAACTCGCCGACCCATGAGGAGTTGAGAAATTTGCCGCTCTCGTCCGACAGCAACGCCTGCAGGCGCACGATCGTCGACGGCAGGCTGTCGACGAAACCCGAGAGCTGGTGGCCGAGGACAGGCGCGACCAGCACCAGCGCGGCGATCAGGACGATGATGAAGATCGCGAGGATGAACAGGGCTGCGCCGAGCCGATTGAAGCCGACGCGCTCGAGCTTCCCGGCCACGGGATCGAGCAGGTAGCCGAGCGCGATCCCCGCCACGAATGGCATCAGCACTCCAGAAAAGATGTAAAGAAACAACGCGATGAACAAGATCGCGAGCGCCCACGGCGCAACCTGCCGCAAGAACTGCGGTTCGGCTTCTGCGGCGACGGCAGCAAGGCGCGGGGCTGGCGACTGCTCCGTCAATGACCCATGTGCTTGATCCATGGTCCCAGATAGGCGCCCGCCGACGCCAGCGTCAATGCCGCGACGATCCAGACGCCGGGCCAGTACCAGTACGCCTCCGAAAAGCCGAACGCCTTCACTGCCAGCACGACGGCGGCGAACCCGATCTGCGCAGTCGTGTTGACCTTCGAGACGAACAGCGGCCGAATCTCGATCGGATTGCCCAGCAGCCGCGAAGTGATGACGCCGCCGACGATCATGACGTCACGCGAGACGACGAGAATGGCGAGCGTCGGCGGGATTACATGCGCAATGCCGAGCGCCACGTAAATCGAGACGAGCAGCGTCTTGTCGGCGAGCGGATCGAGGAATGCGCCCAGTTCGGTGCGAAGATCGAAGGTCTTGGCGAGCCAGCCGTCGGCGGCGTCCGATACGCCAGCGATGACGAATGTCACGAATGCGCTGGACCATTCGCCATCGACGATCATGGAAACGATAACGGGCACGAGCAACAGGCGCGTAATCGTGATGATGTTCGGCAGGCTGCCGAATTTGTCCAGACTCACCAACCTTGCTCCCCCAGACGTCCAGGTTACCCCCGGCATCCCATTCTTGCATATAGATAAGACGCGCCGCCGCCGTTGGGTCAAGCCGCCGCGCCGGTGGCGTTCCGCCTTGCCAGCGCCGGCGTGAGCCGATAATGCGGCGCCAGACGGGGATGAACATGCAGGACGATCAGAAGAGCGGCCTCACCTATGCGCAGGCTGGCGTAGACATCGATGCGGGGGCCCGCATGGTTGAACTGATCAAGCCGCATGTGCGCTCCACGCGCCGTCCGGGCGCGGATGGCGAGATCGGCGGCTTCGGCGGCCTGTTCGATCTGAAGGCGGCGGGCTTCCACGACCCCGTGCTGGTCGCCGCAAATGACGGCGTCGGCACCAAGGTCAAGATCGCCATCGACAGCGGCATCCATGACACGGTCGGGATCGACCTCGTCGCCATGTGCGTCAACGATCTGGTTGTGCAGGGCGCCGAACCGCTGTTTTTCCTCGACTATTATGCGACCGGCAGGCTCGATCCGCTGGAAGGCGCCGCCGTGGTCAAGGGAATCGCCGCAGGCTGCGTCGACGCGGGCTGCGCGCTGATCGGCGGCGAGACCGCGGAAATGCCGGGCCTTTACGCGAAAGGCGATTACGACCTCGCTGGTTTCGCAGTGGGCGCGGCCGAGCGCGGGAAACTGCTGCCGCGCGCCGTGGCTGCGGGCGACGTGCTGTTCGGCCTGCCCTCCTCTGGCGTCCATTCCAACGGTTTTTCGCTGGTGCGACGCATCGTGGAGAAGACCGGGCTGGCCTGGGATTCGCCCGCGCCTTTCGCGCCGGGCCGAACGCTCGCGGAAGCGTTGCTCGTCCCGACGAAAATATATGTGAAGCCGCTGCTGGCGGCGCTGAAGGCGACCGACGCCATCGCCGCGCTGGCGCATATCACCGGCGGGGGGTTTCCCGAAAATATTCCGCGTGTGCTGCCGCCTGGGCTCGGCGTCGCGCTCGATCTCGACGCCATCCCCGCGCCGCCGGTGTTCGCGTGGCTCGCCCGCGAAGGCCGCGTTGCAGAGAAGGAAATGCTGCGCACGTTCAACTGCGGAATCGGCATGGTCGTCGTGGTCGCGAAAGCGCGCGCTGCGGAAGGCGAGCAGGCGCTTGCAGATGCAGGCCTCGCGCCGGTCCGCATCGGCGAGGCGATCGTGGCGGACGGCGACGAGCGGGTGACAACGCGCGGGACGCTGCGGCTGTGACCAGAAAAAAGCGCGTCGCCATCCTGATTTCCGGGCGCGGCTCCAACATGCGCTCGCTGATCGAGGCGGCGCGCGCAGTGGATTTTCCCGCGGAAATTGCGCTCGTACTGTCGAACCGGCCGGATGCGGCGGGCCTTGTCTGGGCCAGGGAACAGGGCATTCCGGTCGCCGCCGTCGATCACAAGATTTACGCCGGCCGCGAGGAGTTCGAGCGTTCGATCCAGAAAATGCTGGAGATCAACCGGATCGAGATGATCTGCCTCGCCGGCTTCATGCGCGTGCTGACGCCGTGGTTCGTCGGCCAGTGGCAGGGACGCATGCTCAACATTCACCCGGCCCTGCTTCCAGCCTACCGCGGCCTGCACACGCACGAGCGCGCGCTGGAAGATGGCGTGAAGATCCACGGCGCGACGGTGCATTTCGTCGTGCCGGAAATGGACGCCGGACCAATCATCCTCCAGGCGTCCGTGCCGGTTCTGGATGACGACACGCCCGATACGTTGGGCGCGCGGGTGCTCGACCAGGAGCATGTCATCTATCCGCAGGCGCTGGCGCTGGTGGCGGGCGACAAAGTCGCGATCAAGGGCAACCGAGTGCTGGCGCGGGCGTGATCGCTCAAGGATTCCGGCGCATCCACACACTGTTGTCGTGAAAAGCCGCGCCGCCGAAAGGCGCGGGTGAATCGTCTCCCGTAAGCACATTGATCCCCTGCCCGTCGACGAAGGCCGAGTTCGGCCAGATGCCCTCGGCGATCAGTACGCCGCGCCGCACCCCGTCGAACAGTTTCGCATGCAGGCGCACCTGTCCGCGGCCATTGCCGAGCATGACGAGATCGCCCTCCCCGATTCCATGATCGGCGGCGTCCTTGGGATGCACCATCACGCTCGGGCGAATTTCGCGCGCAAGCGAATCCGGCGTCTCGGTGAAGGATGAGTTGAGGAAGTTTCGCGCGGGGCTGGTTGCGAGGCGGAACGGATGATCTTCGTCGGATTCCTCTGTCACCGCCCAGTGATCCGGCAATGCGGGCATATCGCGCCACGGCCCGAGCGGGCCATTATTGGCGAAGGGCGTCTTCGGCCAGTCCGGCTTGAACCGGAATTTTCCATCGGGCCAATGGAAGCCCTTCCGATAATGCGCCTCGTCGAACGGCGGCTGCGCGTCGATCCACCGCGCCTGCTCCAGCGCCTCGATACCATCCCAACCCGAAGCCTTCAGAGTCGCGGAGATGATTTCCCGCGGGCTCATGTCGAAGCCGCGGTGTTCTGCGCCGACGCGCTTCGCCAGCGCGCAGATAACCTCGTGATTGGAGCGGCAGTCGCCCGGCGGATCGATCAGCTTCGGTCCATTGCCGATGAACTGATGGCCGCCGCCCGTATAGAAATCGTCGTGTTCCAGGAACATGGTCGCTGGCAGTACGATGTCAGCCAGTTTGGCCGTATCGGTCATGAACTGCTCGTGCACGGCGACGAACAGATCTTCTCGCGCAAAGCCGCGTGAAACACGGTTCTGGTCGGGCGCGACACAGGCGGGATTGGTGTTCTGGATCAGCATCGCCGTGACGGGCGGACCATCTTTCAGCGCGTCTTCCTCGCCCGTCAGGATTGCGCCGATGCGCGATTGATCGAGGATGCGCGTCGAACGATCGACGACGTCGAGCCCTTCGATCAGGCTGGTGTCGAGATGGTAGATCGACCCGTTGTTGTGAAAGGCTCCGCCGCCTTCGAGCGCCCAGGCGCCCGTGACCGCGGCGATGCACGAGGCCGCATGCATGTTGGCGGCGCCGTTGCGGCTGCGGGAAAATCCATAGCCGAGGCGAAAATAGGTCCGTTTTCGTTCGCCGACGAGGCGCGCGAATTGCTCGATCTCGCCAACCGAAAGTCCGGTAATGGCGGACGCCCATTCGGGCGTGCGCGTCTGCAGGTGCGTCTCGAGTTCGGCCGGCGCATCGGTGAATGTCGCCATGAATTCGCGATCGGCGAATCCTTCGCGAAACAGCACGTGCATCACGGCGCAGGCGAGCGCGCCGTCCGTGCCCGGCCGCACGCAAAGCGCAAGATCGGCCTGCTCCATCGTCGCGTTGCGATAGACGTCGACCGCCACGATCTTCGCCCCGCGCTCCTTTCGGGCGCGAATGGCGTGGGTCATGACGTTGACCTGCGTCGCCACCGCATTCGTGCCCCAGATCACCACGCAATCGGACTTCGCCATTTCGCGCGGATCGGGGCCGGCCATGCGGCCAACCCCGGCGATGTAGCCGGGCCACGCGAGATTGATGCAGATCGTCGAGAGATAGCGTGAATATTTCTTCGCGTGCGTGAGGCGATTGATTCCGTCGCGCATCAGCCGGCCCATCGTGCCGGCGTAATAATAGGGCCACACGCTTTCGGCCCCGTAGCGGGCTTCGGCTTCGAGAAAATTCTTGGCGATCGTGTCGAGCGCCTCGTCCCACGAAATTTCAGCGAACTGTCCGGAACCCTTTGGCCCGGTGCGCTTCAGCGGAAACGTCAGGCGGTCCGGATGATGGATGCGCTGGGCGTACCGCGCGACCTTCGCGCAGACGACGCCCGCCGTGTAGTTCTGCTCCTCGGCGCCGCGCACCCTGCCGATCCGATTCGACCCGAGCGCCTCCACATCGAGCGCGCATGCTGAAGGGCAATCGTGCGGACAGGTGGAAAAGCGGCGCTCTGTTCGGGTTGGCGCGTTCATTGCATCTCCTTCGAAACACATGATCGCTGTGCGAACCACTGGCCGCAAGTCGCCGTCACGAAAATTCACCGCAGGGATCATGACGAGGGCTTGGCTATTCCTGAGCCGAATGACGACCCATGTTGATCGCGCTTGCAGTATGTTTCCGGTGGATTACTCTGCCTGCCCAACTATATAGGGCGATCGGCGCGTGGCGTCTGGCGCGCTCGCCCACTCAGGACGTTGGCTGAAATCGTCATGACCCCAGACCAGATCGCGTCCGTCGAGAGCACATTCAGACAAATCGGCCCCATCACGCAAGCGACGGGCGTCGAGTTCTACAACCGGCTGTTCGAGATCGACCCCACGACCCGGTCGCTCTTTGACGTCGATATGGGATTGCAGGCGGTGAAGCTGATGCAGGTGCTCGCCTTTGTGGTTAGCAATCTGCACGCCCCGGAGACGCTTTTGCCCATGATACGGGATCTCGGGCGCAGACATGTCGCCTATGGCGTGACGGAGGCGCATTACGATTCGGTCGTCGCCGCCCTGCTCTTTACGCTCGCCCATGCGCTGGGATCAGCCTGGACGCCGGACGTGGCGGCGGCGTGGGCGTCCGCGTTCGCAACCATTGCGAGCGAAATGAAGTCGGCGGCCCGGAGCGCGGCGGCGGGCTGATCAGCGCCAATCCGTGCAAAAGATGGGAAACCTGACGCAGCGGCCGGTCACGTGGGATTCCCAAAACAATCAAACACAAACGGCCGCAGCCCTGAGGGGCCTGCGACCGTGGTCAACATCAAGTCGCTTTCAACCCCGCCGTGAGCGTGGGGCCATGGACGCGATGACGAAGGTTCGCCGGTTCAGCCGACGATTTCGTTACCGGAGAACCACTGGGCGATTTCGATCGCGGCCGTCTCGGGCGCGTCGGAGCCGTGGACGGAATTCTCGCCCATGTTGAGCGCGCATTCCTTGCGGATCGTGCCGGGTTCGGCCTTTTCCGGATTGGTCGCGCCCATCACGTCGCGGTAGCGCTTGATGGCGTTGTCGCCTTCGAGAACCTGCACGACGACCGGGGCCGCAGACATCTGGTCGACCAGTTCGCCGTAAAAGGGACGGTCCTTGTGAACAGCGTAGAAGGTCTCGGCCTGCGCGCGGGTCATGTGCACGCGTTTCTGCGCCACGATACGCAGTCCGGCGCCTTCGATCATCGCATTGATCTTGCCGGTCAGGTTGCGGCGCGTCGCGTCGGGTTTGAGAATGGAAAAGGTGCGTTCGATCGCCATGTCGCTTTTTTCTTTCCTGAAATTCGGGAATTGCAGGCGGCCTTATAGCGACGCCCTCCCTTTCCGGCAATCCACATCAAAGAAGCCGTCACATCAAAGAAGCAGGCGGCCGAAGCCGCCCGCCATGGTCAAAGTCTCCGGCCGCCAACGAAGCCGCCTGCTCAGGCGAGATCGAAGCGGTCGGCGTTCATCACCTTGTTCCAGGCCGCAACAAAGGCGCGCACGAAGGCCGCTTGTCCGTCATCGCTGGCATGGACCTCCGCGAGCGCCCGCAGTTGCGAGTTGGAGCCGAAGACGAGATCGACACGCGTGCCGGTCCACTTCAGTTCGCCCGTAGCGCGGTCGCGTCCCTCGAACACGCCTTCCGCGTCCGACGCCGGCGCCCATGCGATGTTCATGTCGAGCAGGTTCACGAAATAGTCGTTTGTCAGCGTTTCCGGCCGCTTCGTGAAGACGCCGTGCCGGGACCGACCAAAGTTGGCGTTCAGGGCGCGCATGCCGCCGATGAGAACCGTCATTTCGGGGGCGCTCAACGTCAACAATTGCGCCTTGTCGAGCAGAAGCTGCTCTGCGGACGGGGAATATTCTTTCCTGAGATAATTGCGAAATCCGTCCGCCGACGGTTCAAGCACGTTGAAGGACTCCGCATCGGTTTGTTCCTGTGTCGCGTCCGTGCGTCCCGGCGCGAATGGAACGATCACGTCGTGGCCGGCGTTTTTCGCGGCCCGCTCGATCGCTGCGCAGCCGCCGAGGACGATCAGGTCGGCTACAGAGATCCTCTTGCCGCCGGACTGCGCATCGTTGAACGCCTGCGCGACGCCCTGGATCGCCTTCAGCGCCTTCGCCAATTGCGCGGGTTGGTTGACCTCCCAGTCCTTCTGGGGGCTGAGGCGGATGCGCGCTCCATTCGCCCCGCCACGCTTGTCGGAGCCGCGGAAGGTCGAGGCCGACGCCCAGGCGGTCGCGACCAGTTCGGAAATCGACAGGCCCGATGCGAGCAGCGCGCCCTTGAGCGCGGCGACATCCTTCTCGTCGATCAGCTTGTGATCGACCGCCGGGACAGGATCCTGCCAGATCAGTTCCTCGGCCGGAACCTCTGCGCCGAGATAGCGCGAGCGCGGACCCATGTCGCGGTGGGTCAGCTTGAACCAGGCGCGGGCGAAGGCGTCGGCGAACTCCTCCGGATTTTGATGGAAATGGCGCGCTATCCTTTCGTAGGCGGGGTCCATGCGCATCGCCATGTCGGCAGTGGTCATGATGATGGGCGCGTGCTTCGACGCATCCTGCGCCGCCGGCGCCATGTTGCTTCCGCTCGTCTCCTTCGGCGTCCACTGCCAGGCGCCTGCGGGGCTCTTCGCAAGCACCCAGTCGTTGCCGAACAGCATGTCGAGATAGCTCATGTCCCATCGGGTCGGGGTCGGGGTCCACGAGCCTTCCAGACCGCTGCCGATCTGGTCGCCGCCCACGCCGCTCCTGAAGCTGTTTTTCCAGCCCAGCCCCATCTGTTCGATGGGCGCGGCTTCCGGCTCCGGCCCCACATGCGTCGCCGGCCCGGCCCCGTGACATTTGCCGAAGGTATGCCCGCCGCAGGTCAGCGCGACGGTCTCGTAATCGTTCATCGCCATGCGGGCGAAGGTCTCGCGCACGTCGCGGGCGGAGCCCAGCGGCTCCGGCACGCCGCCAGGGCCTTCAGGGTTGACGTAGATCAGACCCATCTGCACCGCGGCGAGCGGGTTTTCGAGATCGCGCTCGCCCGCATAGCGTTTTTCATCACTCAGCCATGCGCTCTCTGCGCCCCAGTACACGCTCTCGTCCGGCTCCCAGACGTCGGCGCGGCCGCCGCCAAACCCGAACGTTTTGAATCCCATCGATTCCAGCGCTGCATTGCCGGCCAGGATGAACAGGTCCGCCCAGGAGATGTTCCGGCCGTATTTGCGTTTGATCGGCCAAAGCAGCCGGCGCGCCTTGTCGAGATTGACATTGTCGGGCCAGCTATTGATCGGCGCGAAACGCTGCTGACCGGCGCCGGCGCCGCCGCGGCCGTCGCTGATGCGATAGGTGCCGGCGCTGTGCCACGCCATGCGGATGAAAAACGGCCCGTAATGGCCGTAGTCCGCCGGCCACCAGTCCTGCGAGTCCGTCATCAGCGCGTAGAGATCCTGTTTCACCGCCTTCAGATCGAGCGATTTGAATGCTTCCGCGTAGTTGAACGACTCGCCCATGGGATCGGACAGGGGCGAGTTCTGGCTGAGAATTTTGAGATTCAACTGGTTCGGCCACCAGTCCCGATTTGACCTCGCTCCAACGCTCGCATGCATGACCGGGCACTTGCCCGCGCTCGTGTCAGTCGTGGCGCCCATGGTTCTCTCCGATCGCGTTCAGTTGTTGTCGAGCAGGTTCGCTAGAAACGGCTGCGGGTTTTACGTGTTGGCGTAGATGGAGCGTTCAGCCTCTCCGGCCTAGACCCTGAGCGCGAAACGCCGCCCGATGCGCTCCGCGACAGGCGCGCCGGCGCCGGTTGCGCGTTTCTCCGTCATTTCCCGACCTCCGTGACGGTCGGAAGGTAGGCGCGGTTATAGAATTGGTAAAATCGATTGTTCCGAACTTCTATATCGTTCGTTCCTATTGCCCCACGTAGAGGCGCCTGTGTCTGCGGCTGGTCATGCCGAGCGCCAGCGCGCCAACGAGCGCGGAGGCAAACGAACCGGCGAGGACGCCGATCTTCGCTTCCTCGAGCAAGGTTTCCGACGCGGGAAAGGCGAGCATGCCGATGAAAAGGCTCATCGTGAACCCGACGCCGCAGATCAGCGCGACGCCATAAACCTGAATCCAGCGGGCGCCGAGCGGACGGCTCGCGAGCCGCAAGGCGACGGCCGCACGCGCCGCCACGAAAACGCCGATCTGCTTGCCGATGAACAGGCCTGCCGCCACGCCGATGGCGACGGGATGCAGCAGCGCGTCCAGCGCCGTTTCGTTGAACGACACGCCCGCATTGGCGAAGGCGAAGACAGGCGCGATGGCGTAGGCGACCCATGGCGACAGCGCATGTTCGAGCCTGTGCAGCGGCGAGTCCCGGTTTTCGCTCGGTTTCCCCGGCGACCGGAGCGGGACGAATGCAGCAAGCAGCACGCCGGCGATCGTCGCATGCACGCCGCTCTTCAGGATGAACATCCACAGCGGCAGACCGACGAGGAGGTACGGCCACACCGCCCGCACGCCCCTTATATTGAACGCCGCAAGAACAACCAGACAGGCCGCCGCCCCGCCCAGCATGGGCAGCGACAGGTCCGACGCATAGAACAGGGCGATGATGAGGACGGCGCAAAGATCGTCGATGATGGCGAGGGCGGTCAGAAATATTTTGAGCGAGGCTGGCGCGCGTTTCCCGAGAAGGGCCAGGACGCCCAGCGCGAACGCAATGTCGGTCGCCGCAGGAATGGCCCAGCCCTTCAGCGCGGCCGGATGGCCTCGGTTGATCAGCGCGTAGACGAGCGCCGGCGCGATCATGCCGCCCAATGCGGCGAGGCCGGGCAGCGCGCGCCGTCGCCAACTGCGCAATTCCCCGATCAGCGTCTCCCGCTTGATCTCCAGCCCAACCAACAGGAAGAACACGACCATCGCCGCGTCATTGATCCAACCGACGACGTCGAGACCGCCGATCTTGACCTCCAGCGCATGAAAATAGGCGGGGCCGGCGGGCGAATTGGCGACGACCAAGGCCGCGAGGGCGCTGGCCATCAGCGCGAGGCCGCCGCCCGCCTCGCTTGTCAGCAGTTCGCGCAACGCAGAGCCGGAGCGGCCCCTCGTCCGGCGGCGTTCATGGTTTCCCGCGCCCATCGATTCCCCGGCGGTTCCTGCGCACTGATAGCACTGATCACCGTCCCCGCGTATGCATACGTCTTACGACGTACCCCCGGCTCCAGCGCGCATTCCAAATCTTATCCCGTCGCCGGAAGCGGTACCTTCCCTGCCCATTTTCCTAGCTATTTGTTGAAACCGGCTATGCCTAGGCTCGTTCGGGAAGCCAACAGGCGGCTTCATGCGGTCTGGCGCTCGTCGGGCCGCAGGCCTTGCAGGAGGAGCGATCATGAAGAAGCTCGCAGTCATATCGTCCGTACTCGCCCTGATGTCCGCCCCCGCGCTCGCGGGCGGTCCGCCGGCCCCATCAGGAAGCAATTTCAATTTCGCCAGCGTTTTCAGCCACGGCGAGTTGAACCAGGTTGAGATTCATCAGGGCGGCTACATGAATGTGAATGGCGCCATGGTGTTCCAGCACGGCAAGAACAACCTCGTGTTGTCGACGCAGGGCGGCGTCGGAAACGTCAATCTCTCGAACGCGATGCAGTTCGGGAAGGACAACGTCACGATCATCAGCCAGCATTGACGGGGCGAACCAAAACGGCAATCGCGGCGAACGACTTTCCGCGATTGCCTTCCGCCGGGAATCGCCACGCCGAAAGCGGCGGCCAGGGCAGGATTTCAGTCCAGATCCGGCATTGGCCGGGTCGTCGGCGCAGCGCAGGCCCGACTGGCCGGACCGTCAATTTCAGTTCATCAAATAATTGGCGCGCCGGTCGGGATGAAGGCGCGAACACGTATGTGATTGAAATCGATATGTGATCTTGACCAGGGCAACGCGTGCGAGTTGAAACTCAAACTGTATTGCAAAATGCGCTACATACCGTTATGAATGCTCGCCCCGGAGGTCCGCTCATGCCCCGAGCCGCTACGCGCAGGGAACATCCGCTTTCGATGCGGCTGCCCGAAACCGACATTGCGATCATCGACCGCGCGGCGGCATTGCGCGGGCGCTCGCGTACGGATTTCGTCCGTGACGCGGCTGTGCGCGCAGCCGAAGACGTGTTGATGGAGACGGTCCCTATTCGGATGAGCGCCGCCGGCTTCGAAGCGTTCATGGCGGCAATGTCCGGCCCGGCTGCGCCCGTGCCGGAAATGATCGAACTCTTCCAGCGCGCGGCGCCGTGGGAGAAAGGATTTTCCCGCGAAACGGATACCGGCCTGCATGACGAAAACGGGTCGAAGCAAGATGGCGGTTCTGGTACGAAAGGCTGAGGCTTGCCGATCTCGAGCCCCGAACCGCTGACGCCGGCGCATGATCTGGATGCGTTCTCCTGCGGCAAACCATCTCTCGACCGATGGCTGAAGACCCGGGCGCTCTCCAATCAGGAGAAGGGTTTCACGGCCGTCATGGTTGTTCACGAGACGAACCGGGTGGTCGGCTATTATGGACTGGCGCCGACAGCGATCGTCCCATCGCTCCTGCCGCGGTCGATCCGAACCGGTCAGCCGCCCGATCCTGTCCCCTGCCTGCTGCTGGGACAGCTTGCGACCGATCAGAACTGGACCGGCCAGGGAATTGGCTCCGGCCTGCTCAAACATGCGTTGCAGCGCTGCGTCAAGGTTGCGAGCCTCGTCGGAGGACGCGCGTTGATCGTCAATGCGGTCGACGCCGAAGCCGCTGCGTTTTGGAGCCGACACGGCTTCATGCCTTCGAAGGACGATCCGCTTATTCTCTTCAGATCGATCGCTGATATTGCGGCGTCGATTCGCTGAACCGCCCTCCCGCGGGCGGCGGCTGCATCGCGCGATGTCGTGCAATGGCGCAGGTCTGGCGCGCCGGTCGGGATGAAGGCGCGAACACGTATGTAATTGAACTTGCTATGTAAATCGGCCGAGTCTCTGGCAAGACACCATCGGTAAACGGCTCGGATTGTCACCAATATGGTGACGTGTTATGGTCTCACCATGCAGGTGATAGCCCTCCGCACTCTAAGAGAGTTTTGGGCGCATCACCCCCACTCCGAAGGCCCAATTCGGTCGTGGTTTGCGATTGCGGCCAAGGCGAATTGGGCCAGCCCGGCGGAGATCAAGCGGCAGTTCGGCAGCACCGTCGATTTCGTGGGCGACAATCGAGTCATCTTCGATCTCGGCGGCAACAAATATCGGCTGATCGTCCACGTGTCATATGTTTTTGGCCGCGTGCTCGTGAAGTTCATCGGCACTCATTCGGAATACGACTGCATCGATCCTGAGACCGTATCATGGCGAAAAGATTGAACCGTCCGATTCGCTCCGAGGCCGACTATGAGTCCGCGCTCGGCGAGATCGAACGATACTTCGACAACGAACCCAAGCCGGGCACGCCGGAAGCTGACCGGTTCGACCTCCTCGCACTAATCATCGAGGACTACGAGCGCAAGCGCTGGCCGATCGAACCGCCCGACACGATCGATGCGATTCGCTACCGCATGGAGACCGGGGGCTACACCCAGGCCGATCTCGGCCGCGTGCTCGGCTCGCGTCAGCGCGCGTCCGACATTCTGACGAGGAAACGCTCGCTCACAATGAGGATGGCCTGGAAGCTGCACAGCGAGTGGGACATCCCGGCGGAAGCCCTCATTGCGCCGCCGCGGACGCGCGCGCGAAGGTCGGCCGCGTAGCGGCGAAAGGCCAGCGCAGCATCGGCGCGTTTGGCGAGCAATAGCGTGCTCAGGCGTAGAATGGCGCGCCCAAGGGGAATCGAACCCCTGTTTTCGCCGTGAAAGGGCGACGTCCTGGACCGCTAGACGATGGGCGCGGATTCGGCCGTGACGGCGCGAACGGCGTGTCTATAAGGCGCGACAGCCCGCCATGCAACGCTGACGACGAAAATTCATTGCGCGCGCGCCACATCGACAAGGCGCGCCTGCACCCGTTCGCGACCGCCGTAATGATCGAGCGACAGCGTGACGGCCAGATGCGCGGACGAACCCGACAGGTCCGACAACCCTGCCCCCAGAGCCGAATTTCTGGCGCGGAAGGCCATGATGTCGAGCTTCGACCCATCCGCCGCCGCGGCGGCGACGCGAAAATGCTCCTCGCCGACCGGTTGCGCCGATGCGATTCGGTGGCGGGGCAGAACGAAGACCGGCTCGGCGCAGCCGGCTCCATAGGGACCCGCCGCTGCGAGGGACGCCACCAGATCGCGCGTGGCGCCGCCGGCCGTCAGCGCGCCATCGACATAAAGCGCATTCCGCTGGCGCGCAGCCGAGACGCCGGCGTCCAGTCTCTCTTCGAGAAACGCGCGAAAATCCCCGAGCTTGTCGCGCGATATGGTGACGCCGGCGGCCATGGCGTGCCCGCCGCCCTTGGCGAGAAGGCCCGCCTCGACCGCCGCGCGCACTTCGGCCCCGAGATCGACGCCGGCGATCGAGCGACCGGAGCCGGTCCCCGTCTTGCCGGCGAATGCAATGGCGAAGGCGGGCCGTCCGAATTTTTCCTTCAGCCGCGAGGCGACGAGACCGACAATGCCCGGACTCCAATCCTCGCCGGCGACAACTATCGCCGCGCCCTGGCCTCCGCGCCCGAGCGCGAGATCCGCCTCGGCTTCAGCCTCCGCCACGGTCGCCAGTTCGATGGCGCGACGCTCGACGTTCAGACGATCGAGTTCGGCCGCGATGCGGCCGGCTTCGACCGGGTCGGCTGTCAGCAGCAAGCGCGCGCCGAGCGCCGCGTCGCCGATGCGCCCGCCCGCGTTGATGCGCGGCCCGAGCAGGAACCCGAGATGCCAGGCCTGGGGCGGCCCGCCGAGCCGCGCAGCGTCCATGAGAGCAGCGAGCCCTGGCCGCCCGCGATTGCGCATGACCGCCAGTCCCTTGACGACGAACGCCCGGTTGAGCCCGGTCAGCGGCGCGACGTCCGCCACGGTCGCCAGCGCCACGAGATCGAGTTCTGCGAGCAGGTCGGGCGCCGGACGCGCCGTCGTCCAGAACCCTTGCGCGCGCAGCCTGCGATTGAGCCCGACCAGCGTCATGAACGCCACGCCCGCGGCGCACAGCGCGCCGAGACCGGACAGGTCGTCCTGGCGGTTCGGGTTGACCACGATTGCGTCAGGGAGGCGTTCCGGCGCCTGATGATGGTCGAGCACGATCACGTCGACCCCGAGTTTTCGCGCTTCGGCGATGGCGTCGTGCGAGGTCGTCCCGCAATCGACCGTCACAAGCAGTCGCGCGCCGCCGGCGGCAAGTTCATGCATCGCTTGAATATTAGGTCCATAACCCTCGAATATCCTGTCAGGAATCCTGACCACCCGCTCGGCGCCGCAGGCATCGAGAAAGGCCGCCATCAGCGCGGCGGAACAGGCGCCGTCGACATCGTAATCGCCGAAGATGGCCACCTTTTCCCTGCGGACGACCGCCACGGCCAACCGCTCGACCGCCTCGTCCATTCCCTGCATGGTCGAAGGATCGGGCATCAGCGCGCGCAGCGTGGGATCGAGATAGGCGTCGGCGCCGTCAATGCCGACGCCGCGCCCTGCGAGCACGCGCGCCAGAAGATCCCCGAGGCCATGACGCTGCGCCATCGCCAGCGCGCGCGCTTCGCCCGGCGCGTCGAGGCGCGCGCGCCAGGGACGGCCCAGAACCGAGTTTTCGACGTCGAGGAAGAGCCGGGGCTGAAGATCGAGCACGCCGGCAGGATAGAGGCTCCACGCCCGCGGCGCAGCAACGCCAGGCGGATTGCCCGCGTAACCCACAGCTTTCAGCCGGCCTCGTCGATAGCGATCGCCCGCTGCAGCGCGGGACGCGCATGGCATCGGTTCAGATAGGCGTCAAATACGGGACGGCGGTCGACGATGCCGAAGCGTTCGATCGCAAACAACAGGTCGCAGCCGATCATCACATCGGCGGCGCTGAACGTCTCGCCCAGAATCCAGGGCCCCTTTTCAAGGGCGCCGGCCAGCACGTTGAAGACGCGATTGAAATCGCCCCAGCCGGCGGCGGACGGCGACAGTTCGAAATTGACGAATTTCTGAGCCATCGCCGGCTCGATGCAGCCCGGAGCGAAGAACAGCCAATGGAAATAACGGCCACGCGCGGGGTCGCCAAGCGCCGGGGCGAGGCCGGCCTCGGGCACGCGCTCTGCAATATAGGCGCAGATGGCGGCGGATTCGGCGAGCTGCGCCGCGCCATCCTCGAAGGCGGGCACTTTGCCCATCGGATTGATCTTGCGGAAGGCCGGGTCGTCCTGGCCGCCGGCCCTGATGTCGACCAGTACGCGCTCATACGGGACGCCAGCTTCCTCCAGCATCCAAAGCGCTCTCAACGACCGGGTCTTTGGCGACCAGTACAATTTCATCATGCGACTCACTCCGACGTGAATAGAACATATCGCGAACACGCGACGGTGTCGAGCCGCCCTTCTTCCGCCCCCAGCACTTCCTTCAATCATTATTTTAATTTACACCATAAAAGGTTAGGTCGTGCATTTAATCGCTGCGGCCATCAAGCTTGCGGCGATGATCGATCCAAGAGACGAACAACGCGCGTGGCTCCGCGCCGTACTGGAGTCCACCGGCCTTTCGCCGACCGCGCTGGCGGCTAAGGCGCGGCTTGCGCAGCCGACGATCACCACCTTTCTGAACAAGGCGGGCGTCGCGCATGCCCTGTCCGCCCGAACCGTCGCCGCGATCGAAGCGGCGACAGGCATGCGTTACGGCCCGAATCCCCGCCCTGCGGGTTTCCGGGACAGCGAGGCGGCGCCGCTCGATCCCGGGGGCATGGGCGCCGATCTCGATTTCGTCGCGACCGCAACCGCCGGCCAGCCGGGCGTCGACCCTTGGGCGCTTCGCTCACGGGCGCTGGAGACAGCCGGGTATCTGGCCGGGGACGTTCTGATCGTCGACCTCAACGCCAAGCCGCGCGCCGGAGACATTGTCTGCGCGCAGATTTACGACTGGGCCCGTTCCAGAGCCGAGACAATTTTCCGTATCTGGGAGCCGCCCTATCTCGTCGCGGCGACGCTCGATCCCGCCTTCCGCACGGTCTTTGTCGTCGATGACCATAATGTCGTCATCAAGGGCGTCGTCATGGCGTCGATTCGCGGACGCCCGTCGCGCGGACGCTGACGCGCCCATTAATCCAATCGAAAATTTTATTTCTTATATGGAGAAATCAATTTCTTTATTGCCTTCATAGAGGGATGCTGGTGGCCCCAATCGTTTTTCCGCCGCGCGCCGCCCCTGGGTTCCGTCTTGGGCCAACCACAAAGGTTGCTCCGCCCCGCCCGGCGGTCGTTTCGCTGCTTCTGTTCGGGGCTGGATCGGGATCACACACGCTGCCGGACGACATCGAGAGCGCAGCGCAGGCTACGCTTCGGCGCGCCGCGCTGAACGGCGTCGAAAGCGCCGGCCCGGCCTCAATCCCGGATGGCGATCAGAATGACCCCTGCCACCACAAATCCGATGCCGAGCCAGTTTCGCCAGCTCAGGGTCTCGCCGAGGAATACAGCGGCGAACATGGCGACGAGCACCAGGCTCAGCTTGTCGACCGGCGCGACGCGGCCGACGTCCCCCAATTGCAGCGCACGAAAATAGCAGAGCCACGAGGCGCCTGCGCCGGCTCCCGACAGGAGGAG
>JAJXWB010000031.1:0-4171 GCA_021781815.1 Pseudomonadota bacterium | reverse complement strand
CGCGCCGACCGTGGCGGCGCTAACCCGTCGCCTTCATCGGCACGACGTTATGCAGACTGTCGGCTCCATCGAAGAACTTGCGCAATCCACGCGCCGCCTGGCGGATGCGTTGCTCGTTTTCGACGAGGGCGAGGCGCACATAGTCGTCGCCGTGCTCGCCGAAACCGATGCCCGGCGCAACCGCGACATCGGCCTTCTCGATCAGCAGCTTCGAGAATTCCAGCGACCCAAGTTTCCTGAGCCGATCGGGGATCGGCACCCAGGCGAACATCGAGGCGGCTGGCGCCGGGATCGTCCAGCCGGCCTGCGCAAAGCTCTCGACCATGACGTCGCGCCGTTTGCGATATGTGGCGCGCATTTCACGGATGCAATCGTCCGGCCCGTTCAGCGCGGCGGCGGCCGCCACCTGGATCGGTGTGAACGCCCCATAATCGAGATAGGATTTGACGCGCCCGAGCGCTGCGAGCAGGCGCTCGTTGCCGACGGCGAAGCCCATGCGCCAGCCGGCCATCGAATAGGTCTTGGACATGGAGGTGAATTCGACCGCCACATCGAAGGCGCCGGGCACCTGTAGCACGGACGGCGGGGGATTCTCGTCGAAATAGACCTCCGCGTAGGCCAGATCAGACAGGATGAAAATCTCGTGCTTCTTCGCAAACGCCACGAGATCTTTGTAAAAATCGAGCGAAGCGACCATTGCGGTCGGATTGGAGGGATAGCAGACGACAACCGCGATCGGCTTGGGGATCGAATGCATGATCGCGCGCTCGAGCGACGTGAAATAATCAGGCGTCGGCTCGGCCGGAACGGAGCGAACGACGCCGCCCGCCATCAGGAAGCCGAACGCATGGATTGGATAGGACGGGTTCGGCACCATCACCACGTCGCCCGGCGCAGTGATCGCCTGCGCCATATTGGCGAAGCCCTCCTTCGAACCGAGCGTGGCGACGACCTGAGTGTCCGGATTGAGCTTCACGCCGAAGCGCCGCTCGTAATAAGCCGCCTGCGCGCGACGCAGGCCAGCGATTCCCTTGGACGCCGAATAGCGGTCGGTGCGGGGCTTGCCCGCCGTTTCGACCAGTTTGTCCACGACATGTTTGGGCGCGGGAAGATCGGGGTTTCCCATGCCGAGGTCGATGATGTCGGCGCCGGCGTTGCGAGCCTGCGCCTTAAGCCGGTTGACCTGCTCGAAGACGTAAGGCGGCAGACGCCGCACGCGATAGAAATCCGACATTGACCTCAGGCTCTCTTCTGTGCGCCCCGGCGGAACGACCGCGGCTCGAATGGTTCTAGTGGGAAGATGTGCGATTTGAAACGCGAATCCGCCGCGTTGCAACTTTTGAGGCGCCCCGGCCGCCGCGTCACTCGGCCGGACGGCGGGCGCGCGCTGCCGGAAAGGCCGTGGCGGCCCGTGCGCGCGCAGCCGCGGCGGCGGCGTCCATCTTTTGGGTCGCCGCGGCGATTTCGGCCGGCGTCTTGCGCTTGGGTCGGGACGGCTCGTCCGCTGTCAGCGGCGTATAGGTCAAACGCTCGTCCTCCGGGCGCGTCGATCTGACGAAATCCGGCATCTCGGGAGTGGCTGCTGCAGGCTTCCACTTCAGAAGCCGGGTGATCGGATCCTCGCCCAGTTTCGTCTCGCCCGCGTCCTGAGCGCGCGTCGCCGAGGCCGCGGCGACAACGAACGCCCCCGCCATCAGACCGACACAACACCCCGCGACAAATCCCCTTCGCGCCATTCGCACCACGCTCGGATTCGATTATTTACGCCGATATGATCATTGGCGCTCACAGTGAATAAATCGCTATTATGTCTGAAAAGGGACCGGAGCCTACCGGTCGGCGCACGGGTCGAGGGGAAACGTCATGATCGAAGGTTCAAAGTCCCGTCGCTCGAAAGGCGAGCCGCCGCGCGCGGCGCCTTCGGCCGGGAAGAAGGTCGCCCGCCCGCGCAAGCCGAAGCCCGATTCCGCTGCGAACAATGAGTTGGTGGCGGGCGAGGCGGCCCCTGCTCCGGCGCCGCCTGCCAAGCCCATGCCGGCCGTCGACCTGCCCTCGCCTGCTCCGGCGGCGGCTGCGCCGATTGTCGGGACCATGCCCAATTTCGAAAAGCTCGCGCACAACGCCTCGCGCATGCTCGAGGAAGGGTCGCGCGCGCTCGCAGCCTATGTGCGCCCGATCGAACAGGGCGTGAGCCCCGGCCACACCGGACAGGAAATCGCCGAAGCGATCAAGTCGATCGGAAAGGTCGCGGAATACTGGATGTCCGATCCCGCCCGCGCGCTCCAGGCGCAGACGGCGCTGACGAGCGGCTTCATCGATCTCTGGAGCGCGACGCTGCGGCGGCTCACCGGCGAAACGGCGGCGCCCGTCGTTCCGTTCGATCCGAGGGACAAGAGATTCGCCGATCCTCAATGGCGCGAGAGTCCGATCTTCGATTTCATCCGTCAGGCTTATTCGTTGACGGTCGACTGGGCCAACGAACTCGTCGCCAAGAACGAGGAACTCGACCCGCTGACCCGCGCCAAGGCGGCATTCTATGTCCGCCAGGCCGCGGCGGCGCTGTCGCCGTCCAATTTCATCGGCACCAATCCCGAGCTTCTGCGCGCCACGATGGAAGAGGACGGCGAAAACCTCGTGCGCGGGCTCACCATGCTGGCCGAGGACATCGAGGCCGGCAAGGGCGCGCTCCGGCTGCGTCAGGCGGACAATTCCAAATTCAGGCTCGGCGAAAATCTCGCGATCACGCCGGGCAAGGTCGTATTGCGCAACGATCTGATCGAACTGATCCAGTACGCGCCCGCGACCGCGCAGGTCTACCGGCGCCCTCTGCTGATCGTGCCGCCGTGGATCAACAAGTTCTACATCCTCGATCTGCATCCCGAAAAAAGCTTCATCAAATGGTGCGTCGACCAGGGGCTGACCGTATTCGTCGTCTCCTGGGTCAATCCGGACTCGCGCCATGCGAGCAAGGGCTTCAGCGAGTATATGCGTGAAGGGATTTTCGAGTCCCTCGATGCGATTGAAACCATCACCGGCGAACGACGGACGACGGCGATCGGCTATTGCGTCGGCGGTACGCTGATGGCGCTGACGCTCGCCTACATGGCCGCTACCGGCGACGACCGGATCGAGAGCGCGACTCTGTTCACGACCCAGGTCGATTTCACCGATCCGGGGGATTTGAAAGTCTTTACGGACACCGAAACAATCCGCAACGTCGAGGCGCAGATGGAGACGACCGGCTATCTGGACGGCTCGCGCATGGCCAACGCATTCAACATGCTCCGCCCGAACGATCTCATCTGGTCCTATGTCGTGAACAATTACATCAAGGGTCAGACGCCGATGGCGTTCGACCTGCTGACATGGAATTCGGATTCGACGCGCATGACGCGCGCAAACCACTCGTTCTATCTGCGCGAATGCTACCTCGCCAATAATTTGGCCAAAGGCGAGATGGTGGTGGACGGCGTGAAGCTCAATCTTGGGGACGTGAATATCCCGATCTACGATCTGGCGACCAAGGAAGACCACATCGCCCCAGCCAAATCAGCATTTGTCGGAGCAAAGCTGTTTGGCGGCGAGGTGCGCTACGTGATGGCCGGGTCCGGCCATATCGCGGGCGTCGTCAACCCGCCCTACAAGCCGAAATACCAATACTGGACCGGCCCCAGGCCTGCCGGCGACTTCGACGACTGGGTGAAGGCGGCGAAGGAGACGCCGGGTTCATGGTGGCCGGACTGGCTCGCATGGATCACGGCGCAGGCGCCCGAAAAAGTCCCCGCGCGCGAACCGGGCGGCGGCAAAGTGACGCCGATTGGCGACGCGCCCGGAGAATATGTGCGTGTGCGATGCTGACCAGGCCGATCGCGGCGCGCCCGAACCGGCCGACACCGCCGTCCGCTTCGCATCGCGCCAAAAAAAGAGCCCCGGAATCGGGGCTCCGAAACGCGGATCCGGCGAGTGAATCAAGTCACGTTGTTGGCGATATTATTGAATTTGTTCGACAGGTTGCTGCCGAGCTGAGTGACGGCTGTGATGATCACGACGCCGATGAGCGCCGCAATCAGGCTGTATTCGATCGAGGCGGCGCCTGAAATGTCCTTAAAAAGCGAGAGCACGCTGACTTCATCGTAAATTCCGATCGTTCGTCTGAGCGCTGGAAAAATTG
>JAJXWB010000030.1 GCA_021781815.1 Pseudomonadota bacterium | reverse complement strand
TTGCCGAAAAGACGATTCCTCTATTCCACGAAATTCAGGAGACTGTCCTCATAAATGTTAAAGATCTGAACAAAAAAATTACGAGTGATGATCTAATAAGAAAAAATGAATTGGTTCTTCGCCAACGATACGGGGAGATTATTGAGGGGCTGCATCGAATGCGCTCGCTTGCAGTCAGGCTGATTGCTCGACACTGCGTTATGCATTATTTGATATCGCAAGTTGCAAATGAAGGTGAGCTACGAATACCGGCACAGTTCGCGAGTATTCTCGCGCAACGCGAGGAACGCAACTACACTGAGTTCTTGTCCGCCAACCGTGGCCTGTTGTCTGCGGCAAAGTTCGGGACCGAAACGTGTTGGTCGATTTTAGAATATGATGGGAAATCCAAACCAGAGCAGGTGATATGGGTTGGGCCGACCGCGACCGGCGGCCACCCATCCGGCAAACCAAAACCGTGAACCCGTAGCACACATTCGACACTTGAGATTCGGGCGCAAAGCTCGCGATCTCGCCAACGTCAATATTTCGCTCAAATAGTCTGCAACCGGTCGCGAACAGCCTATCGCTTCCGGCCTGGAATCGGTCGTTCAGTTGATCTGCCCGGAAGCTGCCGTTGGCAAACGGAAAGAACGGGCGCTTTGCCGTCGTTGCGAGGGTCGGGTGAGGGCCGCGCCACACAACGCAAGAACGTCACAATCGCCAGTCGCTCGCCCGACGCCTGCTTCGCAGGCGCCACCTCCCACTTCGTGGCGAGGGAGGGACCGCACCCGATCGAAATTCTCCGTTGCCGCCGGGTCGGGAACCAGACATTCGCGAGCCGTATAGAAATCAGCATATTCGCGCATCCGCGACGCGCGCACACCACTTCAGTAAAGCCCGCCGGTGCCCGAACCGACGCTCTTGTCGACGTCCGGCGCCGCGGCGGCGCCGCGCGAGGTGGCGTCGCCGATCACCGAATAGGTGTCCGGCGGCGCCGTGCCGGGCTTGAAGGCCTCAAGAATCGAACCCTGCCCGCTCGCGCGAAGGCCGGTGCGCGGATCGATCGAAATCAGCTTAATTCCCGGCGGCACGCGGAATGGCACGTCCGGCTTGTCCTTCAGCGCGACGGTCATGAAGTCGCGGAAGATCGGCGCGGCGTAGGTTGCAGCCTGGGCGCTGTCGCCCAGCGACCGAGGCCGGTCATAGCCAATGAATACGCCGACGGTAAGATCGGGCGAAAAGCCGACGAACCAGAGATCCTTGGCGTCGTTGGTCGTGCCGGTCTTGCCCGCAAGATGTTTGCCGACCGCGCGGATGCTCTGGCCGGTGCCGCGCAGGATCACCCCTTCCATGATCGATGTGATCTGGTAGGCGGTCAGCGGGTCGAGCACCTGCTCGCGCTTGTCGATCAGTTTCGGCTCGTTCTGATCGTCCCATTTCGATTCGTCGCAGGCCGGGCACTGGCGCTCGTCATGGCGGAAAATGGTGTGGCCCCAGCGATCCTGGATACGGTCCACAAGCGTCGCCTTGATGCGCTTGCCGCCGTTGGCGAGCATCGAATAGCCGGTGACCATGCGCATCAACGTCGTCTCGCCCGCGCCCAGCGAGAAGGAAAGGTAGGGCGGCAGGTTATCGTAAATGCCGAAGCGTTTCGCATATTCGTCGATCAGCGGCATGCCGACGTCCTTGGCGAGCCGCACGGTCATCATGTTCTTCGAGTGCTCGACGCCATAGCGCAGCGTGTGCGGGCCGGTTCCGCCATGCTCGAAATTTTCCGGACGCCAGATCTCGCCATTGCCCTGATCGATTTCGATCGGCTCGTCGAGCACGACGGAGGATGGCGTATAGCCGTCGTCGAGCGCCGTCGCATATACGAACGGCTTGAAAGCCGAGCCCGGCTGGCGAAGGGCCTGGGTCGCGCGGTTGAATTCGGACTGGTCGAACGAAAAGCCGCCCACCATCGCGAACACTCGGCCGGTATACGGATCCATCGCCATCAAGGCGCCGGAGATTTCCGGCACCTGCCGCAGCCGGTACTGGCCGGGGCTTTTGTCGATCGGCTCGACATAGATCACGTCGCCGACAGCCAGCGCGCTCCTCGGAGTCTTGTGCGTCCAGGCCATGCCGGCCTGAGCCAGAAACCCGGTCGGACGCTCGCGCGACAATTCGCCCGACTTTTCCTTGCCTGGTTGCAGCCCGATGCGGGCGCCGGCGTCGGTCAGGTCCAGCACGACCGCAAGGCGCCAGGGCTGAACGTCGCCGAGCGCAGGAATCGCGCCAAGCGGCGGTCCCCAGTCTCCGGCCACGTCGATATGCTGCATCGCCCCGCGGAAGCCGTGCGCCTCGTCAAAGCGCACGAGGCCGTCGACCAGCGCCTTGCGCGCCCACACCTGCATCTGCGGATCGAGCGTGGTGCGGACGCTCAGGCCGCCTTCGTAGAGCTTCTTGTCGCCATAGCGGTCCGACAGTTCGCGGCGCACTTCTTCCGCGAAATAGCCGGCGACGTAGGTGTTGGGCGACAAGGCGCGCGGGGTGACGCCGAGCGGCTCGTTCCGGGCCTTCTCGCCATCTTCCTTCGACACATAGCCGTCCTCGACCATGCGCTTGATCACGTAATTGCGGCGATCGATCGCCTTCTCGCGCGCACGGAACGGGTTGAGATCGCTCGGCGCCTTGGGCAGAGCGGCGAGGTAGGCGACCTCGGCCACCGTCAGTTCGTGAACGGACTTGTTGAAATAGTTGAGAGCGGCGGCCGCCACGCCGTAGTTGCCGAGGCCGAGATAAATCTCGTTCAGGTAGAGCTCGAGAATCTTCTCTTTCGGATAGGCCGCCTCGATACGGAACGAGATCAGCGCCTCGCGGATCTTGCGTTCGAAGGACCGTTCATTGCCGACGAGAAAGTTCTTGGCGACCTGCTGCGTGATGGTGGAGGCGCCCTGCACATGCTTGCCGCCCTGCACGAGCACCAGCACGGCGCGCAGCACGCCCTCCGGATCGATGCCGTTATGCGTATAGAAATTCTTGTCTTCGGCCGAGATGAACGCGTGCTTGACCAGCGGCGGGATCGCCGAACTCGGCAGATAGAGCCGGCGTTCGTGCGAATATTCGGCCAGGATCGAACCGTCGCCGGCATGCACGCGCGTCATGACAGGCGGCTCGTAGTTCTTGAGCTGGGCCGTGTCCGGCAGATCCTTGCTGAAGGAATAGATCAGCGCGCCCGCCGCGATCGCGCCGAACACGAACAGAATCGCGCCAGTCGCAAAGACAAAACCAAAAAAGCGGCCGATCATCCGCATGCTAAAATCTCTGTCTCAATCGCTGGCGGGAACGGCGCAGGCGCGTCCCCCAGTTGGTCGTAACATTCAAGGGCCGGTCGCCTGACATTTTCATATACGCAACCAACGCTCCGATCCACCATTCCGAACGTCGTGCGGGCGCTTTGTGGTCAATTCAGGGCGATGCCCGCCCGGCGCCGGTCAAACACCGAATCATCACCGCGCGATCGCGGCGCTCGGCGTTGCAAACGCCCCGACCGAGGCGGTCCTGTCATCAGCGTCGCGCGGGCGCTCGGTAAAATAACGCTCGATGGCGGCGGCGACTTTTGCGGCGGCCTCCTCGCGCCAGGCGGGAGACGCGAGCTTCGCCAGATCCTTGTCGCTCGACAGATAGCCGAGTTCGAGCAAGGCCGAAGGCACGTCGGGCGCCTTGAGCACGACAAATCCGGCCGACCGCACCGGGTTCTTGTTGAGATCGCCGGCCGATTTCCATTCCGACGCCAGGCTTTGCGCAAAGCGATGGCTCATCGCGCGGGTTTCGCGCCGGGTGAGATCGAACAGGATGTCGTTGACATCGACCGTGTCCTCGCTGTCGGCGAGACCGCCGGCGCGATCCGCCGCATTTTCCTTTGCGGCAAGGCGGGCCGCTTCGGCGTCGGACGCGCGGTCCGAGAGCGTATAGACGGTCGCGCCATGGACGGAGGTTTCATTCAGCGTGTCGGCGTGGATGGACACAAAGAGCGCCGCGCCGCCGTCGCGCGCGATCTTGACCCGCTGCGCCAAGGGGATGAACGTGTCGTCGCCCCGGGTCAGAATTGCCCTGGCCTTGCCGCCCCGTTCGAGCTTGGCCGCGAGTTGGCGCGCGAAATCCAGGACGATCGTCTTTTCCTCAACGCCGCCGCTGCCAACAGCGCCGACATCCACGCCGCCGTGGCCAGGGTCGAGGTAAACCAGCGGCAGGCCCGGCGCGGCCCGCGAGGCGACGGCGATCTGCGGCGCGGGCTGGACGGCGGAGGCCAGCATCTGCGCTGCGCGGGCGGCGCGCGCGGCGGCGCGGAACGACTCGGCGTCAGTCGAGGCGAGTTCGATCACCAATCGCGCCGCGCCATCGGCGGAGGTCGTTTCACTCTCGGCCCTGACGATGCGCGCCGGACCTGCGAGATCGATCACGATACGCGAGCGCCCGGGCGCGATTCGCCCGAAGCGGAACGAGGACGCCAGACCCGCCGCCTCCGGACGCCCCCGGGTCGCCCTGGCCGGACGGCCAATCGCCGGATCGAGGAAGAACCCGATTTCCGGGAGATCGACGATCACACGAGCGGGATCGGCCAGCACATAGGCGTGCGCGACGACAGGCATGCTGATATCGAATGTCAGCCTTGCAGCGTTCGCCGCGCGCTCGATCGAAGCGCCAGTCGCAGTCGGACCGGCAGAATACGCCCTTGCTGCCGAACGCGCGCCGACCAATCCCGCGGCGCTCGCCGGAACGAGCGACATCGCAAGCAGGAAGGCCGCCCCAACGCCCGCCATCCTCCGCACGGCTCGTTCCTGCTTGTTTCGATTCATCGAATCGCCCGGTCAGGCGCCAAATTCACTGGTTAGCCGCACCCAATCGTAAGCAGTAGTGAGCGCAGGGTTAATGATTCGTATCCAGTCTCTGTATTTTGCGCCCGGCTGTAACATTGCTGCAACAAGTCCAGCATGAAACTTGCCAAGAGCGAGACCTATCGCTTATGTAGGGAGCGTCCCGGTGCGGCATGGCGCGCGCTTGCGCAGCCAGCGTGACGGCCGGGGGTGTTCCCGATCCAGACGTTTTTCGACGCCCTGCTTCGGTTTTTCCGCAAATCGCGACGGCGACATCCGTCAGCGGTTCATGATCGCTCCAGGCCGGATGAAGGCCAAAGAGACCTCGCGTGACTCAAGGATTCGCATTTCCCGCACCAGGGCCGGCGCTTTCAGCAGCCGGGCATGGCGGGTCAGCGCTCCATTGCCGCTCTCGCGTTCGTTTCATGGTGGGCGATCTCAGTGATCCTTTCAGATTTGACGGCCCCGTCGAAAGCCGCCGGTCGCGTCTGAACCCACATCTGTTTCGTTTTCCTCGAACATCGCGCGTGACAGCTCCGGCCCGGAGCCGCCCATCCAGAGCGAGGCCGCATTCGCGCCTCCACGGACGTTCGGCGCCGCCCGGCGGAACGCGCCAAAGAGTATCCCATGGCCAACAAAATGCTGATCGACGCATCCCATCCGGAAGAGACCCGGGTGGTGGTGCTGCGCGGTAATCGCGTCGAAGAATTTGATTTCGAATCCGCCTCCAAGAAGCCCCTGCGCGGCAACATCTATCTGGCGAAAGTCACCCGGGTCGAACCGTCGCTGCAGGCGGCGTTCGTCGATTACGGCGGCAACCGGCACGGATTTCTGGCCTTTTCGGAAATTCATCCCGACTATTACCAGATCCCCGTAGCGGACCGTCAGGCGCTGCTCGAGGAGGAAGCCGCCTCGCACGAGGAGGAGGAAGAGGAACGCCGTCCGCGCCGCAGCCGCCGGCGGCGCAATCGCGACGAAGCTCCGAAGCGTCAGACGAACGACGACGAGAGCGTGTCGGAGCAGGCTCCCCTCGCCGAGGACGAAGCGCCCGAAACCGAGTCTCAGTCCGGCTCCGAAGGCGACCAGTCCGATGTCCTGCCGTCCGAGGGCGCTCCTTCCGACTCCGAACAGGCCGAACCGGTTCTCGCCGAGGCGCCCGAAGTCGCGCGCCCGACGTTCGAGGCTGAGGCCGCCGGCATACAGGCGGAGCACGAGACCGCGCACGTCGAGACGGGCGACCTGCCGGCGCAGGAGCATGATCATGCGCATCTCGCGGCCCCGGTCGAGGAAGCGCCGCACACGATCGCCGTCGACGAGCAGGGCTTCGCCACGATCGAGGAGAGCGACGACCCGGGCCACGGCGACGAGACGCTGGATGCGCCCGACCATGAGACCAAGGCGCGACGCATCGAGCAGCGCGACGCCGAGCAGGAAGACGAAGACGAAGAGGAAGAGCACGTCGAGCAGATCGGCGGCGACGCGATGGAGGAGATGCCCCGTCGGCAGCCACGCCTGCGCCGCCAGTATAAAATTCAGGAAGTGATCAAGCGCCGGCAGGTTCTGCTGGTGCAGGTCGTGAAGGAAGAGCGCGGTAACAAAGGCGCGGCGCTCACGACCTACCTATCGCTGGCCGGCCGATATTCCGTGCTGATGCCTAACACCGCGCGCGGCGGCGGCATTTCCCGCAAGATCACGGACTCGGGAGACCGCAAGCGTCTCAAGACGATCGCGCAGGATCTCGAAGTGCCGGAAGGCATGGGCGTCATCCTGCGCACCGCCGGCGCATCGCGCACGCGCCAGGAAGTGAAACGCGATTTTGAATATCTGATGCGCATGTGGGAGACCGTGCGCGAGACGACACTGCGCTCCAGCGCGCCGATGCTCGTCTACGAGGAGGGCTCGCTCATCAAGCGCGCAATCCGCGATCTCTACAGCAAGGAAGTCGACGAAGTCGTGGTGTCCGGCGAAACGGGCTACCGCGAAGCCCGGGACTTCATGCGGCTGCTGATGCCAAGCCATACCCGCAACGTGAAATTGTGGCGCGAGCCGCAGGCTGTGTTCGTGCGCTCGGGCGTGGAATCGCAGCTCGACGCCATGTTCTCTCCCCAGGTCACGCTGAAATCGGGCGGCTACCTCGTCATCAACCAGACGGAAGCGCTGGTCGCGATCGACGTGAACTCAGGTCGATCGACGCGCGAGCACAATATCGAGGACACGGCGCTGCGCACCAATCTGGAGGCGGCCGACGAGGTCGCGCGACAGTTGCGCCTGCGCGATCTGGCAGGCCTGATCGTCGTCGATTTCATCGACATGGAGGAGATGCGCAACAATCGTTCGGTTGAACGCCGCATCAAGGATGCGCTGAAAAATGATCGCGCGCGCATCCAGGTCGGCAGAATCTCGCATTTCGGACTGCTCGAGATGTCGCGCCAGCGCATCCGCACCGGCGTGCTCGAAGGCTCGACCATCCCCTGCCCGCATTGCGCCGGCGCCGGCACCGTGCGCTCGACATCGTCGATTGCTCTGCATGTGCTGCGCGTACTCGAAGAATCGCTCATCAAGAGCGCCTCGCACAACATCATCGTCAAGACACGCACCAGCGTCGCGCTTTATATCCTCAACCAGAAACGCGGCCACCTGCGGGACATCGAGCGTCGCTTCGGCGTCGAGGTTTACGTCATCGGCGACGACACCTTGACGGGTTCGACCTATCACGCGCTGGAGCGCGGCGAGCCTGCGACCGGCGTGCCGGAACCGACGCACGTTGATCCGGCGCTGCTCGCGCCCGACGACGAAATCGACGCAGAAATCGAGGACACGATCGAGGACGAGGCCGAGGATCAGGCGGACTCCGAGGCGGACGGAGAAGAAGCCGAGTCGGATGACGAGGGCGAGCAGCAGGAAGGCCGGCGCGAGCGCGGCGAGGAAGGCGAGGACGGCCAGCGCCGCCGGCGCCGGCGCCGGCGCCGGCGCGGTCGCGGCAACGAGCGCGAAGGATCGATAGCAGCCGACGCGCCGCAGCCCTCCGACGAGGGCCTTGCGTTCGTCGCCGAAGCGAACGGCGATTTCGTCGCCCGTAACCTTCCGCCGCCGCGCTCCGACAGCGGATTCTGGGCGCGTGAGAATTCCGACATGCCCGAACCGTTTCACGCGCCCTCGACGCATGTCGAGACCATGGCGCTCGCCGTGGTCGAACATGAGACTCCGGCAGAGGCTGTCGCGCCCGCGCCAGTCGAGGAGCCCGTTCACGCCATACCCGCCCCCGTCGAAGCGCCCGCGGCGGCGCCTGCCGCGGAGGCTCCCACAGCGGTTGCGCCCGTCGCTCCGCCCGCAGATGTCGAGCCTGAGCCTGCGCCGCCGCCACGCCCGGTTGCGCCGCCGCGCGAGGATATCGGCAGGGTCATCACGCAGGCCGACCCGAGCGCGCCGAAAAAGGGCGGCTGGTGGCAAAAGGCGAAGGCGTCGATTACAGGGAACTGAGGCAGTCGTCGTCTCATTTCAAACGCCGGGCCAAAAGCCCGGCGTTTTGCTTCCAGAACCTCGGTCCAGGCGTCGCTGCGCGGCGCGCATCAGAGTTCCGGCGATTTATCCATGCGCCGTTTCTCCGCCCCGCCGTCATCGGCCGCGATCGGTGGGCCGGCATCCGGTTCCGCACGATCGGCTTTCGATGGTCCGCTGGCGAAAAGTCAGGTTTTCAGCGGCCGATTCAGCTCAGTGCGCCAGTTTGCCGAATCCGGCGTGGACTGCGGCCCGACGGAGTACACTTCCCAGAGGCTTTGCGCCTGCGCCAATCCATTCGCCTTTATCCATCGGTCGAAAGAGCCCCAGGCGGACGGGAGCCCTTCGTAGGGACCGTGGTATATCGTGCGGGCGACCCTCGCTGCTGGCAATTCGCCAGGCTTCACGCGCCCGCTCGCTGTCACCGGCGCGGCGACCTTCACGCCCAATTCAAAATCGAAGACGTCGGGACTCATGGCGAGATGGCGCGCGAAGACGGCGCCGACGGGCGCCACGCCCTGCCTGGCGAGTTCCGCCATCAATTCGCCGACGGCCGGGCCGAACGCCATCATCATCTGGCTGCGCGGAATGACGAGCCTGATGACCGCCGCCGCGGCGGCTTCAGTCTGAAGGATCTCGGGCGTCTCTATCATGGCTCATCCTTGCAAGGACCACGTGACGGGCAATTGAAAGCAAGTCCACGATCTCGATGAATGCGCGCGGCCATCCTACGCGCGCCGCATCCCGCCCATCCACTGCTCCATCCGCCGCGCCGCCTCGGCGATATCCGCCTGCGACCCGGCATAGGACAGCCGCATTGTGCGATGGCCCCGCGCGCGATCAAAGTCCACGCCCGGCGTCGCGGCGACGCCCGCCTCCTCCAGCATGCGCTTGCAAAAATCGAGAGAGTCGTTGGTGAAACGGCCAATGTCGGCATAGATGTAAAAAGCGCCGTCCGGCGGATGGAAATCGGCAATGCCGATTTTCGGCAGCGCCTCCATCAGGAGCGCGCGATTGCAAGCGTAACCGGCCTTCACCACCTCCAGCTCCGCGCGCGACCCAAACGCCGCTTCGGCCGCGATCTGGCTGAGATAGGGCACGGAGATCGCCAGCGACTGCTGCAAGCGCTCCACCGTGCGCACCAGCTCCTCGGGCAGCACGAGCCAGCCGACGCGCCAGCCGGTCATGCAATAATATTTCGAGAAGGAATTCACGACGATCGCGCCCTGCGAAAATCGCAACGCGGTTTCGGCGGGACGGTCATATGTCAGGCCATGATAGATTTCATCGGATATGAAAGCGATGCCGAGACGGTCGCAGGTCTCGCAGATTTCGCGCAGGGCTCCTTGCGTCATCATCACGCCCGACGGGTTCGCCGGGCTCATCAGCAGCACGCCCTTCAGCGGCGCCTTTCGGTGTTCCGCCTCGATCATGCCGGCGGTGACTGCGAACCGTGTCGCGGCCGTCGTCTCGATGGGCGCGCAGACGCAGCCGAGCGCTTCCAGAATATTGACGTAGGCGGGATAGCCGGGCGCGGCCACAGCCACCCGGTCGCCGGGATCGAACAGGGCGAGGAAGCTCAGGATGAAGCCGCCAGACGATCCGGTCGTGACCGCGATCCGCCCGGGCGACACATCGACGCCGTACGTCTCGCCATAGTGACGCGCGATTCTCGCGCGCAGAGACGCGAGGCCCAGCGCCTCCGTGTAGCCGACCCGTCCGCCCTGCAGCGCAGCGATGGCGGCCTCGCGCGCGGCGCGCGGCGGCGGCGCGCCAGGCTCGCCGACCTCCAGATGCATGATCGTGCGGCCCTGCGCTTCGAGCTGGCCGGCCTCGCGCAGCACGTCCATCGCCAGGAACGGCTCGACGGCGCTGCGGGAGGCCGGATTGATACGGCGATCTGTCGTGTTCATGACCTTTCCCATATCAGGGCCGCCCGCCGGGCGGAACCGCGGCCCATTTCCGGCCGCAGTTTCGCCCGATAGGATCGCCATCGATGTCCACCGTCTTTTCGAACAGACCCAGACAATGAAGCCAAGACCATTCGCCCGGACCGCCGTCGCCGCGCTCCTCGCGGCGCTGTGCGGGACTGCGAGCCCTGCCGCCGCCGGCGGCGCTGACGCCCCTGACGGCGCGAACGGCGTGTCGATCATCCGCGATGCGGA
Organism: Pseudomonadota bacterium; assembly: GCA_021781815.1. Taxonomy (GTDB): domain Bacteria; phylum Pseudomonadota; class Alphaproteobacteria; order Rhizobiales; family Beijerinckiaceae; genus JAJXWB01. Next base: position 29,804 of record JAJXWB010000030.1, on the reverse strand, counting down.
GATCGAGCAATTGCTGCGCGATTACACGACCCCCATCTTTCGCGCAGCGGGCATCAATACGAAAGCGGCCGAGGTCATTCTCGTCGGCGATCGAAGCTTCAACGCCTTCGTCGCCAACGGGCAGAAGATTTTCGTCAACGTCGGCGCGCTGATGGAGTCAAAGACCCCCAATGAGATGATCGGCGTGCTCGCGCACGAATGCGGACATATCGCAGGCGGCCATCTCGCGCGCATGCGGCAGGAACTCGCCCGCGCGCAGATTCTGGCGATAGCCGGCATGCTCGCGAGCGCCGGCGCCATTGCCGCGCAGACCTATTCGAGCCGGGGCGGCGCGCGCCAGACCGGCGTCGGCATGGATTCAGCCGGTATGGCTGGCGTGCTGACGGGCCCGCAGGAGCTGATCCGGCGGTCTCTCCTGTCCTACCAGCGCGGCGAGGAACAGGCGGCCGACCGCGCGGGCGTCAAGTTCCTGACGGCCACCGGCCAGTCGGCCAAGGGCATGCTGACGACTTTCCAGCGTTTCGCCAATGACGCTCTGTTCAAATCATCGTCAATGGACCCTTACCTGGTTTCCCATCCCCTGCCCGCGGAACGCATCTCGAACCTGCAGCAGGCCGCGAGCGACAGCCCCTATTTCAACGTCACGGACTCGCCGGCGCTTCAGGCGCGGCACGACCTGATGCGCGCCAAATTGTTCGGATTCGTGGGGGAGCAGGCCGAGATCGCGCGCCGCTATCCGCTGAGCGACGGGTCGCTGCCCGCCCGCTATGCGCATGCGATTTCCGATTACCGTTTCGGCCGGCTGGACCAGTCGCTCCGCGAAATCGACGCGCTGATCGCCTCGCAGCCCGGCAATCCCTATTTCCAGGAACTCAAAGGACAGGTGCTGCTCGAAAGCGGTCGGGCGGAGGCCGCGATCCCGCCGCTGCGCAAGGCGGTCGCCATGGCGCCGCAAGGGACGCCGATTCGCGTGCTGCTCGGCCACGCGCTGGTGGGCGCCGGCGGCAAGCAGCACGACGCGGAAGCGATCCGGGTGCTGTCCCACGCTACGCAAAGCGACCCGGATTCGGCGGAAGGGTTTCAGTATCTGGCCATGGCGTATGACCGTGAGAATGACCGCCCGCGCGCCGAACTTGCCTCGGCGCAGGGGTTGTTCATTTCCGGCAAGTACGTAGAAGCCCGCACCCAGGCGAAGCGGGCGCAGGACCAGTTCAAGGAAGGATCGCCGGGCTGGCTCAAGGCCGACGACATCCTGAACTATCGCCCGCCCAAGTTCGACTGACGCCGCGCCGCTGTTCGGCCGCAATAATGGGGCTTCGTGCGATCAAGGGCCGCACATGACATCCTGCGCGCCGGCCATTAGTAGTGACCTGACCAGTCGCCCTCCGCGGAGATGTTCCATGCCAGTTGTTTTTCGCATCGCCGCGGCGCTCACGCTTCTGTTCGGCCTTGCGGTCGCCGCGCCGGCGCTCGCCGAGGATTTTTCTGCAGCGCAAAAGGCGCAGATCGGCGAGATCGTCCGCGACTACCTCATCAAGAATCCGGAGGTGCTGCGCGAATCCCTGCTGGAGCTTCAGCGCCGGGAAAAGGCGGAGGAAACAGCGCAGCGCGACCATGCGATCGCTTCGCTCAGCTCCCGAATTTATGATTCAAAATACCAGGCGGTGATCGGAAATCCGAAAGGCAAGATCACTTTGGTCGAATTCTTCGACTATAATTGTGGTTATTGTAAAAAGTCGTTGCCGGACGTCATCCGCCTCACGAAGGAAAACCCTGACCTGCGCATCATTCTCAAGGATTTTCCGGTTCTGGGACCGGGTTCGGTCGAAGCGGCGCAGGTGGCGGGCGCTGTCCGCAACCAGTTGCAGGGCGACAAATTCTGGGACTTCCACCAACGGCTGCTGCTGACACACGGCCCGATCGGCAAGGCGCAGGCGCTGGCCGCGGCGCGCGAATCGGGCGTCGACATGGAGCAGGTCGACAAGGATATGAAGAGCGCGGACAACCACGCCGGCATCGCCGAAGTGATGCATATCGCCGATCAATTGTCTCTGACCGGAACGCCATCCTGGGTGATCGGCAAGGAGGTCATCGTTGGCGCCGTCGGTTACGACGAGATGCACGACAAGATCGAGAACATGAAAAAGTGCGGGAAGACGGCCTGCGGCTGACGCCGCCGCCGAGGCCGCGAAGGCTCGCCGCCGGATGTCCGCCCCGCGCGCCGCGATCCGAGCAGCGTTCGCGGTGGCGCAGCCTCGATAATCTGGATTTCAACAGACCGGGCAGCCAGTCAGGCTTCATCTCGGCGGCGGCTTAAGAATTGATTTGCACATGGCTCCTAATGTGGATGGCTGGGAGCACAGACATCATGCGAACCCGGCCGTCATTTCTGAACAAGCTGCACTTGATCCATCGCAATTTCATCGACCTGTTGCGTGATCGGGCGGCCAACGTCGCTGTTGTTTTTTCAATCGCCGTGCCGGTTCTCCTCATTGTTGGCGGCGGCGCAATCGATTATGGGCGCAGCCTGACGAGCCGAGCCTCACTGCAAGCGATGGCCGATGGCGCTGCGCTCGCCGGCGTACAATCACTGCGAGTTTCCAACGGCAACGCGCCGGCGGTGACGCAGGCGGTGTCAGCTTATGTCGCAGCGCAAGCCGGGGCCAACGCCTCGAACATCGCGATCTCCACGAACCTGCTCACCAACAATACAGTTGTCGCTGTGCAACTGACGCAGACAGTGCCGACGCTGGTCGCCAACGCCGTCGGTTTCGGCCCGATGACGGTCATCGCGCGGGCGCAGGCCTCGAACTCGGGCAATCCCCTGCCGGTGTGCGCAATCGGCCTCGACCCGACGCAGAGCGGCACGATCTCGGTCAACATCGCCAAGATCAGGGCGTCAGGCTGTCAGATCCTATCGGAATCGACGGCGGCGAATTCCGTCTCCATCACGAACGGCGCGACGGTGAACGCCGGACGGCTGTGCTCCAGTGGCGGCGCCACGAGCGACGGCTCCTCGTCCTTTTCGCCGGCGGCGCAAACGAACTGCGCGGCGCTGTCCGACCCGCTCGCGGCGCTCGCGGCTCCCAATGTCGGCTCGTGCGCCTACAACAATCTTTCGGTCTCATCCGGCACGCAAAGCCTGCTGCCCGGCGTCTATTGCGGCGGTCTCACGATCAACGGCGACGCCAACGTCACGCTGATGGCGGGCACATACATCATGACCGGCGGCCCCCTCACGATCAGCGATGGAGCAAACGTGCAGGGGACCGATGTCACGGTCTACCTCGCCAGCAACGATGCGACACTCAATATCGCGAACAACACCACCCTCAGCCTGGCGGCGCCGGCCGTCGGCCCGATGGCGGGCATTCTGATCTTCGAGAACCGCGCGGCGACGCTCTATCGCAACCATTACCTCGAAAGCGGCAATGCGGCGAACATGCTCGGCACGATCTACATACCGCGCGGCATTCTCAACATCGGCCTTCAAGGCGCCACGGCGGGCGTCGCAGCCATCGGCGCAAGCTCGGCGTGGACCATCATTGTCGCGCGCAAGCTCGCCATGACCGACAATCAGCAGATCGTCCTCAATACAAACTACGGCGCAACGCCCGTTCCACCGCCGGCCGGCCTCGGTCCAACCACGATCTATGGATCGAGGCCGGCGCTCACCCAATAGGCGCGAGGCAAGGGCGGAGACCGGCTGCGCCCGGCCGGAACTCCGACCGGGACGATCCGCGACCGGGCAAACAGCGGCGATGAAGCAGCCGGCGGTCCGGGGGCCGCCAAGGCTTCCCCTGCCCTTCCAACCCGGCTAGAACAGCCGCCCGGGCCGTTGCGCCCGCAGGATTTCACGGAATGGCGGCCGTCTACGTCCTCAACGGACCCAATCTCAACCTGCTCGGGATGCGCGAGCCCGAGACCTATGGCGCAGCCACGCTCGCGGATGTGGAGGCGTCCCTGCGCAAGTTGTGCGCGGCGCGCGGGATCGACCTCGCATTCCGGCAGTCCAATTCAGAGGGCGACCTCGTGAGCTGGATACAGGAAGCCGGCAGCGCCGGCGCGCCCGTCATCCTCAACGCCGGCGCATATACACACACCTCGATCGCCATTCACGACGCCATCCGCGGCGCAAAGGCGGATGTCGTGGAAGTGCACATCTCCAACGTGCATGCGCGCGAGAAATTCCGCCACCATTCCTACGTCTCGCCCGTCGCCAAGGGCGTCATCCTCGGCTTCGGCGTCCGCGTCTACGCGCTGGCGTTCGAAGCCCTTTTTCCATCGATCTGAGTTGAACTCCATGGCCAAGAAAACCATCGCCCGTCCCGCCGCCGCCAAGCCTGCCCAGGCGACGCCCTCGTCATCCGGCATCGACGCCGACCTGGTGCGCGAACTGGCAGGTCTCCTGTCCGAGACGGATCTCTCTGAAATCGAAGTTGAAAAAGGAGACCTGCGCATCCGCGTCGCCCGCGAAGCGCGCCATGTCGCCGTTGCGCACCCGGCCCCGATGGTCGTCGCACCGCCGTCCGCGCCCGCCAAGGCCGCCGCGTCGGCGCCGGTCGCGACGCCTGAGACGCGGCCGGACGATCATCCCGGCGCGCTGAAATCTCCGATGGTCGGCACCGCCTATCTGCGCCCGAGCCCGGACGCCAGCGCCTTCGTCGAGATTGGCTCGGTCGTGAAGGTCGGGGACAAGGTGCTGCTGGTCGAGGCGATGAAGACCTTCAACGAAATTGTCGCCACGCACGGCGGCACAGTGACCGCGATCCTGGTGGAGGACGGGCAGCCCGTCGAATATGGCCAGCCGCTCGCAATCATCGAGTAAACCGGCATGTTCGACAAAATCCTGATCGCAAACCGCGGCGAAATCGCACTACGCATTCTTCGCGCGGCGAAGGAACTCGGCATCGCCACCGTCGCTGTCTATTCGACGGCCGACGCCGACGCCATGCATGTGCGGCTCGCCGACGAATCCGTCTGTATCGGGCCGCCGTCGGCGCGCGACTCCTATCTCAACGTGCCCGCGCTGCTTGCGGCCTGCGAGATCACCGGCGCGGATGCGATCCATCCGGGTTACGGCTTCCTGTCGGAGAACGCGCGCTTCGCGGAAATTCTCGCCGAACACAGCATCGCTTTCATCGGACCGAAGCCGGAGCATATCCGCATCATGGGCGACAAGATCGAGGCCAAGCGCACGGCGCGGCGCCTCGGCATCCCTTGCGTCCCCGGTTCGGAGGGCGGCGTCTCGGACGAAGCAGAGGCCCAGCGCGTCGCCGCGGACATCGGCTATCCCGTTCTCGTGAAGGCGGCGGCCGGCGGCGGCGGGCGCGGCATGAAGGTCGCGCGGTCGAAGGACGACCTGCTGCATGCGATTCAAACCGCCAAGACCGAAGCCAAGGCGGCGTTCGGCGATGACGCGGTCTATCTCGAAAAATATCTCGAAAAGCCGCGTCATATCGAAGTGCAGATTCTCGGCGACGGACAAGGCGGCGCGGTCCATCTCGGCGAGCGCGATTGTTCGCTTCAGCGCCGGCATCAAAAGGTGCTGGAGGAAAGCCCCTCGCCCGCGCTCAATGACACGCAACGCGCCGAGATCGGCGAAATCTGCGCCAGCGCCATGCGCGAATTGCGCTACGCCGGCGCGGGCACGATCGAATTCCTGTTTGAGGACGGGAAATTCTATTTCATCGAGATGAACACGCGCATCCAGGTCGAACATCCCGTGACCGAAATGATCACGGGCCTTGATCTCGTAACAGCGCAGATTCGGATTGCGGCCGGCTCGCCGGTGTCGATGATCCAGGAGGATGTGAAGTTCTTCGGCCACGCGATCGAGTGCCGCGTCAATGCCGAGCACCCTTCGACGTTTCGTCCCTCGCCCGGCCGCATTTCCTATTATCATCCGCCGGGCGGCGTCGGGGTCCGCGTCGATAGCGCTGTCTACCAGGGGTACAAGATCCCCTCGAATTACGACTCGCTCGTCGGCAAACTGATCGTGCACGGGCGCACGCGCAACGAAGCGCTGATGCGGCTGCGGCGGGCGCTCGACGAGTTCATCGTCGACGGCGTCGACACGACGCTGCCGCTATTCCGCACGCTGGTGCGCAACGCCGACGTGCAGAATGGTCTCTACGATATCCACTGGCTCGAACAATTCCTGGCCACAGGCGGCATGGACCTGAATTCATGAACGACGTTGCGCTGGTCGCCGGCGCTGGTCTTGTCGCCGGCGCGATGAACGCGATCGCAGGCGGCGGCTCGTTCGTCACCCTGCCCGCGCTCGTCGCCGCCGGCGTTCCCTCGATCAACGCCAACGCCACCAGCACCGTGGCGCTGGTCCCAAGCGCGCTTGCCAGCGCCTATGCCTACAGGCGCGACTTCCGCGGCTTCGACGGCGTATCGATGAAGACGATGGCGTTCATATCCGTCGTCGGCGGCGCCTGTGGCGCGCTGCTGCTGATGTTCACATCGCAACGCATATTCGATGCGATCATCCCGTTTCTTCTGCTGTTTGGAACGATCACCTTCGCTTTCGGCCGCCAGGCCGGCGAAATTCTGCGCACGCGCGTGCACATCACGCCACACATGTTGCTCGTGTTCCAGTTCTTCCTCGGCGTCTATGGCGGCTATTTCGGCGGCGCCGTCGGCATCATGATGCTGGCGACATGGAGCTTGCTGACCACAGCGCACATCGGCTCGATGCAAGCGTCCCGCAATCTGCTGAACGCGGCGATGAACGCCACGGCGTCGATCCTGTTCATCGTCGGCGCGCTCGTTTTCTGGCGTCAGGCGCTGACCATGCTCATCGGCGCGGTGATCGGCGGCTATTTCGCCGCCCATTACGCGCGCAGACTCGATCCGGCGAAAGCACGGATCGCGATTTCGTGTCTGAACGCAGTCATGACCGCGCTGATGTTCTGGCGGGCCTACGGGTGACGGGTCGCCGGTCGCGGGGCCGGCCGCTCCCGAGATCTCCGAGGCTCGCGGCCAATCCCTTATCGTTGCGGCGCGCCCGGCGATTGCAGTTCGAGCGCGTGCGTCATGTCCGCGGCCGCCGCGTCGCGCGATGAAAGCGGCGCGAGCCCGTAGCGCGTCTCGATCAGTTTGAGAATCGATGTCGTGTCGTATTGCGTGTGATCGACAAAACCCTTCTTCGCGAAGGGCGAGATCACCAGCGCGGGGATGCGCGTGCCCGGCCCCCACCTGTCGATCTTCGGGGGCGCGACGTGATCCCACAGGCCGCCGTTCTCGTCGTAGGTGACGATGATCACCGTGTCTTTCCACAGCGACGAGCGCTCGATCATCCGAATGATTTCGCGCGTATGATGTTCTCCAGACGCGACATTCGCGTAGCCGGGATGCTCGTTCTCCTCGCCGATCGGCTTCCAGAACGAAACCGCTGGCAGTCGCCCCCTGTGAATGCCGGCGACGAAATCTGCCTCGTCCCTGAGATGCGCCTTCGCGGCTTTCGTGCCCAGCGCGGTGTTCCTGAAATAGGCGAAGGCCTGGTGATGGAACTGGAAGTCGTGATCGGGCCGGCCGGCGACCGCATCGTTCCAGCCGCCGGAATACCACGCCCAGCTCACGCCCTTCGCCGTCAGGCGGTCGCCGATGTTGGGCTGATCCTGCGGGGGAACGAGAAAACTCGGGTCGGTCGCCTGCTTCGGGAACGGTCCGCCGCGCGGATAAAGTGTGTTCACGGCGTAGCCGTCCGGCGTGACCGCGCCGTCCTTGATCAGCGCGCCCTTGTCATCGAGCTTTGCCACGAGCCGATCGGGCGCATTCTTGAAGACAGGCGAGCAGGCGCAGACCAACCATTGATGGTTGAGGAACGAGCCGCCGAACGCCGCATGGAAGAAATTGTCGGCGAGTGTGTATTTCTGTGCGTATTCCCACAACGGCAACGAGGCGCCGTCGAAATAGCTCATGACAAGCGAGCCCGCGTCGGTCCAGGCGATGAACTTGTTCATCTTGCCGTCGTTGATCTGGAGCTGCTCCTGATAGAAACGGTGGACGAGGTCGCCCGTCGTCTGGTTCAGGCCGACGTATGGCTCGGCGCGAAACGGGCCGTTCGGCAGGTCCGTCGGAAAGCGCGCATCGACGGGAGCCGGGCCGGCCGCATTCGGCGACTTCGCCATGGTGTTCAGCACCGGCGGCAGCTTGTCGTAGGGCTTGCCGTCCCTGTCGACCTGCGTCTTGGCGGACTCGCTCGCGTTCGACAGGCCGTTGGCGCCCGGGAACGCGCCGTAAAGATTGTCGAAGCTGCGGTTCTCCAGAAAGATCACGACGATATGCCTGATCCGGTCGAGGCCGGGAACCGGTCTTGGCGCCTGCTGCGCCCGCGCCGGCGCGAGCGCGGCGGAAAGGGCCAGAGCGAGCGAAGCCGCGCGATAGAGTGTCGTCATTCTGATTCCTGCGGCGTTGTTGGAGCGTGCGCATCGCTATCTTCGCCGGGCGAATGTTTTCTGACAATGCCGACGCCGCCGTGGCGCTTGACCGGCCGCGCTCGCATGGACACCCTGCACGCATGAGCCGCGCCACGCACAGACCGGAGATCACGCCAGAGATCATTCTGCGAGCCTATTCGGTCGGCCTGTTTCCGATGGCTGAGCATGAAGACGACGAACGCCTGTTCTGGGTGGATCCGGAGGAACGCGGCGTGTTTCCGCTGGGAGGGCTCGTCGTGTCGCGCAGTCTCGCCAAGATGGTGCGCTCCGATCGCTACGAGGTGAGCGTCGACCACGATTTCGACGCGGTGATCGAGGGTTGCGCCCATTCGGGTTCTGAACGCAACCGCACATGGATCAATGCGCGCATCCGCACGATCTATCGCCAGTTGTTCGACGCGGGATTCGTCCACACGGTCGAATGCCGGCGCAATGGCGCGCTCGTCGGCGGACTCTACGGCGTCGCGATCGGCGCGGCCTTTTTCGGCGAGAGCATGTTCCATCTTGAACGCGACGCGTCGAAGGTCGCGCTCGTCCATCTGGCCGCACGGCTGATTGCGGGCGGTTATGCGTTGCTCGACACGCAATTCGTGACCCCGCATCTGGCCTCCCTCGGCGCCGTCGGCATTGCGCGCGCCGAATATCGCCGCATGCTCGACAGCGCCATCGCGCAATCCGCGTGTTTCCACGAATGGCCGAAGACGGAACGCATCTCCGGCGCCCGCGCGCTCGCGACGCTTCGCACTGCGGCGTGACTCTTCCCCTTGATGCGCTAGCGTGACGGCGGCCCGCCGCGAGCGGGCGCGGGCGACGCAAGTGGAAGACCACGCAACGCTTCAGCTAGGGGAGATGCTCATGAGACTGGCTTTGATTGCGCTCGCCGGCGCGCTGGCGGGCGCGTGCGCCGTAGCGCCGGCTTTCGCGCAGAAGGCTTACGGACCTGGCGCAACGGATACGGAGATCAAGATCGGCAACATCATGCCCTACAGCGGACCGGCGTCCGCCTATGGCGTGATCGGCAAGGCCGAGGCAGCTTTCTTCCGGATGATCAACGACAAGGGCGGGATCAACGGCCGCAGGATCAATTTCATCAGCTACGACGACTCCTACAGCCCGCCCAAGGCAGTCGAGCAGGCGCGCAAGCTCGTCGAGAGCGACAATGTGCTGCTGATTTTCAATCCGCTGGGAACGCCGTCGAACTCGGCGATCCAGAAATACATGAACGACCAGAAAGTTCCGCAATTGTTCGTCGCGACCGGCGCCTCGAAATGGAACGATCCGAAAAATTTCCCGTGGACCATGGGCTGGCAGCCGAGCTACCAGGCCGAAGGCAAAATCTACGCGCAGTACATCCTCAAGACCAAGCCGGACGCGAAGATCGCGATCCTCTACCAGAACGACGATTACGGGAAAGACTACCTGAAGGGCTTTCTCGACGGCCTGAACGGGAAGCTCAAGCCGGTGTTGCAGCTCACATATGAAACCACCGATCCGACGATCGACTCCCAGATGACGCGGCTTCAATCGTCAGGCGCCGACACGTTCTTCAACATCACCACGCCGAAATTCGCGGCGATGGCGATCAAGAAGGCCGCCGAGATCGGCTGGAAACCGACGCAATTCCTCAACAACGTCTCCGCCTCGGTCGGCTCGGTGCTGAAGCCTGCGGGCTTCGACGCCGCGCAGGGGATCATTTCGACCGGCTATCTCAAGGATCCGACGGATTCGACGTGGAAGGACGACCCGGGCTTCAAGACATGGTCCGCGTTCGTCGACAAATACATGCCCGGCGCCGACAAGAGCGATGGCGGCATCGTGACCGGCTACTCGGCCGCGCAGACGCTGGCCTACGTCCTCGGACAGTGCGGCGACAACCTGACCCGCGAGAACGTGATGAAGCAGGCGGCGAGCATCAACAACCTCTCTTTGGACATGCTTCTGCCGGGCATCCGGATCAACACGTCCGCCACCGATTTCGCGCCCATCCAGCAGGAGCAGCTCCAGATGTTCAAGGGCGATCGCTGGAGCCTGTTCGGCGAAGTCTACGACGTCTCTCACAAATAGCGTCGGGGCGAGGACGCCCGGGTTCGGATAGCTCGCCTGCGATCCGCCCTTCGCGACATGTGGCGCCGCGGCGTGACTATTTCACACCGCGCGCTAGCTCTCCTGCGGCCTGCGACCATGCGGGCGCAAGCGTTGCAAACGGTACGCCGTGCAACGCGTCAGTGCGGGGAGACGTCAATGAGACTGCTGTCGATCATGCTCGCCAGTGCGCTGGCGGGCGCGTGTTTCACACCATCAGCCCTTGCGCAGAAGGTCTACGGACCGGGCGTCACCGACAAGGAGATCAAGATCGGCAATATCATGCCCTACAGCGGGCCTGCGTCCGCCTATGGCGTGATCGGCAAAACGGAAACCGCCTTCTTCCAGATGATCAATGATCAGGGCGGGATCAACGGGCGCAGGATCGACTTCATCAGCTATGACGACGGCTACAGCCCGCCGAAGACCGTCGAGCAAGCGCGCAAGCTTGTCGAGAACGACAACGTGCTGATGATTTTCAATTCGCTCGGAACGCCGCCAAATTCCGCGATTCAGAAGTACATGAACGAACAGAAAGTTCCTCAGTTGTTCGTCGCGACCGGCGCGAGCAAGTGGGACGACCCGACGAACTTTCCGTGGACAATGGGCTGGCAGCCCAGTTACCAGGCGGAAGCGCGCATCTACGCAAAATATATCCTCAAGACCAAACCGAACGCGAAGATCGCAATCCTGTATCAGGACGACGATTACGGGAAAGACTACCTGAAGGGCTTTCTCGACGGCCTGAACGGGAAGCTCAGGCCGGTCGCGCAACTCACCTACGAAACGACGGACGCGACGATCGATTCGCAGATGACGCAACTGCAATCGTCCGGCGCCGATACGTTCTTCAACATCACCACGCCGAAGTTTGCGGCAATGGCGATCAGGAAGGCGCATGAACTCGGCTGGAAGCCGACGCAATTCCTCAACAACGTTTCCGCCTCAGTCGGCTCGGTGCTGAAGCCTGCGGGATTCGACGCAGCGCAGGGAGTCATCTCGACCGGCTATCTGAAGGACGCGAACGATCCAAGCTGGAAAGACGACGCCGGCTACAAGAGATGGGCCGCGTTCGTCGACAAATACATGCCCGGCGCCGACAAGTCAGACCTCAGCCTGGTTTACGGCTACACCGTCGCGCAGACGCTGGTTCATGTGCTCAGGACGTGCGGCGACGATCTCTCGCGCGCCAACGTGATGAAGCAGGCGTCCAATATCCGCAACCTGTCGCTCGACATGCTGCTGCCGGGAATCAAGGTCAACACGTCGCCGACGAATTTCGCGCCGATCCAGCAGGAAGAACTCGAAGCTTTCAGGGGCGACCGCTGGAACCTGTTCGGCGAAGTGTACGACGCCGCAACGCTGGAGAAGTAAGATTCGTCCCTAGTCCCCGGAGTCCATGTCCGGGGACTCCTCGCGCCCTTGTGCGTCCGCGGCGGTGCACTCGTCCTCTTCGTGCAGTCCGAGCAGCGGGAGGTCTTCCGCGTCGCCGCTGTCCAGCGGCTCCTCGTCGGCGGCGAGGCTGTCGCTGTCATCGGGTTTCGGTACGCCGAACCCCTGCGGCAGACGGCCATCGAACAGACCGGCGCCCTTCAGCTCGTCCAGCCCCGGCAGGTCGGAAATCTGCTCCAGCCCGAAATGGACGAGGAATTTCTCCGTCGTCCCGTAGGTGACAGGGCGACCTGGCGCCTTGCGACGACCACGCAGCCGCACCCAGCCTGTTTCGAGCAGCACGTCGAGCGTGCCCCTGGAGATCGCAACGCCGCGGATATCCTCGATTTCGGCGCGCGTGACGGGCTGGTGGTAGGCGACGATGGCGAGCGTCTCGACGGCGGCGCGTGTCAGCTTGCGCTGCGGCTTTTCCTCGCGTCGAAGCAGCCAGCCGAGATCGTCGGCAGTGCGGAAGTACCATTTCGCGCCAGCGCGGGCGAGATTGACGCCGCGCGTTGCATAATCCGCGCGCAACGCCGCAAGCGTGCCGCCGATGTCTGCCCCTTCGGGAAGGCGCTCGGCCAGAGCGCTTTCGTCGAGCGGTTCGGTGGATGCGAACAGCAGGGCCTCGACAATACGCTTCGCCTCGGCCAACGCCGCATCCCGCGCGTCGCGCGCTTCCGCGTCTACGTCCTCGATAAACGAAAATACCCGCGCCGCTTCGGCCATGTCAGATCCCTATTCTCCCGCCAACGCTTGAACAGGCGCTTCAGCCCGCTTCTGGCGGACCCATATCGGCGCAAAAGCGCGATCCTGACGAAGGTCGAGAAATCCCTCGCGCACGAGTTCGAGCGACGCCGAGAACGACGAGGCGCGCACCGTGCGCGCAACCTCCGGCGAAACGCAATATTGCAGCAGAAAATCGTCGAGCACGGTCCATTCCTGAGCCATGCCCGACAGGCGCTCCAGAGCCTCGCGCGCCTCGGCGAGCGACCAGACGGCGCGTTGGCGCAGGGTGACGCGCGACAATGCCTGTTTCTGCCGCTGACGCGCATAAGCCGACAGGAGGTCGAAGATCGAGGCGTTCCATTGCGGCGTCGCCACGGTCTCGATGCCTTCGGCCCCGCCGCGCAGCGCCATGTCGCGGCCGATGCGGGCGCGGTTGACCAATTGCTCGGCGGCCGTGCGGATCGCTTCGAGGCGGCGCAGACGTTCGGCCAGCGCTGCGGCGAGATCAGCCGCGGCCGGCTCATCCGCCTTGGGCGGCTCGGGCAGAAGAAGGCGAGATTTGAGATAGGCGAGCCAGGCGGCCATCACGAGATAGTCGGCGGCTAGCTCCAGGCGGACGCGGCGGGCTTCCTCGATGAAAGCGAGGTATTGTTCGACGAGCGCCAGCACGGAAATGCGGGCAAGGTCGACCTTCTGCCTGCGCGCAAGTTCAAGCAGGAGATCAAGCGGCCCTTCGAACCCGTCGACATCAACGAGAAAGGGCTGCTCGGTCTCCCCTTTGTCCAGGGGGGCAATCTCGAAGGGTAACTCCTTCGCCATCCGAATCACTCAACGCGTCCGTCACCAGGACTTGTGCGCGGGGAATGTGACGGCTCTAGGTCTGGGGATCAAGCGTCGCGTGGAGTTTCGCGCGCGCGTCCACAGGATCGAAAAGCTCTCGCTCGCCGGCGATGCGCGCAAGCGCCTTTTCGGCGCGGTCCAGCGATTTGCCTTCGAGACGCGGCGCGGAGGCGGCGACCTCCGCGGCCTCGGCCGGATCGCCGTTGCAATGGAGCGCAAGGTCGACGCCGGCGGCGAATACAGCCTCGGCGCGATCACGAAAACCGCCGGACAAGGCTTTCATCGACAGATCGTCGCTCATCAGCAGCCCGTCGAAGCCTATGGCGCCCCGCACTACTTCCGAAATGACAATCGGCGAGAGCGTCGCCGGCCGATCCGGGTCGATCGCCCGGAACACGACATGCGCGGTCATGGCGGCCGGAAGGTCGGCATTGGCGCGGAACGGCGCAAAATCCGTCCGCTCCAGTTCCTCGCGCGAGGTTTCGACCACGGGGAGCGCAAGATGGCTGTCGGCCAGCGCGCGTCCATGACCGGGGACATGCTTGAAAACAGGCAGAACGCCGCCGGCGATCAGCCCTTCGGCTGCTGCGCGGCCAAGGCGGGCCACGGTTTCGGCATCCCTGCCCCAGGCGCGGTCGCCGATGATCTCATGACCGCCGTCTACGGGTAGATCAAGCACCGGCGCGCAATCCACGGTCACGCCGACCTCGGCAAGGTCATGGGCGATGAGACGGCTGGCCAGAAACGCGGCGCGCGCCTGCACGATCGGATCATCCGAGACGGCCGACAGACGCGCTGCGGCCGGATAGGCATTCCAGTGCGGCGCGGTCATGCGCTGGACCCGTCCACCCTCCTGATCGATCAGCACCGGCGCGTCCGCCCTGCCCGTGAGTTCCCGGAACCGCGCAGTCAGCGCGCGCATCTGCGCGCGATCGACCACGTTGCGCCGGAACAGAATGAGCCCCCAGGGCGAAGCGTCGCGGATAAAGGTCTCTTCATCCGAACCGAACGCAGGACCGGCGCATCCGCAGATAAAAGCGCGTGGCGTCACGAGCGGCACGGCCTCAGTGGGCGACGAAGCAGGCGCCGCCCGCAGACTTGATCTGCTCGCAATCGCTGACCGCCGCTTCGCGGCTCAGTCCGCCGACGCGCACCCGGTAAAGGGCCTTGTCCGCGACCTTCTGCACGGAGGGGCGCCGGCCGCCGATCTGGCCCGAATATTTTTCGCCCAGCCGCTGCGCTAATTGACGCGCCTCCGCCTCGGAACCCGCCACGCCGAGCTGCACGGCGAAACCTCCAGACGACGCCACGGGCCGGGCCGGCGCTTCGGCTGGCGCTCCATCATCCGCCGCCGCTTCGTCCTGCGGCTCGACCGCTGCGGTCTGCCTGGGCTTCGGGGCGGGCCTGACCGGCGCAACCGTGCGGGGCTGCGGCCGAACTGCCGCTGGCTTTGCAGAATCGGACGGGGTTGCGGCGGCGCGCTGATCAGTCTTGGGCGTCGCATTTCTGGCGGGCGTCGGGACCGGGCGCGGAGGGGGAGCAGGCGCAGGCGCGCTCTCGGAAGAGATAATCGAGCCGTCGGCGCGGACCGCGACCGTCTTGACCCGCTTGGGCTCCGGGAAGACCGACGCCGGCTGCTGCGGCTGATCCTGCGCGCGGAGCGGCGGGGGAGCAGGAACGGCCATCGCAGAGGGCGCGCTATCGCTCAAGGGAATCACGCGCGGCGATTTCTCAGCCGCATTGACGTCCATCGGCGGCTCGTCGCGCGACACCACTTTCTTGACCTGTGGTCCAGCGGATTTGTCGAGAAGCGTCGAATTATCCGAGGAGACGGCTGCGTCGACGCCCTGCGGCTGCACTTTGGTCGGGCCCGAGGCGGCCTTGATGATCGCCACGCCGGATGGATTGCCGGCGCCGCCACGCCAGGCGAGGCTCGTCGCGATCAGTCCAAAGGCGGCCACGATGATGGCGGCGGTCACATAAATCGGCTTTTTCGAGCGCACGCGCGGGACGTTCGGCGCGGCCGCCGCATCTGGCGGAACGAAATCCTCCCTGGCCCAATCCTCATATTCGGAAGACGGATGGAATTCGTCTGGCTCCGGCGCCTCGACGGATGGCGCCGCCGGATCGGCAAGCGGCGGAAATTCGCCCGGACGAAGCATGGGCCGCAGGTCAGGAAAATCCGCATCGTCGGGAAAAGCGCCAAAGGCGTTGTCCAGAAGCGGCGACCGCGGTTGCGGCGCCATCTGCGGCGCCTTGCGCGCGCCTTCATTGAAAATTGCGGCGAAGGGATCGCGCGGCGGGCGGCCCTGTCCGGCGACCAGCCGCGCCAGATCCGCCATCGGGTCATTGTCGGAATCGAGCGATTCGGGCGCACGGAGACGACGCTCGAACTCCTCGATGTCGATAGGATCACGGCGTTCGGGCGATGCACTCATTTCGCAACCTCGCTGGAGACCGGCGCCGGACGAAAGTCTGGAGACAACCACCGCCGGAAATCCCCGGCCGGCGCGCGCTGCGGAGCCTGTTCGGGCAGTCTCAGCGCATCTCGTCCGGGGCGCTCACACCAAGCACCCCCAGTCCCGTGGCCAGCACGGTTGATAAACAGAGGATCAACGCGAGCCTGGCGCAGGTCAAATCTCTCTTGTTTTCATTAACAAAGCGTAAGTCGTGGGCGTCTTTTCCTCTGTTCCACTGGGCGTGAAACAAACTGGCCAGTTCGTGCAGATAGAACGCGATGCGATGCGGCTCATGCGCGAACCCAGCCGATTCAACAACGCGCGGAAATTGCGCCAGCATTTTGACGAGGCTCAATTCTCCTTCATCGACAAGCAGATCGAGCGACGCCGCCGCCAGGGCCGCGGCCGAAATATCGAGCCCCGGAAAGGCCGCCAGCGCCTGCCGTAGCACGGACCTGGCGCGAGCGTGGGCGTATTGCACATAGAAGACGGCATTGTCCTTGGACTGATCGATCACTTTCGCCAGATCGAATTCGAGAGGCGCGTCGTTCTTGCGAAAAAGCATCATGAAGCGCACAGCGTCGACGCCGACCTCGTCCACAACCTCGCGCAAGGTGACGAAGTCGCCCGAGCGTTTCGACATTTTCACCGGCTCGCCGGCGCGCATCAGCTTAACGAGCTGGCAAAGCTTGACGTCCAGCGCGACCTTACCCGCCGACAGCGCCTTGACCGCGGCGTCCATGCGCTTGACGTAGCCGCCGTGGTCGGCGCCCCAGACGTCGATCAGAGTGTCGAAGCCGCCGTCGATCTTGACCTTGTGATAGGCGATGTCGCTGGCGAAATAGGTATAGCCGCCATCCGACTTCAGCAGCGGCCGGTCGACATCGTCGCCAAACTGCGTCGAGCGGAACAGCGTCTGGTCGCGATCCTCCCAATCGTCGGGCAACTGCCCTTTCGGCGGCGGCAGGCGGCCGACGTAGACAAGATCCTTTTCGCGCAAATAGTCGATCGCCTGCGCGACTCTGTCGCCGCCCTCGCCCCGCGTCAGAGAGCGTTCGGAGAAGAAGACTTCATGCGTGATATTGAGTGCGGCGAGATCGGCGCGGATCATGTCCATCATGGCTTCGATGGTGGCGACGCGAACCAGCTCCAGCCATTCGCTCTCGGGCCGGTCGAGCAGGCCGCGGCCGAATTTGGCGGCGAGCGCCCGTCCGACGGGCGCGAGATAATCGCCGGGATAAAGACCTTCCGGGATCGCGCCGATATTCTCGCCCAGAGCTTCGCGATACCGCATGTGCGCCGAGCGGGCGAGCGCGTCCACCTGCGCGCCCGCGTCATTGATGTAATATTCGCGCGTGACCTCGTGGCCAGCGAATTCGAGCAGGCTCGCCAGGGCGTCTCCGAACACCGCGCCACGACCATGGCCGACATGCATCGGTCCCGTCGGGTTGGCGGAGACGTATTCGACATTGATTTTTTGCGCCCGCCCGCCCCTGCCCTGCGGGGAAGCGCCGAATTTGGCGCCTGCCGCCAAAGCGGCGCGCAGCACGGCCGGGAAGATGTGCGGTTTCAGGCGGATGTTGATGAAGCCGGGGCCGGCCACCTCCGCCTGCGCCACATCCGGATCGTCGGCGAGCGCAATGGCGAGTTCGGCGGCGAAGACACGGGGACTGCCGAACGAGGCCTTGGCCTCCTTCGCGAAGACCATCGCCGCGTTGACGGCAAGATCGCCAAGCGCGGCCTCACGCGGAGGTTCGACGACGAAGCGCGACAGGTCGAGATCCTGCGGCAGCCGGCCGGCTGCGGCGAAACGGCCGAGAATAGTTGCGATGCGGGCGTGGAAATCAGCGAAAATGTTCATGGGACGCGGGATTAGAGGATTGGCGTGGCGAGGTCAAAAGAACCGCAGCTTTCGATGGCCTGGCCCACGCCTCATCGCATCGCAGACGGCCTGCGTCCGCCTGCCCTCAATAATGCGGCGGCGGCTCCTGCGCCTCGCGCGAGGCGGTCCCATTCTGGAACTCCTCGCGCAGCAGAGCGATTTGCCGTTCGAGCGCGCCGATCTTTCGCCATTGCGACGTGATCACGTCGTTCAGGTCGGCGATGACAGCATCTTGATGAGCGATCCGCACTTCGAGATCATCGATCCGCGTGGAAGCATGCGCCGGGCCATCGCTCATGCCGGAGTTCCTTCCAACCCGGCGCGCTGATCCGCGGCCTGGCTACGCGCCTCTCCCGGCGGGGGACGGAAATTCTTCGAGAGCAGGTGATACAGGCCCTCCCTGCTCAGCAGTTTCGACGCGCCGTCGGCGATCAACGCCGCCGCCATCAGCGGGATGATCATCGCATGGTCATTGGTCATTTCCGACACGATGACGAACGAGGTGATCGGCGCCTGCACCACGCCGGCGAGGTAGGAGACCATGCCGACGAGCGCGAGCGCGCCCAGAGGGACGGAGTGAAAAAGGAGGCTCAGAGCCGAGGCGAGCCCCGCGCCGACGGCCAGCGAGGGCGAGAAAACGCCTCCGGGAATGCCGCTGATCGCCGAGATCGCGGTGGCGGCGAATTTGAGCGGCGCGAACCAATAGTCGACAGGACCGTCCGCATGGACGACCTGACGCGCCTGCGAATAGCCGGTTCCAAATACCGAAGCGTCGCCATGCAGGCCGCAGATCGCCACGCCGAGCCCGCAGATCATGGCGAACAGGATAGGATAGCTCCGGATGACGCGGCCCAGACCGCCGGGCGCACCGCCCGCAAACAACGCGACGATGCGGATGAAAAGACCGCCCATAAGGCCGCCTGCGATCGCGCAGACGAGAATGGCCACCCAGGATTCGCCAAGCGGCAAGGTCGCGTTTGTCGTGCCGAAGTAGGAATAATCGCCGAGCAGAGACATCGCCGTGAGGCCGGCCGCGATGACCGCGCCGATGATCAGGCCGCTCGTGCGGGATTCGAAGGAGCGACTCATTTCCTCGATACCGAAAACGATGCCCGCAAGCGGCGTGTTGAACGCGGCGGCGACCCCTGCCGCTGCGCCGGCGAGCAGAAATCCGGCCTGCCGATAGGGCGAGAACCTGCCCAGCGCGAACATGATCGCTGCGCCGACCTGTACGGTCGGCCCCTCGCGACCGATCGACGCGCCGCAAAGGAGGCCAAGGGTCATCACTACGATCTTGCCCCCCGCTACGCGCAGGGACACGAGCGGCGCGCGCCTTTCCTGTTCCGCGATGTGCAGGGCAGCGATCGCCTGCGGAATGCCGCTGCCTTGAGAATTCGGAAAGCAGTCTCGCGCAAGGACGGAGGCAAGGCCAAAGCCAAGCGGCGTGACGGCAAGACCGATGTAAGGAAACTGGTCGATCAGCCAGAGAAATGCCGCTTGCGCCCGGTCGGCGAGCTTCGCCATGGAGACCGCCGCCCCGCCGACCGCAATGCCGCCAAGCAGAAAGACGGCTCGACGCGACCAGCGCCGGAGGGCGAGGCGCGCGCGCAAACCGATGTGAGCCCCGTAACGACGTGTGTTGACGCGCATTCTGTCCTCAACCGAAACAATTTTTCATGTTGGCCCGCCCGTTCGAACGCGGCAATACGCATTTCTGGAAAATGCGCTCCAACGCCGCCCCGGCGCGCGTTCGCGCCCCGATCGTCCGCTGGAGCTTAACTACAGACGCTTCGACCGGGCGACGACAAAGTGTTGCATAGAGGCCGCACATCCGACCGAACTCCACTTTGGTTGCGATAGATCAAAGTCGGCATCGCCCGCGCTGAAGCAAATTTTCATATGACGATGCTCAAACCTGCAGCTTTACAAGCCGCGCGACGGGCGGCCGCGATCCGGTTCACAGAAATCGCCGCTCGGCATACGCCGGCTGACGTGTACGTCGCCTATCGCAGGCGCCTGACCGGGTGCGCGTGGGCGCGCAGCCGCCGGATTTCGGTTCCAAGACCTGTCACGCGGCGCGCGCTGCATGTCTATCTGCACGAAGTCGCGCATGTCGTGCTCGGACATTTCCACGACAAGCCCGTCTATGTGCAGGAATACGAAGCCGAGCAATGGGCCTTCGCAGTGATGCGCGCCGAGGGCGTCCCGATCCCGCGCGCCTCGACGCGCCGCGCCAAAGCGTATGTCGCGCAGACGATCATGCGCGAAATTCAGACCCCCGGCATGGCGATCCATTTGCAGGCCGCGCGCTTCGCAAACATCGCGCTCTAAGCGACCAGCTTGCGGTAAAGAGCCCAGCTCGCGTGCCCGAGCACCGGCAAGGCGATGAACAGGCCGAGAAACCCGACGAGCATCGAGATCAGCAGCAGAAGGCCGATCACGCAGGCCCAGGCGACCATCTGGAGCGGGTTTGTCAGGACGCAGCGCACGCTCGTGATCATCGCCGTCACGAAGTCTATGTCGCGATCCGCGAGAATCGGAAAGGACACGACCGTGATGGAGAACACCGTCATGGCGACCGCCGCGCCGACGACATTGCCGACGACAGCGAATGTCAGGCCCCTGGAAGTGGAGAGTATTTCGATCATCAATTCCTGAGGCGTCGGCACGTGCAGGCCGAAAAACATCAGGAACAGGAAGACCGCGAAATCGACCCAGATGATGAGTGCGAACAGGGTGACGAGCGCCATCCAGCCGAGATCCTTGCCTGATCGCCGCCACACCGCGCCGAACACCGCCTCCCAGCTCAGGGGCTCGCCGCGCTCCAGACGGCGGGAAATCTCGTAGGTTCCCATGGCGACGAACGGCACGATCAGGGCAAAGCCCATGGCGACGGGATAGCCGACATAGGGCAGATGGAGGGCGAGGAAGAGCGCCGTGATCGCGATGCCTCCGAACGCATAGACGCCGCCGAAGAACAGGCCGTAACGCGGCGCTGCGACGAAATCACGCCATCCCTGCAGCAGGCAGACGACCAGATCGTCCCGCACGAGCTTGTTGATCCTGGGCTTGCCGCCGACTTCCGTCCCGGCTCCGTGGGCGGCGCGCGCTCCCTGCTCTGTCATCATTCCTCCCGGCGTCTTGTTCTTTGCCGGAAGGAAGCCATGATTGACGCGGTACGGCAAGGCCGTTCGGCTGCGAACGCCCGCGGCTACTGGCGCAGGATGAGGCGACCCGACTCCGCCTGATAGGATGCGAGCTTCTTCAGAAAACTCATGCCGAGCAGGCTGACGCTGAGCGCGCCGGGTCTCGCGACAATGGCGTCGACGTCATAGACGAGCACATTGTCGACCCTGACCATGTCGAGCTTGACCGGGGCGACTGCGGCCGCGCCGTTGGCTGTCATCGTGCGGCCGGTGAAATCGGACTCCGACGGAAAGACGCCGAGTTTGGCGGCATCGTCCGCGGTCAGCGCCACGACGCTCGCGCCGGTATCGATCATCATGTCCAGCGTGGCGCCGCGTGTCTCCACACGTGCGAAATAATGTCCGTTCTGCCCCTGCGGGAGGATGGCGGCGGCCCCAGTGCCGAGCGATGGCGGCGCTGGCGGGACGACGGAGGCGTGCTGGCTGGCGGCCGCCGGCGGCGCTGGAGAATGCGGCGTGCGTCCGGCCAGATAATTGGCGGCGACGACGGCGATCACTGCGACGGCGCCGGCTGATTTTATGATATTCGCCATATCGTTGCGGCCAACGCTTGAATTGTGAC
Organism: Pseudomonadota bacterium; assembly: GCA_021781815.1. Taxonomy (GTDB): domain Bacteria; phylum Pseudomonadota; class Alphaproteobacteria; order Rhizobiales; family Beijerinckiaceae; genus JAJXWB01. Next base: position 8,163 of record JAJXWB010000030.1, on the reverse strand, counting down.
GGACCCCGCGCAATTCACACCCCAACGCGCGACTGCGGATCATTGAAGCAATCTATTCTTTCCGTTACGTAAACAGGGCTAGTTACGGCGGCCGGATAATTCCGCTCCGGCGTCCGGGGACAGCCTGCTGAAGAAGAAAACGGACGTCGCCGAAATGACGCCGACCACCAGAAAGGCGGGCGCAAAATCGGCGGTGACGAGCGCCAGCCCGACGCCATGCCGGTTGCGCGTGAATTCCAGCGCCGCCGCCCCGAGCGTGACGCCGACCGAAAGCGACAATTGCTGACCGACGGCCGCAAGGCTGGTGGCATGGCTCATCAGGCGGTCGGGCACCTCGGCATAGGCGATCGCGTTGATGGCCGTGAATTGCAGCGAACGGAAGAAGCCGCCGGCGAGCAGGACTGCGATGATGACGGCGTGCGGCGTCGACGCGTGAAACAGCGTGTTGGCGAGGAAAAAACAGGTGGACAGCAGCGCGTTGAAGACGAGCACGTTGCGAAAGCCGGCTTTTTTCAGGATCGGGCCGGCCGTCGGCTTCATCGCCATGGCGCCGAGCGTCGAGACAAAGGTCAGCGAGCCCGACTGGAACGGCGACAGACCGAAGCCCACCTGAAACAGGAGCGGCAGCAGGAAGGGCGTCGCCCCGATGCCGAGCCGGAACAGGAAGCCGCCCGCGACACTGGCGCGAAAGGTGGCGAGCTTCAGCAGACGGATGTCGAGGACGGGATGCGGCGCGCGCAAGGCGTGGCGCACATACGCAGCCAGGCCAACGAAGCCGAGCGCGATCAAGCCGATGTCGAGGGGGAGCGCGATGACGCCGCGGCCAGCCGCGGAAAAGCCGAAAATCAGACTGGAGAGCGCAACGCCAAGCAGCACAAAACCCGGCGCGTCCAGCGGCGGGGTCTCCGTCTCTCTCACGTCGGCGATGAAGATGGTCGCCAGGACGATGCCGAGCAGGCTGATCGGGATGTTGATCCAGAAAATCCAGCGCCAATGGAAATAGGTCGTGATGAAGCCGCCGAGCGGCGGCCCGATGACCGGACCGATCAGCGCCGGCACGGTCAGCCAGGCGAGCGCGCGCACAATTTCCGAGCGCGGAATCGAGCGCAGCAGGACCAGACGCCCCACCGGCGTCATCATCGCGCCCCCCATCCCCTGAATCATGCGCGCCGCGACGAATTGCGGCAGCGTGCTCGACAGACCGCACAGGATCGAGCCTGTCGCGAACACCACAATCGCGCCTCTGAACACCTTTCGGGCGCCGAAACGGTCGGCCATCCAGCCGGAGGCGGGAATGAAAATGGCGAGCGACAGCAGGTAGGCCGTCAGCGCCAGCTTGAGGGCGACAGGATCCTCATGAAGATCGAGGGCGATGGCCGGCAGGGACGTGGAGATGACCGTCGAATCGAGGTTCTCCATGAACAGCGCGGTGGCGACGACCAGCGGCGTGACCATCGAGCTGCCTGGTTCGGCCGCAGGCGGCGATTCAGGCGCGACCGTCGGCAAAATCGTCCGCGCGTCGCCCACGGCGACCGCATTGTCCTGCTGTTCGGTCATCGTTTCATCGTATAACCGCGTGAGCCGCGCGCCGGAAGCGCGCAAAATGCGGAGCTTGGATGCCCCGCCGCGATTTGCCTCCCGTCGCAATAGTGCTATGAGCACGCGCCAACCCTTGGGGCGGACCCGATTCCGCCCTGTCCCGTCTCTTCCGGAGTTGGCGATGAAAATTTCCGAACAGATTTCCCAGTATCCGTCGCTCGTGGAAGCCCTGACCTTCGACGACGTCCTGCTGCGGCCCGGCCACTCCGAGGTCATGCCGAGCGGCGTCGATCTTCGTACGCGCCTCACCCGCGGAATTGCGCTGAATCTGCCGATCATTTCCTCCGCCATGGACACGGTGACGGAAGCCCGCCTCGCCATCGCCATGGCTCAGGCCGGCGGCATCGGCGTCATCCACCGCAACCTCGAGCCGGAGGAACAGGCCGAGGAAGTGCGCAAGGTGAAGCGCTACGAGAGCGGCATGGTGGTGAACCCGATCACCATCTTCCCGGATGAAACGCTGGCCGACGCGCTGGCGCTTATGCGGCGCCATTCGATCTCCGGCATTCCCGTGGTAGAGCGCGCGGGCAGCGCCAAGGCTGGCAAGCTCGTGGGCATTCTCACCAACCGCGATGTGCGCTTCGCTGACAATGACGCGCAGCCCGTCTCGGAGCTGATGACGCGAAATCTCATCACCGTGCGCGAGGGCGTCGGCAAGGAGGAGGCGCGACGTCTGCTGCATCAGAACCGGATCGAAAAACTGCTGGTGGTCGACGAGGACCACAGGTGCGTCGGCCTGATCACGGTGAAGGACATCGAGAAAGCGACGCTGCACCCCAATGCCTGCAAGGACGGCGACGGACGGCTGCGCGTGGCGGCTGCGTCCACCGTCGGCGACAAGGGCTACGAGCGCGCGATGATGCTGATCGACGCCGGCGTCGATTGCATCGTCATCGACACCGCGCACGGCCACTCGCAGAGCGTTCTCGACCAGGTGGCGCGCGTGAAGCGCGAGTCGAACAAGGTGTCGATCATCGCTGGCAACGTGGCGACCGGCGAAGGTACGAAAGCGCTGATCGGCGCGGGCGCCGACGCGATCAAGATCGGCATCGGCCCCGGTTCGATCTGCACGACGCGCATCGTCGCCGGCGTCGGCGTGCCACAGCTCACCGCCATCATGGATTCCGCAGAAGCCGCGCGAAAAGCCGATGTGCCGGTCATCGCCGATGGCGGCATCAAATATTCGGGCGATCTCGCCAAGGCGATCGCCGCCGGCGCCGATTGCGTGATGATCGGCTCGCTGCTGGCCGGCACCGACGAGAGCCCCGGCGAAACCTTCCTGTACCAGGGCCGGACGTTCAAGGCCTATCGCGGCATGGGCTCTGTCGGCGCAATGGCGCGCGGCTCGGCCGACCGCTATTTCCAGCAGGACATCAAGGACCAGATGAAGCTGGTGCCGGAAGGCATCGAGGGCCAGGTGCCCTATCGCGGTCCCGTCGCGCCGATCCTGCACCAGCTCGCCGGCGGCCTGCGCGCCGCCATGGGGTATGTCGGCGCGCCGACGATCAAGGACATGCAGGCGCGCGCGCAGTTCGTCCGCATCACCGGCGCGGGCCTGCGCGAAAGCCACGTCCACGACGTGTCGATCACGCGCGAGAGCCCGAACTATCCGACGGGGACGTGAGGCGCCGCGCAGGGCGATGCGGGGCTGCGAGCGGAAGAAACAGGCGCGCGGCACTTGGAAAATTCCAATGGCGCGTTAGCTAGCCGTACCGGGGGGCGCGATCAGGAGACCGCTCATGACCCGAATGGCGTGCTACGTGCAGCTCGAAGCGAAACCCGGCAAGGAGCAGCAGGTCGCGAATTTCCTCAAGAACGCCCAGCCGCTGGTGGAGCAGGAGCCCAAGACCACCGCCTGGTTCGCGATGAAGATGGGACCGACGACCTTCGGCATATTCGATGCATTCCAGGACGAGGGAGGCCGGGACGCCCATCTCAATGGCAGGGTTGCGGACGCATTGATGAAACAGGCGCCGAACCTGTTCGCCAACAAGCCCGAGATCCACAAACTGGATATCCTCGCGGACAAGCTGCCGCATTGATCCTCATCTGAGGTCGGCCCTCCGGAAATCTTGTCCGGTGGATAAATCGCTTCAGACAGATGGAAATCATCTGTCCGGTCTTATCCACCGGATCGCGCGCCTCTTCGGGCGCGTTCTTTTCGTGCAGTTCCGGCTCGCTTCCGGTATCGTTCATGGCTGAACCAGCCGGAGTCGAGCGCATGTCCGTCGCAGCAGTCCTGTCGCCTGTCTTTGCGCTCGTCGCGCTGGTTCTCTTCCTCGCTGCGCGCATGGGGGCGACGCGCGTCGCTGCGATCAAGACGGGCGAGGTCAAGCTGAAGGACATCGCGCTCGGGCAGGCCGGCTGGACCGCGCCCGTGCAGCAGACGAGCAACGCCTACGCCAATAATCTGCAATTGCCGATATTGTTCTACGCGCTCGTGGTCTTCGCCATGCTGACCAAAAAGGACGACCTGCTGTTCGTCATCATGTCATGGCTGTTCGTGGCCACGCGCTACGGGCACGCCTACGTGCATGTCACATCGAACTTCGTGCCACGCCGCTTCCAGTTTTTCGCCGCGGGCCTCGGCATTCTCGCGGCGATGTGGATCATTTTCGCCGCGCGTACGCTCCTGGGTCTCTGACCCGGGAGATCTCGCAGAAGAGATCAGTACTTGCGGCCGCTCTCGAGCTGGGTCTTGGCGTCGAGCTGCTTCTTCGGCGGCGGCGGCGGATAGGTCGGCTCGGGCGGCGGCGGCGCCGAGCAGCCGGCTATCGCGAGCATGACGCCGAGCGGAATGAGCGTGCGCAGAAGTCTGGTCATGGCTGCCCCGACATTGGCCGCAAAAGCGCGGCCGACCCCGCGTCGCATGGCTGCGCGGCCAAGGCAAGGCTACATTGCGGCGAAAGGACCGGCGGAATCAGACGGAGAAGCTCGTCCCGCAGCCGCAGGATGCAGTGGCGTTCGGATTGTCGATCTTGAAGGACTGGCCGATCAGGTCGTCGACGAAATCGATCTGACAGCCCTTCATGTATTCGAGGCTGACCGGATCGATCAGCACGGTCGCGCCGCCGCGGGCGAGAGCGAGATCGTCTGCGGCGCGATCGGTCGTCACGTCGAATGCATATTGGAAGCCCGAGCAGCCCCCGCCATTGACGGCGATGCGCAGCGCCGCGCCCGGCTGTTCGCCCTCAAGGATTTTTGCTACGCGCAGGGCTGCGCGTTCCGTCAATACGACGTCGGTTGTCGCTGTCTCGTTCATTTCATTCCTGTCCGGGTTCAAGGTCCGGCTTGCCTTGCGAGGCCCAGCGAAGATATGTCGCGCAGCGGCCACTTTCAACGCCCGCGCCTTCGAAGGAAGCAAGGATGATGCCTGCTCTGGCGCCCTTCGCGTGCGACGCTGCGCAGAGCCGGGGACGGCTGACGCCCGAGCCCGCCTCGCCAACGCGAAGCGCATTCCAGCGCGACCGGGATCGCATCGTCCATTCCACCGCCTTCCGGCGACTGGCGCACAAGACGCAGGTGTTCGTCCCGCTCGGCAGCGATCATTTCCGCACCCGCCTGACGCACACGATCGAAGTCGCCCAGATCGCGCGCGCCCTGGCGCGGGGTTTGCGGGTCGATGACGATCTCGCGGAGGCGCTGGCGCTGGCGCACGACCTCGGCCACACGCCGTTCGGCCATGTCGGCGAGGACGCGCTCGATGCGCTGATGCGCTGTTACGGCGGCTTCGACCACAATGCGCAGGCGCTGCGGCTGGTGACGCGGCTCGAACGCCGCTATGCGCGGTTCGACGGCCTCAATCTCACGTGGGAGACGCTGGAGGGACTGGTCAAGCACAATGGGCCGCTGCTCGACCCCGAGGGCCGCCCGACCGCGCGCTACGCCGCGCGCGGCGTCCCGAAGCCGATCATCGATTTCGACGCCGAATGCAAAGCGACGATCGGCGCGCTCGGTCTGTCCTCCCATGCGAGCGCCGAAGCGCAAATCGCCGCGCTCGCCGACGACATCGCATACGACTCGCACGACATAGACGACGGTCTTCGCGCCGGTCTGTTCGAGCTGGGCGACCTGCGCGCGGCGTCGCCGTTCATAGACATGCTGCTGTCGGAGATCGAACAGACCTACGGCGCACTGGAGCGCGCGCGCGTCATCCATGAACTCGGGCGGCGCGTCATCACACGCTTCGTCGAGGACGCGCTCGCCGAGAGCGCGCGCCGAATCGCCGAATCCGGCGCCCGCAGCGCAGCAGAGGTGCGGGGCGCCGGCCGCACGCTGGTTTCATTCTCCCCGGCGATGATTGAAGCCGACATCTCGATCAAGCGCTTCCTGTTCGGGGCGATGTACCGCCATCCCGACGTGATGCGCGTGCGGGCGAAGGCGACCCGGATCGTCGAGGCGCTGTTTCCGCTGTTCCTGCGAGAGCCCGCCGCCATGCCGCTGGAATGGGCGGGCGTCATCAAGGGCGCGCGCGACGAAACCGGCCGCGCCCGCATCGTCGCCGACTATATCGCCGGCATGACGGACCGCTACGCACTGGGCGAATATCGGCGGCTGGTCGACATCACGATGGATCTAGCGTGACGTCGCTCAATCTTGCGGCTGCGCCCCACGAAATCCAGTCGCCAGCACATAAAGCTCGGCGGAATCCTTGCGGCTCGCAGCGGGCTTCACGTGGCGCACGACGGCGAAATCGCGTTTCAGCCGCGCAAGCAACTGTCCCTCCGTGCCGCCCTGCAGAACCTTCGCGACGAAAAAGCCGCCCGGCGCCAGAACCTCGCAAGCGAAATCGGCGGCAAGCTCGGCAAGTGCGACGATCTTCAGGTGGTCGGTCTGGCGATGGCCCGTCGCATTGGCCGCCATGTCGGACATGACGGCGTCGGCGCGGCCGCCCAGCATGTCGGTCAGGCGCGCCGGCGCGTCTTCGGCGAGAAAATCCATGATCGTGAATTCGACGCCCGGGATAGGGTCGACATCGAGCAGGTCGATGCCGATCACGCGGCCCCTGTCCCTGCCCTGCCCTGCGTCCGAGCACACCGTCCGGGCTGCGTATTGCGCCCAGCCGCCGGGCGCTGCGCCGAGATCGACGACGCGCATGCCAGGCTTCAGCAGATGAAAGCGTTCATCCATCTCGATAAGCTTGTAGGCGGCGCGCGAGCGCCAGCCTTCGCGCTTGGCCTGCGCGACATAGGGATCGTTGAGCTGGCGCTCCAGCCAAAGAGTAGACGAGAGCGTACGCTTGCGCGCCGATTTCACGCGCGTCTTGAGCGAGCCGCCCCGCTCCTTCTCGCCCTTGCCGCCGGGCCGTTGCTTTCCAGCCGTCACGCGCCCTCTCCGGCCGCCAGTCGGTCGGCGCGCATCATCTCGACCAAAATGCCTTCGCGCAGGCCGCGATCGGCGATGCGGATGCGCGGCGCGGGAAAGGCGCGACGAATCGCCTCCAGAATGGCGCAGCCAGCCAGCACGAGGTCGGCCCGTTCGTGGCCGATGCAGCCGTTGGCGGCGCGCTGGTCGTAGCTCATGGCGCGCAGACGCTCGACGGCGTCGTCGGCCTGATCGGACGACATCCACAGGCCGTCGACGCGGCGACGGTCGTAGCGCGAAAGGTCGAGGTGAATGCCGGCGACCGTCGTGATCGTGCCGGACGTGCCGAGCAGATGGAACCGGCCGCAGGCGCGCTGGGCCATAGCCTTTTCGACGAAAGGCGCCAGTCGATCCTCGAACGCCTCGACCATCGCCTCGAAGGTGTCGTCATCGACGTGCTGCCCGCCGAATCGTTCAGCAAGCGAGACGACGCCGAGGTCGATCGACGTCCAGATGGTGACGGCGCGCACGCCCTGTTGACGGGCGCGATCGGGCGCAAGCCAGACAATTTCGGTCGAGCCGCCGCCGATATCGAACAGAAGCACGCCGGCGGCCTGCGGATCGGCCAGCGAACCGCAGCCAACGGCGGCCAGCCGCGCTTCGGTCTCGCGATCGATGATCTCTAGTTTCAGCCCGGTCTCCTCATAGACGCGCGCAACGAATTCAGCGCCATTGGACGCGGCGCGGCAAGCCTCCGTGGCGATCAGCCGCGCGCGCGTGACGCCGCGCCGATCCATCTTGTCGCGGCAGATGTCGAGCGCCTCAAGCGTGCGCTGGATCGCCGGCTCGCCGAGGCGGCCGGACTGGGACAGCCCCTCGCCAAGGCGAACGATGCGCGAATAGGCGTCGATGATTCGCAGGCCTTCCGCGCCGGAGGGCGTGGCGGCGCCGGCCGGACGCGCCACCAGAAGGCGGCAGTTGTTCGTGCCGAGGTCGAGCGCGGCGTAAAGAGGCGGCGCGTCGGCCCGCGCGCCGGCTCTGCTTTCGCTCCCGACCCGGGTGGGCGCCTCCAATGGGCGCCGTTCGTCCCCGAGCGACGACAAGGGTCAACTCCAATCGCCGCGCTGGCGCGCCAGCCGGCCTGTCGGCGAACAGCATAACACCAAGCCCGGCTTTGGGAAGGGAGCGATTCTGCGCCAGACGCGACGCAAATCGTCGCTGCGGCGCAGCAGATGGCCGAAGAGCGGCGTTGACAGTGGC